>RXIG01000001.1 GCA_004212155.1 archaeon
GTAACCCATTGATGTTCACCTCTTTTCTACTATTACCCACATCTTATAACTAGCGAACACCTTGGGAACTCCTCCGGCACTCCTCTACTAAGATAATGAGTATGCGATAATCATTTCATCGAGGTATATAAATCTTTGCATAGTTAAAGCTCATATCTACGCCAAAATTAGACATATAATAAAATAACTCATTATATATTATTACATATTTTCACGTCAATGACACAATTATTTTAGAATCAGAGATCAGTTGAAACTCGCACGCTTTTGCCATACTATAATATGTTCGTCATTTTCATCTGGCATTGTTATGGCTTACCTGTGGGGATACAGAATCCAGGGACGCTTTTTAGGCACGATGTGACGGATACCATTATAAAACGATGGACACAACAATTCCATATTCGCATCAGTAGAAGAAGGAGGACAGCGCATGGCTTCAAGGAATCGTGACACGTCGTTATTCGCACCGCTTGGGGTACTGGGACCGCTTATCGTTTCATGCATAAGCATACTGGCTCTTGTCATCGTTGCTTATGTCTTGATCCAGATAGGGGGCATGGAATGGCATTCAGTGCATGTGGAATACGACGTCATTACAACGGTGGGGCAGTTCCTGTTTGATAACGTGCGTCTATTCTTCGTTGTTTTCCTTCTATCAAATTATACGGACTACTTTCTCAAATACAACGAAGATGTTGACTTTTGGGTACGCCCACTTACCAATGCGGTGTTTGGTGTCATTACACTATGGATAATCGTGAGTCTCCTCGAGCGCATAATTGTAGACATTGAAATCGAGATCATCCATGATGTGGTCGGTGTTTTTGACCTGCTTTACGTGCCTGTGTTCCTTATCGTGCTCGGCGCTGGGTATGTCCATGCCTACTTCGTGCGTTACAGGGATGGCGAACGTTAAAACAGCGTACATAAAAACCTACAAAACACTATGCTTACGTGGTTTTCGCGAGGAATATTAAATCTTTTTTTAGAAAATCATACGCTTAAAAATCCACAACACTCTTTTCCTACGCCTTGGCGTTATTGGTAGAAAGATGGTACCGATGCCACGTTGCATCGTTTAGTTTATATGGTTGGGGCATTCTATATGACACAGGGGGAGAGAGCAGACGGTCGCTGCAAAATTCTTAGGCGTCATGCTCGTTTTGTCTGGCGCGCTCATAGGAATCTACTATTACAGATTCATCGGTCTTCTCCTATTCATCGGCTTCGTTCTCATCATTTCTTTTTCCAGCATTTGCGCAATCGCCGAACACAAGCACAGCCACTATACGAAGCGAAGCTGGAAACCTCGCATAAAGCGTTGGTAAATGAAAAAGAGGATTTACCAGAATGTGTTTACCGCCTCGATCAGGGCATCCTTTCATGCTCTCGCCTCTCTCGTGCTAATAGGTAATGCTAAATATCTTGGCATTGATATACAGTCATGCGCCATCCACGGCCACGCATCGTGGTAAGCAGATGCCTAGGATTCGAGCATTGCCGATACAATGGTGATATCATCTCAAGCGACGTAGTCAATGCGTTATCCGGCCATGTCGAGTATGTCCCAGTATGCGCCGAGGTTGAGATTGGCCTTGGGGTGCCGCGCAACCCGGTCAGGCTCGTGAGGTCTGATGGAGAGACGCATATGGTCCAACGTGACACGCTAAGGGATGTCACTAAGCTCATGGAGTCGTTTTCTGAGACATTCGTGGCATCTGTTGGCGATATCGATGGATGCATACTGAAAGGGCGTTCCCCCTCATGCGGTCTCCGTGACGCCAAGGCATACGGAGGCATCGAAAGTCCTTTCGTGCTGGAAAAGACAAGCGGATTGTTTGCTCGCACACTCCTGGATGCACATCCCACACTGGCGATGGAGGATGAGCTTCGATTGAAAAACATCCGGATCCGTGAACATTTCCTGACGAAGGTATTCATGCATGCCAGATATCGTGAGATGGCCAAGGCCCACACCCTGAAAGACCTGATCGCGTTCCATACGCAGAACAAGTATCTTTTCATGGCCTATAATCAGAACGAGCTCAGGGAAATGGGGCGAGTTGTGGCAAATCAGCATCTCTATGATTTCGATGAGCTGTTAGATATATACAGGGTACACCTCGATACGATGTTCGCATCCCCTCCGCGTCCGGGATCATACATAAACGTAATGGAACACATGTTTGGGTATTTCTCGCGTGAGCTCTCAGCCAGGGAGCGCGCCCACTTCCTCTCCATAGTCAAGGAGTATCGTGAAGGTCTGGTGCCCCTCAGTGCGCTCAGGGCGCTTATCGTTACGTGGGCGTTGCGGTTCGAGGACGACTACGTGCTTGAACAGACGGTCATCGAGCCGTATCCTAATCTCTTTATCGATCCCCAAGAGCTCTATCGCCAGCGGGATTACTGGAAGGAATAGATACCTCGTGGCTTCGGCATATCTTATTTATGTCCTTATCTCCATCTTGAATAGATGGGAAATGACATACTCAGGCGCGAGGAGAGGTATCTGCAAAAGATCCGAAATGATATCGAGGAGCGATTGTACGACCTTCTCGTTCTCCACATCCGTGACGCCTACGTCCGCCTGCGTGTTCATTGCGAGGAAAACGAGCATCTACGTACCGAATTCTTGTCCTTGCTCGAGGGCGCGCTAAGCTCGATACAGGACACGATGTCTCCCTACAACAAGCGATTCATGCATCGCTACATGCTGCTCATAAGCAATGTGATCTTGCAGTACGATACCTCGAGACAGGACATCAAGGACCTCAAGAAGCGCATCATCGAGGACTTCACCCATGCCGAAGCAGACGAGCACGGCTACATACCACTCAACTACCAGATGAACGAGGTGCGACTCACCTATGATGTAGGTTATCTTGCTTATCTGGTGAAAAAATATATCGAACAGGAGCAGTGGACGAGGGCACTTTATTGCTTCAAGGCAGTCGAGATGATCGAGCCTGACCACAGGTCCCTTGAGCAATGGCATGGGGAGATATGGTCTAATCTCGACATGACCGAGCCGTCTGTAAGCCGTCCTGAGCGCCCCATGGGCACGGCGGTCGCACTAGACACCAACGTTGCCTACGGGCTTATAAGCGATGACATAGGGGAATACCGATTCAAGGACAGGCCACTGCTCGATGCATCGTCCCTTATCAGCGAAAACATCGTCATCATGACTCCCTCAGTCGTCAACGAGCTGCGCAACCATCTCGAGTTCACCAAGGTGCAGATACGTTCATTTTGCAAACACCACTCGCGATTCGATGCGGATGTGCTGTGCTCCACCATCGACAAGCGTTTCAGTGACCTCGTCGATACCTATGCCCTAAAAACGCCCGTGTGCTATGATGAAGACCTCATTGGGTCTATCCGTGCGTTTTACCTTCGCTACATACCTACACTGGAGCGCCTCTTCGAGGAAAAGACACATCGAATGGCCATATCGCATCGGCTGAGGAAGCTGGCACAGCGTGTTGACCTGCTGCCCGAACAGGGTGACCTCGAGTTGCTTGCAGAGGTCGTCACGCTTCAGGAGGATCAAGGAAGGGACATCGGGCTCGTATCGCTTGACAAGGACTTCACGTTGTTTTCCTCCGATATCGAGGATACATTTGGCGTGCGTGTCTATTCTCCAAGCGATATGGGGTAGCGCGGCGCGGATGCCTTATAGCAGCTTGGAAGAGGCGATCGATGCAATGATGGCCGGCAGCTCGCCAATCGACGAGATCGTGATGTCTGCCTTCACTCCCACCCCGATGACGGGTATCTTTGCTGTGGACCCCGCTCTCACGTCGACGTTCGTATCACCAACGAGAACCACCTCGTCAGATGAAATGCCCAGTTCGTCGCATGCGGCAAAGAGGATGTCGGGCGCAGGTTTTCCCTTGCCTGCCCTGTCGGCCGTCATAATGGTGTCGAACGCATCGCCGATGCCAAACTCCTCGAGTATATGTGCCGTGCAGTCGTAGGCGGTGTTCGTCACGATCGCCTTCGGGTAGTCGGAGAGCTCCTTGAGGACCCGTTTCGTATCGGGCATGATGCGTACGCTGCCGAGATGCTCAGGATAGACGTTGGTGCAAAAGTCCGCTATACCCACGTCAAGGCCCAGCCGCGTAAGTATGTCGCGCAGGTCGTCACCCCAGTAGGTGTCCATGAACTCCTCCATGCTGACTGCTTCATGCCCATACGTATCGAGCGCATGGTTGAACGCCTCGAGCCAGGAGGAGCTCGAGTCGATGAGCACACCATCCATGTCAAAAAGAATCCCTGAAAGCTGCATGGTCACCATTTCTTTTCATCATTCAAAACAGTTACGCTGAGCGCATGATGTGCCATTGACACCATGACATATTGGAATTGTATCGTGGATTCTTCCTAAGGCCGTATTAACCACAAACGAAATGGTTATATGATTAAACGACGCATTCCTTCAAAGGTGCATGCCATGAACGTTGGAGAGATCCATGATAAAGCTTCTAACAGCTCACTGCTCTCAGACCCCTATGTCAAGAAGGTCCGTGAGCTCATCGGTCGCAACGACCTTTTCGAGAAATCCCCTGATGCGCTCGAGCGAATGCGCAAGGGGCTCTTGCGCGATGCGTTGTCGTTTTTTTCAAAGAGAAATGAACAGTTCGCACGGATACTGGATACCTGCGGCATAACGCCCGCTTCAGCCGATTTCGGCGACCTTGCAAGCCTGGCCGTCCCCTCGGACATGCTTCGCGGCGAGGGACAGTCGCCGTTTCTTATTGACGGTCTGGACGAGGGGGGCGAGACATTTGCTTCGAGCGGGACCACCGGGAAGTCCCCTGTCAAGATCTATCGAAGCCCCCTTGACCTCGATATCATGATGAAGGCCAACACCGATCTCTTCGAGTACGTCTATGGCGGCATGCTGGAGCAGGGCGAGGGCACGGCACTCTTCATGGCGGCACCCGAGCTTCGCGACAGGCTCTACTTCATAGCGTCGGTGCACCTTACCCTCGAGAACAAAGGGCTTGAGCTCATCTACGGAATGGACATGGTCGAAAGTGACGACCCCTCCCGGCCGTGGATGCGCCTTGAGCCGAATCGGGGCAACATCGTGAAGTTCCTTAAGGCCAAATCCGAGCCAAAGCTCTTCTTCACGGCTCCTGCAGGCATACACCTCATGTCTCAGCGCTTCGAGACGATGAACTTTTTGCGCCGATTAGCGTACAAGCTCGCAACTGGTTCGCCACCTGTCAAGCTCGGCAGGGGCGGTGTCATCGTGACGGGGGGAGGCAACAAGGGCGCAAGCGACCTGCCCCCATACGAGGCGATAGTGGGTGCCGCCCGCAGGCATTATCGTGCGCACGATCGGGGTGGAAGGGACGTAAAGGTCCCGTTCATGGACGTGCTCGGCATGACCGAGACGCTTACCGCGCTCATAGACAACTTCGACACCATGGGAAAGGTGCCGCATCCATTGTCTCACGTCTTCCTTCTCGACCCCAAGACGATGGAGGTCATAGAAGAGGACGGCAGGGAGGGCATCCTTGGCATCTTCAACCCGTTCGTGACATCGTGGCCCGAGATCTTCTACCCGGGCGACATCATGACGTCCGTCCCGTCTGAACGGTATTACGGCAAGGAGTTCTCATACGTACGCCGTCTGCGCGTCGAGGAGGGATGGGACCTCCAGCGGGCATGCGGCGGTACGATGGAAGAGCTCATGGGATCACGGGAGTGAGCATATGACGCTCGATCCGATCTTTTCCCATGAAGCGCCCGTCGTGGTCCGAAAGGAGATGGGCAGAGAGGTGATCAACGAACTCTCCCCCGAGTCGCTGGAATCGTACTTGTCACAGGCCCCAACGATGCAGGCCGATATCGCCGGCATATCACTTGACGACCGCATCGAGGTCTTTGCAAAGGTGGGGGCATTGTGGGAACGGAAGCGCAAGGCAGGCCTGCTCGACGACCTTAAACAACGTCTGGCCGCGTCATCGGGCTATAGTGCGCGACTCATCGATGTCGAATTTTCCCTCGTACCCCTCTTGCTCGAACGTGCCACCCTTAGGAGGAACCTCTCTTCATCGCTTCTTGGCGGCGCCGATGGCCTTGAACGCTTTACATCTGTCAACGAGGGGGAGTACTTCAGGCACCTGCCTGCCGGACCGGTCCTCATCATTAGCTCCGGCAACTCGATGATACCCCCCCTCATACCCACGACGCTTTCCCTCATCACAGGCAACGTGACCGTGCTCAAACCATCGCTTTCCAACTACGAAGGCGTTGCATCCGTGTTTGCCCTTCTACGCGAGGTCGCAGAAACGGACCCGGCCGCAAAGAGCCTCCTTGAAGCGCTCGTCATCAGTTACTTCTCCCACGACAGCGCATCGCTATCGTACCTGCTCACGGCAGCACCGCTTGGCGTGGTGAACTTCTGGGGATCAGAACCTGCCCGCTCGGTCATTGCCAAGATGCTTACCGAGAATCCGTCACATCCTTCGTATGTAGTCAACGGACCGCTGACGGGGGTTGCGGTCGTCGATGCCGAGGCGGGAGAGAGAGCAGCGCAGGGGCTTGCCACAAACATCGTGCTCTACGACCAGCAGCTGTGCAGTTCACCCACTCAGGTTTGTTTCATCGGAGAGCGGGCACAGGCAGAGTCATTCGCACGACTCGTTGGTACGCATCTGGACGGCATGGGTGATGCTTTCGCGCTCCACCTTCCCGAGGGCGTCAGATTCTCACTCAACAACATCAGGCGAAGCTTGCTCTTCAAGGGTGCCTCCGTCCTTTCATCATCATCCGCGACCAACCCATGGACCATCGTCATCACCGAGGACGGCGCCTCGCTCGATGAGCTCATCACCTCCTACCCCGAAATGGGCATTCACAACAGGCGGCGATTCCTCGAGCTCCATGTCGTCAATGATGTGGCTGAAGTGGGAAGACGTATCAGGGAGCTGCCCCATCGAAAAGCGTACCATGGTATCGATAGGGTGCAGACCGTCGGCGTCTCCGTTGGAACCGATGTTCACGGTGTGCTCATGGACGAGCTCCTGTCGACGGGCATCTACCGCATCACTCCCATTGATGACATGTACATGCGCAGCGCTTCAGAACCATACGATGGCGCCCATCTCGCTGCCCTGTTCACGTATACGCTCTACAGGCGTGACACGTCCCATGCTCCCGATGTGATGCCATGAGGGTCGCTGTGACGGGAGCTTCCGGGTTTCTCGGAGGGCACGTGTGCGAGGCGCTGCTGGAACGCGGGCATGAGCCCGTGGCGCTCATCCGTCCCACGAGCGACGATTCACTCCTTTCGAGCCTCGGTGTCGAGATCCGTCACGCCGACCTTGTCGATGGGCCGAGCCTCAAGGAAGGGCTGCAGGGCGTTGACGCAGTCATGCACCTGGCGGCATATTATACGTTCTTTGGTTCGTGGGACCTCTACGAGCGTGTGAACGTCACGGGGACGAGGCTCCTGCTCGAAGCGATGTTTGATGCTGGCGTCGATAGGATCATCCATTGCAGCACGACAGAGGTCATCGGCCCCGTCAACGATCCTCCCGCGGATGAAAAAGCAGAGCCGAACCCCACATACGACTATGGGCGCTCAAAGCTCATGGCAGAGGAGGTCGTTCGTTCGTATGGAAAAAGAGGCGCAAGCTATACGATCCTTCGCCCCTCCGGCATCTACGGTCCACGCAACGTCGACGACATCTCGTACTGGACGATCACCTCGTATGCCAACAACGCCCTCGGGACGCGATTCCATGTTGGAAGCGCTCGCAGTCTCATCCAGTTCGTTCACGTCCATGACGTTGTTCAAGCATTCATGCTGGCGCTTGAGCAACCTGAGGTATCCTGTGGAAAGACCTACAACGTGAGCGATAGCCGAGCGTACAGTTACAAGGAGGTCTACGATATTCTCTCTGAGCTTACGGGACGCCCCCCGCCCTCGCTGCACGTCTCTCGTGCCTTGGCACGATTGATGGTCTCCCCCGTTGAAGTGGCGATGAGGTTTATAGGGAGGGAGTCGTTCCTCTATCGCCGATCGACCATAGATTCGGTGACGACCGACAGGGCATACAGCATCGAGCGCATATCACGGGAGCTGGGGTATGAACCACGTTACGACCTGCGAAGCGGATTGGAGGACACCGTAGCGTGGTACAGGGAGCACGGACATATACGCTAAGAGCACGGCATTTCATATCTTGCTGAGCAGCGCATCTCGCTTCGCGCTGTATTCTTCTTGTGAGATGATGTCGGCATCGAGCAGTTCCTTTAGCTTCTTGAGCTGTTCGTAGGGGTCGGCGTCGTTTGATCGTTTTTCGGGTTCTGTGTGTGAGGGTCGTACAGGTGCAACGCGCGAGACCATCTCCTTTGGTTTGGAGATCTGCCATTCCTCGCTCATGAGGCCCTTTTTCTTCTTGATCGTCACCTGCTCCACAGCAATGTTGTTGAGGGCGTCGCGTACGGCCTCGATCGCCTCCTTCACCTCATCCTTGTTCATCCAGCTCATCCTGATATCATGGCCGTCCTCGTGGGTGAGCGTGAATTCGGCCGCGAGCTTGCCCGATTTGAAATGGACAAGCTTGAGCTTTTCATACGGGATGTCCTCGATGTTGTATCTACCAAGCACCTTTTGGTCGAGATAGATGATCCTTCTGTCGGTAACGCCCAGGAACTTGGGCTTGAGTTCCGTTTTCATCCTTTTTTTGATGCAAAAAAGGACATTCTCATTAGAATAGAGATTTTCAGACAATTCCTTGGGTATCTGTTCGGCCATGATGTATCATTTCTTATCTGGTGGTCTACATTGTTAAACATTATGTTCAAATGACGTTGCCATGCGCGCACTACAAGACACGTTTCTCGATTGTCACCTGTTTCTCACCTGCGCTTTCGTGGGGCAGCAAGGTCTGGTCTGACCGTTCTTCGCAGGGTCTCCAGCGCCTCTGCCATTATATGGGCTATTTCAACATCATCATCGTAGTGCTCGATAATGGCAAGCAGCACCGCTTCCGTTCGTGGAAGCTCCTTGACTATCTCGTCTGGGGTTGTCGGTTTCATGGATCGTCCATGTTCACCCGTGCTGAACAGGTAGTAGTCAACGAGCGAGAACAATTCGAGGCCGGACTGATCCTCCACGACGACAATGGGCATGTAGATGCTTTCGCCCATGTCGTTTTTCGTACGCTTGATATATCCTTTCTTGGCAAGGGATGTTAGGGCGCTTCGGACGCTGCTTTCCTTTTCCAATCCCAACACCGCCATGGCGTCATGAGCGATGGTGGCATAGGTCGCGTTTCGGTTCACCATAAGGTATGCTAGCACCTCCATGTGAAGGTCGTTTTGCACCTTTCTCTTCACTGCCTCCATATCTTTGAAAATCATGGGACTGCCCTTCAACTCTTCTGGAACCCTAGTTGAAACAACATCATTGGAATATTATATGCATACTATATTCTTGCAAGTATAATAAATGCTACCATTGACTACAGTGGAGGGCTCCAGCTGAGGAGAAAAATCCAGGCAAGCCTCGTTTCATTGCCCTTTCGTTTTAAGCGAATAGAGGAAGAGGAAGCAGGCGAGGAGGAAAAGGGCGCTTCCAGCAGTTATCAGTGTATCGCCGCTACGCACTCCTGAGATCAAGAACAGCACTGCACAGAGCAAGAACAGCATCCAGCCCATCCCTTGGATCGTCTGTGACCTGGAATCCATGGTAGTTGTATGCATGCCACCGTTTAATGGTTTTCCTTGTCGAAAGGATGTCCCGATATTAACCAAATGTCGAAGCCAAAATATATAAGTGAGCACGACCATTTCATTCTTTGCAATGTTTTTGTCATGCTAACATTATCATGAGCGAGGGGATAATATCTATAGGGAACGGATGAATCACGATGGTCAACACATGCGTCACGTCGAATGCATCGATGATTGTGATTCATCTATGTTGCGTGCCCTCTTCCTGAACAACGGGATCGCCCTTGCGCTCTTCGACAGGGACCTGCGGCTCATCGATGCCAATGCGGAGTTTGAAAACATCGTTAAATACGAACGTGGCGACTATATGTTCCATGCATGGAAGCGCATGCTCGATCCCTCGTCGATGGAAAAGGTGCAATCGTTTGCCAATATGCGTTTTAGGGACCCGCGCTCCGCCCCCAGCCAGTATGAACTGACTATCGTTGACGGCATGGGACAACAAAAACACATCATCGTCAATGTTAGCTTCATTTCCAGCAGGGGCGCTTCGCTCGTTTCCATTACCGACATCACAGATATCAAACGAACGCAGGAAGACCTCAAAAATAGAAATGAGCTACTGAAGGAATTGCTCGAACGTCTCTATCATGATGCCCAAACACCTCTTGTGACGCTCTACTCATACTCGGATCTCCTGTGCGAGGCTGTCAAGCATGAAGAGAAGGACCAGGCCCACCTCTACCTCAAGGTCATCAAGGATGCATCGATATCACTGTCCGAGGTATTGCGCGACATGGCGATCAAGGGCATACATCACCCTCCCCCGGTGACCAAGAAAGAGCGGAAATGATGCGTGCTGGACGTAGGCGACTTTTTATATATCCTTGATTCACATTTACTATATGGACGATTCAGCTATCGCGACATTGAGGGAATCAGCTTCCCGGTGGGGAGCCACCTCCACAAGGGTCATACCGATAGAGGATGTATGCGTCGAGGATTGGGTGTTGCTCAAGTGCGAGTATGGGTGCAAGATGTATGGGAAGCGTTTCACATGCCCCCCCTATGCGCCGTCGCCTGACGAAACACGCAAGACGTTATCGAACTACAAGAAGGCGCTTCTCCTCGAGTTCAAGGACCTCACTGACAGGGCCCAGTGGCGTGAGATTCAGATAGCAATGTACGAACTGGAACGTGAAGCGTTTCTCCTGGGATTCTATCGGGCGTTTGCATACACTTGCGGTGCGTGCAAGCTCTGTGAGGACTGTCCATCCGATGACATTGGGGTGCCCACACGCTTTGACAAGAGAAAATGCAAGAACAGGCGCCGCGCTCGCCCTTCGATGGAGGCATGTGGCATCGACGTGTTCCAGACGGCCAGGAACGGGGGGTATGAGATGCGTGTTGTGCATGATGAGAACGGTTGCTTCGACAGTTTCTGTCTTTTGCTCTTGGAATAATGAGAACGCTGCATCGTACCCTTGAAACGCGCTTTGACCATGGACTGTCGGCGCACAATCCAACGCTATTATAGAGCGCAGATGGCACTTTATGGGTATTGTGATACCTAAAAATCACAATATTTTTATATGATTCAACTCTATTGCATTCATGGTGATACAATAAAGCGAAATACTAGTGTTACTCTGTTGGTATTCATGCTCCTGTGTTCGCTTGGGTCTTTCGGACTCATCGGGGCCCAGGTCATGGAAAGCAATGATGGCGGAGGCTTTGGATACAAGGGCAACGGCATGATGGGCGTCGGAGTTTTAGGAGAAGAAGGAGACGGCGAGGAAGGCGCAACTGAAAGTGAAGCATCAGCGACCCTAGATGAGGCCCAGTCGCTCCTTGCAGCTTACCTTGAGCAGCATCCTGATGCATCGAGTGAGGCGCTCACGAATGTTCAGGCGCTTATCGAGGAAGCCATCACCGCATACGATGAAGGCGACTACGAAACCGCCTTGAGCAAGGCTGAAGAAGCCATTGGCATCCTCGAGGGCATGATCGAGGAAGCAGGTGAGGAAGAAGCTCTCAAAGAAGCCGCAGCCGAGGCCATAGAACAGGCCGAAGACCTCCTGGCAGGGTTACTCGAGGCCCAGGAAGAAGGCGAAGAGGACAATAGCGAACTCATAGCGTCAGCCGAGACGCTCATAGAGGAAGCCATCACCGCATACGATGAAGGCGACTACGAGACCGCCTTGAGCAAGGCTAATGAATCTATCACGCTTATGGGCGGGGAGCCAGTCACCCCAGGCACTGAAGATGATACCGCGGTGATCATGGAAAAGGCCGAGCAGGCACTCGCCGATGCAGAAGCTGCCGTCTCGGCATTGCAGGAAGCATATGTCGAAGGGTCTCATCCGGCCGTTTCGACTCTCATGGACCTTGCCATTAGTAAGCTCGAGAGCGCCCAAGCGGCATTCGAGAATGGAGATTATGGGCATGCCAAGGGCCAGGCCACTGCGGCCGCATCGATAGCAGAGAATGCCTTGAGAAAGCTTGAGCAATCATCCGAAGAGGGTGAAGGGGAGCTTGCTGGCGAAGGAGGCGGCAAGCCAGAGGATGCTGGGCCCCCAGAGGATGCTGGGCCCCCAGAGGATGCTGGGCCTCCCGAGCATGCTGGACCTCCAGAGAACCCCGGCAATGGGAAAGGAAAGGGCAACTAATCCCCTTTCTTCACATTTTTCCCCATTCATATTCTAGATAATTATTAATACGTCATGATTTACTTTATCTCGTGATATCTTTCGTTCGTGGCCTTGTTGCAGGCCTGTTAGCATTTATCATCTTTTTACGCATTACGCAGTGGTATTACGATGCTGAGGCCCCATTCGATTTCTTTATCTTGTTCAACTTCGTACTCCCCCTGACCATCGGTGCAGCGACAGGGGTGTTCTCTTGGCACCATAGACGCCACTCGAAGAAAAGCAAACCTATATTAGTGTGCGATGCATAGAATCATCACATACCCATAACGCTTCTGGAGGGATGAAATGAAATTGTCATATCTCGTGCGGCGCGGCTTCGCACTGCTCATCTTGGCGCTCATACTCTGTACTCTTGTCCCCGTTGTTTCTGCAGACAAGACGTTTGATTATCCCATCTACGATGACCTGCTGGTCTCCGATGAGACCATCGTGATCAACGAGTCCGTCTACGGCGACGTGGTCGCGACCGGTGGCTCGGTGACCATCAATGGGGACGTCATGGGCGATGTCCTCGTCTTCTCCGGGAGACTCAACGTCAACGGAACAGTGGCTGGCAAGGTGATCGCCATCGGGGGCGACATCACCATCCGTGGAAATGTGCGCAAGGTGTATGTCATCGGCGGCACCGTTGAACTCGAGACATCCGCGCACGTGGACACCGATGCCTACATCATCGGAGGGGCGGTGACGAACCACGGGGTGATAATCGACAAGTTATCCGTGATCGCTGGCTCGTTGGAGAACAACGGCCGTGTCGGCAGGGTGGAGGAGAAGGAGTTCAGTTGGCCCGATACTGGCATCCCCGGCTTTATCAAGAACGTGGCGCGGCTGTTCCATGTGCTCTTTGTCATAGGTCTCTTCATCGTTGGCCTCTTCCTTTTCACGACGTTTGGGGACAAGTTCACCGCCATCGAGCGGGAGGTGCGCACATCGCCCATCATCAACACGATCGTGGGATTCGTCCTCATCATCGCCACAGCGATCCTCTGCACCCTTCTCATGGTGACCATCATCGGCATACCGCTCGGTCTGCTCATAGGACTTCTGGCGTTCATCGCCCTCTTGATCTCGACGCTTTTCGTGTCACTTGCGCTCGGCCGGACGATAGCCACGACGTTCAAGCTCGAGGCGCGCGACCTCGTGCTCTTCATCGTTGGCTTCGTTATCCTCAACGTGCTCTTCGTCGTGCCCTATCTTGGCTTCGTTGTCCGCATCGTGGCGGTGTCGCTCGGATTCGGCGCGCTCTTCATGACCGTCAGGGCGCATTGGGACGATATCAAACAGTGCGCTTCATAGCGCACCTCTCCTTTTTTACGGCGGCAGGCTCGCATACCTTCGCTTCTCAAGCGCATAGAGTGCGAACATGAGCCCTGCGCCAGCCATACCTATCGCGAACATCAGGGGCCAGACAAGGCTGAGCGAATAGGCCTCGATGTAAAATCCTATGAACATGGGGCTGGCGCTAACTCCCATCGTCATGACAGTCCCTATGAACGCATTGAAGCGCCCCCTGTGCGACATGGGCGTATGGTTCGCTATGTAGACGCCGGAGTTCGTTGCGTTGAGTATCTCTCCCAGCGTCCATATCACCGTCGACACGATAAAGTATGTAAACGACGTGGCAATGAATAGTATCCCGTAGCCCACCGCAAACAGCACGCCGGAGAGGGATATGTTGAGGATGGGCCGCAATGAACGTGTGAGGCGCGTGAGGAACACGGTCATGATGACGACGACGAGGCCGTTGACCGACATGACGATCCCAAACAGCTGAGGGCCCTTCGCCATGCCGAAGACATCCTTGAGCTGCAGGGGCAGCGCGAAGTTATTCTGATTGAGAACGAAGATGAGCAGCATGTTGATGAATGTGAACGCCACGAGGAAAGGGCGTTTTCTCATGATCGAGACGAACGAGCCGACCTCGGGCCTCTCCTCGTGAGGCACATACGTCCCGCAGCTGTCCTCGTCGAGCTTGGGGTATGTCTCGGGAACGAATCGGTAGATGAGAAAGACCGATATGAACGTGGTGAACGCGTCGCCAAGGAAGATCCACTCGATATAGTTGTTGTAGAGGAATCCGGCGATGAGAGGACCTAGCGAGAATCCTATGTTTATGCCAAGGTAGATAAGCGAGAACGCCTCCTTGCGATTTTCCCGTGTCGTGAGGTCGGCTATCATGCACTGGCTGGCGGGATTTCCCACCCCGTTGGAAAACGACGATGCGATGAGCAGCGCCGGTATCACCATGGAGTTGCCAAGGAACGCGCACGGAACGTAGCATGCGGCGGCGAGCGTGCGTGCGGAAAGGAGCGTCCATCTCCTTCCGATCCTGTCGGAGAGCCAACCGCCGCCGATCGTGCCCGGCATGTTGACTACGATTGCCAGCGTGACGATGATGCCGGCCTGAGCATCGCTGATGCCGAGATTGCTTGTCAGGAAGATGGCAAGAAACGGCCGTACGAACGCCCCGGTGGTGTTGACGATGCGTGAGAAGAAGAGGATGTATATGCTTCGAGGCAACCCTCTGTACATCATGAACGGTTCGGTGAGGCGTTCAAGCATCTTTGATGCTCGACGCCCCTCCTTTTAAAATATATGCCCTTCGCTCGGGCACACCTACGTTTTCTTGTTTTCCGTCCTTTCGTTTTCCCTGTGCGTGCGGTACTCGAGCACGAGATAGAAGAGGATGCCCATGAAAAGGGCCCACGTGGCGCCGCGCGTCGCGAGGATGCCCCCCATCATGCCGGATATGCCCCGCTCGATGTTCGAGGTGACGATCTCCATGGCCAGGTAAGTGCACAGATAGCCCTGTATCGCCATGGTAAGCCCGAATCCGATGGGAAGCGCCGGTTGCACGACGAGAACGAGCGGATAGAGAAACATGATGAATCCCATGCCCCAGAAGAAACTTGTCGCTCCCCCCCAGAACGAGTATTCCTCCTTTGGCGTCGAGTTCTTGTACCTGCTCACGACGATGGCCTGCGCCCCCGTCCACAGAGGTCCGGCAAGCGGGAGGAACGGATAGAAAAGCGTCGTGAGATTCCTCACGCCACAGATGAAGTTCTCCCTGTTGGGATCGATCTTTACAAGCTCATCCTTTCGCGCTTCGTTGGCCTCGTCGATGAGCGCCTGATTGATGAGGATGTCGCCGAAGGAGAGGATGTATGCGACGATGGCTGTACTGATGGCACCGGCAAACATCGCGGCAGAAGGCCATCCGATGGAGAAGGGCGAGAGCGCCTCGTAGGTGGCGCCGACCTTGGGAATGAACACCCATCCATGTTCCAGCACGCCCGAGGGGATCGTTATCTCGCCCAATGCGAGACCGACGATGTAGCCGATGATGAACGTTGGCGCAATGCCGTACTTGGCCACCCATGCGTAGAGGCTGTGCTCCCTGCGGTAGGCAAGCGAACGCGGAGACCAGAGGATGAAAAAGGAGAGCACGACGGCGATCAAAAACGATATCGAGATCGGCCCTATTCCAAGGCCAGGCGACCACTTGGCGACGCCGTTCTGGATGCCGCTTGCAGAGTCCTCCCAGACCCTCACGATGGCGGCGATGCCCGCACCGAGCAGTATGCCCGACTTGATGGCGGGAGGCACGAGTGAGACGAGGCGCTTCGCCCCGCCGGAGAACGCCATGATGAAGAAGATGGCGGCAACGATGAGCTGCAGTGCTATCATGGCCTGTATCGCGCCCGCCTTGCTCGTCTCTGTGGCATATCCGAGGATGAACGTCATGTAGATAGGGATGCCAGCGGTGATCCACCCGGCGACGCTTGGGTCGCCAAACGCCGTGTGAAGCATTGCAAGGAAATGATAGATGATGACCATGCTCAGCGCGATCTCGTATTCGATGCCGAACGCGGACTGCAGCGCCGCGATGATGCTTAGCGGCACCACACACAGTATGATGCCTTGCGCGAAGTCCGGCCACTCGAGGGGATAATGTATGAAGGGGAGACGAAGCCTGAGCGGCCCGCCCCAGTACGGTTGCTCCGATTCACCTGGTTCACGTTCCTTACCGATATACCATCTCACTGGATCACCTGGTTAATATCCTGATACGGAATAAAATCTGTACTATGAAGAATATTGTTCATTTATAAACATTCGCCTACTGTAGAAGTATATATGTCGTATCGTCGAAGATATATGCACACGGACGCATCATTCCTCATTCAATAAGGCGCATGAACTCTTCCCTCGGCTCCTGGCGCCTGAACGCTCCGGATATGGCCGACGTGACCATCTCGGGACTCTGGGTCTTGACGCCGCGCATCTCCATGCAGAGATGCCTGGCCTTGACGACGACCATGACGTCCTCGGTGTAGAGCGCATCGGTGAGGCCGTTGAGGATCTGCTGTGTCATGTTCTCCTGGAGCTGCGGCTGTGAGGCATATTTGATGACGAGGCGCGCAAGCTTTGATATGCCGCATATCTTGGTCTGTGGGATGTATCCAACCGCCACCCTGCCAAAGAAGGGGAGGAGGTGGTGTGAGCACATCGAATAGAAGTTTGGCACCTTGAGAACGACCATCTGGTCGTAATGCTCGCTGTTTTCAAAGACGGTAAAGGAGTAGTCCCTGTTGCGTTCCCACTCCTCCCAGAATCGTTCGATGCGCTTGGGCGTGTTCTCTATTTCCTCATCGTTGAAGAATCCGTATCGCCTCTGCAGCGCTTTCATATATTCGCGTATCATCTCTTCCATTGTCGTTCACCAGGGTCGTTTAATCCTGCGTTTCGAAACGCCCCCTTCCTCTCGCGGCACGTGCCGCACCTTCCACACGGCGCGTCATGCCCCTTGTAGCAGCTCCACGTATGCTCGAACGGGACGCCGAGTGCGTGCCCGCGCATCACGATGTCAGTCTTCGACCATGTCATGAAGGGCGCCAGGAGCTCGACCTGATTATAGGTGCCGGAGCGTGCCGCCGTGCCAAGGGCTTCGATGAACTCGGGACGGCAGTCGGGGTACACGGCCCGATCATTGCGGTGCGCACCGTAGTAGACGCGCTTTAGGCCCCGGTCCTCGGCGACGCCAACGGCGTATGAGAGGAGGATCATGTTCCTGTTCGGCACGACCGTGCTCTTCTGGTTCTCGATCGAGTAGTCGCCCTCGGGGATATCCTCGCCCCCGTGCAACAGGGAGCTTGACGAGAAGATCGTGTCGAGGGGCACCGTGAGCACCACGTGCGGGATGCCAAGCTCCTTGGCGCTCAAGCGCGCCATCGCTATCTCCCTGCCGTGCTTCTGGCCGTAGTCAAACGTCAGCGCGAGCGGGAAGCGGCCCTCGTCGACCAGATGGTAGAGGAGTACGGTGCTATCGAGCCCGCCGCTGAGTATCATCACGCAGTCCTCGTTCATCATACGCCCCTCCTGTCGTCGAAGACGAGCACATGGAGTCGTGGCGACAGGGCATAGCCGCGCGCCACGCATGCAGACCAGAGGGGAGCAAGGAGTCGTGTCGCCTCGTCCTTGGTGGTGCACATAGGTTGGATATAGACGCGTTCCCTGGCAATCCCCGTCCTTAAGACATAGCGGTCGACCTCTTCAAGATCCCCCTTTCCACCCACGACGAACTTGTAGCAGTCCGCCAGCGGGGGCATGCCTGCAAGGGACTTTGGTGAGACGGTCACGTGGTCGAAGAGGCCTGAAGGCACGGGGATCGTGCCGTTGGTCTCCACCGTATGCCGGTATCCTCTGACGGACGCGACTACGTCCTCGATGGCCGAGCGCTGCAGCAGCGGTTCTCCGCCCGTCCAGCATACCCATGATAGGTGCGAGGAGCGTATGCGCATTGCGACGTCCTCTGCGCTCATCTCACGTCCTTCGTCGCGCGCATAGGGCGTGTCGCACCATTCGCAGGACAGGTTGCATCCAGCAAGTCGTATGAAGAGCATGGGGCGCCCCATGAGCGCGCCCTCGCCTTGAATGCTCTCGAATATCTCAGTGACCCTCACGGACCCACCTTACCTCTGCGTAGCTGTCGCGGTCCTCCCAGACGCGTACGGTAAGCTCGGTCACGTTGGGCACTCGCAACGATTCGTTGATGGCGCCGGCCATCTGTTCTGCGGTCGGCTGCTCAAGCATATCGTTGAGGAATGCATGGTCATAGCGCGATACCGAGCGTTTGATCTCTGCGTAATCGATAATCATCCCCGTTTCGTCGAGCTCTCCCGTTGCCCAGATCTCGATGAGGTAGTTATGGCCGTGCAGGTCCGTGCATTTCGAAGGATATGGGAGCTCGAGCCTGTGTGCGGCCGACACCTCTCCCCTCCAGTAGATGCGTCGTGAGATCATCATATCACCTAAAACCATCCCTCAAGGCTCGATTGTCGCGTCCTTTGGTACTCGAGCTCCTCTTTGGAATATCCGAGCGGCTGCAAGATGCGCGCCACCGAGGGAATGACCTGATTTTGTATGTAGTAGTTGGCATCGATCTCCTCCCCGTTGTACTCGTCGACGGGGATCACCTTGTCGCGTATGCGTCCCTGCCCCTTTAGTACGAGATAGGAGATGATCGTGCCCACGCGCACGTCGTCGCCGCGTTCCTTGAGACGCTTGGCGATCTGTACGTGCGGTCCGATGGCCTTGTATTGCGAGAGTGCCATGGTAAGCTGCGTATCTATGACGAGGTCGTCTATCGGTACCCTGTTCTCCTTGAGTGAGAGTGTCACCTGCTGCACGTGCGCTATGGCGCCTTGGATGTCGGCGTCCCGGAGGATCTTTTCAAGCACGGTGCGCTGGGTCTTCTTGGCGATGCCTGTCCAATCGCGCCGCACGACCTCGAGCCCCTTCGTGATGATCTTGTCGTCGTCATCGATGAGCGCATACTTCTTCTTCGTCACGAACAGCCCCCTGCGATAGTATCCCTCGAGCTCGAGCTCCATGCGCTCTGGCATGCGCTCGTTGACGGATGCGAGGAACTCCTGGGCACGGTCGAGGTCCTTGGTCGGCGTGCATACGAAAAGGGAGTCGGTATCTCCGTAGACGACGGAGAGGCCCTCGGACTGGGCCTGGTCGATGACGCTGTTGATATACTTTCGTCCCCATGCCGTTATCGACTCGGCCGCCTCCTTCGAGTACCACCGCGAGCGCGGATATCCGAGATACCCGTAAAACGAGTTCGCAAGGATCTTGAGAGCCCATTGCTGGCTGTAGAGCGATTTGTGCTCAAACCCCGTGGCCTTGCCCATGCGTTCCTTGATGCGCATGCGCTCGCTGAGCAGGCTGTCGAGTATCGCGGGGATGAATCCCTTCTCCTTGAGGCAGAAGCAATGACCCGTCGGCGCCATGTTGTCGGTGCAGCACTCGCAATCGAGCGTGTACGGGTCAACGTTGTGGCTGATGATGATCGATGGGTACAGCGAACGGAAATCAAAGTAGAAGATATGCTCATGCAGCCCCTTTATCGGTTCGACGACATACGCGCCCTCGTAGGTCTCGGCGAAACGACGCGAGAGGTCAGCAGAGCTTGGTGGGCTGGGTATGAGTGCATTGAGCTCGTGGCTGTGGCGCATGAGGAGCCATTCGACAAGGGCCGACGACGAAGCGCGCGCAACGTCAAAGGGGCGCTGATTGACGATCTTTGTCATCTCATACTGGAGCGGCAGCATCTGCTCGCCTATCTCGAATGTGGAAACGGCGTCGTCGCGTGAGTATTCGACAAGCTCCTCGAGCAGGGACTCGTCGTCCCAGTACTGCCATATCTTCGAGCCGTCAAGGTCCGACTTCTCGCGCCCCATATACTCGGCGTAGACGGCCTCGAGCGTGTAGCGGGAGACGTTCACGTTCTTTTTCACGATGGGGTAGAGGTCGACATGGACCATGCCAGGGACCTCCGCGCTCGTGTTCGACCCACGTCCTTTTAGCTTCATATGGGACACGAAGGGGTGGGAGATGCCATTGACCTCGCAGCGTTTCTTGATGTAGGGGAGGTCGAAGTTGTCGCCGTTGTAGGTAACGAAGACCTCTGGCGAGAGGCGGTCGAGGAAGGCGAAGAACCCCTCGAGCATCGACGCCTCGTCGTCAAAGTGGTCGACACCCTTGCACGCCTTCCAGCAAAAGACGTGCGACTCCTCGCCCGTTGCAGCCGATATCATGATGATCGGGTCCGTAGCGGCATCAGGCATCGACTTGTTGACGCTGTATGTCTCGATGTCAAGGCTCATTGACGTAAGCTCCTCAGGCGCATCCTGGGAGGGAACAGCGTCAACGAGGTACTCCCTGCCGTTACGCAGTTCGGTCGTCATGTCGAGCGGCATGAGGGGTCGAAGCCCTGTGTCGATGAGGTAGCGGCGGACATAGGGAATGTCATACTCGAATATCGTCGCGTACTGCGCAATGTCTTCGCGAAGTTCGGGCACGTCGAAGGGGTATCTGAAAAATACCTTGAGGACAGTGACGTCCTCATGGTCGTAGCGTTTGGTGACCTCCTCGGTGCGAAGCACCTGGACGACCTTTTCCTTTGAGACCTTCACAAGATCCTCGATTTTCTCGCGCGCCCCTTCCTCCGAGGGGATCGCGTATATGTAGGGATCGTGCCTGTCATCGTAGATGATGCGGGCGGAATCGCCCTCCTTGACGAAGAGCCGCACTGCCGTTTTTTCGTCCATCGCGACATAATCGCAGTCATAGATGATCATTGAGATAAGATATTTATACCACGTATTTAAAGGTATAGATAGGTGATATGATGAAGATTGAGTTCCTTGGACACTCCGCTTTCAGGATCGCTGCACAAAAGACGGTGCTTATCGATCCGTTCCTTTCTAACAATCCGCGCTCGTCGGTCAAGCCCGGCGATCTAACCGATATCGACATGGTGCTCGTCACCCACGGGCATGGCGACCATCTTGGCGATGCCATCGAGATTGCCAAGAACAACGATGCCGTATTCGTAGCCATGTACGAGCTTGCGCACTATGCGGCCTCTAAAGGGGTAAAACAGTTCGAACCGATGAACATCGGCGGCACCATCGATGTTGGGGGTATCAAGATCACGATGACCAACGCGACCCATTCGTCCGACTTCGAGGGCGGCGCCGGGCATTCTGCAGGATTTGTCGTTAACTTCGGAGACCATTCGGTCTACCACACGGGCGACACGGGCGTCTTCTACGACATGAAGCTTATCAGCGAGCTCTACAATCCCGAGGTCGCGTTGCTTCCCATCGGGTCACGATTCACGATGGGTGTCAAGGAGGCGATAAAGGCTGTCGAGCTGTTGGACCCGCAGGTCGTCATCCCGATGCATTACAGCACGTACCCCGCCATAGAACAGGACCCCCAGGAGCTCAAGCGCGCCGTTGGCGACTCCACCCACGTCGTGATACTCGCACCCGGGGAATCATTCACGTTTTAGCCGCTTGACGATCCCTTTTCGTTTCGTCCAGGTGCCATAGACCGCGCAGAGCCCGAGCGCGCCATACAGGGCACCTTGCATTATCTCATACTTGTAGAGTTCATCCTCGCACGACTGCACCTTTGTTCGCACCTCGGCCACTTTCTTGGAATTGCCGAGTTGCGCGTAGATGTCTAGTGACAGCTCATAGAACTTCTTCGCCTCACGATAGTTCTTTCCTTCGAACTCCCTGTCCCCCTGGACATAGTAGTTTCGTGCCTGCAGATAGGTCTTTGCGAGTTGGATCTTCGACCTGCTCCCTTCCGCCAACTCGTCATAGCCAAGGCGTTCGTAGAGCTCGATGGCACGTTCGAGATACGATATGGCCGTGGTGTAGTCGCTTACCGCATATGCGTTCTCTCCAAGCTCGCGGAGCTGCTCCGCCTGGAGGAACGCCTCCTGGACGGCAGTCCCTTTGATCTTTACCTCTATCGACCCTGTCTTTTCATGCACGCCGCCGTACTTGTCCTCATACGTAAGTGTGAAGAAGATGGTGTGGTACCCGGGCGTGACATCGGCCGTATCGAATCGTGCGATGGCGACGATGCTTCCCGTCACGCCGAGCTCGGGTGGGTCGAAGGCAGAAAGATATGTGATCTCCTCGAGTGGTATATTGACCGTGCTCTCCGTTGAGAGTTGGATGTTTTGTGCGATGCCCGTACCGAAGTTTTTCATCTCGAGCTTCACCTCGATAGGGTCGCCGGGCATGACCTCTCCGGTGGACTCCCTCACAGAGAATGCGAGCTTGGGGTCCTGCCGGAAGATCTGCACCGAGATGTCTGTGGAAAACTGCTCCCATTGGCATCCACCCTCGCATGCCCCGCTGCGGTAGCGCATGACAAGCGTGAGCTGGTGCTTCTGGGCCGGGCACGTCGCCGTGGGCACGATGCGAAGCGCCGTCACTACCGATTCATTGGGTGACAGGTAGCGCTCGCCCTGGAGGTCGACCTCCACCTCACCCTCCTCTACTATTGTGAAGTATTCCTTCTGTGCATTCGTGAGCTCGATGTGCACGAGCGGTCGCCACATGTCCTGCGAGGTCGTGTTGCTGATTAGTAGATTGAGCGTTATCTCCTCGAGCGGGTCGGGCCGCTCGGGGGACATGGAGCTTAGGACGACGGTCGGTTCCGCCGCTTGGGAGAAGGGGAGAAGCGCGCCTGCAAGGAGCGTCAGCGCGAGGAGTGTCACGATAGTTCGTTTCATGGTGGTCATCCCTATGCGCCCATGAGTATGGTCGACATGTTGCGGATGCCTGGGGCCAGGCCAAGTACTACTATCACGAGCTTCAATAAATTCTTTATGTTGGTCGTGGTCGCATCGTCCTCTGGCGCCACCCATTCGAGCAGGTAGAGGCTGAGCGTGATGAATACGATCTTTAACGGGAACATGACCGCGGGACCGGCAATATCGATGAAGAATCCCGTGAGCACGTGCTGTTCGACGTAGTTGTAAAAGTATATGCCAGTAAACGTCGTTGCTGCATCGAAGATGTGGGCGCCGACGATGTATTCGTTCCCCCGCAGGAACGTCGAGGGAAATCGGGACGAGGCGAGCAGCAGGGGCACATAGAACACGGCAAAGAGCACCAGTATGTAGACAATGGCGAGCGTCCGTTCGATGTTGATGGCAACGAGCCCGATCTGGAGCATCGCCACGACGATGCCGATGAGGGAAAGTGTCTTGTGATACGGTATATGCCTCATGCGCTCAAGCTGCTTTGAGAAGCCAAGCGAGACGAGCGTGAACGCGGTGATGGAGACGTAGATGCCCGGGGTGATGAGCAGGAACGTGTCGGGATAGACATGGGCATCGACAAGCGCGCGTGCCGTGCCCCCCACGACCATGAACGGCAGCAGGGAGCGTATGAACGTCTGGTCGATCGTCACAGAGAAATGTTCCAGCAGGCGCAGGATGATGTAGACGCCCACAACGAGCACGAGAGCGTATGCCAGCGTGTTGAATATGTTGTAACCCGAATGCTGTGTGATCGGTTCGATGAAGTACTTCGTGAAGAAGTCAACGATCGTGTCAGTGGCATTGGCCATGATATCACTGCCCCGAACGATATTTAAATTTAATCTAGCCATAATGCCACATTCGGGCCCATCGCGAACGGCCCGCTAAAACAAAAATTAAAAAAAATATTTAAGGGCACGTCTTCTCTTCTTATCCATGACAACTTTGATGCACACCATGGAGATGCCCCGCAAGGTGGCGCTCGGGAGCCGAATACTCAAAGAGGTCCCCTCCATCGTCGGGGAACTGGGTTACCGACATCCCATGGTGCTGTGTGACGAAATTACCTACGACATCGCAGGAAAGACAGTTTCCGAAAGCCTTGGATGCCCTTATCTGTGCATCGACGGCGCGACGTCAGGGGAGGTCGAACGGGTCCGCAACGAGCTTGCGCCCGAGACTGACGTCGTGATCGGCGCCGGCGGAGGCACGGTCATCGATGTCGCAAAGCTCGCATCCCGGTATCGGTCGCTTCCCTTCATATCCATCCCAACCGCCGCATCGCATGACGGCATCGCGTCTTCGCGTGCTTCGATCAAGGCAAGGGACCAGAAGACGTCGATCAAGGCGCTCCCCCCCGTCGCCATCATCGCCGACACCAGCGTCATCGTCAACGCGCCGTACCGCTTCCTCGCCGCGGGGTGTGCCGATCTGATATCCAACTATACGGCGGTCAAGGACTGGGAGCTTGCGCACCGCCTCAAGGGTGAGTACTTCTCGGAGTATGCGGCGCAGCTCTCGCTGCTCTCGGCAAAGCTCATGATCAAGAACGCGTCCGTTATCAGGGAGGGTTCTGAGAGAAGCGTACGCAAGGTGCTCAAGGGACTCATCTCATCAGGCATCGCCATGAGCATAGCGGGCTCCTCGCGCCCCGCCTCGGGGTCGGAACACCTGTTCTCCCATGCCCTTGACGTCATCGCACCTAAGCCAGCCATGCATGGCGAACAGTGCGGCATCGGATCCACCATGATGATGTACCTCCACGGTGGCTCGTGGCGTTCCATACGCAAGGCGCTCAAGACGGTCAACGCCCCCACGACCTCCCACGACCTGCAGATATCTGACGAGCACATCATCGAGGCGCTCATGACCGCACACAAGATACGTGACAGATATACAATACTCGGCGACAAGGGTCTTACGAGGGAGGCCGCCGAGTCTCTGGCCAGGACCACGGGGGTGATATGAGATGCTTACCCTCATTGGCGAGAGCATGGCGAAAAAGGGCATGAAGTTCATCTTCGAGGGCGCAGACAATGAGAACTGTGTGAAGTGCAAGCTCCGCTTCACATGCTCGACGAATCTTGAGAAGGGTCGCGTCTACGAGGTCATCGACGTGAAGAAGACCAAGCACTACTGTCCGAAGGAGGACGCCTACGTGCAACTCGTCGAGATCGTCGAACCGACGCTCGAGATGGCTGTTGCATCCCGGCGGGCCATCGAGGGAATGACGTTCGAGTACGAACCGCCGTGTTCCCGGGCGCGCTGCAGGTATCGCGACGAATGCGTACCCCCGGGCGTTGCCCGCGGCGAGAAGGTCC
The DNA here is from genome assembly GCA_004212155.1 of archaeon. Taxonomy (GTDB): domain Archaea; phylum Methanobacteriota_B; class Thermococci; order Methanofastidiosales; family NM3; genus NM3. Next base: position 25,377 of record RXIG01000001.1, read on the forward strand.
GTATCACGCGGATACTGGGACCCCTCGAATGCCCCGAGGGACCAAAGAAACGTGTCGAGATCGTGCGAATCTAGGGATAGATGCGCGACGGCGTTCGGGGAAAGAGGCAAGCATCACGTATATGCTCGAGCTTGAGTATCCACCTCACCAGGCGTTCGATGCCAAGACCGAATCCTGAGTGTGGCACGCTTCCGTACTTTCTTAGGTCGAGATACCACTGGTAGTTGTCTATCTCCTCTCCTTCCTTCAACAATCGTTCGACGAGGAGCTGGTAGTCGTCCTCGCGCTGGCTTCCGCCGATGATCTCGCCGTAGCCGGCCGGCGCCTCGAGGTCCGCACACACTGCCCTGTCCCCCTTTTGCTTCATATAAAAGGCCTTGATATCCTTGGGGAAGTTCTTCACGAAGAAGGGATGTTCGAAGTCCTCGGTGAGCACCTTTTCCTCCTCATAGCCCAGATCGTTTCCGAACTCGATGGGCAACCCCTTCGCGTTGATGATCGATATGGCCTCGTCGTAGGTGATGCGTTCGAACTTCGGTTCCATGTCACGAAAATAGGCTGCGTCCTGGCCGAACTCCTCGAGGATGTCGGCGTGCCGTGAACCGACCGCGTTGCAGATCGACGCCACGAGCCCTTCCTCGACCTTCTCGTTGCACTCCTCGTCACACCAGGCCATCTCCCCCTCGATGTGGCTGAACTCGGTGAGGTGTCTGCGCGTCCTTGATTTTTCAGCCCTGAACGAGGGGGTAAGCGAATAGACGTTCTCGAGGGAGAAGATCGCCGCCTCGAGATGGAGCTGTGCCGTCTGCGAGAGATACGCAGTCTGTCCAAAGTACTCGAGCGGGAACAGCGTGCTCCCGCCTTCGCCAGCGACACTCATGAGGATCGGCGGGAAGACCTCGTGGAATCCATGCTTGTCAAAGTAATCTCGCGCCGCCTGTATGACGCTTGACTTGATCTTCATGATCTTTTGTGTCTTCGTTGAACGAAGCGCAAGGTGCCTGATATCAAGCAGCGCCTCGGTGCCCGTGTCCTCCTGGATGGGGAAGTCGGGTGCCGGTGAGACGAGCGCGAACTCGTCGCAGCGCACCTCGACGCCTCCCGGCGCCCTCTCATCCTCGGCAACGGTGCCATGGGCCACGATCGATGCCTCAATGTCGGCATCGCGCGCTGCGGCGAATCCGTTCTCATCAACGTTTTGCTTCTTCACAGAGAGCTGTATGATGCCGGTGGAGTCCCGTGCGACAACGAAAATGAGCTTTCCATGCCGCCGCTTGCGGTAGACCCACCCCATAATGGTCACTTCCTCTCCTACTCGTTCTCGTGCATCCTTGATGTAAAAATCCTTCATGTGAATCACCTTATCTCGTACAACGAACATATAAAAAAGATGCGCATCCCTAGAACCAGCGCTTCATCTGCAGGATGAACACGCCGATAAGGGAGAGCACCCCGGATATGAAAAGAACGTAGAGGAACGCATTCTCCGAATTCTGGAACGGGAGCGCGACGTTCATGCCATAGAGGCTTGCCACGATCATCGGAAGCGTGAGGATGATCGTTACCGATGTGAGGAACTTCATGACGATGTTGAGGTTGTTCGATATCACCGAGGCATACGCATCCATCGTCCCTGAGAGTATGTTCGTGTAGATGTTGGCCATCTCGATGGCCTGCCTGTTCTCGATGATGACGTCCTCGAGGATGTCTTCATCCTCTGGGTAGACGTGTCTGAAGACGCTTCGCTGCAATCGTTCCACCATGAGCTCGTTGGCCCTGAGCGCCGTGGTGAAAAAGACCAGGCTCTTTTCAAGATTCAAGAGCTTGATGAGCTCTTCGTTTTTCATCGACTTGTGCAGTTCGCTCTGGATCGCTGCCAGCCGCACGTTGATGCGCTTGAGGTAGTCAAGGTAGGTAAGGGCGGTATGGTAGAATATCTGCAATACGAATCGGCTCTTCTTTGCCGTGTTGATGTTCTTTATCCGCCCCGCGACGATCTTGTCAACGATGTCGTTTTGCTTCACGGTGACGGTGATGATCGTGCTCTCGCAGATGATGATGCCAAGCGGCAGCGTGCTAAACGGCACGCTTTCCTCCTCCTCGCTGTAGTGGGGGGTGCGCAACACGATGAGCGTGACGATGCCCTCGCTCTCGGTACGGGGGCGCTCGTTTATGTCGAGAGGGTCCTTTATGAACTCCACTGGTATGTCGTATGCCTGGCATGTCTGGGCCACCTCTTCCTCCGTCGGGGACAGGAGGTGTATCCAGCATCCTTTCTCGAACTCGTTAATCCGTTGCAGCTTTCCTTCCTCGGTCTTGTATATAGTAAGCATATCCTTCACCCCCTACCCTTCGCTGCCTCCATTACGGCTTGTCAGGGCACGTGCGTAATTAAGGTAGTTGTACATACATTTATAAATTAATGGGAGGGCGTTTGGCTGTTGGAGGAGCTGCTGATACATCTCCCCTCTGCCGTACCCAGACGCACGTGCGCAACAAAAACTTTTTAAGCGTGCTGTTTATACTTTCGCTACCATACGCATTAGGAGGTGCATTTTTGGGAAGAATAAGACCACGATTCATCAAACGTGCGGCAACCGAGGTCGTCGAGAAGTACAGGCATGACCTTTCGACAAACTACGAGGAGAACAGGGAATTCTTGCGAGAGGTGCTTGAGGTCCCGAGCCAAACGGTGAAGAATCGTATCGTAGGGTACGTAACGACCATCATGAAAAAGGAAGAGCGCGCTAAACTAGCTTGATATCATATACCCTCATATGCGAGAGAGGGGCATACGGCTTGACACGCCGTGTGTTTCGTATGATGGCTCGCTTTCCCTTCGCTTCTGCCTTCTCGTTTATAACTTGTTCATGCATCTCTTCTTGTCCGTCGTTCACGATGGCGTAGTAGTGTATCGTCCCTTCGGGCGCAAGAGCGTCAAACGCCGTGTCGAGGAACGCATGCGCTTCGTGGGGAAGGTTCATCACGATCCGGTCGGCAGCCGGAAGCTTGCGTACCATCTCGGCGGCATCACCGCATAGCGGTTCTATGCATGTTACCTTGTTTCGCAGTATATTTGCATTGAGCAGGTCGATGGCGTCTGGATTAAGGTCGATGGCGTAGACGATCTCGGGATGCGCGCGTTTTGCGATAAAGAGTGCAAACGGTCCCACGCCGCAAAACATGTCGATTACCACCTCCCCTTCCCTCACCTGTTCTGCCACACGCTTTCGCTCCGTTGCGAGCCTGGGCGAGAAGAACACCTTGGCGAGGTCGACCTCGAGTTCGAGGCCGTGCTCCTTGTGGACCGTGTACGTCCGCTCCTCACCCGCGAGGTGGATGAATCTCCGAGTACGGTAGTCTCCCTCGAGGGCGCCTCCCTTGCCGAGCACCACATTGAAGTGCTTGTGGGATGCAAGGAGCGCAGCTCCTATATCCTGCGCAAAGGGCAGCAGCTCGTCCTGTATGTCCAGCACCGCTATGTCACCTATCGCATCGAATGTGTGGACCTCATCGACGAGCGCCTCGGGGAGCACGCTTTTGAGCTGTTCGCGGTATGTACGTTCTCGCGGGAGCGGTTCGAACTCCACGTCGACCATCTCGAGTCCCTCGACATCTTCGAAGACGGGCATGTAGAGGTGGCCGTCGTCGGCAAAGATGCGGTATCCGGTCCTGAGGACGCCTTCCTCGAGGAGCCGCAGGCGGATATGTTCCCCCTGGGCCCTGGGCACGCGCACGCCCTTCATCGCCTCACCGCCTCGAACACCTTGTATCCGGCGCTGCGCGCGATGATGGTAACGTTGCCAAAGACGCGCTCCACCTCGGCGGAGAAGCTCTTTGCCCCCTGCTTCGACCGCACCACCGCATAGAACGCCCCGCCGGCCGCAAGATGCTCATGGCTCTGTTTCACCATGGCGTAGACGACGTCCTTACCTGCACGTATGGGGGGATTGGTCACGATGACATCGAACGTCTCGTCGATGGCCTCGAGGATGTCGCTTCGGTGCACCATCACGTCGACATCGTTCTTACGGGCGTTTTTCTTAGCAATCGCCACGGCCCGCGGATTGATGTCTGAGAGATGCACGCGCGCCCCGGGATGGCGCTTCGCGATTATTATCCCTATGGCGCCCCATCCGCATCCAAGGTCAAGCACGCTCTTGTCTTCCATCGGCGGGAGTGCGTCGATGAGGATGGCCGTACCCTTGTCGAGCTTGCCCTTGGAGAAGACGCCGGCATCGGTGTCGAAGCTGAGCGCGTGGCCGTCGATGGAAAGGTCGACTGATACGATGTCGTGTGCACCCTTGTCGTCCTGGGAGAAGTAGTGCCCCATGCTCCTTTTTTAGAATAGAAAGCTTTTTAAACGTTGGGACATTGACCTAATAAGAATCGTTTATATACTTATCAGGTGTTAACAATGGGTTTTTGGCAAGGTAGGTCAAAGCGGAAGAACACTGGTGGCCGTCTCAAGACAGCGAGAACCAAGAAAAAGCGAGAGATGGGCAGTGAGTTCATCGAACCCCGCGTGGGTGACTACAGGAAGAAAGTGACACGTGGCTTCGGCGGACATAGGAAGCTCAAGATCAAGAGCGCCGAGTTCGTTAACGTGGTCACGCCCGACGGAGCCAAGCGCGTCGCCATCAGCGGCGTGGTGGAGAATCCGGCAAACATCCACTACGTGCGACGAAATGTTCTCACGAAGGGCGCCATCATCGACACCGAGGTGGGCAAGGCGCGCATCACGTCGCGTCCTGGCCAGCACGGTGTGCTCAACGCAGTGCTCATCGAGTGAGCACTACGATTTCTTTTCTTCTATTCTTTATATATTTCATATTTCGCAGTTGTACGAGCAGTACCCCTACGAACACGCACGCTATCCCCGCGGCCTTGAGCGCGTCTATCGCCTCGCCAAGAAAGATGACCGAGAGGAACGCTATTTGTATGAGCATCGTGTTTTGCAGGATGCACTGCTCATAGGCGCGTATGGACTGGAGCGCATGGTTCCACAGGTAGAACGCGAGTGCCGTGTTCACGAAGGCGAGCCAAGCGATGATCACCACCCCCTCGCGGTTTGGCGTTTGCATGTTCCCCGTGGCGCCTGTCGCTGCAAGGAGCATGAGCGAGGCAATCATCATGGGATAGCCGGTAAACGAGTAGATGTTCTCCCTATATCCCCTGAGCACGCGTCTTGAGAGCACCATGTACGTTGCCCAACCGATGCCGGAGACAATCGTTATCGCTATGCCTCGTGCATCGTTCATGGCGAGGCCCGCGTCGTTGAAGAAGAGACGGATGCCAATGAGCGTTATCGCTATGCCAACACCCTGCATCTTCGTCGGACGCTCATCAAGGAATGCGATGCCAAGCATGAGCACGAGCAGGGGATTGAAGTTGAGGATGAACGAGACGGTCACCGCAGGCAGGAAGTAGAGGCCAAAGACCTGCAACCCCTGCGCTACGGCATAGCCTGTGATGCCAAGCACGGCCAGCACGAGCAGCTTTTTTCGCCCAATTCTTCCCAGGCCATGCGCCCGGGCGGCAAGGGCGCACAAGACGACGGATGCCAACACGTAGCGGTATGTCACGAGGGCGAGCGGGTTGAGGTCCCGCAATCCCCACTTGACCAGGATGAATGAGGATGACCACAAAAACGTCACGACCATCGACACGGCGATCGCCCGCACCCTCGCATCTCGCATGTCTTACGTTCTGCCTCGCTGCATTTAAATCCTTTTTACATCGACAGGGTTAACACATAAATGCAATATCGAACATATAGCACTGGTCTTCTTTCCCCGATTGTTATACTCCTTTCCTTACCTATTCTCTATATGCGTCTTTGTCTTATTCTCTTTGGTGTACGTGTATCGAACGAGCCAGGACGGACCGCACACGAGCAAGCACTTGTTCCTTGGCAGGAAGCTGGTGGAGAGCCACGAGCGCTATCAGGGACGGCGCGTAGCTGGTGGCCTGTTCATGGCAGGGGGCGGCAGCGTTGTCAACGCGGACGTGAACGCCGCATATAACATAGTCAGAAAAGCATTCCCCAATGTGCTCGCGGAGGGGATAGAGGATGCCGGCGTGCATCCGGTACGTATGTCGCTAGGCATTGCGTGCGAATGCACATGGAGATATAGGGCTTTTTGTGCAACGTTACGTTGAAAGAATGATGACGCCGCAAACCAGGGCCGCGATGCCGGCCTTTTGATTGGTCGCCATACGCTCTCCGAGGAATCGCTGCGACAGCACCACCGTCACCATCGGGAACGCTGCGCAGATCGGCGCGACGATGGAGGAGTAGTGCGCATAGACGCCGCAGCTGAACGCAAGGTATGCGATGACCTCGAGCACGCCCACCAGCAAAATCGATGTTACGCTGCTGCGGGGAAATGACAGGGAACGCTTGCCAATGGGCGCATACGCAAGGAGCGTGAGCGTTCCGAAGGCCTTCACGCACACGACGGGAAGGAACCATCCCATTCTCCCTGTGAGAGCATCAAGCGAACTGTAGAAGATGCCTGCAATGACGACCGTCGAAACGGCGTAATGCACACCGCGCGCAAGCCTCCGCGTCGATGAGAGGTCGGAGAGTCGAAATGAGGTGGCAATCGCCCCAGCAACAGCGAGGCAGACCCCTGCAGCCTGCACCGTCGTGAGTGATTGGCCAAAGACTAGGATACTTATCAGGAGCGTGACAATGACCCAACATGCCGAGATAGGGGTGATGACAGAGGTCTCTCCCACTTCGAGCCCACGGTAGAACATCAGATACGCAAGGATGCCAAGCACGCCGACACCGCCGGCCTTGAGGAGAGAGACTGGGGTGACCGTCATGTCGCCCACCATCACGATATATGCCGATATGCACAGGACCATGCTGATCACATGGCTCCAAAGGAGGGTATTGAACGTGCCCTCCCTCCGGATCGCCTGTGTGGCGATGAAGTCGGCGGTACCCCAACTCACCATGGCCATGAGACCGAACATGATCCCTAGCGACATCCGTGTCACCTCCTTCCATCAGTTTATCCCCCATTATAATGGCTTCAAGCGCTGGCTGGGCACGTCCCCCATACATGGTCATTTTTTCCCATATGGGATGGTCTCTATCGTTCGTCGTGAGGCGGAAGTGTCGTATTTTCTTACCAAGACTCCCCTTCCACAGTAGGGGCAGATGTGCTGTTCGTAGACCTCGCCTTTGCTCCCATGGTATGACCTATGGGGCACCATCTGCACGAGACATAGTTCACAGTAGGGAATGTAGCTTTCAAACATCTATTTCACCTCCACGCATGAAGGTCTGGGTCAGCGAAGGTCAACATGCCTTCGTTCCCTTTTTGGGACGGAAAGAGTGGCGATGCCATTGTTGAACGTGGCTTTAACGTGTTCGCCGGCGGCTGGTTCGTCAAGGTGGATGGTACAGGCATATCCCTTCCTTTTCTCGTCCAATGCGCCCGGCGCGGCAGCGGTCACTTCGATGTCGTCCCCTCGGACACGTATCGATACGTCGTCCTTACCTACGCCAGGAAGTTCGATCATGATGCAGTACTGGTCTCCCTCGTCGAGCACGTCATAGACAGGCGTCTCATAGCGCTCCTCGGGCACAAGCGGCCGCCTTCGCATCCTGCGCTCACCATAACGGTCCTGGAAGTACCGATCGAGCTCCTCTTCCATCTTCCTGAACTCTTCCCATGGGTCGTCCCACAGCATGGCTTTCACCTCGCTTTATGGGTTATTATCCTTACTTATAGTTAAGTTAAGGAAGTATTTATATTTTTTGCCTTCCCTCATCACCGATCCGTTGATGATATCTCCCTGAAGTGTGTGCATGCACATATTAAACGCCATTTCGGAATCTTTATATTGCATCCAGACGATACTCTATCGGTGATTCACGATCATGCATCCTATCATTGAGAACGCTCGAAAGGAGGGACGTCAGCTCCTCGAGTCAGAGGCAAAGGACCTCTTGTCGGAGTACGGGGTGTCGATCCCCCCTTACCGACTTGCAACGTCCGAGAACGAGGCCGCCTCCTATGCCCATGAGCTGGGATATCCCGTGGCGATGAAGATCGCATCGCCCGACATCCTTCACAAGACGGATGCAGGCGGAGTGAGGCTCAACATCAAGAATGCGGCCGAGGCGCGCTCGGCGTTTTGCGGCCTTTACGACAGCGCTCATGACTACGATCCCGATGCGCGCGTTTCGGGAGTTCTTGTCACGCCGATGGTCCCACAAGGGGTGGAGGTCATCGTCGGCATGACGCGCGATCCCCAGTTCGGCCCCGTGGTCATGTTCGGCCTTGGGGGCATATTCGTGGAGATATTCAAGGATGTCTCTTTTCGCGTGACCCCCTTTGAAAGGGAAGAGGCACGCTCGATGATCGAGGAGATCAAGGCCTACCCGATACTGAAGGGCGTGCGCGGCGAGAAATCAAAGGACATAGGGGCGATCAGCGAGCTCATCATGAAGGTCGCATCGTTTTCCGACGCATTCGACGAGGTGAGGGAGCTTGACCTCAATCCCGTATTCGTCTACGAGGCCGGCGTGGCCGTGGTCGATGCCCGGATAGTCATATAGCGACTGCACTCACTTTTCCCTAAGGAAGTGCCACGTCATGATGCGGTAGTCATCCTCGCCCTTGATGTTGGTGGCTATCGCAATCTTGACATGGTCTGGCGATTCTGTATAGGCGCTTGCGAACTTGCCGATCTCGTGCCCTTCGAGATAGATCGATCCGTCCTCTCCGAATTCCTTCAGGATGGTGTGCCCGTCCTTGGTCGTAATCTCTATGCGCGGCTGGGCCGAGAGCATGAACTTGAGCACCTCGTCCATCTGGTCTTTTTCAAGCTGAAATCCAATGTTGTTGATCTTGTCGTACTGTTTTCGTGACATCTCCTTCATACGGAGTCACTCGGTTTGGTAATATTTAAACTTCATGTTGTCGGAACGGTGTGCTTCGCGCGCATGTGACCTGCCCTATACAATCGCATGCCAAAATCAGTTTTTTTTTAAATAAATTGATTATAAAGCCATATTCTTCCTTTTTCATTGAAAAGATTTTTATTGTGCGCCATTAATATATAGTAATACATCTCAAAGCATATGGGAGGATTTATATGAGATTGGATTTAGTAGTAAAAAACGGAAAAGTGGTCACAGAATCGGATACGTTCACTGCTGACATAGGGATCAAGGGCAAGAAGATAGTGAAGATAGCACAGGAGATAGATGACGACGCAGAGGAGACGATCGATGCCAAGGGCAAGTACGTTATGCCTGGCGTCATTGACGCCCATACGCACCTTCACATGCCATTCATGGGCTCGCACTCTGTCGACAACTACAAGACAGGCACCATCGCGGCGGCATGCGGCGGCGTTACATCGGTCATTGACTACGATGTGCAACAGGAAGGCGAGACTCTCCATGAAGCCGTTGAGCGCAAGAAAAAGACCGCGTTCGACCAGGGTGTCGCCATCGACTTCTCGCTTCACCCCGGAGTCACGCAATGGGGACAGGAGACCATCGATGAGATCCCCGACCTTATCAAGAACGGCGTTCCGTCGTTCAAGGTGTTTACCGTCTACGGCGCATGGCAGGTCAAAAACGAAACGCTGCTCAAGCTGCTCGATGTCACCAAGCGTTACGGCGGGCTCGTGAACGTCCATGCTGAAAACGACGATATCATACAGATGCTCAACAAGAAGTTCGAGGAGGAAGGCACCCTCGATCCGCTGCACCATGCGCTCTCCCACCCGCCCGAGGCGGAAAAGGAGGCCGTAGAGCGGCTCATCAATCTGACAAACTACATGGACTCGCGGCTATACATCGTACACCTCTCGTCGAAGATGGGCCTCGAGGCGATCAAGCACGCCCAGACACAGGGCACAAACATCATGTGCGAGACATGCCCGCAATACCTGTTCCTCTCGACAGACAACTTCAAGGAACCAAACTTCGAGGGAGCGAAGTACGTTATGTCACCGCCACCACGCGAAAAGGAGGACCAGGAAGCCTTGTGGACCGGGCTCAAGTTCGGATTCGTCAAGACTATCGCCACCGACCACTGCCCCTTCAACTTCAACAAGGAAAAGCAAAACGGCAAGGACGACTACAAGAAGATACCCAACGGTGCGCCGGGCATCGAGACTTCGCTGATGCTGATGTACTCGGAAGGTGTCGCAAAGGGCAGGATAACGATCAACGACCTCGTTCGCATCATGTGTACCAACCCCGCCAAGATATTTGGCATGCAGGACAAGGGAAGCATAGCCATAGGCAAGGATGCGGATATCGTGGTCTACGACCCCGATGCGAAGTGGACCATGTCGATCGACAAGCTCCATATGAACGTGGACTACACGCCGTATGAGGGCATGCCCATCACCGGCAAGCCAGAGGTCACCATCTCGAAGGGCCGCGTCGTCGCACGCGACGGCGAGTTCGTCGGCGACACGAAGTGGGGCGAGTTTGTCAAGCGCCACCTCGACTATTGATCACCACCCCTCTTTTTCTTTTCTTATTTTCCTTGTTCATTTTTGCAAACCATTTTCTTTTCAGTCTAAACTATGCTAATTTTTTAAAAAATAAAAAAATAACCAAATTTTTTTATTTTTTAGCAAAATAAATTAAAAATTATCAAGAAAAGCTTAAATAGACCTCATATCATATAGTGTATCAAGTCATTATCACGATGAGGTGAACAAGAATGAACGCTGTGAAGAACTTCGGAAACGCCTTTGGCGGATTTGCATTTGTGAGAAAGGCCATTGGGCTGGCCAGTGAAAAGGACGAGAGGGACGAGCTTGGCAACTGCCAGGAACGCCTCGAGCCTTGCTACTGCGACAGGAACGTATTCAACGTATTGCATTAAGGAGGTACAGACACATGATACACTTTAGAAGGGACACATCACTCTCTGAGTCGGTCAACAACGACTTTGTCGACTGTTCGTTTTCCGGCCGCGCCACCTTCAACGCGGTCTTCTAGACCGGACGAAGGATTAACTGTCACCACGCACGGGAGGGGGCCCTCCCCTCCCACCATTCCCGCTACATGGTGTGTACATGGAAGAACGGAAGGTCACATTTCGCGAAGTGTTGGGGATACCATCCTTCAGGCTGCTCTGGGTGGGTCAGCTCATATCGAACTTCGGGGACCGATTCAGCTACATGGCCGTCATGGGGCTCATTCTATTCAGGTGGGAAGGCTCTGCGCTCGACGCGGGGATGATGTTTGTCATCATGGCCCTTCCCTCGATCTTCATAGGCCCTGTTGCCGGCGTCTTCGTGGACAGGTATGACAAGAAGAAGGTCATGATCGTTTCCGACCTTGTGCGGGCAGCCCTCATTGCGCTGCTATCGCAGGCACAGACGCTCATGCAGGTCTATGTTCTCATATTCCTCGTCGCCGTCGTATCTCGCTTCTTCTACCCTTCGCGCAGCGCTATGATACCCGCCCTCGTGGAGAAACGCCAGCTCATCGTGGCCAACTCGCTATCGCAGTCCACCTATCAGACATCAGCCATCCTGGGGTATGCGCTTGGTGGCATGCTCGTTGCGCTCATCGGCCCTGTGGCGGTATTTTACCTTGACAGCGTCTCATTTCTCGTTTCAGCAGTGCTCATCGCCATGATATCGTACACGGCTGTCACATCCGCCGTTGCCGATATCGGCCTGTCCCCCCTCATGCGCATACGACGCGAGTTCGTCGATGGACTCGCATACGTATACAACGACAAGCGCATCCTGTTCATCACGACGCTTTTTTCCTCCGTTCTCCTCTTCTTCGGGGGGTTAAACGTCGTATGGCTCATCCTCGTGCGCGACGTGATGGGCCTCGGTGTTGAAGGCATGGGCATCGTCGAATCCGTGCTCGGCGGCGGCATGCTGGCAGGGACGTTTTTTGTGGGAATCATCGGCCAGCGCATGGGCATACGCCCGATGCTGCTTGGCGGCACCATCGTATTCTCGCTCGCGTTCTTCGCGATTGCGGCGTTCACTGTGCTCCCGAACGTCATCATATGGCTCTTCATAGCCGGCATCTCCAACGAGGTCATCGTGGTGCCATGCATCACGCTGCTACAGGAGATCACGCCCGAGCATATGCTTGGTCGCGTATTCAGTGCCTTTGGAACGGCGCTTGAATCAGCAAGCCTTATCTCCATGGGCGTTCTTGGATACCTTGCGAGCACTGTCCCCGTACACTCTTTGCTCTTTGCCATGTCGGCCTGTATCCTCATGGTCGTCCTTGTTGCCTCGCTTGTCCCCGTCTCGCTCGAACGGGTGCCCCTGGAAGATGCCGCTCCTGCGCCGGCGACGGGGTAGCTTTAATAAGAATTGCTGCTAAGAGGACCTATATGCTGCAATTGCACCTTGATGACCTTGCAGAGAAGGTCGTTGCCCGTGGCGCTCGCCGAGTCGGCGTACAGCTTCCGTTCGGCCTGAGGCGCAGGGCGCGCGAGATCGCCAAGATATTCGGCGATCGAGGTATCGAGGTCGTGTTCTCGGGCACGCCGAGCTACGGAGCATGCGACGTTGCCGATGCCCAGATGGCCCGTGCCGATGTCGATCTGCTCGTTCATTTTGGCCACAGCGCCATGCTTCCCGACAGCTCGATACCCGTGCTTTACTGGGAGGTCGTCGATGATGTCGACATCATCAAGACAATCAGGCAGCATCGAGACGAGCTCCGTTCTCGCGGGCGTTCGGTGGGTCTCGTAACGACCGTTCAGCACGTCCACCAGCTGCCCTCCGTTCGTGACTATCTCGTCTCCGAGGGATTCAACGCGCGTATCGGCGATGCATCGATACGGGTCTCATATCCTGGACAGGTGCTGGGATGCTCGTTCGAGACTGCATCATCGCTTGACGTCGACTTCTTCCTTTATGTCGGAACCGGTTACTTTCACCCTGTGGGGATATCGCTTGCCACCGATCGCCCTGTGATGTATTGCGACCCCTATACGGAACAGTGCATCGATGTGACCCCTGTGCGCGACAGGATCGTAAGGAAACGTTATGCCGTCATCGAGAAGGCGCGCGCTGCAACGCACTTTGCCGTTGTCGTATCGACGCGAAGGGGCCAGTATCGCATCGACGAGGCCTTGAACATCAAAAAGCTTTTAAGAGAGCACGGAAAAACATGCCACATCATAGTAGCAGAGGCTGTCGATGCGGCACTCGTGCAGGACTTTGGATTCGATGCATATGTCGTGGCAGCATGCCCGCGCATTGCGATCGACGATGCACCCTCTTTTGAGAAACCGGTGCTCACAGTCACCGAGGTGCCCCTTCTCTTTGATGATGGACCGTATCAGTTCGATGAGATACATAAACTTTAAAAGAATATTTATTGCATGATAAAATGGAGTTGGAACAATGAATAACGAAGGAGTTAAGTCTGGAGACTTCGTGATCCCGGGCGATGTGTTGGGAGTTGGCGAGGAGTTCATGCCCGGCATAGGTGCGTATGAGGAGGATGGAATCATCTACTCGTCGGTCGCGGGCATCGTTGATCTGGACATGCAGAAGAGAAAGGCCTCGGTCGAGGCACGAACAGACCTTCCCCCCGTACCGAGGGAGGGCGATGCAGTGATATGCGAGGTCGTTGACCTTCGCTCACAGATGGCGATGGTCGAGTTGCTCGCAAAGAGCGGCCAGTTGGATCGCGCGCTTTCTATCCCTACGAAGGGACGTGTCTACATATCTCAGTCGAGCAAGCGCTACGTGACGAATCTGCAAAACGAGTTCCGCATCGGCGACATCATACGAGCACGCGTACGCGATACCCGGAAATACCCTGTGGAGCTCTCGACAGTGGATGCCGATCTTGGAGTCATACTGGGCCTCTGCACGAAATGCAGGCACGTTCTCAAGAAGAAGGGATCCAAGCTTACCTGTCCGAACTGCGGTAGCGTTGAGACGCGCAAGATGGCCTCAGACTACGGAGAAGGGTCAATTTAGGTGAAGGCGCATGGAAATTGAGGTGCTCACGGAAACGGAAACTCAGATGGAGCTCATCATTCATGGAGAAGGCCATTCGCTCGTCAATTTGCTCAGGAGCTACCTCGAGGAGGATGAGCATGTGACCTTTGCAGCATACAACATAGCGCATCCGCTGCTTGACAATACGCGCCCTCGCCTTGAGATTCGTACGGACGGGACAAAGACACCTCGTCAGGCGCTTATCGAGGCAAACGAGCTCCTTCACACTCAGGTCACCGAATTCAAGCAGGCGATCTGAACAATGGGTGGCCACTCCACGTTTGGCGATGTGCTCGTCAACTATGTATGTTCAGTAGCCAAGCTGCGAGTAACGGGCCTGTATGACGGCATTAAGGTATCAAATCATGTACTCATGCAGGCGCTCAATCATTCCAAGGTGGCATCGCCGCCACGGACCGACAAACACCAGAAGGGCGACTTCGTCGAGGCGCTCATCGCAGGTGCATGGGGTTCACTCTTTTCTACCGACGATATGATCGACATCATCAGCTCTTCGTTTGAGGGCAAAGACCTTTCCACGCGCGAATCGTTCATTGATGCCCAGATCAAGGCATTCAGCGTTCTTTTGGACCGGATACATGACTCCGGGCTCGATACAGAGCAGCGCAGGCTATGATGGCAAACGTTATTCCCACCATCGCATAAAGGGGTAGCTCCCGCTCGTCCTCCTCTTTCATAGCATTGGCGTCCACCCATGCTGAATAGAGCAATGATGCTAGCAGGTCTACGTACGACCCCAGCTGCAACGTAACGACCGGCCTGAGCGCATCCCACTCCTTTTCCTCGCCCAAGCGGATGGTCTCGTCATAGAGCGCGCTTGCCTCGAGGGAGCGTTCGGCTACGGCCTGTTGGACATCTTCGATATATGAAGTGTGCTGGCACGAAAGCTCCAGAGAGGCGACGATCTCATTGACCCATGTCTCGACCGTTCCATGCGCCGGGACGTAGGGACCCGTATGGAGCGCGCAGAGCGCATCGCCCACATAGTGGCTCACGACGCCCGCATCAAAGGCTGCCTCATCATATTTCCCCTCTGCCAGGTCCTCGACGAGACGGTCATACCAGTAAGCGGCGGCCTGTGGCGCCTTGCCGTATCCGGAAGGGTATGAGAGATGGTAGATGAGATCTCCTCGCGGATCGTCGCATGCGCGCCATAGGTCTGGCAGCGTCGACGTGTGCACGATCTCGTCGTGGTGCTGGAAATAGGCATCGCATCCAACCCCATCGAGCGCAAGAATGGCCTCATGCGTCACCACCTCATGCGTGTGGCTGCCCCACGCAGAGGCCGGCGCGGCAAGCATGACCATCAAAAGTGGGACAATGGTCAGGTATATTCGATTCATACATATTTTCGTTAATGTGCATATTTATTTTTTTATGCAATAATATGGTATTTTCTTGCCATATTCACTTTATTGATTCACTTCGCAGTGCTCTTTGATACCATGAAACAGATATTTTGTCTATGCATATGCATAATGGTCGTGGCAGCGCCTTATGCATTCGCGCTGGAAGCCGAACCAGAGGAGCCCATCATCGTGATCAATGAGGTCATGGTCAACCCCGATGCGGTATCGGACTCGCGAGGTGAGTGGATCGAGCTCTACAATACGAGCTCAAATCCCGTCTCGCTCCTAGGATGGACCGTGACAGATGGAAAACGGGACATGTTCATCATCGATGAGGATATTGCCATATCCCCTGATGGATACGTTGTCTTGGCCCGTTGCGGCGACCCATTGAGGAACGGAGGGGTGCATGCAGACTTCGAGTATAGTGGCATGTACCTTGCCAACGGGGGCGATGCCATCATGTTGTTCGATAAGATGGGCGCAGTTCATGATGCGCTCTTCTACTCGGAGGAACGCGGGTTCACAATCCCTTGCGGCGCATCGCTTGAGGTAAAGGACCCCTTCAAGACCAATACTCCTAGTTCCCAGTGGGCGCCAAGCACGAGCGTATTCGGTGATGGCGATTTTTGCACACCGGGAACTTGCAATAGCTGGTACGTCCCCCCGGACCCTGTTCAGAAACCTCCTCGCGGTGCGCTCTTTTTCCTGTTCAAGAAGGGTATCCTGCCTGTTGATGGGTTCCTGGAATGAACCGGCATGAAAAGGGGCATTGTCGTTCGTATCTTCCCACGGTGAATGGAATACGAACGGCAACAGACCGAAAGGTTTATATATGAGCCTAAATTTACTGGTATTAGCTGATTTTAAGGCCTTTATAGGTCGCTTCCTCCGCATACGATGTGTAAATATCCAATACAGTTGTATTCATAAGGCGCTATCCCATGCCGTCTTCGTTTACTCTGTAGCTTTTGTCGGGGGGATGATAGAACCAGCTCGATCTTTAGAAAATATCGTATATGAAAGGAAATTATTTTCTAAAAAACATTATGGTCTTGATTCATCAAATGACTACGTAAGGGTGATGAATTGTCTTCAGAAGAAATTTTAAAAAGTATTGAAAAGGTGGTCAATGAAACGATCCCTTCAGGTGCTACCATTACTCACATCGACTTCGAGGGTCCCGAAGTAGTCATATACACTCGCAATCCTTCACTACTCGTTAGTGACGCGGATCTGATAAAGGATCTTGCCAAGAAGTTGCGCAAGCGTGTTGTCATTCGGCCCGACTCATCGATCATCATGCCTGAAGAGAAGGCAATAGAGAAAATCAAGGAACTCGTACCAAAGGAAGCGGAGATAACTGATATCACATTCGACCCGGGGATCTCGGAGGTCATCATAGAGGCAAAGAAGCCCGGGCTTGCGATTGGGAAGTCGGGGAGCACGCTGCGTGAGATCACAAAGAACGTCCGATGGGCGCCACGTATCGTCCGCACGCCGCCGATGTCGTCCACAACGGTCCAGGCCATACGTTCCACGCTCCACAGGGAGCACAATGAACGCAAACGCATCATGCGTGCGGTCGGACACAAGATCTATCGTGACGAGAACATACGTTCCGACTGGATCCGCATCACATCGCTTGGCGGATTCCGCGAGGTGGGGCGGTCCTGCCTGCTTCTTCAGACCAATGAGAGCAACATTATGCTCGACTGTGGCGTCAACATCGCCTCGGATGATCCCGCAAAGGCGTATCCCTTCCTCAGCGCTCCTGAGTTCAAGTATATCCTCTCCTCAAACGAGCTCGATGCGATCATCATAACTCACGCACACCTTGACCACTCGGGGTTCGTGCCCTATCTCTTCAAGTCACTTTATGATGGTCCCGTCTACTGCACGCCAGCGACACGTGACCTGATGATGCTTTTGCAAAAGGATTTCGTCGAGATCGCAAAACGAGAGGGAAAGCCTTGTCCCTACGGCATGAAGGAGATCAAGGATACGATCACACATACGATACCGCTTGATTACAAGGAAGTGCGCGATATCGCCCCCGATGTGCGCCTTACATTGCACAATGCGGGACACATACTCGGTTCTTCGATTGTGCATTTGCATGTGGGCAACGGTCTTCACAATGTCGCATATACGGGCGACCTCAAGTTCTCGAAGACACGCCTTCTCGAACCGGCAAACGTGCGATTCCCACGGCTTGAGACACTCATCCTTGAGAGCACGTATGGGGGTTCGAAAAACATCCAACCTACCCGTGAGGATGCTGAACGCGACCTTCTAAAGACGATACGGCGCACCATAGAGCGAAAGGGAAAGGTACTCATACCTGTGCTCGCAGTGGGTCGTGCGCAGGAGCTCATGCTCGTGCTCGAGGAGGCCATGCGCCACAAAAAGCTCCCAGAGGTGCCCATCTACCTTGACGGCATGATATGGGAGGCAACGGCCATCCACACTGCATATCCCGAGTATCTCTCAAAATCCGTTCGAGACCAGATATTCCATCAGGAACACAACCCCTTCCTCTCCAAGGTGTTTGACAGCGTGCCAAACTCTAACAGGAGGAAAGAGATTATGGAGGGCGACCCTGCCATCATCCTTGCAACGTCTGGCATGCTCGTCGGTGGTTCGTCGGTCGAATACTTCAAGAACTTCGCTCCCGACAAGCGAAATAGCATCATTTTCGTGAGTTACCAGGCCGAGGGTTCGATGGGTTCGCGCGTCCAGAAAGGCTGGAACGAGGTCACCATGAAGAACGAACTCGGGAGGACCGAGGCGATCAACATCAACATGGAGATTCGGACCATAGAAGGATTTTCGGGCCATTCGGACCGCAATCAGCTCATCAACTTCGTGCGCAAGGTAAGCAATGGCACAGAAAAGGTGTTTACCAACCATGGCGAGAGCGGAAAATGCATAGACCTTGCATCATCGATCTACAAGATGTTCAAGGTCGAGACGCGGTCACCACTCAACCTTGAGACGATGCGCGTCTATTAGAATCCAAAAATAAAGGGGAGTAACCATACGGTTACTCTATCACATCCTTTCTGTCGACGACCTTGCCACAGTTCATGCACTTGGCAATCTCCGTTCCGACAAGGTAGTCTCCAAATCCGCAGTCGCACGTAGGGCCGTTTTCTACGTATTCGACGACAGGCTCTTCCAGTTGAACCGAACCTCCGCAATGCTCGCATGTAAGGCTATCGTCGCCCACAAGCCAGTCTGCAAATCCGCAGTCGCACTTATGTGCGCCGGTGATGCGATCGTTTTTCTTGATTTTCCTAATCGTTCCCATTGTTTCCACCTCATACACTATTTCTCGAAGAGATATTAAAATATTCCCTATTATCGGGATTGAAAAGGCTTAATCGAGGATATCCCAGAGCGCATCGTGCTCGGGCATGTCAAGCGTACGTCCACTTTCAACGATCGAGCCTATGAACGCATGTTCTATGTGGGCGCCTGCGAGGACATCGTGAACTGCGTTCACATGTGCAGGAGGCACGGTGGCGATGAGCGCACCTGAGCTGATGAGCTTCAGGGGATCGCATTCGAAATGCCTGCACAGCTTCTTCGTGACATCTGGTACGGGTATGGCCGCCGGGTCGACATCAAAACCGTATCCCGATGCCTCTGCCATCTCGTTGAGCGCCCCTGCGATCCCACCCTCTGTAGGGTCGTGCATGCTCGTTACGTACGATCGGATGAGGCGTGCTTCTGGAACGACGGATATGAGCGACGAGAATCCCTTTGCTATCGAGAGCTCATGCGTTGTGAGCACGCCTGCGAGCTCATCCTCACGTTCACTGGCCAGTATGGACGTTCCCTCAAGGGCGGCACCCTTCGTAAGCACGATGGCATCCCCTGGGCAGGCCCCGGACGTGGGTATGTACCGTGACGTGTAGCCAAACATCGTTCCGGCAATGATTGTCATGTCGATGGATGATACGAACTCGGTATGTCCGCCGACGACCGTCGCTCCGACCTCCTTGCAGGCCTTGCCGATCTGGCCCACGATGTCTCGTAGACCCTCTTCGCCAACCGAGCTCTTGAGCAGTATGGTCGGCATGAAGAACTGGGGGTCTGCACCCGTCACGGCCACGTCGTTGGCGTTCACGTGGACCGCGATATGTCCTATGTTCTTTTTGGCTCCCGTCACGGGATCGCTTGCCACGACGTGGTACGAATCGTCTATCTGCAATACGGCCGCATCCTCTCCAACTCCGGGACCCACCTTCACAAGAGATGATGCGGGTCCGAGCGAGGAGAAGACGATCTTTTTCAGCATTGCTGGAGGGATCTTACCTGCATACATGGTCTCATCTACCGGTGTCTCTTAAAAGGGGACTACAACAACCTAAAAATACTTTTCTCATAAACGGGCGCTTCTACCGCGGGTACAAGGAATCCTTACCTCATTTACCCCTCTAAATCATCGGTCAATTGGTCGACGAGATGTCCGAACGGTTCGGTGGACCCTTTCATGGCGCCCTTGACAATATAAGGCATATGGGCGCGCACCATCTCGTAGAGCCTCTCGGCCTGTTCCTTGTTCGTTGAATGGATGTGTTTTGCTTTACGGTCTGCCGACACCATGTCGCCGCGTATCGTCATCTTGAAATCCGGAGTTCGCACCAGGGCGCGCCGTTCCTTGCGCATCCTGACCTCATGCTCGGGCATCTGCAAATGCTCTTTCTTGTCGTTTAGCACGTATGAGACTTCGCCAAGCTTGATCGAGACGCTGTTCTTGTCTATTGAGATGTCGCGAGCAGGCCCGTTTGCAACGGTCTTGTCATCGTCCTGTCGGATCACCGTCGTTCCCTCGGTGGTGAGAATGGATATTTCTAAACCCTCAGGCAACTCCAAGGCCGGGTATTCCTTGTCAACGAACTCCCGGGCCCCTATGCGCACGCGGGCTTGCTTTCCCTTCCGGTCCATGACTTCTATGGGACCGAACTTTACATATTCCCCCTCCTCACCCTCAAAGACCTTGATGAACGGAAGGGATATGCGATTACCCCTTTCCTCAAGACGCGCCCGCAGCTGTTCGATCTCCTCTGCGGATGCATCCTTGTTCGTCGCAAGGATCCTTGCAAGTTCGCGAACCTCCTCCTTGTCGAGGCCGATGCGCTCAAAGTCGCTTGCCGTTGCTGCGGTGGCAAATTGTGTCGCTGCGACACTCGGCCACTCTGTTCCATAACAATAGCAGTAGCCCATGAATGGTACGTTCTCACGCTGCTTCCCCATAGGTACCTCATACGAACCTTGCCCGAAGTAGACGGTGCCGACCATCACATCATCATCAAGGACATCGACGCAGATCGTGCCTTCCTCGATGGTAAGCGGCATACGGCCGTCGACTACGAGGTCGTCCTCGATCACCTTCACTTCCTCTGCCACATCGAGTCGCCTCGTCGTGACCTCACGCATCGAATCTGTGATATGGTATATTTTCTCCTCTATGAAGTCGAAGTCCTGGGTCTTGGTGAAGACGCCCGATACGTATCCCACAGCAAATGCGATGATGCCGGATATCAGCATCGTGTCCTGATAGTCCGGGTAGAGGCCAAGCAGTTTGAAGGTGCCCCATAGGACCACGATGACGATGCCCAATCCGTATAGTGTCGAGCGCGCTTGCCAGTATCCCCTTCTCGTCTTCATGGCTCTGACGGCAAATCCTACTGACACCGATATGATGGAGAGCGCGAGCGCGTAGATGATGTACTGGTCCCACCAAGGCTCCAACCACCCCACCAGATCGAAGAAGAGAAGCAGTATCCACACGCCAAAGAGTGTGGTGCCAAGTTTCCTGAAGGCCGTTGAGATCTGCTTGTCGATGGGGTAGATCTCCCTGAAACCATCGATGAAAGAACCGATTGCCCACAGGGCGAACATGATAAATAGAAACTGAACCTTGTATTCATACGACCCCAGCACGTCTGAGACGAGGCTCAGGGCCCACAAGAGGAAGAATACCACTCCTGCTTTGTGCATGATGTCCTTGATCGTATTGACGCTCATGATATCACTCCTTCTCAGGGTACATTACATTATAAAAGTACGATGCCATCTCGAGGGCACGCTTTCCCAGGTCCGTTATCCCGTATTTTCCTCTAAACCGTTCTTGTGATATGAGGCCCACATCCCTCAGCACGGTCAGATGAAATCGCAAGGGGCTGTGGTCAAGGGTCGTTGCCTCTACGAGTTGGGAAAAATACAGATCGTCGCTTTCAAGAACGACGAGAAGTTTAAGGCGCTCCTCGTTGGCGAGCGCCTTGAAGAGGTCAGCGCACGTACCGATGTCAAATGACGTAGGCTGGGCTGGTATATGCTGGACCTGGTGCACGTCGGTCACGACATGGCGTTTGATCTCCTCAATGTCCTTTTTCAATTCGGTGATCTGCACGTGTATGTCTTCATGAGATTCCATGCTTTCACTATATATTAGTGCATTTGAAGTATATATAAATGTTTCTGAAAAGTAGAATAATGTTACCAGACTGCAGCCTGGTATACCCTCTTCGTTATCGGGTCCTGAACGAAGACCACGACACCGCCATCCTCGGGAATGGTAAGCGCAAGCGACACGCTGCCCGTGGGATCGAACTGGCTTACGGTGCGCCTATGGCCCTCGATCGCGACGTGATAGAACACCTTGGACGAGCCTGGCGGGGACAATCCGTTCTCATACACGACAAAGAAGACATTAAGTTCGGACGGCACGGTGTTGTCCAACGGTTTGATAAACGCCTCGACATTCATCTTGCTTGGATCCATGACGGATGGAGTTACCGAAAGGTCGAGGCGCACCTTGAGCGTATCATCGAGAAGCGATTCGGTGGCGGCTTCGTACTGAGCATAGGTGGACCCGGAACCCCCCTTAATGTTCCTAATACCATCAAACATCGATTGTGGTGTGCCACCCATCGTGTAAAAGCTTGCCCTCTCATTTGAAAAGATGTTGTTGAACGAGTCGTTCAGATGATACTCGATCGCGACGACATCATCGGGATAGTTGTCCAAAAGGTCGTGTAGGGCGCTTTCAGCAGCGGGGCAGTACGTGCAATTCGCAGAAGTGAAGAGCTCAACGAACACCCTCTTCTGCTGGCGCTGTGCCGTCATGAGCTCAAACGATGCGTTCTGGGAACGTTGGCTGCCCGATGAGATGACGGTCACGTTCACGACGCCTCTCTGATTGGGCTGGGCGCCTTCAGGTACGATGATCGTAACGCCGACGGTGACGTTGCCACCCGGAGAGACCGTTACCTCTCGTTTTGATATCTCATAGGTCCACCCTGATGGTAGCGAGGGAACAGGCTGTAGAGCATACGTATCGGCAGCATTTCCGTTGTTTTGGACCTGGAATAGATAGGTAGTGCTTGAGCCTGGCAAGACCACTTTGGAACGCTCTTCGATATTGAGCTCGAATCCGTACGTAGGGCTCACGATAAGGGTGAATCGCTGTGTCTTGACATCTCCGGTGTCGTTTTGCGAGGTGACCTGAAGTATCGTTTCTCCCTGGGCATTCCCTTGGGCAGATGATGGGGACTTGAGCGTGAGCACGATGTTTTTCGAACCGTTCGGTTCGACCGTTACCTTCTCGTGCAGGAGCGAACCAGACCAGCCCGCTGTGGTGTTTTTCAATTGAAAGTAATACGTATCCGTGCTCGAGCCGTTATTTTGCACCGTCGCGTTGAACGTCGCCGTTTCTCCGGCAGTCACGAACTTCTCAGTCGTTGCAGCGATGAGCTCATACGATGCAGTGGCCTCGGATGTGACATTGACCGTCAGCGAGTCGCGGTACTTACCGTCACTCGAGCGTGCCTCGATGCGGATCGTGGCCTCGCCCGGACCCGCGCTGGCCGATGTCGACACGCGAAGCACGAGCGACTCGTCTTGCTCCGGTTCTACAGATCCCGTATACTTATGCCCATAATCCGTCGTGGCATCAAGCAGTGAGACGCTCCACCCCTGTGGCATCGACGTGCCTCCAGCAGCAACGGTAACATCGTAACGTGAGAGGATGTTGCCTGTGTTTTTTAGTGCGACCGTGAAGTCTGTGGTCTGACCAGGTAACACGCTCTTTTGCGTCGTGTCGACCGATAGGTCCGGCGCATATCCGACATAGAGCGTCGATGCATAGAGCGTCGAAGCGAGCAAAAGGAGCACGATCACGAAGTTGAGCAACAAAAGCACCTTTCCACCACGCGGCCGCTTCGACGGCCCCCTCGGCGGATCCTCTTTATCTGGCCTCTCTGGAGGGGCACGCGGTGGCGGACGTTGTGTCGCCGCCGGCTTTTGCCTCATGGTTGGTGGCGGGGCAGAGGCACGAACGGGCGCTGAGGGCGTATACGATAAAGGGGGTGATTGGCGCACGCTGCGGCCACCTGGCGGAGCGCCGCGTTGGTAGTCAAACATCGATGTAGGATGGTAACAGTGAGGGCACGTCTTGTGCGAATAAAGGTGCTCGCGGACGCATTGCTGGTGAAATGGTGTCTTGCAATAGGTGCAGTGTACCATGTCCCGTTGTGTAATGGGTGCGTTGCACAATTCACACGTATGCGCCATAACCGTTCACTTTGTTTCCCTATACATAAAAGTTTATTTATAAATATATAAATCATTGCACTACGTGTGGCGCCCTATTGCATCCTTCACTGCTGAGAGTTCACGTATTGTTCAAATGTCATTTCCTTGTACGAACCAGTGGACACATATTCGAGCATCAGTCTGAACTCGTACGGGGGTTTGTACCCCGGCACCACGTCATACCCGGGCACTACCTTGATCAACGAACCATCGGGCGAAAGGAAAACGGAGCTTGGCGTGCCCGGGACCCGATACTTGCTTTCGATGTATAGTCCTGTGATCTCCGGATTCTCATCAGATATCGGGTCTGATGACCATATGTTCACAGACACCGATTCGAAGTGCTCCCCGAGATAGGTTGTCACATCCTCGTCCATGAACGTGTCGCTTTGCATGAGGTCACAGTAGGGGCAGTTGCGCCTCCATAAGTAGATGTAGACGTATGTGTCGTTCTCTTGTGCCGCTCTGAGGGCGTCATCGTACGATTGCCACCCGATAGGCGACACCGGTGCTGCAGTCGTTGTCGGCGCCTGCGTCGTTGGGGGCGACGTGGTAGTGGGGGACTGCGTCGTTGGCGCCGCGGTTGTCGTTGGAGGGGGCGTCGTGGTGGACGTATCGTCTCCACCGACACATCCCGCGAGTAGCACCATCACTAGTAGGATCAATAATGCCTTGTATCGCATGGGAACACCGTGGAGCATCAGTGGCGCTTCAGGTACCGAGCCACGTTGAGCGCCGCCTTGCATCCGTCGCCTACGGCAGTGGTCACCTGTTTGTACTTTTCGTTCGTGACATCACCGACTGCATAGACTCCCTTGATCGATGTCTCCTGCTTGTCGTTCACTCGAATATAGCCGCTCTTTGTAAGGTCGATGCCGGTCCCTGCAAGGAACTCCGTGTTCGGTTTCTTGCCTATGTTCACAAAGATCCCATCGGCCTCCAACACTTGTTCGGAGCCACCATCGCCGTTGTATTCGATGACCACTCTTTCGAGCTTGTCGGATCCCTCGAGGCGCTTTACCTCCGCACTGGTAATGACCTCGACAGAACTGTCAAAAATCTTGTCGAGATAGATGTCTTCCTTCGCCTCGAGCTCGTCCGTCGGTGTGACGAGCACGACGCTCTCGGCGATCTCCTCAAGGTAAAGTGCGGCGGTGATACCAGGGATGCCCTTGCCCGCGACGACCGTCTTCTTGCCCCTGTAGAGCGGGCCGTCGCATGTCGTGCAGTACACGACGCCACGACCCTGGAATGTGTCCTCTCCTTCCACCTCGAGCTTCTTGTGGGTCAGTCCAAGTGAGAGTATGATGGTCTTGGCATCTACCTGTTCATCGCCCATATCGATCTTCATCGAATCGAAGTCGACGCTTTTTACCGTTGCGTATTTGATATCGACATCCGTTCTTTGCACCTGCTCGGCGATCCTCTGGGCAAGCTCCATGCCCTTGATGCCGTCGGGGAATCCCGGATAGTTCTCAATGACGCTCGCATACGCCATATACCCTCCGAGCATCTCCTTTTCTATGAGCAGTGTCTTGAGATTGGAACGGACGCAGTAGAGGGCGGCGGTCATCCCTCCCGGTCCACCGCCTATGATCACAACATCGTACATATATCAAGTTCTTTGGAGGATGTTAAAAAAGATTTTGGAAAGGTGTGCCACATCAATTCATGCCTATTATCACTCTATGTATATGGCCACCCTTCCCGGTTGGGCATGCTCCCTTTTGCTCTCGGGATCGTAGTCGGAGTCGATGGTCACGGGTGCTCCGACCTCCGTCTCGATGAACTGTTTGGCTTCGTTGAGGATGCCACATTCGTCGATGTCGTGGGCCGCTGACTTGTGTTTCATGACCGACGCGAGGAACTTGGAGACCTTCTTGCCGTGCTTGCGCATGTCCTCGTCTTGCATGAGGCGCGCCATGGCACTTTTCATGTCGCCCTCTTCCTGGGCGACCCTCGCCGCTTCCCACTTCCACTGGGGGCTCGTGTAGATGTAGACGTTGCTTGGCTGTTCTATCTTTGCCACACGTATGATCTCCTTGATGTCATCGATGACGCTTTTCAGGAATTCCTCGGCATATATCATCGTCTCGTCAGGTGCCTTCCACGGGGAGGTCCACTCGGAGACCGAGATGAATCCATCCATGCCGATTGCTTCCCAGATCTCCTCTGCGACATGGGGGCAAAAGAGCGAGAGTATTTGCGTCTGCACCTCTATGAAGCGGTCCATGAGCTCGCAGTGGTGGTCTGCCGTTCGGCGCTGATACCACTTCAGCGCGCGGTGGAGGTCGAAGTAACCGCGCTGTATGGCGCTGCGATACATCATGCCCTCGAGCGCCTCTTCCACGTCCTTCATGATCGATAGCATCACCGTCTCGAACCAGAGGTCGATAAACTGCATCTCCCCTCGTCTTCCCGTGCCGTACATCGTCGTAGCGAAATGATACCACGACGAGAGCTTCTCACCCATCGTCTCGACGAAGCTGGTCTCCCAGTTGGGGTCGTCGACGCCTTCGCCGCTGTACATAAGCCCGATGCGCACGACGTCGGTGCCGTATCTCTCGCACACGTCGCAGGAGGTGTAGACGTTGCCCTTTGAGGAGCTCATCTTCTCCTTGTCGATCATGAGCCACCCGTTGACGCCCATGGCGCGCGGCCAGTGATGAGGCGGAAAGATGGCGGTATGATTGAAGAGGCAGAACGTAAGGTGGTTTTGGATAAGGTCCTTGCCCGATGTCCTCAGGTCAAACGGATACCAGTAGTTGAACTCATCCCGCAGTCCCTCGACGAACGAGGCGTCCTTTTTAATACGTGAAGCGACGTCCTTGGCAGAGCCTATGCCAAGGAATACGTAGTCGAAGAACGCATCGTCCACGTCAGCAGGATCGATCTCATCGATCTTATGCGCTATGGTATAGTATGCCATGTATATGGTCGAGTCCGAGAGTGATTCTATCATCCATTCCTCGTCCCAGGGAAGCGTCGTGCCAAGGCCAACCTTCCTGGTGCATGCCCAGTTGTTGAGCCAGTCGATGACATATTCGAACTGCTTGCGTATGAGGGGAGGGTAGAGTTCCATCCTGTCGAGAGCCTGATGCGTTTTCTCCTTCCATTCAGGGTCCCCATACGCGAGGAAGTATTGGTCCCTGACTATCTTGACCGTACAGGGCGAGAGGCATCTGCAGACGACCTCGCCCGACGGTTCGTACATCTTGTCCGCCCTGCCCTGGTCGATAAGCATTTGCTTGATCGCCTCCTTGGCATCCTCGACGCTCATGCCGGCGTACTCCCCGCAATTGTCGTTCATGACGCCCGTGTAGAATCCTGATTTGTATATTTCCTTCTTGGCCTTGGTGAGCTTCTCGCGATCGAGTTGCGACTCGATGCCCATCTTCTCGCATATCTCCTTGGCGGGCAGAGGCCCCCATCCCTTCGAACGGATGATCGCTATTGGTTCGATGGAAGCTATGTCCTCATGGCTCAGTCCGTATTTTTCCAGTTCCTCAGGATCGTTTTGGAGATCGTGCAGCCCTATCCAGTCGTCAGGCGCGTCGGAGGGGACACTCGTCACGATCCCCGTGCCCTTGCAGGGGTCGCAGAATGCCGATGGAAGGATGATGATGTTCTTTTCGATGGCAGGGGCGCGCGCAGTATGTCCGATGAGTTCGCGTCCTTTGACGGACCCTATCACCTCGACATCCTTTTCCTGGTCTGAGAGCTTCTCTGCGCATTCCCTGGAAATGATCCATTCCTCCCCGCCGACACGTGCGCGCACGTATTCGTAGTCCGGATCGACCCAGATATTCGTCTGGCCGTATACCGTTTCGGGCCGGAGCGTGGCAGCGATGATATACCCATCACCGAAGGCGAACTTGAGGAGCGTGAACTCCTGCGGCGTCTCACCTTCCCCCTCCAGGCGGCTGTGGTCGCTCACCGCATTCTGGCACTCCTTGCACCATATGACCGGGTGGGCCCCTTTGATCACGAAGTTGCCCTCCTTTAGCTTCCTGAACTGCCACTTTATGAATGCATCATAGTGGGGATTGAGAGATGTGGTGATAAACGAGCGGCGCCAGTCTATGGACATGCCCATGGACTTGAGGTGTTCGGTGGTCTTTTCAGGAAAGTATTGGGTCCAGAACTCCGGGTCTGCGAACCGGGGTATAAGCTCGTCTTCAACGCCCATGTTGCGCAGGATGGCGATCTGCTTTTGTTCACCGTTTGCTATCCTGCGTGCAGCGTTGACGATGGGGCTGCCAGTGCAGTGGAACGCGAAGGGGAAGAGCACGTTGTAACCCTTCATGCGCTTGTAGCGTGCAAGGACCTCCCCTCGAAGGTAGGTGAAGAGGCGTCCTATATGAAGAAATCCGTTCATGTACGGATACGGGATGTTGAGAAAGAACTTTTCCCTTTCGTCCGGGGTTGCATCAAATACGTGCTCTTTTTCCCATTTTTCCTGCCATTTTTTCTCAATACGTTCAAAATCAAGTGGTTCTACGCTCATTTAACCCCACCATTTACAAGGAATAGAATATAGAATAGACGGTACTATAAGAAGATTGCTATCGTCGTGCCAAAAAGCATTCACCAGCATTGCTACTCGAACACATTGTACCAAGAAAATGGGGCTGTGTGTTTTATATATACTTTTCGGTTTTTTTGCGGGTGTGTTCGGAACGATGGGGCATCATATCAGCCCCATATAGCCCTATTTCACTATGGTCGTTGGCACGACATTATTTTTATACTACCCACATTCAATATCATACGATGGAATCTCTGAATCGTTGTTGGGATACGGACAATCAGTTCTATATCAACTACCATGATAACGAGTGGGGCGTACCCACCACTGATGACCGCACGTTGTTCGAGTTCCTCATACTTGAGGGGGCCCAGGCAGGACTCAGTTGGGAAACGATTCTCAACAAGCGCGAGGCCTACCGTGCAGCGTACAAGGGATTCGACCCAAAGACGGTCGCTTCGTTTGGTGATGAAGACGTATCGCGCCTGCTAGCAGACAGCGGCATAGTCCGCAACCGCAGGAAGATTGCCTCGTCGATCCGCAATGCACGTTGTTTCCTTGACATACAAGAAGAGTTCGGATCGTTCTCGAAGTTCATATGGCAGTTCGTCGGAGGCAACCCCATCAATCACGCGTGTTCGAGCATCGAGGGGGTGCCCGTGTTCACACCTGAGGCGGAGCGCATGAGCGCAGAACTCAAGCGCAGGGGATTCTCGTTTGTCGGCCCCACCATATGCTACTCTTTCATGCAAGCAGTCGGCATGGTAAACGATCATCTGACGTATTGTTTCAGATACAATGAAATACGTACGCAATTTCATGACTTCAAAGCATTTTGAAGCATCTCAAAACGTTTAATAACCCTTTGCTGCAAAGCCCCTAACGGTGATATACATGCAAAAACAGCATTACATAGGAGTTGGTCTTGTTTGCATCGTCCTCATCGGAGTCGTAGGATTCTGGATGACGAGTGGCGACGAGAACAAGACCCTGCAATTCTCTTTCGACTTCTCAGAGGACGACGCAGGATGGGAACATCTGTTTGTCGACTACCCGGTAGGGGAAGAAGAGGACTATGAGCTCGAAGGAGGGCGCATGCTCCTCCCCGACACGTTAGGGCACGAATATGGATACTACCTTTCGGGAGAGAACCACAGCGACGATCTCTCGATGTTGATCAAACGTTCGTTTGGGCCCGAGGACGGCCTCGATCCCAACACGACGTATCGCGTAAAGTTCTTCATTGAGATCGCCTCCAACGCGCCCTCTGGATGCGTTGGCGTCGGCGGTGCTCCCGGTGAGAGCGTATACTTCAAGGCAGGAGCGGCGGTAGCGGAGCCAACGGCCATCGTTGAGGGTGCGGGCGGCAATGAATACTATCGCTTGAGCATTGACAAGGGCAATCAGGCATCTGGCGGCAACGACTCCGTCGTGCTTGGTCACATCGGCACATCGAACAACGACTGTCATAATTGGGAGTTCCTCTTCAAGACGTTCCAGAGCACCGAGGGAGATTCTGATGCAACAAGCGACCAGAACATGTCCCCGGATGAGGCAGACGACATGACCAAGGAAACGCTTGACGGCTCTGTCAACGGAAGCGACGATTCCAATCTCCCACCACAGAACCCATCCACCATCATGGAGGTCACGACCGATGACTCGGGCCAGCTGTGGATCTTCATGGGGACCGACTCAGGATTCGAGGCGACAAGCAGCATCTACATCAACGAGATACAGATCACCTTCGAACCTGTTGAGTGAAATTACTTACTTCGTTTCAGCGCACATCTTTTTATAGTGCGCTTTCTATCCTTTTTTGATGAAGATCATAACTGTCGGCGCAGGCCCATCCGGGCTCTACGTTTCACAGCTGCTTTCAAGACGGGGTCACGAGGTGCTCGTGATCGAGGAACACGACACAATTGGTGAACCGGTGCAATGCGCTGGGCTCGTCAGCAGCACGTTCGCCGACACGTATGGGTCATCGTCCGTGCTCAATGTCATCGATGGGGCACATGTGCACTGTTGCAATGTCTCGTTTGACCTGGTGCGACCGGGCGTGGCGAGCGTCCTTGACAGGGCAGCCTTCGATGCCTCATTTTCCGACGGCATCGACATCGAACGCGGCAACAGGGCAGATGAGATACGGGTAGCGAGGGGATCGTACCTCGTGTCAACGCCGGCGGCGACCCACGAGGCGGATATCGTTATCGGGGCTGACGGACCTTCATCCTTCGTGCGGCGCACCTTGGGATTCCCATCCGAGATATCGTTTTACGGTGCATGTCAGCAACGAGTTCGTGTCAAAGGCGACGTGGACGATACTATGGTCACGGTGGACCTCAAGCGTCCTTTCTTCTCATGGGCCATCCCCGAGGGGGACGGTGTCGTTCGCATCGGCACCGTCGGCACCGTGTCGTCCCTCGAACGATTCAAGACTCGGTTTGGATTTGAGGGTTCCATCCTCGGCCGCACAGGGGGCATCATCCCCGTGGGAACGTGTTCGCTCATCCGCGGGGGTGCGTTTCTCCTGGGCGACGCTGCCGCGCAGACAAAGCCGCTCACTGGTGGTGGCCTTTCGTTCGGGCTGCGCGCCGCAGAGCTCCTTGCAGAGGCCATCGATCAGGGGGATCCGTGCCGTTACCACCACCGATGGAACGCCGAGTTCGGCAGGGAGATGTCGTTTGGTCGTTCGATACGGAAGATGTATGAGAACATGTCGGAACGCGACCTTGTCAAGGTCATGTCGATACTAGCCGAGAAGCGGGAGCGATTGGAACAGGAAGCGGACTTCGACATGCATGCCACGATTGCACGCATCCTCTTCTCGACACCACGGTTCTATCCCGTATTCGGAAAGGCGATGGCCACGCTCGTGGGTTAGAACTGGAAAAGCGACGTTTGCGAGTCCTTATCGTTTTTCGTGGACTGCTTTTTTTGTGTTTGCTTCGTCGTTTGCTTACCTTCATCGTCACTCTTCACACGCTTGCTCTGTTTCTTTTTCGTCTCCTCTTCCCTTTTCATCAGTGTGACGATGGCCTTTGCGTTGTCGGGGCAGAGCACCTCGATCTCCTCGGGCTCGAGGTCGAAGTACCGCGCGACCGCGCGACCCTGCTCGGGATCCCTACATGCATTGAGTATGAGCGTGTGATACTGGCGTGCGTCATAGCGTGACGTATGTGTCTTCCTTCCTACCTTCATCCACGCTTCCTTGAGCTTCTTGCGCTTCGCCTTGGTCCTCCCAAGGTGTTTGAAGTAGCTTGGCGCCTCGTAGCGCGTGAACGAGGCATGGTACCGGTGGCATATCGAGACCCCTCCTATCATGAGGTCTGTTGCATATGCCCAGAATCGGTAATACTGTCTGCGCTGCACCCGTCCGAGGAAGACGTCGGCGCGGGAGAGGTAGTTGTATGCGCAGGGCACGTCGCGGGGATCGTAGATCTTTGGCATGTTCTCGTCGATCCAGAACATGATCTCCTCGGGAGGTTTGTCAACATCGTAGAACGTCTTCCTGCACTCGGTGCTCTTTGACTTGAAGACGGCAGTAAGCCCTTCGAATATCGAGCGCTCGCTATCGCGCGGCTTGAGTCGTTTGACGTCATCGCCTCGCACAGTGTCGCCGAGTGACTCGAGGTCGTTGATCGCCGCGCGCATGTCGCCTCCCGCCTGTCCGGCCAGCTGCTCAAGCGTGTCGTCGTCGACATCGATGCCTTCGGCATCGGCGATCTCCCTGAGCCTGTTTCGGATGCTCGCGGGGCGCAGCGTGTTGAACCGGATGGTATCGACCCTCCTTCGTATCGAATCGGGGAGCTTGTAGGGGTCGTTCGCAATGAGGATGATGGGGTTGTTCGTGTCATCGAGTATGCTGGCAAGAGCCTTCGTTCCGCCCATGTCGGACCTACCACCGATGTTGTCTGCCTCATCGATGAGGATGAGCTTGCGACCCTGGAAGAGCGCAGAGGATCGCGCAGCGTTCCCGACCACCTTGTTGATGGCATCGGCATTACGCACGTCCGAGGTGTTGAGCTCGATGAGGTCATAGTTCATCTCAGACTTCACGACGTAGACGGCCGCCGTCTTTCCCGAACCCGGTGGCCCGTGTATGAGCAGCGCCCTGTTGTCTCCAGGCCACGTGTTGAGCCATGCGATGACTTCCTTCAATGGTTTGTTCTGGCCATGGATCTCCTTGAATCGCCGTGGCTTGTACGCTTCGTTGAACATGTCAGCTACCTGCTGGCCTTTGCTATACGCGCGAGGAGCGCTTCTAACTGTATGCGCTCGTTGGCACCCTCGACGAGCCTGAACTCGTGTTCTCCTATCTTGTCCACGAGGTCGACCTTTACCGTCTCCGAGATGTCCTCGTGATTGAGTATCTCCTTGTGCAGCTGCGTGATGATGTCATCGCCGGATAGGCCCTTCTCGATGAGCAAGGAGTCTAGCAGCTTTCTCGAAGCGAGGAAGTTGCCGCCAAGCGCTGCAGAGATCATGTCGCCTATCTCCTCGGGTTTGGCGCGCGAGGAAACCTGGTAGACAAGGTCTTCATTTACC
This sequence comes from archaeon, assembly GCA_004212155.1. GTDB lineage: Archaea > Methanobacteriota_B > Thermococci > Methanofastidiosales > NM3 > NM3. The sequence continues at coordinate 58,422 of RXIG01000001.1, forward strand.
TCCTTTCCCAGGAACGCTGCGGCCTGCAGCGTGTTTTCCGCCTTGCGCATGTCGCCGTCGGCGATGTATTTGATGGCCTCCATGCCGTCCTTGGTGATGGTGAGGTCCTCGTTGCCGATGATGCGCCTGAGCTTCTCCTCGATCGCATCGTCGTCCAAGGGCCCGAACCTGAATATGGCGCAGCGCGACTGTATCGGGGCGATGATCTTCGATGAATAGTTGCACGAGAGGATGAATCTGCACGTAGACGTGTATATCTCCATCGTTCGCCGCAGGGCGTTTTGCGCATCGGGGGTCAATGCGTCCGATTCGTCGAGGAAGATGATCTTGAAGTTCCCGCCGATCGCCATGGTGCGCGCAAAGTCCTTGATGCGTTCCCGAACGACGTTGATGCCACGTTCGTCCGAGGCGTTGGTCTCTTGGAAGTTCTGCCTCCACGACTCGCCGAACATGTCCTTTGCCAGTGCGATCGCCGATGTCGTCTTTCCCACACCCGCCGGCCCGGCAAACAGGAGATGGGGCATGTTTTGTCGCTCTACGTATGAGCGGAGGCGTTCGATGATGTATGGCCGTCCCACCACGTCTTCCAGTGTTTGCGGACGATACTTCTCAGTCCATGGTTTCTCAAAGTTCATAACATTGCCCTCTTGATCAGTGGAGTTTTCTCATGTGCGTCTCTACCTTCCCAGGGAACGTATCATTGAGCGATGTGAGTATCTTCGATACCACCTCGTCCTCAAAGTCGTTACGTGAGACGCGCACCTTGTAGACGTACTTGAGTCCGCCGCGACCCTTCTCGATGTTCTTCTCGATGAGGTTGCGCTCGCAGAGCCTGTTCATCATGATCGAAATAGTGGAGCGGCGAATGTTCTTTTTTTCGTCCCTGAGTATGTCATAGACACCACGCGCAGTGGTGGTGCCCTCGTTCCAGAGTATTTCCATGATGTCTGTCTCAAGCGGTCCAAGTATCTTTCGATACCCCCTTTCAAAGGGCCTGTACTCATGCCAAACAAACACGACATCACCTGTAAAGTGATTTACACGCACACTTTGTTTTTCATGCTACTAATATGTTACGTAGCCATTAACCCTTAACAACGCCGAGTGGACGCAGGCGTGCGACCTTCTTCCCGATGCCAAGCGCATCTGAGACGTCTGCGACGCTGTCGATGTCCTTGTAGGCCCCGGGCGCCTCCTCGGCCACGGTCTTCATGCTTGCCGCACGGATAGAGATGTTCTTCTTGGCAAGTTCGTCGCGTATGGTCTCGCCGCGATAGCTCTTTGTTGCCTTGGATCGCGAGAGAAGCCGTCCGGCACCATGCGCCGTCGAGCCGAACGTGAGCGCCGATCGTTCCGTGCCGCAGAGAACGTAGGATGCCGTGCCCATGCTTCCAGGCAGGATAACGGGCTGGCCTATGTCGCGGTAACATGATGGCAACTCCTTGCGACCCTTCCACAATGCTCGCGTCGCCCCTTTGCGGTGCACGTAGTAATGTTTCTTCCGGTGTTCCTCAAGCTTTGCGATGTTGTGGGCCACATCGTAGAGGATATCGAGCTCCTCGTCACCATAGGTGTCCTGGAACGATTCCCTGCACCAGTGCGTGATCATCTGACGATTCGCCCAAGCGAAGTTTGCGGCGCACCCCATGGCCTGGATGTATGACTGCCCTTCCGTTGACTGCACAGGGGCGCATGTGAGCTCCCTGTCGGGGATGGCGATGTGATACTTCTTCGTCGCCTTGTCCATCACCCGCAGGTAGTCGGAACAGATCTGGTGTCCGCATCCTCTTGAACCCGTGTGTACCATGATGGCGGCCTGCCCTTCATGGATGCCAAACGAGCGTGCGATACGCTCGTCATATACCTCCTCGACGTACTGGAGCTCAAGGAAATGGTTGCCAGAACCGAGGCTGCCAAGTTGTGTCGAGCCGCGTTTCTTCGCTGTTGTGCTCACAAGCGATGCATCAGCGGGCATGCGTCCCCCCTCCTCAAGGTGTTTGAGGTCGTTTTTTTCGCCATAATCGTTCTCACATGCCCATTCGGCGCCACGTTCGAGCATGGCATCCATCTCGCTTGACGAGAGACGAGCCATCTTGCCCTTTGAACCGAGACCCGAGGGAATGTTCTTGTAGAGGGCATCAAGCAGTACGTCGCGCCTTTCGATGATCTCGTCCCTCACAAGCGATGAGAGCAAAAGGCGCACCCCGCAGTTGATGTCATACCCCACGCCGCCGGGAGATATGATGCCGTCGGTGGCGCTAAACGCTGCCACACCGCCGATGGGAAATCCGTACCCCTGGTGGCCGTCAGGCATGACGAAGCTCGCATCGGCGATGCCTGGAAGCTTCGCTACGTTTACCGCCTGTTCGAGAGTCTTGTCCTGCTTCATCGATTCCAAGAGCGACTCGTTCGAACATATGCGCACAGGGACCTGCATGCCCGCTTCCTGGGATATCTCCCATAGGTAATCATCTATCTTTCGTATCTTCATATGATCCAATCTCGCTCAAGCATAGCTGTGCCTGGCGCTGGAATGTGGCTATGCCGTTATCGTTGATCATCATGACGTCTGCGAGGGCGATCGCGTCACCGATGCCGAATCCCAGTTCCCGCCGATCCCGCTTTTCGAACTCTTCACGTGTCGACGGGTCGTCTTCCCGCCCTCGCGTGCGAAGTCTTTCGAATCGCGATGCGGGAGAGGAATGAATCGCGATGACGATACTGTCAAAATGCTGTTTAAACGTATCGACCTCGCTTATGCCTCGTATGCCGTCTATTATATATCGTCGCCCCTTTTTTATCTTTGGGATTGTAAGATGTGCAATGGCATCGATACCGCTCTCCTTGCGGAGCTCCTGGGCGACTTCCCCAGACTTGGTGATGGGAAGCCCCCGTGCACGCGTTTGTTCGCGTATGATGTCGCCCATCGAGATCGATGCGTATCCGAAGCGCAATGCCTCCTCGATGAACGTGCTCTTGCCACACCCCGGCATGCCGACGACGAGGATGATCGGCGTCATCGTGTCCCCTCTGTGTAGTCCCTTATCGTTGAGCATATGCGATCGGCGATGAGCCCATAGAGGGCACTACCCTTCTCTGCCGTCGCCCGTCGCGCATCCCCCGTCATGGCACCGGGCACGATGGCCCTGCGCGCTATGTGGGATATCTCGGCATACTCTGGCCACTCGGGACCCGCACCCGCCTTTTGCATCTCTACGATGTCGGCATCATGTGCGAGCACAAGCGACGTCTCATCCTCGCCCCCGTGTCCAGTGCCTGGCGTGACATGTTTGATATCTGATGCATACTCATCCCACCAGCTTATTACGCGCGTGCGCACACCCTCGTATGAGGCCGTCTCCCCCACCTCGTTGAGCGCCGCCGTGTTGCCGCCATGGCCGTTAAGAAAGATGATCGTCGTGATGCCGTTTCGCACGAGCTCACGTGCGATCGCGCACATATACTCCCTGAACGCGGGAAGGGGTATGTTGACACTTCCCGGCCACTCCTCGAGATAGTACGTGTGCCCGTATGCGACATGAGGGCATACGAGGAGCGAGTCGTGCATCCTCTCCTCGATCATCGCGACGAGGCGGGCGGGGATGATGTTGTCGGTCCCTAGGGGAAGGTGTCGTCCGTGGGCCTCGATGGTGCCAACGGGTACGAGCGCCACTTTCAACGCACGATCCCTGAAAAGATCGGTGGTCATATGTTCGAGATACATGACCTATCATCGTAGCAGACGTTATAATAATCTTATGATGTGGCGCTGGTCCCTCACATGCTGACGGTGTTGTCAGTTTTTCGTATTCCGGAGATGTAGAGCGTGTAGAGGAAGGCGAATCCAAAGAGCATGAGCACCTCGTAGTCGACAAGGCCCGTCTCGATGCCAAGGATGAGGTAGGCAAGCGTGAGGGCATAAAGTGTGGTAGCATAGCAGCGCCTCCGTCCGGTCGTGGTGCGGGTATGGACGTGCATCCGGCTCATGAAGAATCCAACGATGCCCAGAGCGACGATGCTCCCGACGAATCCGAAGTCGACGGCTATCGGACCGAGCAGTGTCGATGTCATCGAGATGCCCCCCGCGCCGGCAAAGACGGCGATGTAGCGTCGCGGTGAGTAGGCGATCCCCGGCATGAGCGTGGCAAACTCCCGGATCGTTGCCATGTGCACCTGCCCTTTGGTGAATCCGAGATAGCCGCCAAGATGGGCCATCATGTCGTATATGTCAAGGGTAAGCCCTGCGCGCACTGTGAGCGATTCGATGAATCCCACATGCGCTCCGGTGGTGTATGTCCTAAGCACCGTCATGACGAGGAACACGCCGGCGATGGCGCCTGCCGCGAGGCCGACCTCCGTGATCGTTATGAGGTCCCACATCAGTGCTACGAGCACTGCTGCAAGCAACGTGAGCAGCACCTGCGTACGGTAGCCGAGCAATGCCATGAGCACTGCAGATACGGCGATGGCCACCATGGCAAGCAACCGTGCCTTCCGGTACGATGCACCCTCTTGCGTTCTGAGGCCGAGCAGGGAGATGAGCAGCACCGTACCGATTGGCAGCATATGCGAGCGCATCGTGTACGTGGGGTCAAGCCCTTCCCTGTCGGTAAGGAGGGGTATCTTTCCCACGAGCGCTATGGAAAGCACCCAGTAAAGCGCGCCAAAGGCCATGAGGAGCACTGCGATGGTCGTTGCGTTGCGCTCGAGTATCAGGGCTATGCGCGGCGTGCGCAGTGTCATTGCCAAGCTTACCGTTCCGACGGCGAGGAAGGGAAGTCCCAGCGTCCACTGCGCCTGGCGGAAGAGCAAGGCTCCGGCCACGACCACGATTATAGAGACTGGCAGCCCCCATCGCGATGACGTGATGAACAAGAAAAGCGGTATGAGGCCGATGATGGCGGCATGCATGGATATGGGTGAAAGTGCGAACCCGGCGAGGGCGGCAACGAGGAGGGCACGACCCGTTCTTGTTCCGATCGAGGGGAACCTCATGCGCCCTATAAGAACGCCAATGCCATATGCGAACAGCGATACGGTGATAGATAAGAAGGCGAACGTCGAGATGCCGTGGTCGCTCAGTCCTATGAAGGCGATGAATCCGACGATGAACATGAACGGGGATGTGAGGCGGCGAGCGTCCTCCTGGCGCAGACCCCGTACCGAGATGGTCGGGAGCCATGCAGGCGCCCTTTCGAGCATTGCATCGAAGATGCGTCCGCACAAGCGGCCCACACGGCTGTTGTATATCTCGTCGTTGACTGCGTCTAGAAGCCGGGCGAACAATGAGGCGAGAAGGCGCGCCGAGGTGGTAATGTCATACGGCGCTAGGATTGAGGCGTCCGCTGGGGTATGGGTTGTACCCCGTATCCGCGCAATGCCTTTGCGCACAGCGTTGTAGGTCCATACCACCGCTTTATCGAGCATGATCACAACCTGATATGTATGGCGTTCTCCTCGGCGTCGACGACATCTGAAAGGTGGTCCCTGACGTGTTCCTTGATCCAGTACTTGTCAAGCTCCCCTATCTCCGTTCCCGTGCGCACGAAGACGATGAGGTCGGAGGAGAAGACATTCCCTATGGCGATGTCCCTTTCTGCCAGGAACGTGTCGAGCGTGGCGAGCTCTGAGAGGCTTGCCTGCATGAATGATAAGGTCATGCCGTTGTCGTCGGTAAGCACCGAGATGCCCTTCATATAGTAGAGCTCGTGCCTGAGCTCGGTCTCGAGCTGCTTTTCAAAAACTGCGGAAGGTGTGATGTCGCTGTCGAACGTGATGGAACCCGTGATGGCGATGTCGTCTATGGCGAACTCCTCAAGGAACGACGCCGTCTCGCCAACGGTCGTGTGCCATGCTTCAAACGATGCATATGTGGCAGCGTACATGCGGTAGTTGACCGTCGACTTGGTCCTGATGATGAGGCGGACCTCGTTTGCCCCGACCTGCTCCTTGTAGCTCATCCTCCCGCCGACGGTCACCACCTGTCCGTCGGGCAGGAGCAGTGAGAACGATCCCTCGCCCGTGTCGACGACATACCCGGTCTCCTCGAACTTCAGGTAGTCTGCCCACCAGTAACCCTCGACATAGGTGTCGTAGAGGAATCCCTTCGAGTCGAGATAGTCCATGTAGCGCGTGGCCTTGTAGATCTGCGAGCCAGTGTAGGTATATTCGTCGACCTGGTCCTGAATCGGTTGGTCGTGGGTAAGAAAAGAATAGGCGGAAAGAAGAAGGATGATGACAACGAGCAGGTCGATGACGTTTATCCTTCTCATGCGTTCCCTCCGCTGCTGCCCCCTCCTGAAGGCGTGATGAAGTTCGCAACTGCGCGACAGAGATTAGGGATGTTCTGGTAGTTTGGTATCTCGATGATGATGAGCCCGTCATAGGGGATGATGACGCGCGGTTTGTCCGCGCCGCCTGGCTCCGTCATGAGGTATATCACCGGATTGGTCGGAGTCGCTATCTCCCCTTTGTACATCTTGATGAAGTGCTCGTCCTCTATCTCGCCGACCTTCATGTGGTCTATATCGATCTCGTTGTTGGTAAGGCGCATCGCGACAGCCTTGGAGATCTCGGACATGCCGTAGGCGAGTTGCTGGTTCTCTACCCCTTCATTCTCCCATGCGTCGAAGAGCAGGTAGATGTCGTTGATGTATTTGTACCCCGCTGTCTCGGGGATGGCCGTGAACGGCCCCGTGTCGATATAGCTGAAGAGGTTGAAAAAGAGCACTATCTCTTCGGGGGACGACGAGACGTTCTCTCCCTCGAACTGTGCGTACCATTGCATGGCACCGTTTTCTTCCTCTTGATAGAACGTCAGCTCATAGAGCTTGTCGTCACTTCCTCGAATCTCGTACATGTTCTCTCCAAGCTGGCTTACCACCTCGAAGTTGTAGACTCGAGACTCGGTCATGTATGCAATGTACCAGTGCTCGAGCGACTGGTCGGGACCGGGCTTTAGTGCATTCTCGCGGGCAAACTCGGCAGTGATCTCCTCATCTTGGGAATAAAAGATTGAGAGCGATGCTATCACTATAACAAGGGCAGCGATGATACCTATGAGCTTGATATTTCTTTGAAAGAATGAGCGTTGACCATCATTGGGGACGGAAGGACTGTCAGAATCCATGGTGTCACCTTCGTTACATCTTTTCCATTTCTTTTTAAACATTTCGTCATTCGTTGGTTTTTTGCACCCAGCATCGTCCTTTGCCCTTCAAAGGAGTCCTTGTGCCGTGAGACCTATATTTTTGCTGTCACATCGGCGATGCTTCTCAACGTAGTGTCTCGGTGCTATAAAAAAGTGACCCTTTTTGAACAAAAACCTGTCGTCATTCGTTGATAGCATCTTCTGCAAAAAGGCATTTTTTCAGGTCTCGGGTCATCGGAGCCCATGGGCATGTGCCATCAGACTACGAGCCCCACAAGGCGCACTATGAGACCGACGACGATGGCGACGATGAATCCTATTGCGATGGCAAACACCGTATCGCGCCTGCCAAGCTCGCGTACCATGACGCCGATGGCAGCGATACATGGAACGTAGAAGATGATAAACATCGTAAACGTCATTATCTGGGTCTTCGAAAGGACCGATATCACGTTTTCCGTGCCGAGCGCCTGGAAGAGCATGATCATGGCAAGTTCCTTGCGAAGGATGCCGAAGATGAGCGTCGTACCGACCGCAATGGGCAGCCCGAGGAGCAGGGTGATCGGGGAGAACGCCATGTTGATGTATGTGACGATGTCGTAATGTTCGAGCAGCGAGAGTGCAACGGAGCCCACGATGATGATGGTCCATGCCACGACGATGAACTCCTTGACCCGGAACCATGTCTTGAAGAGGACGACCTTTGCCGATGGGAGGTGGTACTTTGGTATCTCAAGCATCATGCCCGGCGCCCTCTCAGGCATCAGCCGTGAGAGGATGTACCCCACTATGGCGAGCACGGCTATGTTGATGATGAAGACGAACAGTGCCCAGTTCGCGCCGAGGTAGAAGCCCACGAGGGCGAGGATCACCGTTATTCTGGCAGCGCACGGCACCATGGCTGTCAGGGTGATGACGATGAAGCGGTCGCGATGGGACTCGAGGATGCGCGCCCCCATGATGGCGGGCACACTGCAGCCGTATCCCAAAATGAGCGGGAGTATCGACTTGCCATGGAGGCCTATCTTGTGGAGGAACGTGTCGACGAGAAACGCGATGCGCGGAAGATAGCCGACGTCCTCGAGCAGCGAGAGCCCGATGAGGAACGGGACGAGGTAAGGGAGCACGATGCCGATGCCGCCGGCGATACCGTCGACGACGCCCGATAGGAGCGTTGTGGCAAGCCCTTCGGGCACCAGCCCAACGATGTGTGGCTTGATGCCTGTGGAGAAGAAGGAAAGCAACGGTTCCTCTATCATCGTGCCCACCGAGAAGACGAGATTGAAAAATCCTAGCAGGATGGCGCCAAGGGCGATGTAGCCTACGACGGGATGCATGAGCAAGTCGTCGATCTTCTGTGACGTCGTTCGCTCGCTCTTGCTCACTTTTGCGACACGTTCGAAGAGATTGAGCGCCATCGCGTGCCGTTCTGACGATATGACGATATCGGAGGGCTGGCCGTGGTCGCGTTCAAGCGAGTCCCTCAGCCCCGCTATCTCACTTCTGATACGATCGTCGTCTATCAGTGTGTCATAATACTCGTCCTGCTCGAGGAGCTTGATGGCAAACAGGCGTTCCGGCAGGTTGTGCTGCCGCGCATAGTGCTGTATTGAGGGTATCAGTGCCGATATTTTGTCCTCGACATGTTTCGAGTAGGCGAGCTGGGGCGGCGGCTGTTTGCGACGCCCTTCCTCGACCGCGGTCCTGAGCACCTCGTTGATGCCGACGCCCTTGTTGGCGATCGACTCGACCACCGGAACACCAAGTTCACGCGAGAGCGCGTCGTTGTCTATGACAATCCTCTTCTTGCGAGCCTCGTCGATCATGTTGAGGGATACTATATGGGGCACCTGCAGCTCGTTGAGCTGGATGGTGAGCTCGAGGCTTCGGGCAAGCAGCGATGCGTCGATGACGTTGACGGTGACGTCCGACTCGCGTCTCAGGAGGTATTTTCGCGTCTCAAGCTCGGCAGGGTCAAGCGATGTGAGCGAATACGTCCCCGGAAGGTCGACTATGGTGTGGACCTCTCCGTTTATCGTGATCTTGCTCTCTGTATACTCCACCGTCTTGCCCGGAAAGTTGGCAGTGATGGTCTTGTATCCTGCCACATGATTGAATATCGTGCTCTTGCCGCTGTTTGGCTGTCCTGCCATCGCTATTATCATGTTACGCCCTCGTCTCGTGCTTTGACATATGAGTTTATTATACTATATTTTATTATTAATAACAGTTCCTTGATGGACTATGCGGTGTCACGCGCTTGTGCGATGCCACGAACACATCCACTTTTTTTAGGTAACCCTAAATGTTAGTGTTTCATTTAAAAACTTTTCTTTTCAAAGGGCTTTTCAAAGAATTGGGCGGCCAAACGCGCTATTCGATGATGATCTTCTTTGCCAGGCCTCTTCCGATGGCGATGTGATGCTCGCCCACCCTGAGCATGAGGGGGCCTCCGAAGATGCCGGACTTCTCTATGCGTACCCGCTCCCCAGGATGGAGCCCAAGCTCGCATAGACGCTGACGAATGCCCACGCCACCCTCGATCGAGCGTATCGTTACCTCTACATCCGTGGATATGTCTGAGAGTCGTTTGGTCACAAAATTAGGTTATCCTAATTTGTTTAAAAAGGTTTGGGAATAGTTTTATAAGTTACAATATCTGAGAAACGAAAAAACGAGGGGGAAAAACTCGTGCAGCATAGTCTTCTTTCAGTAAGAGGCGTTACAAAGTCATTCAATGGCAACACAGTACTCGAAGATGTCAGTTTCGAACTCGAACCAGGGCAGGTCATGGGCATCATAGGTAAGAGTGGGGACGGAAAGTCGGTCCTCATACACGCACTTCGCGGAACAGATGAATATCGTCCTGACGCCGGCACGATCATCTATAATTTTGGGCATTGCACAAAGTGCGGTACCCACGTCATGCCGGACAAAATCGGCACCGCATGCGAATGCGGAGGTGAGTTTGAGCTCACGTCATACGACCTGTGGGCGCTCGGACCACAGGAGAGGAAAAAGGTAAAGGCCCTGATATCCATCATGCTTCAGAGGACGTTTGCACTCTTTGGTGAGCTTAGCGTCTATGAGAACATACTTAGAGTGCTCGAGGAGCACTACTATCCCGAGCAAAAACGCATCAAGCGCGTTAGCGAGTTGCTCGATATGGTGCGCATGGGGCACAGGATGCTCCACATCGCAAAGGACCTGTCGGGCGGTGAGAAGCAGCGCATCGTTCTTGCACGCCAGCTTGCGATGGAACCCCTCATCCTCCTCGCTGACGAACCGACGGGCACGCTCGATCCCCGTACGGCGGCAGTCGTGCTCAACGTACTCAAGGACGTTACCGAGAAAACGGGCATGCCCATTATCATAACATCCCACAATCCGTCCGTCATCGAGGAAATATCAGACGTCGTGCTTTGGCTCGAGGACGGCAGGGAGAAAGACATGGGCGCCCCTTCCAAACTTGTTTCAGAGTTCCTCAAGGACATGCCCAGCGTGGAGGAGGACGAGTACGAGGGCAAAAACGACACCAAGATCATCGCCAAGAACGTCAAGAAATACTTCTACTCCATCATGAGGGGATTGGTAAAGGCCGTCGACGACGTGTCGCTTGAAGTGTATGAGAACGAGATCTACGGCTTGCTCGGCACAAGCGGAGCCGGCAAGACGACGCTCTCGCGGCTCATCGGCGGGGTCACGGAGCCGACCGAGGGAGAGATCAACGTGCGCATAGGCGATGAGTGGATAGACATGACAATACCAGGGTTCCTCGACCGCGGCCGCGCAAAGCGTCACATCGGCTTCCTTCACCAGGAATATTCGCTCTATCCTTCCCGTTCTGTCTTCGAGAACCTCACCGACTCGATCGGCATCACGCTCCCGAAGGAACTGGCGCGCATCAAGGCCATGCAGGTGCTCACCTCCATAGGCTTTGAGGACGAAAAGGCAAAGCGCATCCTCGACAAGTACCCCGGCGAGCTCTCTGTGGGGGAACGCCACCGTATCGCGCTCTGCCAGGTGCTCATACGCGAACCAAGCGTTGTCATCCTCGACGAGCCGTCGGGCACGATGGACCCCATCACACGAAACAAGGTGGCGCTCGCCATCAAGAGCGCACGTAAGAATCTAGAGGAGACGTTTGTCATCGTTACCCATAATATGGAGTTCGCGCTCGAGGTCTGTGACCGCGTCTCGTCTATGGAGGACGGCAAGATCACAAGCACCGGCTCGCCCGAGGAGATCACCGAGGCGATCCGGCGAAACGCCAACGATGATAAAAAGGTGCTCGCCTGATGGAACGCAAGACGCATGTAGTGAACTGCCGCGCTGCCATGGGCATGGGCCTTGGTGGCGGGATGGCACAACGGGGCACGATCGCCATGTGCGGCGGCGATGTCGTCGCCGTTGCCATGTCTCCGGGCCGCAGGCACATCACCAAGCCCGTCTGCGAGATCACGTATGCGCTCCGAGAGGAGGAGATCGACACATCCGTTCTCGTTCTCAACGCCGGCACGGGCGTGCCAGGCGACTGCCCGTTCGGCAAGATGGGCGCGCGATTTGGCCTTGAGGACGAGGAGATCGAGAAGATGCGCTTCTTCAAGCTCGCACTTATCCACCACGGCAATGTGAAAAATCACCTCATTTACAAGGCGCGATTCATACTTTCGCGCGTCAACATCCCTGCCATCGTGGTGTGCCAGGTCCCTGTCGACTTCGAGGACTTCGCACGCGTCGGCGTCAAGACGCGCGTGGTGCGTCCCGCAGAGGAAGCGACGAAGGGGGAGCTCCTGGACATCGTGACCGGCGTGACGCGCGGCGTGTCTGTCGACCAGTCCAAGCTTGATGAAATAGTTTTTAAGGTCAGGGGAGCATTGCAAACGATAGAGAACAATGAACGCGATCGTCTTTGACAAGTCGGGCACCGTCGTCGACACGCTCCGCGTGGCCTGCGATGTCGCCACACACGAGATGATGGTCAATGTCTCATCGACAGCGCTCGTGGACAGGATGGTACACGGCGCGCTGCTCATCCTCGAGAACAGCGAGGGCGAGCGCCTCCTCGCCTCGGACGATGAGATGAATTTTTTGGAGTTCTGCAAGAGGCACGCCCTCTGGCTCCGGTGTGTCTACACGAACAATCCTGCGCCCTTTTCACTCTCTGACGCGCTCTCGCACTGCGACACGATCACGTTGAAGTGCTTCAGGCGCACGCTCAAAACGATCGAGGACGAGATAGGGGGCGTCTACACGAACAACGGCGTCATCTACGATGTAGCTCACAAGGCGCCGCGCTATGTGCTCAGCACCGGCGGCAGGCTCTTCCCCGGCGTCACCGACCTTTTTTCCTATCTTTCAAAGAGCGGATGGGACATATTCTTTGCCACAGGCGACTCGTACGAGGGCATGCGCGAGTTCACGCACCGTCTCGGCGTTCCCTCAGAGAACGTCTTTTGCTTCCAGACCGAGGAGAAGAAGGCGCATGCTGTGCGAACGCTCAAGCAGCATTACGACCGCGTGGTCATGGTAGGCAACGATTCCAACGATCGTGCGGCGTTCAGGGAGGCGGATGCTTCCGTGCTGGTGCTTCAGGACGGCCATGAAAAGCACCCAGAGATATATCTGGAAGCGACGCACATCATCGAGAACGTAATTGATTTAAAGGACATACTCGATGTAGGGGAATGGAAAAGCGTGCGATAGCGCTCCTGGTGTTCGCTTCGGCCATATACGGCCTCAACATCATCACGGTTAAGGAAGGCCTCAATGAGGGGCTCTCACCGCTCACGTTCTCGTTCCTCCGCACGTTCTTTTGCATGCTCTTTACTCTCCCATTCTTCATACGGTCGCGTTTTGAACTTGCCAAGCTCAACCGTGCTGACGTGCGAAACGTCGCCATAGTCGGCCTTGTGGCAGAGGCCATCGTCATCGTGCTCCTATTCGTGGGGCAAAAGAACACGTCTGCTGTCAACGCCGGGTTCCTCATCCGTCTTACCTTCCTCTTCACCTTTCCCTTCGCCTACGTCATCGTCAGGGAGCAGGTGGGACGCATCATAGGCCTCGTCGCCGTCCTGATGCTGGGGGGCGCGTTCCTGATATCCACCGGAGGGAGGCTTACCGCACCAATGTTCGGTGACATATTCGTCGTTTTAGCAGCGTTGGGACTTGGATTCACCAATGCGTTTGCGAAATGGTCGATGAAGACGGTTCCCGCCGACATCGTCACATGGGGGAGATTCTTCTTTGGGGCCATTTTCCTCAGTGCGTTCCTCGTGCCTTTCATATACGGGGACTTCACCATTATCAACGCACAGCAGTGGTCGCTCATCATACTCGCGGCCGTCTTCTACGCCAGTTTCGTCCTGACGTTCTACCGCGGCATATATATGGCCGGTCCGAACATCGCTGCACTATTCTTCACGGCAGGCGCCGTCTTCTCGGCGTTGTTTGCGGTATTGCTTCTAGGGGAAGCGATCACACTGGAACAAATAGTCGGTGCAGCACTGCTCATCGGAGGGGCCGCGCTGCTGACATTTAAGAAGTAGTGCGCGTCAGTTCATCTCGAGCGCGCCGTTTTCACATGCATCGATGCACAGCCCGCACTCGTCGCACAGGTCCTGGTCGATCATGATGCCGTTTATGTCCTTTATCGCATCGGTGGGGCATGCTTCGACGCATGGTTTCGTGCTACAACATTGTGCCTGTGACTTCTCGCATTGGCACCCTGTACAGTTACATGTGCCCGTATAGGTACAACATTGTTCCTTGTTCACAACGATTGCCATTGTCTTCACCTGTGTGGGATGATGGTGGGCGCATATATAAACGTTGTTGTAGGGCTTCCTACGTGCGTCCCCATCGCTTGAGGGCCCGAAGTGCCTCGACGGTGATGAGAGGATAGCATCCCTTGCCGTCTGCCGTCGTCCAGCAGCCTTCGCTTGTCTGCTTCGATTCGAGGAGGTCGAGCAGCTCGCCGGCAAGCACGTTTTCCATCTTCGCCTTCCAGAGACAGTCAAGCGCCCATATGATGAGCTTGGTGTCCTTTTCGATGTGTGTGCGTACGTAGGGAAGCAGATTCTGGGCCGCCTCGCTCATACCAAGCTGCGCATACAGCGACATCATGATCCAGTTGGTGATGGAATACCCCTTGAACGTGCCGTCGTCGCGTTTGTGCTGGTGCATGAAACGAAGCGCCTTCTGGGCTGCGTACTCCTCCTTCTCGTAGAAGAGCAGGTCGTTTGCCGTCTGTGCCGTGAGCCAGAGCTTCGTGGACAGAGCATGCGGGATGTACAACTCCTCAGGATGGAGGCTTGCGATATCGTCAGGCTCATCCCATACCCCCTGCTCTTGGTGTTCGAGCAAGAATCGGACACATCGCTTGTATGAACCCGTGTAGGTGATCTCGAGCTCGTTGTACCACTCAAGCATTGACAGCGTCGTGGCGACGGAAGAGGGATTGCCCTTCTCCATCTTGAACGCGAATCCGCCATCATCGTTTTGATGTGACGTGAAGAAATCGAGTGGGACCCGGTCGTCCCTCCCCAGGCCCAGCATGAACTCCATCTTGTACGTGTCGAGCACGTTGCCGTTCTCCATGATGTAACTGAGCGCCTTGTCCTTGTTGTAGCTCATCTTCTCTCCATCCCCTGTTATTATGATATGTATGCAAGTATTATAATTTTAACGCCCCTGACGCATGTCCAATAGGTTTATATTGTGCCATTCCGCTCTCAGACAATGAGGAGAATGCTATGGAGTTCACATGGGTTTCCCGATTGATACGCGTTGCAGACCTCAACCACCATGGGACGCTCTTTGCCGGAGAGACGGCGAAATGGATGGTGGAGGCATGTTTCATCGCTGCTGCCAAGAAGAACAAACGTACCGACAACGTGGTATGTGTCAACATACAGGGTCTGCAGTTCAAGCGGCCGATAGAGAATGGGGACGTCGTCGACATCGAGTCGTTCGTTGCTCACGTGGGCACGACGAGCATCACGGTCGTGGGCCGCATACACTGTTCCCGTTATGAGGACCAGGCGATACTTGAGACAGCGGTCACGTTCGTCACGGTCGATGACAAGGGCAAGCCAACGCCACACCACATAGCAATGGAGCGGCCAGAGGATCCCGGGTTGCAGGCATACTGGGACCGGTTCGAATCGTACAAGAAGAGCCGGTAGGATCGGGGGCATGGTGGCGGGGAAGGGATTTGAACCCCTGAACCTCTACAGGAATGGATTTCCCATCACACCCCTTGCAAGGCGATTTTTGCGTCCCGTTTCGGGCCTGGATCTTGAGTCCATCGCCTTTGACCAAACTCGGCAACCCCGCCTTTTTTCCCCTTAAGGGAGTGAGTTGTGCATTCGATTTTCTATATAAAAAGTTATCGAAAAGGAAGGCTTTGAACATTAGGCACGCATAAAACATAAAATTCAAATGAAAAGAACACAATTGCACTCATTTCTTTCACGTGTCTGTGTATCCATTCCAATATTCCTCCATACTCTTTTAAACGTGTTTGCGCATCGCTTGCTTCAGGCAATACTGTAAAACATCCGTTTTTACCAGCGCGTGCTATCATGCATTTCAACATCATGTGCGGCAGTTCCCTTCTTTCCAAGGCACCCCTAGCGTTGTCGTACAATGACGCATTTTTGAATCAAATTCCTATTTTTTATTATTTTAATGAAAAATAATACTTATATTACTTTTTTTCAGGTAAAATATCTAAATTATGATACCGAAAGGCTTAATAAGATGATATGAGATGGTAGGACTACCTACATAGATGGGTGATTATTGTGGCCGAGGAGTTAAATCCATTTAAAATAGCTCAAGCTCAGCTTGAGAAATCCGCTAAGGTCTTGGGCCTTGACCCCGACGTGCTGGAGATGCTTCGCGAACCCATGCGTACGCTTGAGGTCCGCATACCAGTGCGTATGGACGACGGGAGCACCAAGACATTCACGGGATTCAGGGTTCAGTATAATGATGCAAGGGGTCCGACCAAGGGCGGCATCAGGTTCCATCCGGATGAGACGATAGACACGGTCAAGGCGTTGGCCAGCTGGATGACATGGAAATGCGCTGTTGTTGGCATCCCCTACGGCGGTGGAAAGGGTGGCGTCATATGCAACCCCAAGGAACTATCCGAATCAGAGCTTGAACGGCTCTCGAGGGGCTACATCCGTGCCATCGCGCAGTTTGTCAGTCCGCTCAAGGACGTTCCAGCGCCCGATGTCTACACAACACCGCAGGTCATGGCCTGGATGATGGACGAGTACTCCAAGATCGTCCAGTACAATGCGCCTGGGATCATCACCGGCAAACCGATACCTGTGGGGGGTTCTGTCGGCCGCGGCGCAGCCACGGCACAAGGTGCCGTCTACTGCATACGCGAGGCGGCCGGTGTACTCGATATGGACCTCTCGAAGTGTACGGCAGTTATACAGGGATATGGCAATGCTGGTCATCACGCCGCCCGCCTTCTCAACGAGATGGGCGTCACGATCATCGCCGTATCCGACTCGAAAGGCGGCGTCTACAAGAAGGACGGCATCGATCCCGATGCGATGTTCGAGTTCAAGCAGAAGACGCGCTCGGTCCGCGACTTCGAGGGGGCTAAAAATATCACCAACGATGAGCTGCTCGAGCTCGAGTGCGACTTCCTCCTCCCCGCGGCACTCGAGAATCAGATAACGGGAGCTAACGCAGACAAGATCAAGGCAAAGGTCGTGGCGGAGGTCGCCAACGGTCCCGTGACGCCTGATGCGGATGCGATCTTCAAGAAGCGTGGCATATTCAGCATACCCGACTTCCTCTGCAACGCGGGAGGCGTGACGGTGTCGTACTTCGAATGGGTACAGAATCAGACGGGGCTCTACTGGACCGAGAAGGAGGTCGCAGACCGACTTGACAGGATCATGACCGAATCGTTCCATGCAGTCTACGACACATCAGGGGAAAAGGACATCGACATGCGCACTGCAGCCTACGTCCTTGCGGTGGCCCGTGTCGTCGAGTCGATGCGCCTGCGCGGCTGGTGCTAGATCCTCTCTTTTCTTCCTTTTTTACTCTTTTAATGTTTTATAGAATTCGTCCATGGGGACCTGCTGCTGGTCTCCCGTCTCCATGTCCTTTACCGTGAACACGTGCGACTTCACGTCACGCTCGCCAACGATGATGACGCGTCGTGCGCCGATGCTGTTGGCAAGGTTCATCTGATTCGAGAGATTCTTGCCCGAGAGGTCGTACTCCACGGTGGTTTTCGCGCGAAGCGCCCGTATGAGGCTGAACGCTTCGCGTTCAACATCGCCGATGGTGACGACGAAGTAGTCGGGCCCGAAGGACGGCTCCGGCCACGTGCCCTCCTCCCTCATGAGCAATTCGAGCAGCGGCATTCCGATGGCGAACCCGACGGCGGGCATCGGCTGGCCCCCCAGCAGCTCGATGAGGTTGTCGTAGCGCCCTCCTCCGAACAGTGAGCGCATGCTGCGCCTCTTGTCGAAAACCTCGAACACCATGTCGGTGTAGTATGCCAGACCGCGAACGATGGAGAGGTCGAGCGTGCAGTGCTCGTCCATACCGTAGCTTTCCAGCAACGACCCGATCTCCTCGAGCGTCGTCAGCGCATCGTCCGCGTGGGCTCCGCATGCGCCGAGCGTCTCCTTCACTTCCGGCAGCGTCTCGTGAATGGGGCCGTTGAGCGAGAGCAATCCCTCGAGTTGCTCATAGCACTCGTCGCCCACGCCGATCCCAGAGAGCATGTCCCTGAACTCGCCTTCATTGACCTTGGTGCGCTTGTCGACGATGGAGAACGCCTGCGATGCATCGATGCCGTGGGACGTAAAGAACTGTTCGATGAGCGTCCTGTCCGAGATGTGGAATCTGAAGTTGTCGAGACCGAGTGACAGCATGCAGTCGATGCCGCAGGCGATCGTCTCGAAGTCGGCACGGCTTGAGCGGACACCGAGTATGTCGACGTTGAACTGGTAGAACTCGCGCTGTCGTCCGCGCTGAGGGCGCTCGTAGCGCCAGTGGCGCGAGAGAGAACACCACTTCACCGGCTTGACGAGCTCCTTCTGGCGCGATATCACCATCCGTGCGATGCTTGGCGTGAGCTCGGGGATGAGGCATATGTCGCGGCCCCCCTTGTCCTGGAACGCGTAGATCTCGTTTACGATCGCATCGCCTGACTTCTTCGTGATGAGCTCGAGCGGTTCGATCGAGGGAGTGGTTACCTCCTTGAAGCCGTACGAGCGGGCCGTGGCATAGAGCGCATCATGCATATGCCGTCGTCCGATGTGGTCCTCGGGGTAGAAGTCTCGTACGCCGCGCAGTTTCTCATACATGGTCCCACCTACTCGATCTCGCGCAACAGATTGTCCCTCGTGACGATGCCCACGTACTCGCCCCGGTCCTCGACGAGCACGGCGTCGCGTTCTTCAAGCAGCCGTGCAACCGCGCGAAGCGATATGTGCTTGTCGACTGTCGGGAACGGATCGCCCATGTGGTCCGACACGAGCTTGTTCTGCCAGCCCTTGACGTCGTTGAGGATGAGGGAGGTGATGATCTTGTCGGTGATCGAACCGATGATGTTGCCTTTCTTTCCCACGACTGGCAACTGGGAGAAGCCCTTCTCATGCATCTCCTGGGATGCCTCGAGGAGCTTGCTCTCCGCATGAATGTAATGGATCTCGGTGGTAAGGATGTCCTCGACCTTCTTCGAGGATGTCTGCTCCATCTCGGTAAGCGTGTCGAAAATACGCTTTGCCTTCTCGAAACTGAGATTGAGCTGGTCACGTTCGACCTTGGCGATGACGGATTGGGAAACGCCCGCTCGCTTTGCCAGCTCCTTCTGGGTGATGCCCAACCGTTTTCGTATTGGTTTTATGTCGCTTAACTCCCTCATCGGCACCTAGAAAGGAGCATGCATTTATAATTGTTTTGTTTAAGTGTGGTTTTAGGAATAAATATATTCCTTTATCGCTCCCTGATGCGGGGTAGCCTTTTATGCCCGGAACCACGTATCCTATCTTGTGATACCATGGAGATACGTGATGCCCAACGGAAGATAGAAGCATTCTGCAAGGAGCGCACGTGGGACGAGTTTCGCCCTTCGCTCGTATATGTGCACCTCATGGAGGAGATATCCGAGATCGGCGAGGAGATACTCTTCGAGGAGGGCTACAAGAAGGAGGGTGCGGGCCACGAGCGCTCGAACCCCGACGTGTCGCGCGAGTTCGCTCAGACGTTCTCGCTTCTTTTGCAACTCGCTTCTCACTTCGATGTCGACCTTGACGACGCCCTCGCCCGCGAGCTCGATGTGATGAGGGAACGTTTCCCCCCTGAAAGATGGCAATGATAAATGTTATATTCATGCGCGTGCATGTCTTCACATGGACCTGCGTACCCATGGATGGCTCATAGCACTGTGTTCGGTGCTCATCCTCGCATGCGTGCTCATGGCGGTGGCGGTCGTTTCCCATCAGCTGCCGTTCTCCTGGGACATATGGTACCATATACGATTGGGTGAGGCGTTCAAGGATGGGCTCGTGTGGTGGGACTGGGGTTCGTTTGGCCCACAGGGCCGGCCGCATCTCTATCCGCCAGGATTCCATATTCTCCTTGCAGCGCTTTCCATCGTTGGCCGCGTATCGGTCCAGACCATCGCACGCTACATGCCCCTCGTGGTCTTTCCCGCCACAATCGGCCTCTTCTACCTGCTCATGCGACAGTGGTTCGAACGGGACGTCTCGTTGCTCGCCGCAGCCCTTGCCGTGACGATACCGGTCTCCTACGACCGCGGCATCATATCTTCCCCCCAGGCGATCGGTACACTGTTCATGCTCGCCTCGTTCATATTCTGCGCCAGGATGCGAGGGCGCCTCGCATACGCAGCGCTCGCCGGCGCCTGCCTTGCCGTCGTCATTCTCACCCACGGACTCACGCTGATCGTGACCGTGACGATGCTGTGCCTCTACATCGCGCTCATAGCGTTCATGACACGAAGTGACAGGGAGGGGCTCAGGCGCTATGGCATCGCCGTGCTCGTACTTTCCGCCGTTGCGGTGCTCATACCATCCTACTGGCTCTACTACCTCTTCGACCACGGCGTCTATTCGACCATACCCGAGAGTGATTCCCTCCCCTTGAAGATGATCCCCAGCAAGCTAGGGGCGCTTCACCTGGGACTCGCCTTCCTTGGCATCGGGGGCGTGCTCACGCGAAGGGACGAGGGGGGCACGTTTCTCGTCATGTGGCTCGTGGCTACGTTCTTGTTCTCCTCTGCGCTCTTCTGGGTGCTCCCATCGCGCTTCATCGAGTTCATGGCGCTGCCGGTCGCTGGTCTTGCGGCCATCGGCATCAGCGAGGTCGTACGTTCACGGCGCATCGTCACCGCCGTGGGCGTCGGTGGCATCGTGCTCGTCTCGCTTGCCGCGCCATACATCTACATGCACGCCATATCACCTGTCATCTATCCGGACGAGGACGCCGCGTTCGAGTGGCTCTCAAAGGGTTCTGCAGAGGGTGGGCAGGTCATGACAGGATGGTTCTTCGCACCTGTCGGCGCCGCGCTGTCGCCAGAAGTGCCGATCAAGGGCGCCTATTATTCGGGTTCGTACAACTACATGGAGCGGACCAACGACACCGATGATTTCTACGGCGGTAAGCTCAGTGTGCTCTACAAGTACGGTGTCGACCACGTCTTCGTGGGGCGCAAGGAGCGCTTCGACTATCCTTCCCACGTTCTTCTCGACAGGAGCGACCTCCTCAACAAGACATATGATGGGACGCGCTCATCGTTGTATGCTGTCTGGGAGGATTGAGATGCTCAAAAAGACGGCATTCGCATCTGTGCTTGCACTCGCCTTTCTTGTGCGTGCCGAACCATATCTCGTACACTCCTCGATCATGGGCGTGGATGCATACTACCATATGCGCATCATCGAGGACTTTTTCATACGCGACGCCCTCTACGCAGGCGGCAGGACAACGATATATCCTCCTCTGTTCCACCTCGTCATGCACATCATCCCGCTTTCCGTCCAGACACTCGCGCGCACCGTGCCGCCGCTCCTCTCGACATCGGTCATCTGCACGTTCGCATATATGCTGAGACAGCGTGCCGACGTTGCCATCGTCGGCACGTTCATGCTCGCGCTGCATCCCGCGCTCATCGCTCGCACCTACTTCATCCCTGAACTGCTCGCGATCGCCGTGGCGCCGCTGCTCTATGCATGGTTCGTCGATGGGCGCCCATTGCGAACGGCCGTCATGGTGGTGTTCCTCTCGCTTACGCATGTGTTCTCAGCGTTGATCTACCTTGGTACGCTCGTGACAGTCTCCGGACGCGACAGGCGCGTGCGATTCGTTGCTATAGCGGCCTTGGTGACACTCGGTGCGTTCGTTGCGTTGCAGGGGCCGCGGATCCAGTATGCGCGCCCCTCGTTCATTGTGCCCCTGTTCATGACAATCGCGGTCTACCTGCCATTTGCCGTTCTTGGCCGCCCTCGCGGGCTGAAGGGGCGCACACTGCTCATCGGGACGATGGCGACTGTCGTTCTCTCCCTACTACTGCCCAGGGAGGTGGCAACGAGTCGGATAGGCGCCATCGGCGCCCTTTTTGTTTGCGGCACCGCTTCATATGGGCTCGTGCGCGCCTTCGAGCGCGACCGAAATGCCTTCTATGCGGCACTTGTCCTCTTCCTCGCACTCGGCCTCTCTGTCGGCCTTGCTCGCACGCCCGTTTATACACAGCCGGACATAGAAGCTGCAGGCCATCTTGGCGGCATGTCCGCATCGCCCGTCATGACGACGGCGGGCCATCTCGTGACATATCACGGGGCGTCCGTGCTCATCGATGAATATGCCGAGTTCTCCCCTCATCACGACAAGCGGAGTGAAGCGCTCTATGGGATCGTGCTACACGGAAGCACCGATTACCGTGTGCCCTCTGAAGCAGGGGTACGCTACCTCCACGTCGAGCGCTCAGTCTCGTTTTCGCGTGAACTGGGATTCTCATGCCTCTACGACGACGGCGCGCGCATCTATCTTCTCACATCTAGATAGCTTTTTAAGTGGGCACACGGTGAGATTTTCACATGTCAGATGATGTCGAGACCCATATACGCGAACTGGCGCTCAAGAATGCCGTCTCGCATGGGGGCAGTGCGGAGAAAAAGGCTGTCATAAGCAAGCTCCTTGGTTCCCGCCCCGACCTTCGTGCGCACGCTCGGAAGGTCATACCCGACGTGGAACGCATCGTTGGCGAGGTGAATGCACTCTCCGAGTCGGCCCAGCGCGACGAGCTCGTTTCCATCGATCCCTCGTTTTTCGAGGTAGAGAAGAAGGAAAAGCGTTCGCTTCCCCCTTTGCCCGATGCGAAGGACGGCGCGGTCGTCACGCGTCTTCCACCCGAACCGAACGGATACCCTCACATCGGCCACGGACTCTCGTTCTTCTTCAACCACTATTATGCGCGACACTATGATGGCAAGGTCATACTGCGCTTCGATGACACGAATCCCCGCGCAGAGAAGGCAGAGTTCTATGAGGCCATACGCTCAGACCTGCGCTGGCTCGGGCTCGACTGGGAGAGAGAGCACAATATGTCGGATGACATGAAGGTCTATTACCAGTATGCTACGAAGCTCGTGGAACAGGGCGATGCCTATGTTTGCGACTGCGATCAAGAACGCGTGTCTGCGCTGCGCTACAAGGGCGAGGCCTGTCCCTGCAGTCAGAGGAACATCGAAGAGAACACATCGATGTGGGCTGCGATGTTCGATCGCGGGGAGGGCGAGGCCGTGCTGAGATTGCGCGGCGATGTCGCCTCGCAGAACACGGCCATGCGCGACCCCACGCTCTTTCGCGTCATCGACCACCCACACCCCATTCACGGCGACCGCTACTCGGTCTGGCCCGTCTACGACTTCGCATGTGCCATCGAGGATTCGATACTTGGCATCACCCATGTGCTTCGCTCAAACGAGTTCGCGCTTCGTATCGAGCTCCAGGACTTCATCCGTAGGCGTCTTGGCCTGCGCAGCCCCGTCACGCTCCAGTACTCCCGCTTCACCATCCGGGGATCTCCTACGTCCAAGCGCCTGATACGCCCTCTGATCGAGGAGGGCGTCGTCTCCGGGTATGACGACCCTCGACTCGTCACGCTGCGCGCACTGCACAGGCGCGGCATCGTGCCGGAAACAGTGGGCGAGCTCGCCAAGGAAATCGGGCTCTCGACGTCAGAGCCTGAGATCGACTGGTCGCTTGTCGAGTCGATCAACCGAAAGCTCATAGATCCGGTGGCGAAACGGTACTTCTTCGTTGAGGATCCGGTGCGCCTCGAAATTGAGGGCCTCGCCCCCGGAGAGGTCACGCTGCCCCTCCATCCGACCGCCGACCTTGGAACGCGCACGATACCAGTGAGCACCACCCTTTTCATATCAAAGGAGGATGCCGCCGCCCTGGCCCCGGCTGACAGGATCCGCCTCAAAGACCTGTGCAACATCGATATCCTTGAAGCGGGCGACACCGTCACGGCTCGCGTCACCGAAGAGAAGGTCGACTTGCGTTCGATCCAGAAGATCCAGTGGGCCCCCGAAGGGGGGGTTGCGATCGAGATGACCGTCCCATCCCCCCTCTATGTCGACAAGGAGCTCCAGAGGGACAGCATTGCTTACGTCACGGGCATCGCCGAGCCTGCCTTCGGAGCATGTGAGGTCGACGACATCGTGCAGTTCGAGCGGGTCGGATTCGCGCGCGTCGATACAAAGGGGGAGCCCGTGCGCGTCATATTCGCACACCGTTGATAAAAAACCGAAAGCGTTAAAGTCATCCCATGTGATGAAGTGGTATGGAACAGCCGATGACAACACTCGTGGAACTGGAAAAGCGACACCTGCCCTTTCTCGATTCACTGTGGAAGGACCCCAACGTGACGTGCTACACTGGTATCCCGTCCGGAGGCATCGACGTCTACGCCTGGTACGAGCGATACGCACGCACCAGCGACAAGCACGAGGGGGACACGGGCCACTTCATGATCTACGCAGACGACACACCGATCGGAGAGACCGCATACGGCATGCTTCCGCGCGAGTTCATATTCGGTTCGTGGTCAAAGGACGTGAAGCGGCCCTGCGCCCTGGCCGACATCAAGCTTGCCACCGACCACTGGGGAAGGGGGTATGCGACCGATGCGTTCCTGCAGCTCATCGACCACGTCTTCACGAACACACGCGCCGTAGACATCATAGCACTTCCCCACGAGGCGAACGAACGTGCATTGCGGCTCTATGAGCGATGCGGCCTTGTCTCGACAGGCGCGTCCAACCCATATGGGATGCTCGTATTCACCATCACGAAAGAGATGTGGAACGATGGTTAAGATCGTCATTTACCATGCGCGTCAGTGCCATCCCAAGAAGTGCACGGCCCGGCGATTGGGCAAGTTCGGCCTTGCAGCGATCGTCGAACGGGTCGATGCGATCCCCTACGGATCGATCTACCTCAACCCGTTCTCGGCAAAGGCGCTCTCGCCCGCTGACAGGGAGCATCTCAATCAGGGCATCTCGGCGCTCGACTGTTCGTGGGAGACGGCCTCGCTGCTGTTCAAGCGCATCTCACCGCGCGTGGAGGACAGGTGCCTCCCGTACCTCGTCGCCGCCAATCCGACAAACTTCGGGAAGCCCACCAAGCTCTCGACCGCAGAGGCCGTCGCAGCAGCTCTTTATATCCTTGGGGAGAAGCCAAAAGCTTTAAATATCATGGATAGATTCAAATGGGGTAAAACATTTATCGATCTTAATCGTGAGCTCTTGGAGCGCTATTCCGAAGCACATGATAGCAGCGAGGTCGTAGAGATCCAACGCGAATACATGACGGGGGACTAATATGAGATCACAGATAGCCGAGTTGAGACTGTTCAAGACGAAAATTTGTATGAAGTGCAATGCGAGAAACGGTTGGAAGGCGAAGAAGTGCAGAAAGTGCAATTCATCCTCATTGCGCTACAAGGCTAAGGAAAAGAGGGCCTAATCCTCCCTCATTCCCGTATTTTTTCAACCAACATTTTTATACTGTTCTCTTAATTCTGAATAGGTGCTTACATGACAGGTCGCGTTGAGACGTCGATATTGGACATGCTTGCTCGCGGCAAGCTACACTTCACGTTGCTCGATCCTGACGATGTCACTCCCGAGCGCGCAAGGAATATAGTCACGAAGGCGGAGGAGGCGGGCACGTCAGCGATCATGATCGGCGGCTCCACCAACGCTGCCGGACCGAACCTTGATGCGGTCGTGCAGGCGATAAAGGCTACCACGTCGTTGCCGGTCATACTGTTTCCCGGCGGCGCCTCCGCG
Organism: archaeon; assembly: GCA_004212155.1. GTDB lineage: Archaea > Methanobacteriota_B > Thermococci > Methanofastidiosales > NM3 > NM3. The sequence goes on from RXIG01000001.1 coordinate 83,946, forward strand.
ATCACGCCGCATGCCGACGCTATCTTCTTCATGTCGATCCTCAACTCACGCAACCCGTACTTCATCACGAAATCGCAAGCTCTCGGCGCCATCCCCGTCAAACAAGCAGGGATCGAGCCGATCCCAATGGCATATCTCGTCACCGAGCCCGGGATGACCGTGGGATACATCGGTGAGGCCGACCTCCTCCCGCGAAACAAACCTGCGATCGCAGCGACATATGCGCTGGCAGGCCAGTACATGGGCATGCGCTTCGTCTATCTTGAGGCAGGGTCCGGGGCCGATGCACCAGCGCCCGCCGAGATGATCGGCGTCGTAAAGCGCGTCATCGATGTGCCCCTCATCGTGGGCGGAGGCATCACGACGCCCGAACAGGCGCGCACCGCCGTGACGGCAGGGGCCGACATCATCGTCACCGGCACGCTGGCAGAGAACGACCCCGACATGCTTGCGTCAATAATCAAGGCCATAGACGTGTAGGCAATGTCTTTGATAAGCGAGGTCAACGGATTCCTTGACAACGTGCGGTATGAATACCCTTCCTCCTGCAGCGGGCTTCCCGACTTCTTCGAATCGCTGCATACCAACTACGAGCGTCTTCGCTCGTACAAGGATGAGATGGAGTTTTACGGGTTTCGCAACCCGTACTATGTCATCAAGGGCGTACGCGATTCGTGGAAGGACCCGTTCTTCCGCCAGACCGCGACGAAGAAGAAGATCACCTTTGACAGGATACAGTACTCGCTCGCCGCACATCGCATCGCACTCGCCCACGCGACCGAGGCCATCGAGGTGCACAATGGCAAACGCCGCATCACCGGCGAGCAAGCGTTCCTAAATGCGTCCGAGGGCGAGATCGGATGCAATCCGGACGGCGTCTACAATCTGTCCGTCCTTCCATACCTTCCGTATCGCGGGGAGTACATGCTCTTGCTCTCGAATCTGCCAAAGCGTGACCGATATACCTACCGAAAGATCGTGGGCGCGCTGGGGCAGGGCAAGGCAGACCGCCCTCATACACGCCCGATACGGCCGTCGCGTCCCGCATCTTCGCGCACCATCCCGACCGTGCCCCTAGGCAGCGAGTTCGAATCGCTTTTGAGCAAGAAGGCGCCGCGCAGCGACGCGGCCGAGCGTTCATCACGCCATCACGACGGCCTCATCATCGACAAGTACGTGAGAAAGTGTGTCGGCATCGGGTATGCACAGCTCTCGTATGGCGAGTTCATCCATGACCTGCTCAACTACTACCTGAAGAAGTCCCGTTACGAGCGTGAGCGGTATACATCGATATTTCCCGGTATCTCCGTCGATGCTCCGCTGCACCTCTTTGGGAAGTTCTCCCGGTCCATAGAGAAGAAGGAGGAGCTTGAGGGCAAGCTCGAGGACCTGAAGATACACGAGAAGACGACAGTTATCGGTGCGGTAGCCTATTATCTCGTCAGCAACGATGAGCAGGGGACGGCGGAAATGTTTAATATGCCGTTTTCCATAGTATCTCGGGCCCTTGAACGGTTCCGCACGCTTGGCATCGTCGAGGGAAAACAGCTTATCAGTAAACGAACAAGGGATTTCCTTGACTATCTAAAGGCAGAACGATGAAGGTCTTCAAGGCGAAACGGAAGGAGGATATGATAGCCCATATACGTGAGGGATTCACCGACGCGGAGGTCTACATAACCTTACGCCCCTGCATCGACATCGTCGTCGAGCTGCTCGAGAATGGTCCAAACCTTGCAACGATTTACTGCCCTCCGTCGCTTTACAAGCTTACCTCCGACAGGGTGCGCCACGCGCTCGAGAAGGTCGGCATAAGTCTAGAACCGATGGGTGGCGGTGCCGGTCGTCCGCGCGTCTATTCTGAAAACGACGTGGTCGAGATAAGAAAATTGCAAAAGCTTGGCCACTCCATCACGCGCATATCCAAGGAGCTTGGCATACCGCGCCGCACGATATATTACCTTCTCCGTGATGAGGACCTTGGCACGCGTCAACCGTAGAGCGATTCGAGCTTCGCGACCCGTTCATTAACCTCTTTTGGTGTCATGTCCAGATGTTCGAGCACCGTTTCGGATACGGTATCACCGAACGTCTTGTCCTCTATCGCAGACATGTACGTCTCGAAGTCGGAGAACAACTCCTCCTGGATCTCAAGGCCCATTCCAGGGAAGAGAAGGGAAATATATGCGTCAAACAGATAGTAGCGGTAGCTGCGGTCGGCAACATCATCGAATCCCTCCGGGAGACCGAGCGCCTCCTGCCATGCATCGGGGCGTTTGGGCAGCACGGGCATGCCGTAACGCGTTCCGATCTCGAACGACCCGTAGAGGAACCCCACCGCGTATGTGTCGATCCTCCCTTTGGCGGAAAGCGTGGCAAACGAGCACAGCATCGAGCGCGCCATGCGCATGCGTTCGCGTACGACCGCTGACACATGGGCGTCATCGATGCCGGGCACAGTGTCGATAAGCGACGAGAGCGCCCGAACATCGTTTATGGCGTGGTATGTGCCGTCGAGCTGGTCGAGGGAGCTGATTGTCGCGCCACTATCATCGCGCCCCTGGCGTGTTGCCCCCATTGCTGCCTTGGCGGCGGGCACGAGCCGGGTGAAAAACGATCGTGCACCCTCCGGCGCCCCTGCGGCATTTTCGTTGAATTCAAGCATTTCCAGCGTTCCGTGGTCAATGACGAATCTGACCGTTATCTGGCCGCCGTCTCGAAACGAGAGGGGAAAGTAGGCCTTCCCGTTCTTGCACAACGTTGCGTGGGCCGCGCGCAGTTCGTCCTGCGCCATTCCTTCGGGGAGCGGCGCCTCAATCAGGACGGGCGCCGGCATGAACTCGCTCGATCCCGTCCGCACGGCATTTTTCAACGCGGAAAGTGGCCCTCCAGAGTCCATACATCATTGTGGGAGCAGTATGATTTAAATATTGTCCTTTGACAAAACACCATGGCAATGTATTTAAGTGCGTCACCGTCAAGTGAGGTATATCATCAGCGCATCGTGCTTTTTTTCGATCGGCATGCAAGAACGTGACAAGTATGAACGTGAGGCCAATAACTCCCTCTGACATCAATGAAGTCTTGAAGATAGAATACGAATGCTTTAAGTATCCCTACCCTCCATCGCTTATCAACTTCCTCTATGCCAACTTCCGCGAGAGCTTCCTCGTGGCCGAGGTCGATGCGATCGCCGGTTATGTGATCGGCATAAGCGATGATGTCGAGGGACACATCATCTCGATAGGTGTGCGTGAGGGATATCGCAACCTCGGCGTCGGAAAGACGCTCATGGACCACATCCTCGACGTGTTCATCGGACGCAACCTCTCATACGTTCGCCTCGAGGTGCGCGAGGGCAACAAGAAGGCGATACGGTTCTACTACCGATTGGGATTTCGCAGGCGCGAGGTGCTTCGCAACTACTACGAGGACGGGGAGAACGCTTACGTACTCGTGAAGCGCTTGAAGTGATATCATGGAATGGAAGTCGCATCTTGCAGGGGGACTCATCGCAGCGGCGATTGGTATGGCCGTAATCGGGGGCACAGGGCCGCTTGAGATGGTGGACGCCTTCGTATTGACGTCGTTTTTTGCAGTCGTACCCTGTGTGCCAGACATATTCTCAAAGCACTTTCGAACGCCACTTACCCATTCGCTTTTCGTGCCCCTTGCTGCCTTTTTGTTCATATCGGTCCTTGCCATCCTTCCAACACCGAACCTCTACGGCCTTATATCCCTCGAGGGTGCGTTCTTTGTGGCCCTTGGGCTCGCATCCCATGCTCTGCTCGACTCGTTCACCTCGGCCGGCGCCCCCCTTCTCTACCCGCTGGTGGGAAGGCGCCATCTTCACTTCCCATGGTTCGGGGCCCGGATGCGTTATGAGGACGGCACCTCCCACAACACGCTGCAGGCCGTTGGGGTGATCGTATGTGCTGTCGCGCTGCTCATCGAGCTCATCGGGCGCCTTGCCGGGGCCCTTTGAATGCTCGTCGTTGTCGGCGGCTGCATTCACCGACGAAAGGATTGAATCAACAAAGAAAGATTTAAATTGTATTAAAACAAGTGTATAGTGGTGGAATAATGGTTGAAGCATATGTTTTGGTAACGGTTGGCATTGGAAAAGTGCATGATGTTGTTGAGGAATTGAAGTCGCTTGACTGCGTAAAGTACATCGATGCTGTTACGGGCCCCTATGACGTTATCACGCGCATCCAAGCCAGGGATCTGGGAGAGCTCACGAAGACCGTTATCCAACAGCTTCACAAGATCGACGGCGTCATCGACACCACCACGGCGATCGTCATCGATCTTTGACGACATAGCTTTTTTAAGCGTAACGACGTTGTCACAACGATGCGTACGCCTCCCTCGTTTTCATCCCTCATTATAGAGCGTGATGGGGTCTATCCCGTATCTGAGGACACGCGCTTGCTCGCACGTTCTATTGACATATCATCCGGCGAGCGGATGCTCGAGGTCGGATGCGGCACCGGCTATGTGTCACTTTGCGCGGCATCATGGGGTGCACTTGTCACTGGTGTTGACATCAGTGAGGATGCAGTGGAACTCTCGCGAGAGAACGCACGACGTAACGGAATGCATGCAACGTTTCATCAGGGCGATATGTTCGATGCCGTCTCCGGCAAGTTCGATGTCATCGCATGCAATCCACCCTACCTCCCATCCGAATCGTTCAAGTCCACCGACTACGACCGGTGCTGGGACGGCGGTGCGGGTGGTCGGTCGTTCACAGACAGATTCATCGACGGGGTAGATCATGTGGTTGCCCCGGGTGGACGCATCTATTTGCTGCAGTCGTCGTTATGCGACCCGCATCGTAGCATTACACGGCTCATCGAACATGGGTACAATGTTACCATCACAGGATGTACAAAGCTCTTCTTCGAACAGCTGTGTGTGCTATGTGCCCACGAATGAGCGTCACAGTATCCGTGCACAGACGTTCTACCCCCATACATGCCTTGTACAATAATCCGTGTGCATGAAATAATAGTATTATTCTATCTCAAAATAGATCAAGAAAATGGCATGATTAATTATTACTCCGGCCTCGATGGAGCATTCCACCACTCGTATAAGCTGAGAATGATTATAAATTTCGTATAAGATATCTAATACTGAAAAAGAATGTTCGAGAGCGGGAGTTGAAAGAGATGGGCATTAAAGGTGTAGATCTCCTTGTATCTTTCACATGTAATTCCCATTGTATGCACTGCAGCTATAATTGTGGCATCCGCAGGAAGGGTATCATGGACGCCTCCGACGGCAGATGCTACATACATGCATTATGTAAGCAACATGATATAGAGTGGCTCAGCGTAATTGGTGGTGAACCGCTCATGGTTCCAGACCTTACCAATGAGTTGATCAGATGTGCAAAGGAGAATGGAATACCTCATAGGGGGGTCATAACCAACGGATTTTGGGGACGAGAGGCAAAGGGGGCACAAAAAATACTCAAAGACCTCAAAGATGTTGGAATGAATCAGATAACATTTAGCGTTGATGCGTTCCACCAAGAACATATCCCATTCTCCCATGTGAGAAATGCAATTATGGCTTCGACAGATATTGGATTTGATAAGGTGTGGGTCGATGGCTATTATTTGAAATATGAGGATTCAAGCAATCGTTTTGACAAGCAAACGAAGGCATTGCTGAATGAATTAAGGGGCACGGAAGGAATCGATATCAACACCTATCGCTTGAGGATGTGTGGAAGGGCAGTTGGCTTACAGGACCATTTTGATGACAAATCTGTTCCTCATGGCATCTGCACACCACCCTTCTGGATGGGAGGTGGCTTTGATAATCCCTCCACAATAGAGATAGACCACAGGGGAAATGTCACGCTTTGTCCAGGTATCTCAATAGGGAACGCAAAAGAAGACGAAATCACTGCCATTGTACAAACCTACGATGTATGCGAGCACCCCATATTATCCATTATCAACGAAGAGGGACCCATTGGCTTGGCGAAGCTTGCCGATAATTTCGATCTCAGTCGTGGATTCGTCGATCATTGTCATCTTTGTTATGAGCTAAGAAAACACCTTCGACCTCTTTATCCACGTTACCTTACTCCAGCTGATGTCTATCAATGAGCATGTCGTTTCATGCAATGATTTTAATGTAGGGGGATACAAAAACAAAACATTTAAAGATTGACCATCGAAAGTGGTACATGTCTTACTTTTCCCATTTTTTTGGTCAGGTGAATGATTGTGAATGTTGGAGATAGGGTACGTATCACGCATGGGTCCAATGTGTATGAAGGCATATTGATGCCTCTTGAGGGGACCCTCAAGGAAACTTACGTTTCAGTGAAACTGGACAATGGTTATAACGTCGGGTTCAGCCGTGACGACGTCTCGATAGAGCTTCTGTCCAAGGGACGTTCGTTCAACGCGATCATGCCCGAAGTTGATATCCCCTACAACGAGGACTTGCCAGACGTTGCCATCCTCGGCACGGGAGGGACGGTGGCGTCCAAGATCGATTACATGACGGGAGCTGTCTATCCCGCATTCTCCCCTGAAGAGCTCATGCAGCTTGTCCCAGAGCTAGGAAGGATTGCCAACATCGAGGGCAAGGAGATCCTCTCCATCGTGAGCGAGGACATCACGTTCTCCGACTGGAAAGACATCGGCCGAGAGGTCGTACGGCAGTACGAGCGCGGGTGTGATGGCATCGTCGTTACCCACGGCACCGACACGTTGCACTTCACATCCTCGATGCTCTCGTTCATGCTGAAAAACATCCCTCATCCGCTCGTACTCGTCGGTGCGCAGCGTTCCTCGGACAGGCCCTCGTCGGATGCAGCCCTCAATCTCATATCTGCCGTGAACTTCGCAGGCACCGATTGCAGGGAGGTCACCGTTTGCATGCACGCCGACATGAACGACGACTACTGCTATGTCCACCGTGGCACGCGCGTGAGGAAGTTCCATACTTCGCGAAGGGATGCGTTCGCAACGATCAATGGGCGGCCGCTTGCCAAGGTGCCGGGGTCTGGGCCCATCGAATATCTGTCTGCATATCGCAGGGATTCGAACTCCAAGGAAGACCTGTCGCTTGACACAGACCTCGAGGAACACGTTGCGCTCGTCAAGACGTATCCGACCTCTTCAGACATCGTCGCGCACCTCGTTGACAAGGGATACCGCGGCATCATACTCGAGGGCAGCGGCCTTGGGCACACCCCCCATACGCTCCACGAGGAGATACGCAGGGGCGTGGAAGAGGGCGTCGTGTTCGGCATGACGAGCCAATGCGTCCATGGCCGTGTCAACATGAACGTTTATCGTGGTGGGCGCATCCTCAAGGAAATGGGCGTCATACCCCTGGGCGACATGCTTGCGGAGACCGCCTGGTGCAAGCTGAGCTGGGTGCTGGGACACGCTAACGATTATGAAGACGTGCGAAGCGAGATGCTGCGCGATGTGGCAGGCGAGCTCGAATCCGTCTCGCGCATCGACGCATACAACGTTTGCAGGTGACCACTGATGGACTACGATTCTATAGGACTGAGGGTCGGGCTCGAGATACACGCACAGCTCGATACGGGCAAGCTGTTTTGCAGGTGCCCCTCCGTGCTTTCCGACTCGCAAAACTTTGGATTCAAGCGCCAGCTGCGCCCTACTATGAGCGAGCTGGGGGAGATCGACCCTGCCGCCAAGGAGGAGTTCACGAAGGGAATGATGAATCTCTACAAGGCCTCCACCGACGGGAACTGCCTCGTCTACTCAGACGAGGAGCCGCCTCACGACCCCGATGATGACGCGGTCAAAACCCTGCTCCAGATATCACTTATGCTCAACGCCGACATCGTCGATGTCATCCACTTCATGCGCAAGATCGTCATCGACGGCTCGAACGTGAGCGGATTCCAACGCACGGCGATGGTCGCGCTCAACGGGGAGGCGTACTCCCAGTTCGGCAATGTGCTGATCCCCACCATATGTCTCGAGGAGGATGCGGCACGCCTCATCGAGATGGCAGGCAAGACGAAGATCTGGAACATCGACAGGCTGGGCACGCCGCTTGTCGAGATCGCAACAGACCCGTCCATGCACCATCCTCAGCAGACGCGCGACATCGCGCTCTATCTCGGCCAGGTCATGAAGGCAACGGGGAGGCTCAAGCGTGGCATAGGCACCATACGCCAGGATGTCAACATTTCGATCGAGCGGGGAGCGCGGGTGGAGATCAAGGGTGTCCAGGAACTCAATATGATCTCTGAGTACGTTCATAACGAGTGCCTACGGCAACTCGCACTGCTCGACATAGCCAGTAAACTCAAGGAGCGGGGAATTAGGACCTGCGACCCCGCCATCAAGGACCTCTCATCGATCTTCGAGGACACCGCGTGCAAGATCATCAAGGGCAACGTCTTCGGGATACTGCTCGAGGGATTTGCAGGGCTCATCGGCATGGAGGTCCAACCGGGCAGGCGATTCGGGACCGAGCTTGCCGATTACGCCAAGAAGTATGTGCGGGGCATATTTCACAGCGACGAGCTTCCCGCCTATGGCATCAGCGCAGAGGAGGTAAAAGCGGTCCGCGCTTCGCTTGGAGGGGGCGACGATGACGCGTTCGTGCTCGTTGCAGCAGAGCAGCCAACGGCCTCGCGTGCGCTCGAGGAGGTCATACGCCGCTCGCGCCTGGCTATCGAGGGGGTCCCCCATGAGACGAGGAGACCCATGCCCGACGGCACCTCCCAGTACATGCGTCCGCTTCCCGGCAAGAGCCGCATGTATCCCGAGACCGACATTTATCCTATCGTCGTCGAGGACGAGATGCTCGAGCGGCTGCGCTCAACGCTTCCGGAACTTCCTGCCGAACGTATCGATCGCCTGTGTGAGAATTACGGCATCGCAGAGGACAACGCACGAAAGATACTCGAGTGGGACGTCGAAGAGGCGTTTATCGAATCGCAGGAGCAACACGGGATGAACCCAGGGCAGTTCCTTCGCCTCATGGAGACGCTCACGATGCTCAAAAAGGAGGGATTCACACATCCAAGCGACGAGGAAGCTCTGATCGCCTCGTTCATGGGGGCGCATGAGGACATACCGCTTGAGAGCTATGAGGCTGTGCTGCGCCAAATGATCTCAACATCGGCCGACGCCAGGGAGGCCGCGCGTGCCCTCGGCATCGAGCGTGCTTCGAGCGATGAACTGCGCGACGTTGTGGCTTCAATCGCCGAGGACAATGCACAGCTCATCGAACAACGTGGCGATGGGGCGTTCAAGCCGCTCATGGGAAAGGCCATGGCGGCGCTGAAGGGCAAGGGCGACGGCAGTCAGATAAGTGCGCTCCTCAAGGAAGAGATTGAGCGAAGGAAGAACACGAAATGATACCGATAATGCTTTATACAATAAGATATATAAAGGAAAAGAAGACTTATTCATAAAGGTAGCGTTTTATGAAAAGGTGTTATTAGATGAAAAATATTACATTCAAAAACATCCCTGATGAGCTTTACTTCAAGGCCATCGAAGTGAAGGGAAAGCTACGAGCGAAGAACTGGCAAGAGTTCCTTGAGAAGTTGATTGAAGAGATGGAGAACGAGAAGGTGAAATAAATGGACACAAGACGTCTTTTTCGCATTTTTCTGTTCTTCGTGCTCGTCGGTTCGTTAGGCGTTGCCATGTTCACTGTAGCGCCCGTTGCTGCCGATATTACCGTTGATGCCGTCTCACTGCAGAACGGCGACATCGAGATCTCATGGGGATCGGTGAGCGGGGCTGCTACGTATGATATCTATCGCAGCTCTACGAACTCCCAGCCCGGGACTGCTTCAAAGACCGTGACAGCACCCACCACGTCTGTTACGTTCACGATACCTGAAGATGGCCTCGTTTCTGGGCAGACATGGTACTTCTGGGTCGAGGCATATGACAATACGGACACACTCATTGAGGGTACGACCTCCCCGGGAACGGCCATATGCGATGCTGAGGGTCCTCAAACCCCATCGTTGAGCTCTCCAGCGGACGGAAGCTACGTAATCGTGAATCCTCCAACCCTCACTTGGAGCTCTGTTCAGGATGAACCGCAAGGTGAGGACAATACGGGCATCGATTCATACACACTGCAGTACTCGACCTCATCGACGTTCACGCCCAGCAACACGACGACTGTTTCCGACATCTCATCAACATCCTACACATTTTCGTTCTCGCTTGCGAACAACACGTATTACTGGCGTGTGAAGGCGGTGGACAACGCGGGAAATGAGGGAAACTGGTCGAGTGCTCGCTCGTTCACGATCAATCTTGAATCACCGACACTCCTGAGTCCCGCCAACGGAGCATCGTTTAACAGCGATGACATCCCCTTAACGTTCTCATGGAGCGAGGTATCGGGCGCATACGGGTATCTGCTCGAGATCGATGACCAGCAACCTATCAGCTCGAGTCCCATTTACTCGCAAGTGGTGTCTGGTGAGAGCACGACATCGTTTGAGGTCCCTGTCTCGTTCACTGACAACACATATTACTGGCGCGTGTCCGCGGTGGACAGCGAGGACAATACCACCGGTGTCTACTCGTCCGTCCGAAGCTTCTCGGTCGACTCCACGCCTCCGGGAACCCCATCACTTACCTCTCCTGCCAACAACGCTACCATCGGCGATACGTCGCCCACCTTTTCTTGGCAGTCGGTAAGCGATGCAGAATCGTACAAGATCGAGATAGCGACAGCATCAGACCTTGACGTCGATGGTTCCTTTGTCGGCGCAAACGTCGTTTACACATATCCCACATCCGGCCAGCTCACATCGACGACCCACTCGATCGGGACAGACCTTGATGACGGGGAGGAGTACTACTGGCATGTAGTGGCATTCGATGCCGCAGGCAATGAAGGCGACTGGTCTTCAATACGTTCATTCGAGATCGATACCTCTCTTCCTACGGCTCCGACCCTCAACTCCCCTGGTAACGGGACAACTCTAGAAGACACTACGCCTACGTTTTCATGGAGTTCTGTTAGTGGTGCTTCAGAATACACGCTGCAATACTCGACATCAAATTCTTTTACTTCATCAACAACAGTTGAAGAAACGGTAACTGGTACCTCATATACCGTTCCCTCAGATTCTGAACTGTCTGAAGACACATATTATTGGCGTGTGAAGGCTAATAATACAGGGTCTTGGTCGGACGTATGGTCTTTTACTATTGACATTCCCGCACAGCAGGTCAACTTCCAGGTGCGAGTCCTTGCGGGCGCCACGGGAAGTGCGGTTGACAATGCGACAGTATCGCTTGTCCAAGGCCCGAACACCATTGACACCGAACAGACCAACTCGTCGGGAAACGCGACGCTTAGCTCCGAGACCGGCACCTATACGCTGCAGGTCACGAAGAGCAGCTGGGACTCTGGCGATGGCACGGCATATTCGCGCACGCTCCAGGTGACCGCCAACATGGACCCTGTACAGGTGCTACTCTATACGGAGGGCAGGGACCTCATCGTCGCTCGCGTGAAGTACAATGACAACTTCTCATCAACACCTCAGTCGATAGTCATCTACCGCAACGATACAACATACCAGACGGTCACTTTACCTCGCGTGCCACCAGGTATCATGCCGCAGAATCTCCGGACTGCACAGACCAATCTCGTCATCGAGGTACCCACATCTGGTACGTATTCAATCGCATCGTCTGAATACACGTCGCAGCGGGTTTCGGTGACGAATCTCTCCCAGTCGCTTGCAGACGCATACAACAACGTCATCACGCTTGACATCACGTCCTCCCTTAGCGGGGTCGTCGTCGACGACGCCGACGAGATCATCACAGGGGCAAGCGTCATGCTGATCCGTTCAGATGACGAAAGCGTCATCGGGGCAAAGGAGACATCGGCCATAGGATTCACTTTTGACAACATCCTTCCCGGATCGTACTACCTGCGCATACAAAAGGAAGGATACGGGGATGTGACGACCGACCCTGTCGAGATCGGCGCCAACGAGGACAGGAACATTGGCATGATACCGCTCACGCAACCCAAGGGGACGCTCAATATCGTTGTACGGACGACTGACGGCCAACCGGTCGAGGATGTCACGGTAACGATCGTTGACAATCAGGACAACGAGGTGTTCTCTCAGATGGCCGCCCAGGGCATCGTGGGGACACAGCTTCCGGGCGGGACGTATACGGTATCAGCCTCTGCAGAGGGTTACGAGCTCGAAGAAGAGGTCACCACCACGGTGACGGCAGGCGAGACGACCCCTGTGACATTGCTTATGACCGTTGAAGAGACGCCACCGGAGACGGGAAGCATCCAGATATCGCTTTCCGATGACGAGGGTAATCCCATACAGCTCGTTGAGGTCTTTATCGACGGCGAGAAGGTGGGTGTGACCAATCAGGACGGCATACTCCTCATCGAGGACCTCGAGTCCAAGACATATCAGATAACGTTGAAAAAGGAGGGGTTCAAGGAGGTCACCGTCAGCCAGGATGTCACGGCGGGCGAGACGAACACCGTGTCGAAGACAATGACGGTCAAAGAGACGGCCGACACATCTTCCAGGCTGAAGTGGATACTTGGAGCGATTGCCCTGATCATACTCTTCGCCATCATACTCTATGCCTACACGCACAGGCAGAAGGGATCCGAGGAAGAGGAGGAATACGGCACCGCCGCCCCCATCCAGGGCGGTTCAGGAGAAGGCGGTGAACGCAAGGTCTCGCCACGCGTGCCGCGCCAGGGCGAATCACGAAAACCTGAACGAGGTGGCATACCCCAATCCTCAACGTCCAAGGAAATGGGATTCGGAAAAACAGGGGGCGCCAAGGGCGGTCTTCCCTCACAAAGGCGACTTGAAGGGGACTAATCCCCTTTCTTTTTCATTTGTTCTTTGTACAATCCCACGAGAAATTGATAGATTTTTCGTGTTATCTTTTTAGCGGTGGTTTGAAAATCATAACCATATCTGCCACCTGTTCGTTTATCATCTGGACAGTATATGACCCATATGAAAGGCGTCTGTGTATACGGACCATAGTTCACTTTTTACCAAATGGTCATCTACACTCTCGTAAGGTGGCTACTTCTTCTCCTTGAGTTCATGCTGGAACATGTGCAGGGTGCGTGTTGGGAAAGCGAATTCGATGCCTTCATTGTTAAGCTCCTCATAGATGCGCTGGACGGCCTCGCGCTCCTTGTCCCAGCGAGTGGTGAAGTCGCTCACCCAGAACGTGCCACGGAATGAGAGATAGTAGTCGGCAAGCTCGAGGAAGTCGACAGTCGGTTCGGGGTCCTGAAGGATGCCGTCCATCGATGCGAGGGCACGTTTTGCGACCTCCTTTGTCTTTTCCACATTGCTTCCGTAGATGACGCCGAAGGGTATCACGCCGCGTTCCATGTATATTGGCTGTGCATAGTTGATGATCTTGGCCTTTGCCATGTTGCTGTTGGGAATGATGATGATATTGCCATCATAGGTCTGGACACGTGTGGAGCGCATGGTAATCTCATGAACGATGCCCACCTCTCCCGTATCGAGCCGTATCTTGTCGCCCACCTTGTAGGTCGTATCGAGGATGAGCATCACGCCGGAGAAGAGATCGCTGAGGCTGTCCTGCATGGCGAGGCCTATGGCGATACCGGCGATACCAAGTCCTGCAAGGAACGGTGCGATCTGTATGCCCCATACGCTGAGGATGACGATGACGGCAACGGCGGCGATGAATACCATCGATAACTTTCGGATAAGCGGAAAGACCGTATCCTTGTACTTGGAACGCGTCCTTCGCTTCCACATCCTCCCCCACGCCTCTATGATGATGTCTGATATCTTGATGAGTATGTAGGCAAAGACGATGATAAGAATTGAGCTCAGTACGTTTTGCATGTCCTGAACGACTCCGCCCTTCCATCCCAGCGCAGTGATTACCGACTTCATGCCGATAAGCACGACGAAGTAGATGACCGGAGTGCGCGTCTCATCGATGATCTTGGCATCAGTGTTTGCGGGAGATCGGCGGTAAATGAGGTGGAGAACGATCTTGTATGCGTAGGATATCGCGAAGGCGAGTCCCAAGAACACGATAAAAAGCACGATGGCGAACACATAGTCGTTGCCAAAGTATGGACTCAACATCTGGAGTATTTCACGTAATGGTCTATCGATATTGATGTCCATAAATAGATGTAATCCTCCCGTATTTATATAATTTCTCTAATATGGGGGTTATATCAAATAAAAAAGCAAAAATGCGAGAACGGCGCCTGCCACGGTACAAAAAAAGTTGGTGAAGTTGTTGCTGAACCATCGCACGTTCGACTCGAGCGTAGCACCGAGGTACGAATCGACCGTAGCGCCGACGACACCGCCAATGGTCGTCGTGATGATGATCTTCCATGCGGGCAGATCGGCGGCAGACAGCCCGACCGCAATGGCAACGATCGCGATAAGGAGGCTAATTGCCACCTCAGCCCCCTTTCCTAGGAGCGAGATGCCGCCATCGGTCCCTGCAGGCACACGCCTGAATGTCGTGATGAGCCAGGGGTCGGCCTTCGAGAGGCGCCCGAACTCCCCACCTGCGGTGTCGGCCGTGGCAGCTGCGACGGCGCCCAGGTATGCAGCGATGAACGCCCCTCCCCCGTAGATGAGTTCCAGGAACAGCACGATGAGCGCAAACAGGCCGTTGCCAAAGACGTTTTTATACCCTCTCGCACCGCCCTTTGCCTCGGCGATGCCCTTTGCCTTCTTCTTGTCGTAGTGGAACTTCGTTGCAAGTCCGGACAGGATGAAGAAGAGCAAGATGATGGCAAACGCCCCCCATCCGCCGAGGATGATGATGCCAACGCCCATTATGTAGCCTGAGAGCAGGCCCGACAGGCTTACCACACGGATGCGAAATGCGGGCAATCCTATGATCGAACAGATGATAAACGCGACTGCTATGCGTACGAGCAGGTCTATTCCGTCCATGTCAATCCAGGTCTACCTATATAAAACCGTATTTAAACCTTTGCATCGACAAAAAACAACCAATCTCAGCGCGTTTTGAAAAAGGAAAAATATGGTTGAAAAATCTATTTCATGCTTCAAATGTTTTCTTCCGATGCGGCGGTAAATACTATTTTTCACTTCATATTCTTCGTTGAATGTCGATTATTTCGTTCATGGACGAGAAGAACTACCCGCATTTTAGAAAAGTATTTAAATCGCTCATAATAAGTGGGGTTGTGATGGTTATGCAGGAACATATCAATTTTTCCGCTAAACACGGGTCTTGGATCGTAGTGAAAAAGATGGCCCTGGATGAGCACACGGCCGACGAGGATATCGCTCGTATCCTGCTCTCCATTAGAGAGACGCTCAACAACAAGATCTATGAGTATCTGGGCAAGGACTTCGACCTTGATACGCTCGAGAAATGGGCGGAGGAGATCGTGCCGAGCGGCCGGCTCAGCGAGGAAAAGATCGCCGAGGCCCTCAAGACCCTCAAATCGCCAAAGACGACCAAGCGGCTCAAGGAGCTCACGACCGAGAAGCAAAAGCTCGAGGTCTACAGGGGCCTTTTGACCGAACTGGTCCTGCAACGCCTCAAACTTAACACGCTCCAGCTCAAGGCACTCGAAAAGTACGTTGACAATAAGAACAGGCGATTAGAATGAGGACACCCGAGGAGAGCGGCGGCAGCGGGTTTGGCGTACGGTCAGTGCTGCTAGCAGTCGCGCTCTCCTTGTTTCTTCTTTCCACTTCGATCTATATCGCATTACGGCTCGGTGCGCTGCCGTGGCCAATTATATTTTCAGTCATCGTCTCCGCAGGCATACTGAAGCTGGTCTCCCGTTCGTCTCCTGCCAGCGAACACGAGGTCAACGTTGCGCAGGCAGGCGGAACGATCGGTGGTCTCATGGCGTCTGCCGTCTCGTTCACCATTCCCGGTATCCTTTTCCTGCGGGACTACATGGACGTCGAGATATCGATGCTCGACCCCTATCTTCTTGCAGCGGTGTGTGTGACGGGGGGTGTGCTTGGCGTACTGCTCTCGATCCCCCTGCGACGCACGTTCGTCGATGAGGAGAAACTACCGTATCCTTCCGGCGCGGCGGGTGCAGAGATACTCAAGGCGCAGATGCGCGGAGGCAGGGGCGCCCTGCTCATCGCGTTCGTCGTGCTCATGGCAGGCCTGTTCGCCCTTGCGCGCGACCTTTACATACCCATGGGCATCACCGCAACGAGCCTTGCGACGTATGGTATCTACCTGACGTTTTCCGCGATGCCGCTTGGCGTCGGCGTCGGGTACATCCTCGGGCCACGCATATCGATCAACTCGTGGTTTACCGGTGCCGTCGCTGGCTGGATCGTCATCATCCCCCTTCTGGTCATGCGGGACTGGTTGGGGAGCAATGCCATATCATTCGTGCAAAACGCCGGTCTCGGCATCGTGCTTGGCAGCGGTGTGGGATTTTTCGTCGCCTATGTGCTTCCCCGTATGCGCCGCATCTTCGCACCGCTTTTCAAGTGGGAAGGACCTTGGTACTTCAAGCTCTCCCCGTTCTTCTCCTTGGTATCCCTTGCGGTGCTCATCGCCATAGGGGTGCCGATACTTGCCACCATCATCGCCGTTGCGGGCGTCTGGGTCATGACGACCATCGCTGCGCGCATGACGGGCGAGACGAACATCGACCCCCTTGAACAGTTCGGCATCATCGTCGGACTCGTGGCGCTGGGGACATACTCTGCCATCTCGTATGAACTATCATACATATCTGCGTTTATCATCGTGACATTCGTCGCAGTCGCCGCGGCCGTCGCTGGCGACATCGGGCATGACTACAAGTCTGCCTACATCATCGGCACGAAGCCCAAGGACATCGTGAAGGTCGACCTCATATGCGCCGTCATCGTTGGCATTGCAGCGCCGTTCATACTTAACATCGTGCTCAATGGATACGCCGACGTCCTCTTCACCGCACAGATGCCGGCACCTCAGGCTCAGCTTGTGGCTGGAAGCATCTTCGGGTTTGCCCACCCTAACGCGTTCTACGCAGGATTTGGCATCGCGTTCATCTATGAGGCCATCGTACGCGCGTTCAAGCGCGACGTGCCCTTTTCCGCCATGGCATTTGGCATCGGCATGTTCCTTGGCCTCACGCTTGCATTGCTCCTTTTCATCGGCGGCATCATACGTCTTTTCATTCGTCATCGCGGACCGGACCATGAGCACACGGGCATCCTTGTCTCGGCAGGGCTGATGGGCGGGGAAGGGATCGCAGGGTTCCTCACTGCCGCCCTCTTCGTCATGGGCGTTGCCATGACCACCGCCTCGCATGCCATGATCGTCGTATTCGGACTGGCCTTCGTGCTCGTGTTGATATACACGGTCTGGAACAGGAGGTGGTAATCATTATCATAGGCATAGATATAGGGGGCACGACGACGGATGCCATCGCGCTTAGCGACGGAAAGATAGAGGCGCTCATATCCGTTGAGGCGGGCGATCCCGTCACTGCAGCGGCAGGGGCACTCGGAAAGATGATGGAGACGCTTGGCGCCTCACTCGACGAGGTCGAGTACATTGCATCGACAGGTGTGGGCACGGGTCACCTTGGCGACCGCCTCCTGGGCATACCGCTCGTCAAGGTAGACGAATTCACATCGATCGGCACCGCGGGAGCCTACCTTTCTGGCATCGACAAGGCAATCGTGGTAAGCATGGGCACCGGCACGGCGCTGGTACGTGTCGACGGGGACTCGATATCCCACTGGGGCGGTACTGGTGTTGGGGGCGGCACGCTGCTTGGCCTCTCAAAGCTCATTCTCAACATCTCCACTATCTCGATACTCACGAAAAAGGCAGAGCACGGCTCCCTGGGTACGATCGACCTAACGGTGGGTGACATCTCAGGGGGTCCGCTCAACGGTCTGCCAGCCTCGGCAACGGCTTCCAACTTCGGAAAGGTCGCCGATGATGCAAGCGATGCTGACAAGGCGCTTGCCCTCATCAATCTCGTATGCCAGACGATCGGTGTCATGGCCATGTTTGCAGCGCGCGCCAATTCGTTTAGCGACATCGTCCTCACGGGCAAGCTCACCAGCATACCGCAGGTCAAAGATGTCATTGAAGGTGTGGGCAAACTTTTTGATGTACGCTTCCATATACCAACTCATGCGGATTACGCCACGGCCATTGGCGCCGCCATCCATCTTTACAACAAGGAGAGGAAATGATGCTCAAAGAGGCTTGTAAGAGGATCCTCACCACCTCAATGGGGGTGCAGGAGGACGAGACGGTTTTGATAGTGACTGATACCGAGTTGCACGACATCGGTGCGACGCTGTTTGAAACGGCACGACCGTTGTGCCGTGAGGCGTTGCTCATGACGATGAATCCACGTTCGTCGCATGGTGAGGAACCGCCCCCTGCGATTGCCGCCGCCATGCAGCATGCCCATGTCATACTCATGCCCACCGTCATGTCGCTTTCCCATACCAAAGCACGTGGCGATGCATGCACACGCGGAGCACGCGTGGGGTCGATGCCTCATGTCACGAGGGAGATGCTTGCACGCATGTCCAAGGCCGACTTCAATGAGATCGAACGGTATGCGAACACGTGGGCAGACCTTCTTTCAAAGTCATCGATGGTGCGCATCGTCTCGAAAAATGGCACAGACCTCTCCTTCAGCATCGCCGGCAGGCCCGGCAACGCCGATGGCGGCGTCTTTACCCACAAGGGCGCGTTTGGCAACATTCCCTCTGGCGAGGCGTTCGTCGCACCCGTGGAGGGCACTGCCAACGGGACGCTCGTCATCGACGGGTCGATCGATGTGGTGGGCATCGTGCAGTCCCCCATCGTCATTACCGTCAAGGACGGATTGGCAGTGACGTTTGAGGGCGGTCCGGATGCAAAGAAGCTTGAAGAGGCCCTCATGAAGTTCGGCCCCGAGGCACGAAACATTGCCGAGCTTGGCATTGGCATCAATTCGGCCGCAACGCTTTCAGGCAACACCCTTGAGGATGAGAAGATTAAGGGTACGGTGCATATCGCCCTTGGCGACAATTCCACGTTCGGGGGTACCGTCTCAGCGCCTTCGCACCTCGATGGGCTCATCATGAATCCCACGATGTATCTCGATGGCGAGATGGTAATCGAGGACAAGAAATGGAAGATTTGAACGGTCTCAAAGATATAGTACGTACCATAAGATATTTATTAATTAAAAAGGGTCTGGTGTAACTATGGCAGAATATGTGTTTACTTCTGAGTCTGTGTGCGAGGGACATCCCGATAAGGTTGCAGACCAAATATCTGACAGCGTCCTCGATGCGCTCATCGCTAAGGATCCGCAATCACGTGTTGCGTGCGAGACGCTCGTCACCACCGGCATGGCGTTTGTTGCCGGCGAGATCACCACCGATGCTTACGTTGATATTCCCCGTATCGTTCGAAACACGATCAAAGGAATAGGATATACTGATGCACGAATGGGATTCGACTACCAGACGTGCGCCGTCGTTACATCGATCGATGAGCAATCGCCCGACATCGCCATGGGCGTGAATCAGACCGCCGAGCGAGAACAGGGGGCCGGGGACCAGGGCATCATGTTCGGCTATGCGTGCAACGAGACCGAGAGCCTCATGCCCCTCTCGATATCGCTTGCGCACAAGTTGGCACAGCGCCTCTCAGAGACGAGGAAGAACCTCGAGCTCCCGTTCCTGCGTCCCGACGGGAAGACACAGGTAAGCGTCATCTACAAGAATGGCGTTCCGGACCGTATCTCGACGATCGTCATCGCGGCACAGCATGATTCTAAGGCGCCAAACGAGGAGATACGAAAGGGCATCATCGAGAATGTCATCGAACCTGTCGTGCCAAAAGAGCTTCTCAAGAACACAGACTACCACATCAACGCCACCGGCCGCTTCGTACTCGGGGGACCGCTCGCAGACTGCGGATTGACCGGCCGAAAGATCATAGTCGACACGTACGGCGGCGTGGGAAGCCACGGTGGAGGATGTTTTTCTGGCAAGGATCCAAGCAAGGTCGACCGTTCGGCATCCTACATGGCGCGCCACATCGCAAAGAACATCGTGGCAGCAGAGCTTGCCGACAGCTGCGAGGTGCAGCTTGCCTACGCGATCGGCGTGGCAGACCCTGTTTCAGTATATATCGATTGCCGAGACACGAACAAGGTACCAGTTGAGAGGATGTGTTCCATGATCCGCGAGGTCTTTGACATGCGCCCGCGCGCCATCATCGACTATCTCGATCTCAAACGCCCGATCTACAAGAAGACAGCGGCATATGGTCACTTCGGCCGCAGCGATCCGGACTTCACATGGGAAAGCACGTCGCGCGCCGACGAGCTTCGGGACCTTGCAGGGCTCTAAACCTCCCTCATTCTCCTTTTTATAGGTAAAATTTTATATATACATGTCGATTGGGTAGCATACGCGGTGATTCTATTGGAGATCAAGCGACGCCATGACATGTCAAAAAGCGATGTGAAGAAATTATTCAATTCGCTTGACACTGCCTATGACGAGATACCCGTACCGCCGGAGAAGGGACGATATATGTTGTGCGAGACCGACACGGACGTGTCGGTGGTGACATTCGAGGGCACTCCATCGTTCCTGCTTTGGAAGGACCAGGTCATACCGTCGCTTCATCTCTTCTTGGACCTGGACGTCCGCACGCTCGCCAACAGGGTGATCGTCGACATGGGCGCCATACGCTTCGTCACGAACGGCGCAGACATCATGCGCCCCGGCATCGTTGACGTCTCAGCGTCCATTACCGAGAACATGTTCGTCATCGTCGGCGATGAGCGCCATGGGAAACCACTGGCCATTGGCATCGCCCTTTATGATGGCGAGACGATCGCGGCCATGAGTGAGGGAAAGGCGGTCAAGAACGTGCATTACGTCGGCGACCCCATTTGGAACTTGAAAGTTTAGGTGGCGTTATGAAGATACCACAGCGAAAGGATGAACACATCTACCATACGATGGGTAGCGATGTGACATGCAAGACCCCGGCGGGGTTTGACGACGTCACGCTCGTCCACAGCGCCCTTCCCGAGATCTCATATGCCGATATCGATACGAGCGTGGAATTATTTGGGAAGCGCATTGATGCGCCGCTGATGATCTCAGCCCTCACGGGGGGATCTGAGTTGACGGGCAAGATCAACAAATCGCTTGCCAAGCTTGCCCACGCATACAACGTTCCGATATCCGTTGGGAGCCAGAGGGCGATGCATGCCGAGTCATCGCTTAGGCCAACGTATGAGATTCGTTCATACGCCCCCGATGTGCTGCTGTTTTCGAACGTCGGCATAGCACAGCTCATAACGATGAGCGACGATGAGGTGGAGCATATGGTGTCGTCCATCGGTGCCGACGTGCTCGCTGTGCACCTCAACCCCCTTCAGGAGGCGCTCCAGCCTGAAGGCGATACGAACTTTTCCGGCGGCATAGGCCGACTGCGGGAGATAAAGGATGCGCTGTCCATCCCGGTGATCGTGAAGGAGACAGGCGCAGGCATCTCCTACGAGGCGGCCTCGCGAATCTCGTTCCTTGACGGCATCGATGTGGCTGGAGTGGGTGGAACATCGTTTGCAGCGGTCGAATACCACAGGACCACTGACGAGATGCGAAAAAACATCGCCCGCTCGTTCTGGGACTGGGGCGTTCCCACGGTCGCGTCCATCGTCGAATGTATCGAAGTGTTCGATACGCTGATCGCATCAGGCGGCGTACGAACGGGCATAGACATAGCGAAGTCGGTAGCGCTCGGTGCCACGTGCGCCGGCATCGCTCAACCATTCCTTTCAGCCGTATATAAGCGTCCGCACGACGAAGCGAGACACTACGTCGAAACGCTCATCGAGGAACTCAGGATCACGATGTTCCTTGTGGGGGCAGCCTCCATCAACGATCTCCGCAACGCACCGGTGGTCGTGGGTGGCACGACGCGAGATTATTTATTTGAACGCGGATTCTCGGTTGAATATCTGGCACGAAAAGGTGATATTAGATGAAAGTTTACGCATTGGGCGGTTATGAGGAAGTAGGAAAGAACATGACCGCCATCGAAGTTGATAAGAAAGTACTCATACTTGACATGGGCATCCGCCTCGATCGCATCATGATCAGCGAGGATACCAATCTCCAGGACACGTCCACGAAGGAGCTGAACAGGATCGGTGCGATCCCGGACATAGCCCCATTAAAGCGAAAGAAGGTGGTGGGAGTCGTCGTGTCACACGGACACCTCGACCATATTGGGGCCATCGCGCGCCTTGCCCGCCGTTTCAAGTGTCCCATACTGGGCAAACCGTACCCGCTCAAGCTTGTGGCCTCCATACTCAAAGAGGAGAGGAAGCCGATGCCAAATCCCCTCTTCGAGGTGCAGGACTCTTCGGTGACCATCGGGCCGTTCGATATCAGGATCCTGCCTGTCACGCACTCCATACCCCAAGCGGGGTGTGTCGTCGTCTCGACGCCCGAGGGCGATGTATTCTTCACAGGAGACTACAAGCTGGACAACCACCAGCGACTGCAAAAACCCCTTAAGTTCTCAGAGCTCAAAAAGCTTGACATCAAGATCCTCATCACCGACAGCACGAACGTGCAAAACGAGGGTATCACGCCTTCAGAGAAGGTCGCACGCACCCTGGTGAGCGATTACATGGGCATGATCGAGGACTCTGACAAGGGCATCGTCACATCGACGTTCTCCTCGCAGGTGGAGCGTATACTCACCATCATCGATGAGGCTGAGCGTATCGGGCGAAAACCGGTACTAGTCGGCAAGTCGCTTTGCAAGTACTACGGATTGGCACTCGAGATGGGCATTATCGACAAACCGGTCCAGATGATACGCAAGCGTGATGCGCTCGAGTCGACGCTCAAGGAGATCAACAAGAAAAAGGACGAATATGTCGTCCTGGCTACCGGTTCACAGGGGGAGCAGGACGCCATCCTCTCACGCATCACGGACAAGAAGCTCCCCTATACGTTGGGCAAGGATGACACCGTCATCTTCTCCGCAAGCGTCGTGCCAAACCCCCTCAACATGGCCGCCCGCTACCGTCTTGAGACCAAGCTCAAGATGCAAGACGTTCGCGTCGTAAAGAACCTCCACGTCTCCGGTCACGCAAGCAGGGAGGAGCATCGCAAGATGATACGCACGCTCTCGCCCGACTACGTCCTTCCCTGCCACGGCGCCCCCGACATGCTCATGTCGATGGCCGAGCTTAGCAACGAGGAAGGCTACTCGATAGGCAGCCAGGCGCTCGTGATGAGAAACGGCCAATCAATCTCCATCTGAGGCTGCCACTGGGTCTCTCTCAGTTCTCATAAGTATCGTCATAGCGTGAGCTCGGCATTGGATTCATTCATCATCGAGTGATACCCAGTAATGTATGCTATATCCTCGTTCGAGGACGACGGTCAGTCGCAGACGGAGCATATGCCCATACGGCTCACCGTCGCGCAGAAGTGTGACCGAACGTATGTCGTCACCGTAGGCTACCACCTCCCGCTCGTGGCCGATGAGCGTCTCGGTATACGTTTCGGTGACGGTTCGTCCCTCTACGTCGACGTCAGGCATGGTGAACGCAACCGTCACGCGCTGCGATGCCTCGTCGTCGACAACTGCATCGCCGGAGATCGACTGATCGACAAGCGAGGCCGCCCATCTGTACGTCTGCGGCGCGCCCTCGCTGTTTGCTATCACGAATCCAAAGGAGAACGTCTCCCCGGGATGGACGCTTGAGGGCACGTTTCGAACGACCATCTCTCGTGCGTCATCTGACACGTCCTCGACGCACCACCACGTTCCGTGCGCCTCGAACGTGTCGTTGATGTAGAACGGCCCATACGATGTGGCATCATCCATGAGAACGAGGCCGCCATCGTGAGTCGTTGCGGCAAGGCCATGCCACGCGAGCGGCTCGTCGTCACCGAACACGAGCTTTTCGCCATGAAAGTAGAGTTCCGAAAACGGCGTCTCTGACGCTGGTGCAGTGGCGACAGAATATGCGATGACCGCTATACCGATGAGCGATGCAGCGATGATGGCACCATACAGGGCATTGGACGAGTCATTCATGCGATGTGCTATCATCTATTCAATGTTTTAATATAGTTTATGCTATTGGTCCCGTATGCCCTGCGGCATAATGATCACGGCCTCCATAGTCGTCCCACTCCGCTGCACACATGCAAGCGAATGTGTCAATGGCAAGCGACAGTTACCGGATTCAAAAGGCAAGAACCAATCTTTTGGATCCCCTTATCCGAGCGAACGCAACGTCATGGAAAAGCTATAAAAAGCCGTCGTAATATCTTTACCATCTATTATTATCCGGGTAAGCAGGTGTTTGAATGGCCTATGAGTGCAATGGAACAGAATTTATATCAATGTATGGCGACATAACCGAGCTCGACGTGGACGGCATTGTCATAGCATCGTCTCCCGACCTGAGCATGGATGCGGGGATCGCATGCAAGATCAGGGACACGGGAGGACCTTCGATCGAGGAGGCTGCGGACAAGCACAAGGGGGCGCCCCCCGGGTCTGTCATCACCACCCATTGCGGCACGCTCGAGGCATCACATCTCTTCCACAGCGTTATCCTAGATGGAGACAAGACTGCCGACCCCGACATCTTGCGTTCGTGCGTGAGGGTCATGTTCGAGAAGGCACGCGAGCTGGGGGCCACAACGCTGGCGCTTCCCGCACTCGGGTCCGCGTTCAAGGGGCTCTCCCCGAAGATGTCAACAGACATCATCGTATCCGAGGCCAAGGCGGCGGTGGAGCAATACGCAGGTGCATTCAAGAAGATCTACTTCGTCGTATGCGACCCGACGCCGTACCGATATTACAAGAAAGCGCTCAAGAAGCACTGCAAGTAGGGGATACCATGGACACATCGAAGTTGCCTTCCGCATCATTTCCGACGAAGTATGGCACGTTTTGCATCTATGCGTTCAAGGAAGGGCGCATGGAGCACCTAGCGTTGGTCAAGGGCGACGTATGCGACAAGGACGATGTTCCCGTGCGCATTCATTCGCAGTGCATCACTGGCGATGCGCTGGGTTCGTTGCGCTGCGACTGCGGCGTGCAGCTCGACCATTCGCTCGAATACATCGGAGCCCAGGACTATGGCATTCTCTTCTACCTGGGCCATGAGGGCCGGGGCATTGGCCTTTTCAACAAGATAAAGGCATACGAGCTCCAGGACAAGGGGGACGATACCGTCGAGGCAAACGAGCGGCTCGGATTTGAAAGCGATATGCGCGATTACGGCATCGTGGCGGATTTCCTCATATCGTTTGGCGTGCGTTCCGTTCACCTCATCACCAACAATCCTTCGAAGCTTGACGACCTTACGAGGAAGGGTGTCGCCGTAACTCAACGCATCCCCCTCATCGTGCCGCCCAACAAGTTCAATGCGTTCTATCTCCAGACAAAGCGAGAGAAGATGCACCATATCTTCGGATGATACGATGTCATGTGACGATGTATATTTCATGGGTCGTGCGCTCATGCTTGCGCGCAAGGGTCATCCCTCCCCCAACCCCCGCGTCGGCGCCGTGGTCGTCAGGGACGGTGTCATCATTGGAGAGGGCTTTCATGAACGTGTGGGCATGCCCCATGCGGAGGTCAACGCAATGAAGGGCATCGATGCCAAAGGTGCAACGCTCTATGTGACCCTCGAGCCATGCTCGCACCATGGCCGCACCCCTCCCTGCACAGATGCTATCATCAAGGCAGGCATCGAACGTGTGGTATGTGCCATGCGCGACCCCAATCCAAAGGTTGATGGGTTACGGCTTCTCAAGGAAGCGGGCATAACGGTCGAGGCCGGCGTCCTCGAAGCTGAGGCCAGGCGCCTCAACGAGGCGTTCATTCGATACATCGATACCAAACGCCCATTCACGGTGCTCAAGTGCGGCATGAGCCTTGACGGCAAGATAGCAACGAAGACGGGTGAATCGAAGTGGATCACGTCACAACCTTCCCGTAAACGGTCTCGCTTGATGCGGGAGAACTTCGATGCGATACTCGTCGGCATCAACACCGTCTTGGCCGACGACCCCATGCTTCGCTCAGGTGGAACAAAGGACCCCAAAAGGATCATCCTCGACAGCGCGCTTCGCATCCCGCGAGAAAGCAACGTGCTCTCGGATGGCAACGTGCTTGTCGTCACCACTGGTCGGGCCGATGAGACACGATTGAGGGAACTCAGAAACGATGGCATCGAGGTGCTCGTCTGCGGCGAGACGGAGGTCGATCTTGCTGCCCTTCTCAAAGTGTTGGGGGAGCGAGGCATATCGTCGCTTCTCGTGGAGGGGGGAAGCACTGTCCATGGAAGCTTTGTGATGGCAGGTCTTGTTGACAAGGTGCTTTTCTTCATAGCACCGTTGCTCATACCCGGATCGGACGCTTTGAGCGCGGTGGGGGGCGTCGGCATCGAACAGCTCGGAGATGCATTCAGGCTGGGGACGATGAGGGTTCGTCGCTTTGGCGACGACATTCTTATTGAGGCATACCCTGCTCAGAGGACTGAGTAGAGCGTGTCACGCTGTCGCGGCTCTCTTCCTGCAAGACGTATCATGGCCTCGATGTCCTCCTTTTCCGTGCAGTCACCGTGCGTTCCTCCGGAGGCACGTGATATGTTCTCCTCATAAAGCGTTCCGCCAACGTCGTTGGCACCGCACGTGAGCGCAACGTGGGTAAGCTTCCAACCGAGCTTCACCCACGATGCCTGTATGTTTGGGATAACGTCGTTGAGCACGATGCGGCTTATGGCATGCGTGGTGAGATCGTCGATGCCCGATGTCCCCTGTAGGCCGTAGCGAAGTCCCAGTTCGTTTCGAGGCAGATAAGAAAGCGGGACGAACTCGGTGAATCCGCCCGTCTTTTCCTGGATATCCCTTATAGCGAAGAGATGGCGCACCCGCTGCTCTGGCGTCTCCAGGTGGCCATACATCATCGTGGCGGTGGTCGGTATGCCAAGAGAATGCGCCATCGTCACGACCTCCTTCCAGCGCGCCGTTGTGATCTTTTCTGGGCATATGACCGAACGCACCTCGTCGTCAAGTATCTCGGCCGCTGTACCGGGCATCGACCCTAGGCCCGCTTCCTTGAGCACCAGGAGCGTTTCCCTTACGCCTATGCCCTCCTGTCTGGCCATATGGTCTACCTCTGCGGGAGAGAAGGCGTGGATGTGCAGCGATGGATCCTCATGGTGCACCGTCTGGAGGAGCTCGACGTAGTACGGAAGCCCGAGCGAGGGGTGAAGGCCGCCCTGCAGGCAGACCTCAGTGATGCCACCCGTCCCGAGCCGCTTGCGCACCTCGTCCATCGACATGGCGGCCCCTGTCTTGTTATGGAAGCTGCAAAACAGGCAGCTGCCTGTGCAGCATGATGTGAAGTTGATATTCCTGTTGACCACATACGTTACTGCGTCACCGCATGTGCGGGCCCGCAGCATGTCCGCCGCCGACCACAGCGCGCGAGAGTCGTTTCCCCGTGCCGAAAACAGCATCGTCGCGTCAGCCGGCGAGATATTTTCGCCGTCAACCACCCTTTCAAGTATCTCCCCTATTACGGGGTCAAGTGCGAGATGCATCGTGAACATATCCCTTATCGTCGACTCTCGAGATTGCCTTTTCATAGAGTTGTTCGCTTAAAAAAGATGCGGTGATGAATCGGGGGTGCACAGGAAGGCGCTCCTTGAGCATCGCGGGCACCGAGGAGGGGTGTGGCCAGAGCTGTTCGGGATTGACATGGTCGATGGTAAGTGGCGATATGCCGCCAAGGTCGTCCACGCCGCATGCCATGATGTCTGTCAACGCGTTTCCGAGTAGATTTGGCGGCACCTGTATCGCTACGTCTGGAAACATCAGCCGCGCGACAGAAACGACCGATCTCACATACTCGATCGTGGGGGGAGTGTGGCGTTCCATCGGCGTCCCTGGGTGGGGAACGAAGTTTTGGATGATGATCTCCTGTATGTGCCCGTACCTGTCGTGAAGGTCTCGCAACGCCTTGAGCGATGCGTATACTTCTTCTGGTGTCTCACCGATGCCAAGGAGCAGTCCCGTGGTGAACGGCACTCGAAGCTGTCCCGCCGCACGTATCGTCGCAAGCCTCGTCTCCGGGTCCTTGCCCGGGCTATCCTTGTGCGCCACCGTGTCCATGAGCCGTTGTGATACCGTCTCGAGCATGAGCCCCATCGATGCCGTGACGGGACGCAAAAGGGCGATCTCATCCTTTTCCATGACGCCGGGATTGCTGTGAACGAACAGAGTCGTCGTATCATTTATCGTTTCGCTGAGGTCATGCAGGTACGAGATGATCGAGTCATGACCGAGCGTGTGAAGTTCCCTTCGCACCCTCGCATACTCCTCGGGGCGCTCGCCAAATGTGAAGAGCGCCTCGCTGCAGTGAAGAGTTTCCGCACGCCGTACAAGGGCCATGACCGATGCGCGCCCCATGATGTTCCCCATGGGAGCAGGCTGTTTCTTGAAGGTGCAGTACCCGCAGCTGTTCCTGCATACATGGGTAAGCGGCACGAACACGTTGCGTGCATAGGTAATATATGGTGAGTATGCCCGTTTCACTTCCCTGAGCCGTACAGGGTCCAGGTGTTCCCTTCCGTTGAGAACGTCAAGCGCCATGTCCCCATCTATCATGTCCCTGTGTCCTCCGCTGAAAAGATTCGTTAGAAAGTCTTAAATAGGTTCGTTCTCATACGCGAATTGATGGATATCTGGCTCGTAGCATTTCTCATCGCGGCATGTGCGGTGTTTGTGATCTGCTTTGCAATACCTCAGCTTGGCGGCCACAAGAAGAGCGCATCCATCCCGAAGGTATCGATGGACCACCAACCCGATACCTCCCCGGAAGAGGAACTCGTGGTGCATGATGACATCTTTTTCGATGAGGAACCGTTTGAGTCCGATAGGTATGTGCCCCCGTCCGTCAAGGGCGTCCGCATAGCGTATCGCCAGTTCGCGCGAGAGCTTGACACGCTCCTCAACGAGGTGGAGGACACTTCGTCAGTAGGCTCCTATCATCGATTGAAGTATGAGGAGTTATCCTCCTTTTTCAACTCCACGCTTAAGGGATATTCCAGGGAGATCTCCCGCGATGAGATGAGCAACGTTTCTCAGAAACTTGAACGTATCGAATACCTTCTCGACAAAAAGGGTGCGCCTGGCCACTACGATGCGTATTCCTCGTAAGACAATAATAACAGTATTGATTATCATTATTGATAAGCGAAAGATATAAAAAGGTTAATCAGTAAAGGTATCTTATATAAAAGGAGGTTTATTCAATGCGTAAGCTATCAAACATTTTTGGCGGGTCAGAGGAAGAAACAAGGGAAAAAAAGACCCGTCCGACCGCCGAGGCCGTGCGACAGCAATCTCAGCGCCAGCACATGGAGGATGCACCCGAGGAAGATGAGGAGTTCAGCGGACTACGGGATGTTTCGCAGGTGCGCTATGAGGAGGACATGCTCTCAAGCGACAAGTTCTTCGACTATGGCGTCACGTACGTCAAGACGTACAAGCTCAGGAGCCTTGCCGATGTGCAAAAGGTTTCACACGAGCTCAATGAGGGAAATATCGTCCTAGCGGACATATCAATGCTTAACGACCGCGACCCCATGGAGCTCAAGCGCACGATCGATCAGATAAAAGGCATCTGCCGCGGCATCGGTGGCGACGTGGCCGGAATAGGCGACACGATGCATGTCATCATCACGCCATCAAACATCAAGATCTGGCGAGAGAAGGTATAGCCTCCCCCAAAGGGGCGACTATATCACTTTTCCACTATGGCACAAGTGCCTGGAGGCAATGCCTGGACCACCTCATCTAGGTCGTCCCAATCGAGCATTTTCTGCAATCGTTTAGCTACGTCCTCCTTGCTGCGAGGTCCCGGCACCACCCGCACGATCGTCTCGCAATTCTTTTCGACTGCGGTGATCGGTCCGCACATGACCTTGTCCTTATAGATTCCTATCGCCACCTCAAGTGGCAGCTTCTTGAGATAGTTTTTCTTGCCCTTGATGGCAAAGGCGCCGGTGGTCAGAAACTCCCCGCTCGGGGCGTCCTTGGTGACCTGTTCGGGGTGTACCCAGTATGCATCTAGGCCACCCACCTGCATCTTCCATGCCTTAGAGAAGGAAACGGCAAAGATCCCCGCCTCGTGGAGCACGTCCTCTGACGCATTCGCCCCTTCCTTCAAGATCACCTGCGGCGCACCGGTCATGTCAGCATGCACGTGGATGTCGCCTTCCTCGAGATGTCGCTTGACGATCGATTCGTTCGAACGCGCGTCACGTCCTCCGATGACAAGGTGTCCTTCTGACGATACGAACCACCGATACCGTTCATACCACTCGCGCTTCCTGCGTTGCTTCTTCTCGACGCTCTCGACAACAACGTCCTCTTTCCGTGTACGTTCTATCGACTGCTGCGTTCGCTCAATGGCTGACCGGGCGCCCTTCATCTTGTGCTTGAACTTCTTGGCACGTTCGTAGTAGCGCTGGGCATTCTCGTTGAGCGAGCACGTGATGTCGAGTTCCACCTCCTCGCCGTCGAGTTCGACGTTGATCGTGCCCTCATGTTCGTTCATGCGCTTGACGATCGAGGAAAGCCTCTTGTCGGCGTTGACGCGGGATTGCGTCGCGTCCCATCCCTTTTCCTTGATCGCAGTATAAAATCGTTTGATAAGCTCGTCAACGAACTGGTAATGCGCAAACAGGAGATTGCCCTTCTGCTGCGCCTGTTCGCTCTTTTTCTCGTAATCCTCTACCGTTCTCTGTTGTGTTGCCAGGATGCGTTCCAGCTTGTTGAGCTGTTTCTCCTTTTTCGATACCTCCTTTTTTGCGATCTGCTCGAGCTCGTGCTTGCCGTAGAGCTCGTCTGCGGCCTCGTTGAGTGTGGAAAACGGCTGGCGTTCCTTGCCCTCATGGACGAGCAGGTCGAAGGGCACGACATCGCCATTGACGATCGCGGGAGAGGGTGGCAGCGCAAGCAGCGCGCGTATGCCTTCACGTACCTTGTCCGGGTCTGGGGAGTGGTCTCGCTTGTCAATGCCCGCTCGAAGGCAGATCTCCTCTGCGTAGATGCCGCCGATGTTCATCGTGTTTGCAAGCCGGCGAACGATCTCCGTCTCTCCGTCGATGAGCTCTTCTGGATCGACTTCATACGGGGAGCTCATGGCGGGCGGGGGCGCATATCGTTCACGGGTGGTCACCGATCGCGTGGACCACACCTTCTGCGAGAGGGCTCCGATGATCGTCAACTTCTCGTCGGTGAGAATGAGATTACCATCGCCAAATAGTTCGAGGATGACATAATACTTGGTCAGATTCTCCTCGCCGAAGAGACCGAACTCTATCTTCGCTATCCTGTCAAATCCCACCTGCTCGATGCCGAGGATACGAAGTCCGCCCAGATGCTTGCGCAGCTGCATGGCAAATCCTGCGGGATGCTGCGGTGCTGGTTTGGGATATGACGTCGCGTAAAGGGCGATGCCAGGCTTGAGGACAAGGTCCCTACGGCCGCGGCCGTAAAGTTTGATTCGCACCTCGTCGCCTATCTTGTAGACCTTGTCGACCTTCATACCGACCATGTTATACTCATTTTTCAGTTCATCAATAATTATTTTAACATCGAAGCTCGAAAACATACAAAAGCTTATTAAATCAAACCACTTTTTATAGGTTGTCGTGTTCAGGGTGATTTGCTTATGGATGAGAAAAACAGATTAGGATTATTGTTCACTGGAACGGGTGCTGTGGCAGGCATACTATCAGCATTCTTGACAAACCCTGTCCCATTGCCGCTCGTTCTTATCATCGCGTTTGGTATCTACTATGGGACAAGTTATATAACTCCCTACATCAATGTAGATATGGAGGCATACGGGGGGAGGAGAAAGATTCTGCAGACAGGAGTTTTCTCGTTCCTACAAGGCTGGTTAGTGCTTTGGTTCCTCGTATTCGAGGTCGCTGGCCTCTACTCCTAAAGTGTGCAAAAAATAATTTAAAGTTGGAAAAGGAAATATTTACGTTATTTCCTTCCAATTAAGAGAAAACTTTAAATATAATATTTACTACATAATGAAAGGAGGAACCCCTATGGCAGATACACCGGCAGATGAACCTTCCCCAAAGAAGGAGAAGGATTCGCCATCTTCGGATGAAGCAAAAGGATCATCCACCTCTTCCATGGACAAACAGAAGGAAGAAAATAGGATCGCAGAACTCGAGAACAAGGTCAAGTCGCTCGAATCGCGTCCACAACCACAGTACGCTGCCCATTCCAACGGTTCGGCCCTCAAGGTCATTGCCGCCATATTGGGGATTTTGTTTGTTGTTGCCACGGCGGGCGCTGTTTATTTTGCCAATGAGGCACGGATGAACGAAGACTGTGATGATAATTACAAGGAGCTTCTTGCAACCTACAACGAGCTCTCATCATCGTATTCTGTCGCACTGTCCGAGAAGCAGAGCCTGCAGAATCAGGTCGATTCCCTCAATGCGCAGATCACGAGCCTCTCCTCTCAACTGGAGGACCTGCGTGCCTCTTCGACCGGTAAGGACGAGGAGTTAGCGTCGCTTGAATCGCAAGTGGAAGCATTGACGTCTGACCTCGAGGAAGCGGAGTCGGATCTTCATACGAAGACGCTTCGTGTCACATACCTCGAGACGCTGATTGACTCATACGAGGAACGCAACACCGAACTGGAGAACCAACTTGCAGCATGTCTTGCCGACCATGAAGAGCTGTGCGGCCTGACACCATACATCGGCAACTTCTGGACATCACCCTCGACGTACGTCTCCCTGGCACCAGGCGAGGATGATATCGCTACACGCGAATACTACATCTACCTATGTGTCGGATGCAGCGACTGCAACGTATGTTCGTACAATCCCTGCGACCCCTGCGGCATATGCGACCCCGTATGCTGCGACTACGACGGCCCATGGGAGAAGATACGCCTTACAGTGCGCGTGACCACAGACTTCACCGATGGCGATGAGCGACAGAAAATAGAGATTGTATCGTGGAAATGGGTGTAACTTTTTTAATACCCTTTCTTTTCTTTTCTATTGATTACTATGCGAATCGCTGTAGTTGAGTACGATAAGTGCAAACCGAAGAAGTGCTCGTATGAGTGCCAGACGTTCTGTCCAGGCGTGAGGATGGGCGAGGAGACTGTCGTCATCAGCGACGATAACAAGAAACCCATCATATCCGAAACACTTTGTTCGGGGTGCGGTATCTGCGTTCACAAGTGCCCATTCGGTGCTATCCACATCATCAACCTTCCCGAGGAGCTCGAGGAACCGGTCCACCAGTTTGGCCCAAACTCGTTTCGCCTCTACCGCCTTCCCGTCCCGAAGGAGAACTCCGTGCTGGGGATCATAGGCCCAAACGGCGTGGGAAAGACCACGGCCATCAAGATCCTTTCCGGCGAGATCGTTCCCAATCTTGGCAACTATGACGAGTTCTCCTCGTTGCTCGGCACGTTCTCGCAACACACGATATCAAGGGGGGAGCGCGCGCGCCAGTACGACATCATCGCACGTTACTTCCGCGGCTCAGAGCTTCAACCCTACTTTGAAAAGCTTCAGGAAGGCGAGCTCAAGGTCGTCTCCAAGCCGCAATACGTTGACAAGATCCCCAAGGTCGTCTCGGGCACCGTCGAGGAGGTCATAAACAAGGTCGACGAACGCAACATGGCAGACGGCCTCTTCGATGAGTTCGGCATGGAAGAGGTGCGCGAACGCACGCTCGAGGACCTCTCAGGCGGCGAGCTTCAGCGTCTGGCCATCATGGCCGCCATCGTGCGTGATGCAGACGTCTACTACTTCGACGAACCCTCGTCATACCTTGACATCTACCAGCGTCTCAACGTCGCCCGCGTCATACGGCGCCTTTCAAAGGACAAGACGGTCATCGTCATCGAACACGACCTTGCCGTGCTCGACTATCTCAGCGACCATGTCCATCTCATCTACGGACGCCCCGCCGTCTACGGCATCGTCTCATCGCCGATGGGAGTCCGCGTCGGCATCAACACGTATCTCCAGGGATTCTTGAAGGATGAAAACGTCAGATTCAGGAACGAGGAGATCAAGTTCACCTATAAGTCACCGAAGGAGTGGTCGTCCGAGGACGTGCTCTTCGCATACCCGGAGCTTACCAAGGACTTTTCGACATTTTCTCTCTCCGTCTCGCCTGGCGAGGTCTACAAGGGAGAGGTCGTTTCGATCGTGGGTCCAAACGCCACCGGAAAATCGACCTTCGTAAAGATGATCGCAGGCGTCGAGGAACCCACGTCTGGCGACCTTTCCAGAGAGCTCGAGGTGTCATACAAGCCCCAATACATCAAGCGTGACTTTGACGGCACCGTGCGGGAGCTGCTCTTTGCCGTGGCCAAGAGCACGCTTTATGAGAGCTGGTACAAGACCGAGATCCTCTCGCCACTCCAGCTCACCATGCTGCTTGACAATCGCGTCGATGAGCTCTCAGGCGGCGAGCTCCAGCGAACGGCTATCGCCGCATGCCTATCGAAGAAGGCGGACCTCTACCTGCTCGACGAGCCGTCTGCCTATCTCGACGTGGAGCAGCGCCTCGCCATGGCAAAGACGATCAGGAGACGTATGGAAAACGAGGACACGACCGCCATCGTCGTCGAGCACGACCTCGTCACGACAGATTACATCTCGGACCGCACCATCGTATTCTCCGGCACGCCGAGCGTTGATGGCTGTGCTTCGTCGCCCATGATGATGCGCACTGGGATGAACGACTTCCTTTCCCGCATCGACATCACGTTCAGACGGGACTCGGAGAACGGCAGGCCCCGCGCGAACAAGCGCGATAGCCAGCTCGACAGGAAGCAAAAGGACATGGGAGAGTATTACTACTCCCAGGTCAAATAGCGGACCTAGAGCAACTGCGAGACATCGTTGACAATCTCGCGCGTCACGTCCATTATCGCCTTGTCGCCGCGGATGGTGCGTATACGTGCGTCGTGGCGGGTTTCGAACTCCTCGAACACGTCGATGAATTCTTTGCGTATGCGCGCCAGGGTCTCTCGCTTCTCGAAGTACTCCGTCCTGTGCCGCACGCTCCTGCGGTCCTCGCTCACGAAGGGGTCCACATCGAGGAAGAACGTCGCATCAGGGAGCAGGCAATCCCGGTTGAGCTCCTTGATCCAAGCACGGTCAAGCTCCGTTCCCTGATACGCCATGTTTGAAAAGAAGTATCTGTCGCAGATGACGGTCGTTCCCTTCTCGAGCTCAGGCACGACCTCGTTGTGAAGGTGGTCCATGCGGTCAGCTGCGAAGAGGAGCGCGAAGCTGTGGGCGGTAAGCGATATCCTATGGGTGAGCGCAAGGCGTATGACCGCGCCAGCGGGCCCATCGGTAGGCTCCTTCGTCTTGCATACCTTGTACCCTTCATGCTCGAGCGCTTCCTTGACGGCCGCGGTCTGCGTGCTGAGCCCCGCCCCGTCGATCCCTTCGATCACGATGAGCTTTCCGTCGTACGTGTTGCGTGGGAACGCCATCTCTTCACCGTATCTTTCGACACAGGCGCGTTATAAATACCTTATGTTGGTCGCCCAACCGTTGCACCAGTATCCAAGGCAGTCTCGGCACGTGTTGGCGAGCCAGAGCGCGTTGCGCCGCACGCCACGGTACCAGAACGCTGACGCCACCTGGGCTTCTGCGTTTTCGTACTTGCACGCCTTGTGCGGAATAGGGGTGTCGACATGCGCCTGGCCGACGATGAATGACCCTAGGTCCCATGTCCTCAGATGGTATCTCTCACCGCCCCAACGGTCCTTGAAATAGTTCGAGTCCTGAGCGTACATGCGCCCTCGATAAGGGACGAAGTTGATGTTTGCCTCGTAGATGCGCCATGTGGGGCAGCGTTCCCAACCGTCGCGCCCAAGCTTTCGTGAGACCGGCCATTCGCTCCCCGTGTTGAAGACGAGATTGATGGGGTCTGCCCTGACAAAGACGGTAAATCGCAACAGCGGGGCCCCGTACGCCTCGTAGGTCCACCGGGGGTACTTGCTTGAGCATGGGATGCCGTAGCGGGGGTCGATGATCTCGATCTCCCTGACCGAGACGCGGTCGCGTTCGGGCGGCCGTGTCGTGCTTCGTGCCGTATGGTGTAGCGCATCGACGCCGAAGCGTTGCCGTATCGACGGACCGCTCAGCGTCGTCTTCACGATATACTCCCCATCTTCCTCGATGACCGTCCTGTCCTCGAGTACCGTAAGCTCCATGCGCGGGTTGACAAGGGGTCCCCGCGAGGTGCGAAGGTTACGTGCGGTGACAGGAAATGCGAGCAGTATCAGCAATGCTGCCACAATCAATATCCTTCCTTTGGTATTCATCATGAACGCGTTGTGCAGCAAAGAATAACTAGAATAATACGTATCTATTCCGTAGGATTGCAAAAAAGCCCTATACATTTAAATAATTCTCCCATTAAATGGAAACACGTGATACCATGGGGAATTACAAGATAATCCATGACGTCGTCCATGGGAGCATAAAGTTGGACGAGATCATGCTCGATCTCGCAAAGACGCCAGAGCTCAACAGATTGCATGGCATCAAACAGCTCGGTCTCGTCTATCTCGTCTTCCCTGGTGCCCACCATACACGATTCGAGCATTCTCTTGGCGTGGCCCACATCGCAAGCAGGATCGCGCACGAGCTCAAGATCACCGAGCAGGAGGATACGTTCGTCAAGGCCGCAGGATTTCTCCATGATATCGGCCACGGCCCATTCTCACACACGCTCGAATACATTTTCCATGATATGCTTGGCATCGACCACATGCAGATCACAAAAGATATCATCACAGGCGATTACGACATCGTCGGACCAACAGCACACGACACCTGCGATGCCGACCCGATACCTGTCATCCTCGAACGGTACGGGCTCGATCCGAAGGAGGTCGCAGATCTTGTGACTGGAGGCGATCAGTCCACAGACTACCCGTGGTCCCTTCGCACATCTGAGGACGGCCAGCAGTTCATGAACGATCGCAGGTACCTTCCACAGATCATCCATAGCCCCATCGACGCCGATCAGCTCGACTTCCTCCTGAGGGATTCGTACTACACCGGCGTGGCGCACGGAGCGGTCGACCTCGACCGCCTGCTCAAGACGATGGAGATCCATAACAACGACCTCATCGTACACCGCAAGGGCGTTGTGGCAGTCGAGGGCATGCTCGTCGCACGGGGGCTCATGTATTCCTCCGTTTACTTCCACAAGACCGCTCGCATCGCCGAGGTCATGCTCTCCCGCGCAGTAGAGTCGTTCGTTCGTGAGGCGCCCTCAGAGGAAATACCCAAGATGATCGACGCCGACCTCATCAAGTGGATGGAAACGGGATCGGACTACTGCAAGGACATCATCGAACGCATCAGGTACCGCAACCTCTACAAGAAGGCATACATCATCGGCCTCGAGGACCTTGATGAGGACCAGCGCACCGACCTGTCAGCCCTCGCCAATCAGCGTGAGCGCAGGCGTGTCGAGGAGGAGATATGCCGCAAGGCGCACATACCCGAAGGCAACGCACTTATCGACATCCCCGCCCCCGAGCTTCTCGTGTCCGAGCCTCGCATCGCAAAGACGAACGTCAAGATACTCGATGACGACAACAAGGTCTCATCGCTCTCGCGATTCTCGCCGCTTGCAAGCGCGCTTCGCAAGCGCCGCGTGACGGATTGGGCGGCCATGGTGTTTTGCAACGGAAAGTATAAAAGTCAGGTTTCCAAAGTTGCGGAAAAGCTCCTTGAATGAGCAGATAAGGCGAGTCTATGTTCTCCCTGGTAAATCGAGTGCTTGACATCAAACTGATACTCAAGGATCTCGGGTCCATTCTGCAAGGCATCGGCATCGTGACCATGCTCCCCATTCTTCTCTGCTACTTTTACCGTTCAGAGACCGACCTCATCCCGTACTTTGTCATACCAGGGCTCATAGCTTTCTTCATCGGCTGGATGCTTTCACGCATCGTTGTCGAGCTTCATCTCCAGATACGCCACGCCATGATGATTTCGTCGCTTGCATGGCTTTCAGCTGCGCTCGTGGGATCGTTTCCTCTCTACTATCTTTCTGACCTTACCTTTTTTGACGCATACTTCGAGGCGATGTCGGCGTGGACCGGCACGGGTCTCACGATGTTTACCAATCCGCTCTCAGTTGAGGGGCTGCCACACATCCTGCTATTCTTCAGATCGCTTCAGCAGTGGGCGGGAGGCATCGGCGTCGTGCTGGTCGCCATGGTGGTGCTGATACGCCCAGGGGTATCGGCTGCTCGCCTTTATATCTCTGAGGCGCGAGCAGAGAAGATCAAACCAACTTTCCTTGGGACTGTTCGCGTCATATGGAAGATCTACGTCCTCTATACCATTATCGGGATCGTCCTTTTCACCCTTGTAGGCATGCCATTCTTCGAGGCGGTCAACCACTGCTTTACCGGCCTTGGCACGGGCGGCATGTCGACAAAGGACAGTTCGATAGCGTTCTTTGACTCGTTCAAGGTCGAGCTCGTCGCTATCTTTCTCATGACGATGGGTGCCATCAACTTCACCATCCACTACAAGGCATTTTTCAAGGGCAAGCTGCGCGCACTCATCAAGGACGTGCAGGTGCAGGCACTATTTGTCATTACCGGGTTCATCCTGGCGGTCCTCGTCCTTGACCTGTCACAGGTCTACTATCCATTCGAGGCGGCCCGCAAGGGTCTCTTCCAGGTCTTTAGCGCGATCACGTGCTGCGGATTCTCGACAGACGTGCTTGCGAACTGGTCCGAGACGAGCAAGCTGCTCATCATACTGCTCATGATATGCGGCGGCGGCGCCGGTTCGACCGCTGGCGCGCTCAAGCTGATACGCATCGTCGTCGTGTTCAAGACGCTAAGCACCCAGATCCGTCGGGCGCTCCTGCCCCGCGGTGCCGTCGTCTCGATAAAGGTGGGAGAAACGGTCTTCAAGGACAAGGATGTCATGGAGGCGCTGCTCTTCTCACTCGTCTATATACTCTTTTTGCTGGCAGGTTCGTTCATCCTCATGTGGCTTGGCAACGGGAGCATGAACGCGTTTTTCGAGATGGCGTCTGCCCAGGGCAACGTTGGATTGTCAGTGGGCATCACATCCGTCACTCTCGATCCGGTGGGTAAGGCCGTACTCATCCTTGGAATGTGGATGGGCCGCCTCGAGATCATACCGACGCTTGTCTTCCTGGTCAACATGGCGCTGATCCCGTTGAAGACGCCGCGAAGGCTAAGATCGATAAAAGAAGACTGACGTACTCCCACCACTGAAATAGTGGGGTTCTATGGCCGGCATGCTTCCCATCCGTTGCCATTCTGGGGTATCATTGCTCCCTCTGCCATGTCCCTTTCCAGACAGATCGATTCACGCATGTGCCAACGCAATGTTGAAAGCGGCGTTGACATCCGCATGATCAACGCGCCCATATGAAGCACACGAGAACTCCTTCCCGTCCCTGTTACCCCAAGTCCCGCACCTGCTGTATCGCTGTCTGGCATAGGAGGGGCCGGCATAGGCGACCAGCACTCCCTGCAGCATGGCCCTGTATCCTATGGGCTGCTGGAGCGGAATAGAATGGCCAGCTGTTCAGGGAGTAGTTGAACGAGCGAGCTTCTTCCTGCCCTATATGCCTGATAGGCCCCATACTTATATTTTCGCATGATATTTCTTTGCCTTGTTTACGATTTCAACGTTGATCTGTTCCTTTTTTTGGTAGAGCACGTCTTTTAGGCGCGATTCAACATCTTCAACTAGCACACCTCGACGGTATGTGGGACACCATATGGGTTGGTATCTATGTTGAATACGACCGTAGATTTACGTTTCCATCGTTGGCAAGGCACAATGGATATACGATAATTTCCTTATTAAATAATAAGAAAAAAAATGACCAATATTAAGACAAGCATATGTGAAAAAGAACAAAAATCATTCATCCCCCTGCAAAAGGCCGTGGGCTTTCTGGTAAAACTAGCGTACGGCGGGCGTCACTCGAGGACGTCCTTGTCGATGATCTCGTCAGGCGTGATCACCGATATGCCCGTTCTGTTGCCAAGGATCTCCACCTTGACGATCTTTTTCGGATAATCGAGATTCACGACAGCCCCCAGTTCGTCGACGATGCGCGCCCCGAGCTCGCGTTCGATATCCTTTGACGAGGACACCTTGTTGCCCCTGCGCTTGCAGCGCACGGCAAACGCCTCCCCTTCGGCGATGCGTTCACGCGCCATCTCAAATCCTTGTTCGATGATGCGCCCCTTGTCGGTGGGGATCATCTCATCGAGCGGTATGGCGCGGTGGATGGCAGTGGTCTCGTACGCGCGTATCGCCTCCAGGGCAGCATCACGCTCCATGGGAACGGTGACGAGGATGACGCCCGGATACGGCGTCCGCTTCACCTTCGCATCCTCTCCGAACGCCCATTCAAGCTCCCACATCGCGTCGAACTGCCGATAGAGGGGCGATGTCACGAGAAAGTACATGGTAGCCATGGTGGTTCACATGCATTTATTTTTTCCGTCTGAGGGCGGCCTGGCGGTGTGATTCGAGTCCCTCGGCCTTGGCGAGTTCCGCCACGATGTCGGCGATGAAGTCGGGCGAGGTGATCTTCTGGTAGGTCTGTATCTTCAGGAAGCTAAACACGGAAAGACCGCCCGTGAAGCGTGCGCATCCGCCAGTGGGCAGGATGTGGTTCGTACCCGACGCATAGTCACCGAAGCTCTCGGCCGAGTTCTTCCCGAGGAAGAGCGAACCGTAGTGCTTGAGGGATTCGGCGGCGTGCTGTTCGTTTTCGACCTGGAGCTCCACGTGCTCTGGCGCCTTCTTGTTGGCGATGTCAAACGCCTCTTGCAGGTCATCGACGATCAGGATCATGCTGTTTTCAAGCGATTGTTCGGCGATCTCTCGCGTAGGGAGCACCTTGAGCTGTTCCCCCACCTCGCGAACGACCTCCTTGGCGATGCCGTCATCGGTCGTGATGAGATGCGCCTGCGCCATGGGGTCGTGTTCAGCCTGTGATATCATGTCGGCGGCGATGAGACCAGGGTCGCCCGACGAATCGGCGATGATGAGCACCTCGCTCGGACCGGCGAGGAAATCAATGCCCACGTCGCCGTAGACCATGCGCTTCGCAGCGGTCACGTACTTGTTGCCAGGGCCGACGATCATGTGGACGCGCGGTACCGTCTCGGTGCCGTATGCCATGGCGGCGATCGCCTGGACGCCGCCCATGGAAAATATCCTGTCAGCGCCTGCGATGTCGGCGGCGATGATTGTCTCGTCCTTGATCTTTGGCGAACATACCACGATCTTGTCGACGCCCGCCACCCGCGCGGGGGTGATCGACATGAGGGCCGACGAGGGGAGGGGATACCTCCCACCGGGAACGTAACATCCGACGACCTCGACGGGTATGATCTTCTGGCCCAGGATGCTCCACTGCGTCGTGAGCTCGAAGTCCTTGAGCGAAGCCATCTGTATCTCTGCGAACTCCTTGATGTGTTCATGGGCGGAGCGTATCGCCTCGATGACCTTGTCATCGACCGCCTCATAGGCCCTCTTCTTGTCCTCGCCCGTTAT
Organism: archaeon; assembly: GCA_004212155.1. GTDB lineage: Archaea > Methanobacteriota_B > Thermococci > Methanofastidiosales > NM3 > NM3. The sequence goes on from RXIG01000001.1 coordinate 125,682, forward strand.
CTCGAGGGTAGGGGGCTCTATCTTGTCAAACTTCTTGGTGTATGCCCGTACGGCGGCATCACCCTGCGCGCGGACATCCCTGATGATGTCGTGCACGACCTCTATGTCCTCAAGCGGCGTTATGTCGAAAAACGACGATGGGACCTCTCGCATTATCTTCATTTTCTTCTCCCCCTTAGTTCGTTCACTATCTCATGGGGTGCTATGCCCTTGCTGGCCATGAGCACCAGTAAGAAGTATGTGATGTCGGCTATCTCCCATACAAGATTTGCCCTGTCTGTATAATTAATTATCTCCTGGGACTCCTCGGCGATCTTGGCCATGATCGCACGCTCGTCCTTCGAGAGCCGGTAAGTGTAGGAACCCTCGTCTCCCGATGCCACGCGGGCCATCAGCGTCTCGTAAAGGTCGCCAAGCTCGAATCCCTTGTCGCCGAAGCACGAGTAGCTGCCCGTGTGGCACGCCACGCCCTTCTGTTGCACCGTGAAAAGCAGCGTGTCGCGGTCGCAGTCGTAGCGCACGGCAAGCAGCTCCTGCGTGTTCCCCGACTCCTCTCCTTTGACCCACAGGCGTGCTCGTGAGCGCGAGTAGTACGTACCGCGCCCCGTGTCAAGCGCGCGTGCGAGTGATGCAGGGCTAGAGTATGCCATCATGAGCACGGTGCCGCGCGTGTCCTGCACGATCGTTGGCACCAGGCCGCCGCTCTTGTCGAAATCGATGATGGCACACATCGCCTCAGTGAGCGAGAGCGCCCCCGTGTAGACGGCCATGCCTATCTGGGAGTCTGCGCCCATCTCCTCGAGCGCGCGCACCTCGTCGACGGTGGTGATGCCGCCGGCGACGGTAAGCGACATGCCATCGGGCACGGCCGCGCGTATCTCCCGGGCGACCTCGAGGTCGACGCCCTCCATCTTCCCCTCGATCTCGACGTTGGTGAAGAGGAACCCTCCACAGAGGTCCTTGACCTCGTCGATTCGTTTGGCTGTCGCGACGCCTGTGTCGTGCTGCCATCCCTTGTCTGTGATCAGGCCCTTCCTGCTGTCGATGGCCACGATGACGTCCTCCTTCCTGAAGTTGCTCAGGAATTCCGGGGTCGCAGCAGTGCCGATGATGATGCGCGTTGCGCCGCCCTTGAGCAGTTCGGTCGCACGCTCGACGGTGCGTATGCCACCGCCCACGCGGCAGTCGGCGACCTTCATGATCTCCTTGATCGTCTCGATGTTGTCTCCGCGCCCCATGGCAGCGTCAAGATCGATGACGGCGATCTCGCCGTAACGGCGAAATGTCCTGGCCAGTTCGATGACGTCGTCACGCTCAAGCTTCTTTTCCCTGCCCTGCACGAGCTGGACCGCCTTTCCGTCCATGAGGTCGATGCTTGGGATGATCATCGTCGCACCTCCAGTCCCCGTTTCGCGAGGTAGTCCTTGACGTCGCCGACAGTGTATGTGCCGTAGTGGAATATCGATGCAGCAAGCGCCGCATCGGCGCCCCCCACCGCGAGCGCATCGTAGATCGACGAGAGCGATCCCGCCCCTCCCGAGGCGATGATCGGTATGGAGAGCGCATCTTGGGCAGCACTGAGCAGCTCGAGGTCGTAGCCCTCCTTCGTGCCGTCGCAGTCCATCGAGGTGAGAAGGATCTCGCCTGCGCCGCGGGCCTCGACATCCTCCATCCACTTGATGGCGTCGATGCCGGTGGCCGTGCGTCCGCCGTGTATGTAGACCTCCCAGCCCTCTCCCGAGCGTTTGGCATCGACGGCGACGACGATGCACTGGCTGCCGAAGTAGCGCGACGTCTCGTTGACGAGCGTCGGGTCGTCGACGGCGGCCGTGTTGAGCGAGACCTTGTCAGCACCCGCCTTCAGGATGCGCTCGATGGCGTCGATCGAGCGGATGCCGCCTCCGACGGTAAACGGTATGAATATCTCCCGGGCCACTCGCCCGACCATGTCAACGACGGTGTCGCGCCGCTCGTGCGACGCGGTGATGTCGAGGAAGACGAGCTCGTCGGCCCCCTGCTGGTCGTAGCGCTTCCCGAGTTCGACAGGGTCGCCGGCATCCCTGAGGCTGACGAAGTTCGTGCCTTTCACGACACGTCCGTTGTCTACATCAAGGCACGGTATTATTCTCTTTGCAAGCATGATAACCACCATTGAAGCAGTGAGAGGCCGTAGGGGCCGCTCTTTTCCGGGTGAAACTGAAACGCCGTCATCGTCCCCGTGCGTACCGCCGCGATGAACGTGCCGTGATAGTCCGACGTTGCGATCGCGTGGGATGATGAGGCAATGCGGTATGAGTTGACGTAGTATGCCCATCCCTCGGGCATGCCGTCGATGAGCGTGTCGATGTGATTCCAGCCGATTTGCGGAACCTTGCCTTTCGTGAATCGCGTGGCGCGCCCCTCGAGAAGGCCGAATCCTTCGTGGTCGGGGCTCTCGTCGCTTCCCTCAAAGAGAAGGTGGAGCCCGAGGCATATGCCAAGGTAGGGAGTCCCACCTCTTACCTGCTCGAAGAGCGGTTCGAAGAGCGAGCGTTCCCGGAGATTATCGACCATCGCGCCGAACGAACCGACCCCAGGAAACACGAGCGCATCGCAGCGTTCCATCTTCTCCGGCCCCGGGATGATAGTGGTTTCCTTGCCGATGTAGGTGAGAGCATTGCATACGCTTGCGATGTTGCCCGCACCGTAATCGATGACGCCTATCACTCTATCACGCCCTTCGTGCTGGGGATGTCCTCGATCATGCGCGAGTCGTGCGAGCACGCCATGCGCATCGCCTTGCCGAACGCCTTGAAGATCGCCTCGGCCTTGTGGTGGTCGTTTCGCCCCTGGATGGCTCGCACCGCCACGGTGGCACGCAGATTGTCTGCGAACCCCTTGAAGAGGTCGTAGAGCAGGTCGGCGTCGAGCTCGCCTATGTAGCGTCGGGTGAACGGGGCGTCGTATTGGAGCGTCGGCCTGCCACTGATGTCCACGGCGACGACGGCAAGCGACTCGTCCATGGGGAAGACGAAGTAGCCCGTCCTGTTGATGCCGCGCCGGTCGTCAAGCGCCGCATCGAACGCCTTTCCCAGCGCGATGCCCACGTCCTCGACGAGGTGGTGCTGGTCGACCTCGAGGTCGCCCTCGGCCGATAGGGTGATGTCAAAGGCCCCATGGCGAGCGAACGATTCGAGCATGTGGTCGAGGAATCCGATGCCCGTTGCGACCTGTGAGGCGCCCGTGCCGTCGATGGAGAGCGTGAGCTTGATGCGCGTCTCCTTGGTCGTCCTGTTCACGGTGGCGGTCCTCAACAGATCTCCTCCTTGATCTCCTTAAGCGCATCCAGGAGCGTTCGCGCCTGGTCGCGCGTGCCAACGCCCATCCGTATGCATCCTTTGAGCAGGGGGTATGAGCTCCTGTCGCGGACGAGGATGCCCCGTTCCCTAAGGGCGGCGGCGTACGCCTTCGCGTCCTTGCCGATCCTGCAGACGACGAAGTTAGCCTCCGAATTGAACACGTCAAATCCCATCTTTTTCAGTCCTTCGATGAGATTGGCGCGCGCTTCGATGACCTCATCGACATAGCGTGCAATGTAGTCTTTGTCTTTGAGCGTTGCTATGGCGCATGCGAGTGCGAGCGTGTTGACGCTGTAGGGCGAGGCAACCTTCTTGAGCGTCGATATGATCTCGGGCGAACTGATGGCGAATCCGAGCCTGAGCCCTGCGAGGCCGAACGCCTTCGAGAACGTGCGGGTCAGTATGATGTTTTTCATCTCATCGAGCAGTGGAAGCGCCGTCGTCTTGTTGAACTCGCTGTACGCCTCGTCGACGAGGACGAGCTCCGCCTCGCCCGCTATACGGGCAATCGCATCTTGAGGCACGCTCGTACCGGTGGGATTGTTGGGATTGACGACCACCACGAGCTTTGCGCCACGGGCTGCCTCCACCATGCGCTCTACGGGAAATGAGAGATCGTCGTTGTAGTAGACCCTCTGTATGTCTGCACCGAAGAGCACCGACTCGAGCTCGAAGAGCGCATATGAGGGCGCGGGCAAAACGACCACGTCCCCCTCATTGATGAACGTGTTGAATATGATGCGTATGGCCTCGTCCGTACCGTTCGTGGCAAGGATGTTCGAGACGTCTACGCCCCAGTGCCGCGCGAAGAAGTCGTACGCTTTCGCGTACTCCGGATAGGTTGAGAGCATCTCGGGCGTTGCGTTCCTGAGCACCTCGAGCGCCTTTGGCGAGGGTCCCTGGGTGTTCTCGTTGAAGTCGAGCCTGAGCTTGTCCCGCCTTCCCTCGAGCGGCGGGTCGTAGCGCGGCATCTCCTCGACGGTCTTTCTCGGCCTAATCATGCTTACCACCTATGACGACGCAGTCGCTCCTGAATATGACCTCGTAGATCTCGAGTCCGAACTCATCGATGCTCCTGCCCGAGTAGACGATGTCGACGATGGCGTCGGCGATGCCCTCGCTGCAGCTCGTCTCGACGCTGCCGTTCACGTAGATCTCCTCGATCTCGTATCCCTGTTCACGCAGTTTGTCAAGGTACGTGGACACGATCGTCTGGTACTTGCCGCAGGCGCAGACGGTAAATGAACGTGGGAGGTCCTCTATTGTTTTTCCCTCGGGGCCGATGAAGCAGAGGGCGGGCTTCTCGTAAAGGGCCTTTTCGTCTGTCCATTCGATGCGCGAGAGCACCTCTGTTGCGTCATCGCCGTTCTTTAGCACGTACTCCTTGTAGAGGTCCTCCCCTGTGAGTCCGATTGCCTTCTTGCCCTTCTTAGTGAGTTGTTCGACCCAGAACGGAACATCCTCCCCCCTCACGGTGATGACCTTGCACGACCCAAGGTGTGGATGATTGTCGAGAAAGATCGATGCATATCGCTTCAATCCGGTGTTCTTTGGGAGCACCAGCATTACGTTGCAGGCGTCTTCCTGCGGTCCGGGAATGTAATTAGCAGCTATGAAAAGAGTCACCTTTGTCAGTCATTTCGCAATCCTCCTTAGAAGATATGGTGCCACAACGCACAAGGGCCCTGGTTGCAAGAGTAAAAGAAGGCGTTGGACGCGGCCCTTTATCCGCATATATGAAGGCGACCAGCACTTCGTGCCTTAGCCTCCCCGTCTGTGGCATTCATGTTACCAAACACCAAATTATCCTCAAGTCGTCCTGCGCCATTTATAAAAGTTTTGGTGCCAGCGGCGACAGGCGCGTTCGTAGATATGTTTTTATTGGTGTTTCTCGAGCGCTTCATGGTGATAGTACATGCGCACATCAAGCTGGGAGTTCAGGCTCGCCTCGTCGCTTGTCATCGCGTCGGCCCTTTTATACACGTTCCATTACGTCATCTTCCATGATATGCACCACATCTTCATCTATATGGTGGGCGACGTCGCGTTCGTCCCCATCGAGGTGCTCCTCGTGACGTTGCTGATACACCGCCTGCTCGAACGCAGGGAGCGCACGCGCAAGCTCGAGAAGCTCAACATCGTCATCGGTACGTTCTTCAGCGAGGTAGGCACACGGCTTCTCACCTACTTTTCAGACCACGATCCCAATCTCGATGACATCAAGTCGCACCTCGTCTTCGACGCGGAGTGGGATGAGAAATCGTTCACGCGTGCCGCACGTGCCCTGGAAGCATATTCATACGATATCGATGAGGGCACCATCGAGATGCGCCCCGTGCGCGACCTGCTCCACGAGGAGCGCGACTTCCTTGTCCGTGTGCTGGAAAACCCCCTCCTGCTCGAGCATGAAAGCTTCACGGAGCTCATGCAGGCCGTATTCCACCTTGCAGAGGAGCTTGAGAGCAGGAAAGACCTCTCCTCGCTTCCCGCTTCCGACAGGTCTCACCTCGCGCTTGACATGAAACGCGTCTACACGCGCCTCGTCACGCAATGGCTCTTGTACATGCGCCACTTAAAAGACCACTATCCATATCTGTTCTCGCTTGCCATGCGCACGAATCCGTTCGATGAGGGCGCAACGCCGATGGTGAAATAGGAAAAAAGACCACGTTTAAATAGTCCGGGCGACACATCTTCATGCATGAATCCCGAAAGGTCGCCCAACAGGCTTATAGACGAACAGAGTCCTTACCTCCTCCAGCACGCCTACAATCCCGTCGATTGGTATCCGTGGGGTGAGGAGGCATTCGAGAGGGCGCGGACCGAAAAAAAGCCTATATTCCTTTCGATAGGCTATTCCACATGCCATTGGTGCCATGTGATGGAAGAGGAATCGTTCGAGGATGACAAGGTGGCGTCGATCCTCAACGCCCGCTACGTGCCTATCAAGGTGGACAGGGAGGAACACCCCGATATCGACCATATCTACATGACCGTTGCACAGCTCATGACCAAGCGGGCCGGCTGGCCGCTCACCATCCTCATGACGCCCGACAAGAAACCATTTTTTGCAGCTACGTACCTGCCTCGCAACAGTCGTGACGGCATGCTCGGGCTCATCGAGGTGCTCGAAAGGGTGTATCGTCTTTGGGTAACCGAGCGCAAAACGCTCCTCGAGGCTGCGGAGAAGGTCACGGCATCTCTTGATGTAGGCATGTCGATTCCGCCCGGCGACATGCTCGAACGTGAGGTGCTCTCCTCAGCGTTCGAGGAACTCACCGGCTCATACGACAAGGAGCACGGAGGGTTCGGCACATTCCCCAAGTTCCCCTCGCCCCACATGATACTATTCCTCCTTCGCTACTGGCGGCGCTTCCACCATCCGCTCGCGGTCCACATGGCCGAGCATACCCTCTCGTCCATGCGGCGCGGCGGGGTCTACGACCACTTGGCAGGCGGCATCCACCGGTATTCGGTCGATGCGGAGTGGAAGGTGCCCCACTTCGAGAAGATGCTCTATGACCAGGCGATGGTTGCGCTTGCCTACCTCGAGGCCTACCAGGCAACAGGCAACGAATGGTACGCAACGGTCGCCCAGGAGACGCTTGACTTCGCCATAGGTGAGATGCGGGACCGTTCGGGAGCCTTCATCTCGGCAATCGATGCCGATACCGAAGGCGAGGAAGGTGGCTACTATCTGTGGTCTTTTGAAGAACTTGAACGCGAGCTCAACGAGTCAGAGCTCGTCGTGGCAAAAGGCGTGTGGGGCGTCAGCAGCGAGGGCAACATGCCCGACGAGGTGACGGGGGAGCCATCGGGCCGTAACGTGCTCTACCGTCCACGGCCGCTCTCAGATGTCGCCGAGGAGCTCGAAATGGACGAGTCAGAGCTGTCCGAACGATTGGAGCACCTGCGTTCACGCCTCCTTTCGCTGCGCAACGAACGAACACAACCCATGAAGGACGACAAGGTGCTAACCGACTGGAACGGCCTCATGATAGCTGCATGCGCACGGGCGTCGTCCGTCTTGGGAAGCGATCGTTACCTCTCGGTCGCAGAGGAGGCAGTCGAGGCACTGCTCTCGCACATCTACGACGGGGGACATCTTCTTCACAGGTATCGCGGCTCGACGGCAGGGATACGCGGAAAGCTCGAGGACTACGCCTATCTCTCTTGGGGCCTCTTCGAGCTCTACGAGGCATCGTTTAACACGAAGCACCTCGAACTATCCAGGGAGCTTGTCGATTACGCTATCGACCACTTCTTCGATGAGGGAACTGGGGGCTTTTTCCTCACAGATGAGCATGATGAGACCGTGCTCGTGCGCCAAAAGGAGATCTATGACGGGGCCCTCCCGTCAGGCAACAGCGTGATGACGTACCTGCTTTCTCTGTTCTCCGCGCTCGATGGGCGATCGGGATATGGCGCGCGCGCTTCGGATCAGATACGTGCGTTCTCGCGCCACATCGAACGAAGCCCTACCGCGTTCACGTTCTTCCTTTGCGGCATCGACCTTCATCACGGTCCCATCGCCGAGGTGCGCCTCGTTGGTGACGACGTCTCTGCGTTCACCTCTGCGCTGCGAGGCGCATACGTGCCGCATGCGGTCGTGACGGTAAAGAGCTCGCGGTCAAACGAGGTGGCGATAGAGCGGCTCGTGCCATCGATGGCAGACATTAAACCACCCGACAGGACACCCCGGGCCTATATATGCATTGATGCGACCTGCCAGGAACCGGCGACCGAACCCGAGGAGATGGTGGCACAGCTAGAGCGTATGTACGAGTGAACGAGATGGTGAGGACAGCATCCATGTCCTTTTTTCTCTTTTATCGTTCCTTTCTCTCATCACAAGAGAACGAAAGGTTTTTTTCCTCATACCATAATACTTCCTTGTTAGCTACTGAATTTTCTCAGTGTTCCGATGAAAAAGCTTACCGTTCGCGTCAATCCCGAAAAGGCCAAGAATCTCTCAGAAGTGCTTGAAGACCATATCGTCTACGAGACAAACGAGAATGGCATCGCCAAGCTCGTCGCATACATACCCGACGACGCGGTCGATGATATCCTTACCGAACTTCACAAACGGATCGACCTTCGCTACAAAAAGAACATTATCGAGGTCTCATCACCCAGCTTCGTTATCTCATCAGTCCTTAGCAAGGCAGACAAGAACAAGAAGGAAGAGGAGAAGACACCCGTCGAGCAGCTTCTGGAGCATGCCAATACATATTATCATTTTGATAAGGACAAAGTGGCCCTCATAGCAATTGCGAGCATCATAGCGCTCGTCGGATTGTTCCAGAACAACGTGACGATCGTCATAGGGGCGATGCTGCTTGCCCCATTCGTCGGTCCCATTTACGCATTTACCATCAACACGGCCGTGGGCAAGGGCAAGTGTGCCGTTCGCAACCTCTCTCAAATTGGACTGTATATTTCCATATCGTTTTTGATATCCTTGATATCGACCCTGATACTCGAAACTCGGTTCGACCTGGCGCTCACGCATGAGATCATGCTTCGTCTTGATACGAATCCCGTCTACATCCTTATGGCCGTCATGCTCGGCCTTGCTGCCGTCGTCTCATTCTCCAAGAGCATCTCGGAGGGTCTTGCCGGCGTTGCCATAGCCGCCGCCATTCTTCCTCCCGCAGTGACGGCGGGCATCATGGTCGCGATCGTCCCACACGAAGCATTCAATGCAATCATACTGACGTTCCAAAATGTGATAGGACTGATGGCAGGAGGATTGATTGCCACCATCGTCCTTGACATCGTGCCACGAAGGGACAGGGAGCGCACCTTTGCGCGCAAAATGCTTGCGCGCATGCTCATCGCACTGGGCATAATGATCGTGGCGCTTGCCGTCGTCGCCGTCTTCTTCACGTGATGTCAAAAAACCCCGTTGCGAAAGCTTTTTAAACAAAAAAACAGGTGCTTAATCCGTTTTCCGCTCCTTGTAATAAAGGAGCAATGGAAAATATTTGTGTTCTGAACGAATTCAGATACATTTAAATACCTCGCGAATTTAAGGAATTAGCAGTTTCATTGAGGTGAACAATATGGCTGAACGACCATTGGACATCATTCATAAATCAGTTGAGAAAAACGTCCTCGTTGAATTGAAGGGAGGACGCGAATTCCGTGGAAATCTTAAGGGTTACGATATTCATATGAACCTTGTACTAGAGAACGCAGAAGAGCTCAGGGACGGACAGCTCATCCGTAAGCTTGGTTATGCGGTCGTCCGTGGCGACAACGTCGTGCTCATCTCTCCAGACCTGAGGTGAAGGCAATGACCAAGGGAACACCGTCACAGGGAAAGAGGAACTCCAAGGTGCATATTCGCTGCAGAAGGTGCGGCAACCATTCGTACCACATACGCAAAAAGAGATGCAGCTCGTGTGGTTATGGAATCTCACGCAGGTTACGAACCTATGAATGGAACAAGTACGGTTTCTGATATACGCATTATCGTTGAAGGATTGAATGATGTCAGGAGGGTATGCGATGCACTCTCCGGATCGTTCCTTGGAAGCGACTATAACGCTTCTGTCACATCCATCATACCTACGACAGATGTTTCCATAGCCCATAGATCGGCGCAGGGGGCCCATGTCGTCATCATCGCCACCGATGCGGACGAAGCTGGCTCATCGCTTGCCAGGGCGCTGAGGGAACGGCTCGACGATGGCAGGTGCCTTGTCGAGACCGTCAGGCTCCCACAGGGTCAAAACATTGAGTATACTGACGCCGCCATGCTTCGCGAGGCCATTGAAAAGGCGATCGTTCGCGCCGGATTGGCAGGACTTGCGCGATATGTGCCTGCGGCAGCCGACAACGTGGACGATGGGGCGGATGCAGAATATGCGCCCGATGAACCGGAATATGACTGGGACGACGATTCGTCGGACGAGGAGCCCGATAACGAGTCGGACGAGGAGGAGCTTCTCTACGAGATCAACCGCCTCGAGCTCGAGAACAAGAAGTATGCGTCGCGCATCGGCGACCTCGAGAATCGGCTCAACGAGATCATGATAGACTCCTATGGCAGATACAACATCGAAGAGGTGTGGGAGTCGCTCTTCGACGATCCCGTGCCCGATACGACGGAGTTGACTATGGCCGCATCGGAACTCTCTGACTCGGTTCACGTCTCCGGTAATTTTATATTTGCACAGGGGCTCAAGGAAGTGGAAGTGTTCCTGAACGAATACAGGGATACCATCATGCAGTAATGGGCTGGTGGCGCAGCTCGGAAGCGCGCCTCCTTGGCATGGAGGAGGCCCCGGGTTCAAATCCCGGCCAGTCCACCATTACTCTTTTTCGTGTTAATTTTCGTTACACTCGACATTTCCGCCGTGATTTTCAAAACCTTTAATAGTCTTGGCGATGATAAGATACGTGGGAGGTGTTAGTCGTTGGACGAAAAGGAGAAGATTGCAGCATTGAGTAAGTTATCTACGGCCTCTGTGGCCGACGTCCTGAACGGAAAGGGCGTGTTTAGCTCTTCTATCAAACCGATAGTGCCTGGCAAGAAGGTAGTAGGCAAGGCGTATACCGCCACCACCCCTGCGGGGGACATGCTTACATGTTACTGGGCGCTCAATAAGTCGCTTGAGGGCTACGTCCTCATCATCGATGGCGGAGGATACACCGAGTCCGCTATATGGGGCAGCCTCATGACGCAGGAGGCCAAGGAGAAGAAGCTGGCCGGCGTCATCATCGATGGGTCCATCCGCGACTCGGACGGCGTGCGCGACGCGGGGTTTCCCGTCTTTGCGATTACGACAACGCCGCGGGATGGGTCGATCCGTGCCATCGGTGAGCTTGAAGTGCCCGTCACATGCGGCGGTGCCACCGTACATCCAGGCGATTACATCATCGGTGACGATGATGGGGTAGTCGTCATCCCCGAGCGGCTTCTTGAAAAGGTCATCGATGGCGCAAAGGACGCCGAGGAAATGGAAAAGAGCATACAAAAGGAGCTTAAAAAGGGCAAGTCGCTCTACGACCTATTTAGCCTTGACCGCATGGTGCTCAAGAAGGAGCGCGAGGACGTCACACTGCTCAACGAGCTCTACCGCGACATGGGCCTTTGATAGGAACGTTTTTATTTTTTCTTCCTTTTTCTCTATTGATGGCCAAGGACGTGCTCACCTATCTCCTGGACAATCAGGACACGTATGTCTCTGGCGAGTATATTGCCCATAAGCTTGGCATCACTCGCCAAGCGGTCTCCAAGAGGATAACGCAGCTCAAGGAACAGGGGTTCGATATCGATTCACGCACCAACAAGGGTTATCGCGTCGTCTCGTATCCGGATGTCATCCTTCCCGAGCTCATCGAACGTGAGACGAGCTTTGGTCCCGTGGTACACTTCGATACCATCGACTCCACCAACATCCACGCACGAAAGTGCGCCCTGGACGGCTCGCCCGAGCGAACGCTTATCGTCGCAGAGGAACAAAAGGCGGGACGGGGGCGCCTCGGACGAGAGTGGGTGTCGCCCAAGGGCGGCCTTTGGTTCTCATTCATTATCCGACCTCGATGCAATCCCGCATCGGCCCCCCTCATCAACTTCGTGGCAGCAAACGCCGTTGCCAAGACGGTCCATGATTTGTATGGCATCGATGTTTCGATGAAGTGGCCAAACGACATCTATTACGAGGATCGCAAGATGTGCGGCATAGCGTTGCTCGTTTCCTCCGACACCGACCTGATCCATTACCTCGTCGTCGGCATAGGGATCAACGTGAACAACGATCCCCCTCAACCGACGCATACGGTGTCGCTCAAGGACATCGTTTCGCGACCGATCGACCGCAACTCGCTGCTCATATCGGTACTCGACCATTTCAAGGACGAGTACGCCCATTTCGAAAGGGGGGACTACGAGACGCTGCTCTCGTACTCGCGGAGTATCTCGAACACGATAGGCAGATTCGTCCGCGTGTCGTTTCTTGGCAGGGACGTCGTGGGGAAGGTCAGGGACATTAACGACCAGGGGGCGCTCGTGCTCGAACACGACGGAACGACGCATGTGGTCTATGCCGGTGATGTCGACTTCCTGCGTCCGCTCTAGGTGAGCTCATGGAGTATCTGTTCTATCTCAACGGGGACCATCCGGACCTCGCACGCTACGAGATCACATCGCTACTCTCTGCATATGGACACGATGTCTCGTTGCGCATCATCCACCCGCAGCTCGTGCTCCTCTCGTCGCGTGAGCTGCCGCGTCCTGCGCTAGAACGTCTGTCCCTGACCCATTCGGTGGGCACCTATATGGGGGGCATGGAGGCGTCCACAGGCTCTCTGGAGCCTTCCACGATCGAGCACATCATGTGCGATGACCCATTTAGTGTACGGATCAAGAAGCTGGACAAGGGTATCAACGCGATGGGGGAGGAGCGGCGGCTGGCGCGCCAGATACTATCCGTCGTGTCGGCTCCTGTCGATCTCGGCTCGCCTGCTCAGCGCATCGTCGGTTTTCATGTGGCGGGCACCATCCATGTCGCAAACGTGATCGCCTCGACGAGCGCGCAAGCGTTTGACGGAAGAAAACCCCAATACCGGCCATACTTCCACCCATCTTCCCTCCATCCGCGCATCGCGCGCGTGCTGGTCAACATCTCACAGGCGAGAAGGGAGGTCTTCGATCCGTTCTGTGGGACCGGGGGGATCCTCATTGAGGCGGGATTGATGGGCCTTGAGACCTTCGGCATGGACATTGAGGAGAAGATGGTCATCGGAACGAGAGAGAACCTTGCCCATTTTGGCCTCGAAGGCGATGTTCGCAAAGGTGATGCGACGCGCATCGGGGACACGTTCGATGAACCGTTCGAGTGCATCGTCTCCGACCTACCCTATGGCAAGTCCACGGTGGTGGCAGGGGGAAGGGAGCGCCTCTACGCGCGTGCGTTCGAGCAGATGTATGAGCATTCCCTACACAGGCTCGTAACTGTCATTCCCGTATTTTTCGACTTCGCATCCCGCGGATACACGGTGGAATCTCATTTCACGATCCGCGTCCACAGGTCGCTTGAACGCCACATCCATGTATTGAGCCATTAGCAGCGGCTCAATCGGCATTGTTTGATATGTTTTTCTACTTTCTTTCTTTATTTTTTGAGAAAATAATATAAGAGTGGAGAATAGAGTTATTATAATGAACCCATCCATGAAAAAATACACAGTGGCCATATTCGTAGTCATCCTTTTTTCTTCGCTGCTTTCAGGTTGTATCGGTGGTGATTCAGACGATACCTCCGACAGGGATGGTGATGGTGTCCAGGACACATACGATGCATGCCCCGATATCCCGGGCGAACCAACGAATCAAGGATGCCCCACCACGACACCGGCGCCCACGACGACCTCTCCGCCTACGACCACCGCAGCTCCCACCACGACACCTGCGCCCACGACGACCGCAGCCCCCACTACTACAGCCCCGCCTACCATTACCATATTTCCAACATTCACAGCGTTTCCCACATACACCCTTCCACCAGACTTTTACAAGTTCTTCTGGTTGGGAGAGTGGGAACGAGAGGGGGTAACAAAGATCACGGGGACGACCAAGGTGTGGATCGTCTATGATGAAGATAACAATCTCGAGGTCCACTACTTCGTGCGTTGCTTCCCGACATCGTGTTACATGGGCTACTTCCGAGCCTTCTACAGCGATGGCGACCTCGTTGGCATCATGAACTTCTCCGACAGACAGGAGCTCCTAACACTTGAACGGAACAGCGATGGCACGATCTCGTTCACACGACAGGGATTCTATACGTCTGACGGCGGTGAGGACTATGAACAGACTTCAACGCTCGAGAAGACGGCAGCGCTGTCAAGCCTTCCCGAGGATCATTACATCGAATCATTCACTGGCATGTGGATCGATTTTGACAATACCCACTTCCTAAGCTCCGTCAACATAACAAAGATAGACCCCAAGACGCTCGAGGTGCGCGTCTATGAGCACTGTACACCAGACAACTGTTACTGGGGCATAGACCAGTCGAACTTCTATCCGGGCGGCGTATCGTTTGACCTGACCAACCTCAATGGCGATGAGCTCTCACTTGACATCACTTTGACGGAAACAGGTGGGTTGCATGTCGAGTGGGACCTCGCGTATAAAGGTGGCGGAGTTGCCGCAGGCACACAGACGCTGGTGAAGATCATCTATCTTTGATCGTTCATTCTTTTTTTCTTATTTTTTCTTTCTCCGCTTGTCATGCAGGAGCGCCCCGTCGATACCTACGTTCTCAGCAGCATTCTCCTTGATCAAGACGGTGATAGAAGATATACCGTACTCTTCTGATGCCGCTCTCGTGAGCCGTTCAACTAATCTTCGCTTCGTCTCTATGCCAATGGGCGGGCCTTCTACAATAATCGTTGGCATTCGTAACACCATTCATCCTTCTACAAACACCTTTTTGTACGTTACCCAACAAAAGCATGGCTCAGACAAATGGTGCTCGTTTTTTTACGATGTGAACTGAAGCGTGGGCAGCGTGGTATTGATTGCTTCCTCAAGCGAAGAAGGCGATTCTGCAAGATAGAGGAATTGATAGATGTAATCGCCACGGGCGGTAAGAAACAGTGCCGACTCGTATGTGGAAGTCTCGTCCTGGTAGCTCATGTCGAGCCGTTCGAACGTCACCCCTCCGTATGTCGCCTCGGACGTATCCCGCACGATGTATGATTCGTTATCGTTGAAGTTGTCTTTGATCTTTTGTATCTGTTCAGATACGTCCTTGTCTCCTAAAAAGCTCTCCCGTATGCCGAGGGCCGGCATGCCATTGGTGCCATAAAACATCTTCTCATCGACGGATTCGTCCCAGTGGGCAGGATAGGATATCTTGTATCCTCGGTCCTCATAGATAAAGGTCTTGAGGCCGTCGTTTGTCACGACCTTGCCGCCACCGGTGATGCATCCCATCACCATCACTGCACACATAAGCGCGAGGTATCGTTTCACGCACTTATCTCGTTTATGTACTTTTTAAACATTGTCAATCTATGGGCTGCACATAGTGAAGGATGGAACTTCAAGCCCTCATCGACTGACCAAACAGTATTTTTTTTCTCAATTTTTATATGTATGCCGTTCCATTTTACATTTATAATATACTCCATCATTCATGACGTCAACGCATATCAAATACGAATAATGGCTCTACAAGGCGAATAATTTGTATAAGACTCGCTATAATGGAGAACGCATTCTCTAATGCACCTGGAGGATGAGGGCGTTATGTGCAAAGCTCAACCTTAGGGACAGGGTATTTATATCCACACATGAGAATGATTTCAATAGAAAATGTATTACATGGTGGTAATATGTCCTCTTTTAAGGAACAAGTAGAAGAATGTACCGAATGTGGAGAGTGCAATTTGGTTTGCCCAGTTTGCGCAGTTGATGACAGGGTAATATTCGGCCCCGAACACAAGATCAAGCTCCTGGCCAAGATAGAGGCGAATGGGCAGCTCAGTCAGGAGGAGATCGACTCCATCTATCTCTGCACCCGCTGTGGTGTATGCAACGATGTATGTCCGGTGGACATAGATATATACAACATCGTACAGTATGAACGCTCGCTCCTGGCAAAACAAGGTCGCGAACCGGATAAGACAAAGCACATCACGAACAACATATTGACCAAGTACAATCCTAAAGGACTTGACAACGAGGAAAGGGAATCGATGTGGGTCACCGATGATCTCGAGTTCTCGGACGACTCCTCGCTTGGCTACATGGCAGGATGCTGGGTGGCCTTCAAGAACCCACATATCGCCCAGGACACGGTGCGACTTCTCAACACTAGTGGCGTCAAGCCGCGTCTGATACCCGACGAGCGCTGTTGCGGGCTCTTTGTCATCGATAATGGCCATCTCGAGGAAGCACGTGATTACGCCAAATCATACACGGACTACCTCGAGTCGCTAGGCATCAAACGTTTGCTTGTATCATGTCCTTCATGCTACAATGTTTTGAATAATCTCTACCCTGGCCTCTATAGGAAACCGAAATATGAGGTCGTCCACGCTATTGCCTACTTCAAGGAACTCTACGATGCAGGAAAACTCGACTTCAACAACATGGGCGAGAAGGTCATGATCAAAGATGCGTGCCCGATGAAAGATCACTACGACATGGCAAGGGAGCTACTCGATGCCGCAGGATACTCTGTTTTTGACCCATTTGATAAGAAAGGATTTTGTTGCGGGGCCCCTGCAGGAGTGAAGCCGAACTACCCGGAGATCTCAAATGCCATAGGCAAGTATTCCCTCGACAAGAGGGGCGATGCCACAAGCGTCGTGACATACTGTCCCTTCTGTATGCATCACTTCGATGGTGTACGGGAGGCGTACGACATTGAAACTCCCATCGAGGATATCGCCTCACTTCTATGGCGCGCAATGAAAAAGTAGGCGCCCTATTCTATGACCCCCTCTTCGTAGGGGGCCTCTCTTGGTTTTGCACGGCTCTCCTGAATGATGATACCGGTAGCAACGATGATCAGCGCACCCCCTATGATGGTGCCCGGATTGACCTTCTCAGCAAGTATGAGGTATGCCCAGATGCCGCTGAGCACGCCCTCCAGGAGGACGATGACCGACGCCTTGGCAGCTTCCAGGTGACGTAGGGCGATGTTATAGAGGATAAACGAGAGAGCGGTGCAGAAGCTGCCCATGATAAAGAGCATGGCCAATGAATATCCTGTTATCATCCCAGATGTTCCTCCGAATGGGAGGGTGATGATAGCAGCGAAGAGGAAGAGCCAGAACGTCGATGTGATGCCCTCATGCGTTTTTCCAAGCAGCCGCATGGCAATGGTGTACGTTGCCCATCCGAATCCCGATGCCGTTGCGACGAGGTCACCGAAGAAATGGGTCCCACCGAACTCGACGGCACCGCCATAATCATACCAAAGGATGAGAAATCCGCCTGTGATGCCGATGAGTACAGCCAACGTCGTGCGGCGCGTGATGTCCTCCTTTAGAAAGAAGTATGATATGATGAGCACATAGATCGGTGCAAGTTGCTGTAGGAAGACGGTGTTTGCGATCGTGGTGTTTTTGATGCCCACGGTATAAGTGTAGATCGTGAATGCGATGAGGACGCCCGGGATGATGAGACGTACGAGCTCGGACTTGGAGACCCGAAGCATTGGCAGACGTTTTGTCACCACCGCATAGAGCAACAGCACGAGCGATGCGAAAATGAAACGGTATAGGATGATGAGCCCGGAGCTCAATTCAGGGACCTGTCTGACAAAGATGCCAAGGATGCTCCATAGGACGACGCCTATGAACGTGTATATCACCCCCCTGACGTCGTCTTGTACATCCATCATCTCACCTTCCGTATTATCTCCCATCGTCGCCTTTCATTAAAGCTTTTTGGTCTTTTTGTCTTTTGCTGACGAAACGATGCTTTTTTTAACTCGTTGGGGATAGTGGTAAGCACATGAAGATCTATGTCGTTATAAGGGTCGATGAGCATGACATCCTCTATGTCGACTCCGTGGGTAATGAGGTGAGCGCTGGCCTCAAGGAGGAACGCGAGGTCATACTCGTCACGACGGATGCATCACGTGCACATGACGCCTTCGACACGCCGACAGGATTCAGGAGAATCCTTGAAGTGTGGGAGGATGAGGAACGTACCGAACAGAAGGAATCATACAAGTAAGCACACTACCTTTTTATTGTGCCGCGCCATATACAATATATGCATTATGATATGGTGCTAGCAACATTAATTGTTTGCCTGGAGTTGTGGTAATGGCAATTGATATCGTATCCATCATCGTTCTCATCGTGTTGATATTCCTGGTCGTGGCCATCATCAAGAAGTTCCTCTGGCTCATCGTATTGCTCATAATGCTTGCGATAGTATTGACGGTGGCCAGAAGGTATGATGCGCTGCCTGACTTCTTAACTGCCGTGTTACAATTATATATGTAAACAGCGAGATTGCCTCGCCCTTACCAGGAAGTCAAAAGCATAGATTAGGTCATGGATCATCGTATTTTCTATTAGCATACGTATAGCCCCCATGGCTTGGCGCGCATGTGCAGTAGCTATGAATGGCGATGAGAGATGCATCCCCGACGCGGAGAGTCTCTTGTCCATCTGGCCCTAGTACTACCTCTTCATGTTGTCTTTAAGGGAAAAAGGGGCGTTACCACCTTGCCAGGGAGGTAGTCGTTTGCAAGAACGGCGAGTAGCACTCGCTCAGCCCTTTCCGTTACACATGGCGGTGGAACTGCTCCGCCACATCGTACTGTTCCTTGTTCACACCTTCAGCCCGCACCGCTGAGGATATCATAGGTGAAAGTTGAAAGGGGAACGAGAAAATATATTGCTTTAAATCCTAAATGATGAGAAAAAGCGCCCTCGCCGAGATTCGAACTCGGGATCTTCAGCTCCGCAGGCTGACGTCATATCCAGCTAGACCACGAGGGCAACAGTTGACATAATTCGAAAACTTATTTAAATCTTTTTATTGCCCCTACTTCATGGAAGCGTTTCCCGAAGGCACGTATCACGGCCCCATACCTGAAGGGTGTACGCTGTGCGCCCTCGGGGCGAAGATGGTCCTCTTCGTAACAGGCGCCTGTCTCGGGACCTGTTATTACTGTCCTCTTTCCGAGAAGAGAAAGGGTGTTTGGGCGACGTGGGCCAATGAGCGCAAGGTGTCCTCTGCAGAGGAGGCAGTGGATGAGGCCCGTTTGATGGATGCTCTTGGCACCGGTATCACCGGCGGCGACCCATTGCTCGTGCTTGACGATACCATCACCTATGCCAGGGCACTCAAGGATGCGTTCGACCATCACCACATCCATCTCTATACGCCCGGGACGCTCGTTGATTCGATGGCCATGCAATATATCGAGCAGGTAATCGACGAGATACGATTCCATCCCCCTGGCTACGACGTAGAAAGGATCGAGCTCGCGCTGCGTCATGACATCTCCGTTGGCGCAGAGGTCCCTGCGATCCCAGGTTTGAAAGATGACCTTATCTCATTTGCCTGCAGGCTTGACGACATCGGTGCCCATTTTCTCAACCTTAACGAGCTCGAGTACTCCGAGACGAACGCATCGGGGCTCAGGGCGAGGGGATTTTCCTTTTCGACCGATTCGAACGCTGTCGAGGGAAGCGAGGAGCTTGCCATTGACATCGTCGGGGCCACGGCGGACCTTGACATCCCCGTGCATTACTGTTCTTCCCGGTTCAAGGACAGCATCCAGTTCAGGGAGCGCCTGAAGCGCCGTGCGAAGAACGTGAGAAAGAAGTATGAGGACATCGATGACGACGGCCTCCTTGTGCGAGGCGAGATCGAGGCGCATACTGTCAAGCGGAGAGACGAGGTGCTAAGCGCCATATCCGAGCTCTTCGAACGAGACGACGACATGGTAGAGGCGCGCGGAACGGCCGTACGTACCAGCTGGGCAGCTGTCGAGGAGCTTCGCGAGATCCTTAACATCCCCGGTGTTCAGTTCTCGATAGTAAAGGAATACCCCACCTATGATAGGCAAGTCGTAGAAAAAGAGATACTCTAGGCCTTCTTGCCCATGTAGAGCATATACCCAAGCTTCTGTTCGCGAATGGCCTTCTCGCCCCTGCGCATGAGGTTTTCGAATCGTCCTGCATCGGCTGACGAGGCTTTAAGAAAGATGTTTGAGAAGAGGCGTATCTTCTTCCACTTCTGCAACAAGAGCTTCATGTTCTTCTCTGCGATCTGCTCCTTTTCCTCGGTGACGATGTTCGATAGGCCTGCCTGCTCCATGTAGTCCTTGAACGTTTCAACAGACAGGGAGGTGACCAGGCATGTAAGCTCCTTGAGCTCCTCTTGGTCCTCATCGCTCATCTCCGTTGTCGTGAAGTCGGCCATGGCAAACGTTCCCCCCTCCTTGAGGACTCGGCTACATTCGCTGATGGCCTTTGCCTTGTTGTCATAGCATGACAGTGATCGTTCCAGGACGACGAGGTCAAACGTCCCATCCTCGAACGGGAGGTCTTCTGCAAAGCCCCTTACAAAGGAGACCTTCTTGGTAAGCTTTTCTCGGCGAGCGATCTTCTCGGCCTCCTTGATGTGCGCTTCGAAGATGTCGCTGCCCACGACGGTGCAACCGATCTCCTTTGCAAAATAGAATACCGTCTCGCCACCCCTGCATGCCACTACCAGGATGTATGTGTTCTTGTCCACTGGAATTGTGTTGGTGAGTTCCTCGCGAATTTTCTGTGTTGTCGTGTAAAAGATGTCACCAAGGATCTTGTCGACAAAGCCCCTCTCGTATGCCTCTTCAACCATTGTACGTTAATAGGGGCGATAGATATATTAATTTTTTGTGGTATCTAGAATATTATTCTATATTTTGTAATAAAATCACAAATGTACCTATATGTTATGCAATTATAAATTTTTATATATTGGTACTATAGTACCATGCAATGCGACACGTTGTCTACGTGTGCCACATAGCTGTCAAGAATGGTAGTTTTTCACCACTAAGCAATGTTTAAATAGTTTTCTATAGCAACGGGCACATGGGAAAACGAAGGCATCTGGCATGTTTGCTTGTCGTTTGCGTGACGCTCATACTCATCATGGTCGAGGATGCGTTGCCCGCATCGTCGTTTGATGGCTTTATATACAAGGAGTTCGTACTCTATCTTGCAATACCCCTCGTGGCCGCATACGCTCTTCGCAGATCCGTGCGCCCATTTGGCTTTGCACTAGGCGACAGGAAGAAGGTGGCCCGGTATGCAGTGATGCTCTACGGGATTGGCATACCTTTCATGATCGTGGGGTCGCGCATGAGCGCATTTCGTGCGTATTATCCTCGTTTCTCATTCGGCTCCTGGGAGGAGCTTGTATACTGGGAGCTCATGATAGGTGTTTTGATGCTCTCGACCGAGTTTTTCTTTCGTGGATTTCTCATGTTCGGGTGCAAGCGTGTCGGCAGGTGGGCCATACTGCTACAGGCCGTCCCCTATGCTTACATCCACCTGGGCAAGCCGATGCTCGAGGTCTACTACTCATTCTTCGCGGGCCTTGCGTTCGGATACATCGACTGGGAGTCCAAAAGCATCCTTCCTTCGTTTCTCGTTCACTGGTGCGCATCGGTGACCTTTGACATCCTCTGCATGGTGTGATAATCTTTATAAGCGAATCCTCAGAGAGTATATGACAACGATGAGGGCCCATTACAAGTATCCATTCTTGCTCGTGCTCGTCACGATCGTGGGCGTGGCGGTGTTTTCACTCTTCTACACGCCGGAACAGAGCCTCTCTATCGTGCTCCATGAGCGTGACACGAACATGACGGTCCATGTTCCCCTGTCGACCGTGCTCGAGCGATGCGAGGTAAAGGAACGGATCGTAAACGATGTGTGGCGAAACGAACTGATGACGTATGACTGCATCACGCTGCACGAGCTCCTTACGGATTCGGGGTATTTCTCCGAAGCACAGGAAGGCTTCGTATGCATGACAAACATACAGGGCACGATGGTATGCATACCAAGGGAGGACATCGCTGCCCATCCGCAACAGTTCCTCTTCGCAGTGGGGCGATCGGGTGAGGACCTTGCCGTAAGCTTTTCCAACACACCCGAAGCAGGGGGCCCGATGCGCGTGCTTATCGAATATGACGATACGCTTACTCAGGAGGAATACGGCCCATCGTACTGGATGTGGTGCGTCTACAAGATCAGTCTTGTACGAGAAGATCCTCGCTCGTGACGTTAAGGATCACGCTATCACCGAGCTTGGACACCTTGTCCATGCTCACGAGGACCGATGTGCGAAATCCCTTGTGCACCTCGAGTGCCGTGATGGCATACGTAGTGGCGTCGAACTCCACATCGTGTACCTTGCCCATTTCCCGGGCATCAACATCATATACCCGTTTTCCCAAGAGCGACTTTACCATCATTGTGAACACCTTTTTTATTATCATTACGGGCTGTTAATTATTTTTATTCTCTGCACTCTAAATTATATATTAGTGTCTATAAAAAACACTTCTATCCTTTAAAACCAAAAGATTTATAAGTATATACTTATATCTATATATATTGAAGATAGGAAATGATATGATGAAGATTGGATTTTTACCCTGTCAGGGGACTTGTAATGTAGGAGTCATGACCTCAAAAATAGCTATGGGATTTGCAGAAAAAGGGGTCGGCGACATGGTATGCCCGCTTGGTATACCTTTGGGTCTAGAAGGGATACTAAAGAAGGCAAAAACAAATGATCGATTCATTGCATTGAACGGCTGCACCCTCAAATGTGCTTCAAAGACATTGGATTCGGCAGATCTACGAGAATATCAGGAAGTAGTGCTTACTTCAGATTTCGGCATTGAAAAAAACAAGAACTACCATGAGGAGAATGGAATGGAACGGGTGGCAAAACACGTTTCCCAAATGCTTTCTGAAATGTTGGAAAAAGACGTGGAGTCCCCTATATTTCCTTCCGAACAAGAAAAACAAGAAAGAAGTGGTACCATGGACGAAGAACTGATGGAAAAGATAAAAACCCTAAGCAACGATGAGAAAGAGGAGGTCATTCGTATAATCCTTCCTGAAGCCTGTAAGGATATGCAACAGATGAAACGAATGATGATGCCTATTTGCATGGATATGATGCAAAAAGGAAATACTACCATGGATGAGATGATGGGCATGATGATGAAGATGAGCAAAGAAATGCGCGAATCACAGAAAAAGCCCCCTCACAATGGATGCGGCTGCGGATGTTGCTAAATAAGCTGTAAGATCGTGTACCAGAAACCACATTCATTTGGTGATCGTCGAGGCTTCAGTTGCCAGAGTATGTATTACACCCCCTGTGGCATAAAACCAATGTCATGAGCCCGGGGCTCTGGGAGATGACATTCAAGACCCAGTTGCTTTGGGGTTAGGTAGGGGAATGATTTCCAAGCTTCATTCGTATGAATGGCAATGAACACAAATCAAAAACATGATGGACATGGATCATACAATTGATATCTTCAGAATGCTGTCAGATGAATCAAGATTACGGTTGCTTATACTGTTGTCTTACCAACCGTTATGCGTATGCCAGTTGTCCGAGATAATGGAAAAAACCCAACCTGCCATCTCCAGCCATCTGGCAAAACTACGTGCTAATGGCCTTGTTGCATACGACAAACATGGACAATGGGTATTCTATCATCTAAAATATGATAACGAAGTTCTAGATTTACTGTTAAAGTATCTGGTACATAATCGTACGAGCTTTCCCACTCTAGAAAAGGATAGAGCGGCGTACGATTCCGTGGTAAGAGGGGACACCAAATGCCAACATGGCATAGGGGTGAAAAATGATGAATGAATATCAGGTGATGGAAACACGACTCGTTGAACTTCTTCATCTATCACGATGTCCTGTGGGCGTAAAGTTCCTAGATTCAAAAAATACAAATAATTATAAAGATTTGCTTGAATCGAGCAAAAGAGTACGATATTGCCAAGCGTTGATGCTCGCAGGCAAGGGGGAAAGAATCGTTCTTTCCAAAGATAAAATAGCATGCCCTGCTGCCTCGGCAGCTTTTGGATTCGCACCTCTGACCGAGGCTTTAGAGAGTGGGAAGATGCTTCATACATTGGGTCTTTTCGAGAGCATCGAATCTTCTAGAGAGCTCATGGCAAAAATGCCCAGACTTGTTGCCGGGGCTTATGATGCAGTGTTGCTCAGTCCTTTGGGATGTATGGTAGAAGACCCAGACATCGTGGTATTGGAATCCCAGCCAGAGCACCTGATGTGGGTTGCACTTGCTAGCATCTATACAACTGGCGAAAGGATGAAATTCAGTACTGGCGTATTTCAGGCAACATGTGTGGATGCCACAGTAGTGCCTTTTCGTGATCACAAGCTCAATGCTAGTCTTGGATGTTATGGGTGCAGGGACTCGACAGACATAGGAAAAGATGAAGTGTTAGTAGGGTTTCCATACTGTTCTACAATACCCATCATACGTGCCTTAGAGCAATTGTCAACAAAACCAATGAAGCGCGTGAGGGAAAAAACAGCGCTAAAACACCTAAATAAATGTTGATTATATACTAAAATCTATAATCGTAAGTATTATATGGATAAAGTCGATAATAAAACAGGGTGATGAAGCGATGACCGATACTTGGTATCCTATAATTGATATGGTGCGATGCACCAAATGTCTGGAATGTGTGAACTTCTGTCCACATGATGTGTTTACTGTTGAGAATGATCGACCCATAGTGGAGCATCCGGAGAACTGTGTTGAGTTTTGCAGGGGCTGCCAAAGAGGCGCTTGCGAATATGAAGCTATTCTATTTCGTGGCGGGGATGTATGTATGGAGGAATTCTGATGGGGAAGAAAGGTCTAATCGTATGTGTATGCCAAGGCACATGCCCTTCATTCCAAAAGATGAATGTATTCAATGTGCTCAATGCTATACGAAGGAAAAAACTAGTTGATTTCGTTTCACTCCATCCACAGCTATGTGCCAAGGATGGCGACGAATACCTTCGGACGCTACTATCAAATACTGATATTGATAGATTGTATGTGGCAGCCTGTGAGTCTCATATGCAGGAGAAGATGTTTGAGCGAGCTTTCAACGATGCAGGCTTTGATCCTTCAAAACATTCGTCTGTCGATATACGCAACATGAACACCGAGGAAGCTGTGACCGCAATTACAAAGCTCATCGAGGAAAATCCCTAATTCGTATGTCCTCGGCATCCGCGCTTCGGCCGAAGAGAATGTGAATTCAAAAACACATGCACCATATCTTTTCAACGTCGTATCCCATGTAGCGGGATATTTTTCATTTTTTTTCTGCATATTTTATGTAGAAAAAAATAGGCTAGTAATTATTAATATTATAATATTATAGTAGTATCAACTTCGTGGATGTCACAATCTTTATATTAACGTATTCTACCACTCTCACATGCTTAAGATCATCATAGCCGAAGCAGAGCTTGAACCAATGCCCCGCTCGCTTCGCAGCCTTCCAGTCATGAAGAAGAAATATGGACGAAAGGATGTGGTCCTGCTTGATAGCAACTACCATCATACCTCGATGCAGACACTCCCCGATGCATATCGAAGAGGGAGGCCGGACATCGTGCACGTCTGCCTGCTCAATGCCCTTGAGTCTCCGCTCAACAAGGACGGAGGGCTGGAGGTATACGTCCATACCCGCAATGACAAGGTCATATACATCGACCCGTCGTGGAAGGTCCCCAAATCATACAATAGATTCGTGGGATTGATGGAACAGCTCTTTTCAACCCGCCGCATCACAGCAGGTGATACCGAACTGCTCCGTATGGTGAACAAGACGTTGCCAGACCTCATCACCGAGGTATCCAGCGGCATGCCTGTCAAGGTGATGCACTACGAGGGCGCCCCGTATGAGCCGGACCCTGACGAGGTCCTCGTCATCGGAGGATTCCCTCATGGCGATTTTGTCAGCGACCTCCCCTTTTCGCGTTTTTCGATCCATGGCGAAGAGCTTGTGGCATGGGCAGTGCTCAACCATGTCGTATACGGCGCGCACGGTACATAGGTTTAAATATTTCTCACATACTCTCATACGATATGAAGTGGAAGCGCCGAAGGCGCCAAAGACAAAAGATCGCTTCCAGGCACATATCCCGCCTCTTCGACCTTGCAATGGCATACGTGCATGAGAACCCGGCACGCGCCCGCCGCTATATCGAGATGGCGCGTTCCATCTCCCGCAAGCACAAGGTATCGTTTTCCAAGGAACAGAAACGGTCATATTGCGCGGCATGCAATCTCCCTCTCGTTACCGGTTCCACGGCACGGGTCAGGATCGGGCATGGCAGGGTGAGCATCACGTGCCTTTCGTGCGGACACGTTAAACGGTATCCCTACCGCAAGGAACGGCGCCTGGCGCGCACGCGCCGCCGTGGTTATGCAGAAACCAAGGTCAAGGGAGGGCTCGTCTGCGTTGATGTCACACTCGAGGGCCGTGCCATCAAAGACATACAGATAAGCGGTGATTTTTTCTTCTATCCGGAGGAGAAGCTCTCCTTGCTCGAAGATCGCATGCGCCATGTCCAGACGTTCAAGGTACGAGATGCCGTGCACGCATTCTTCGAGCAGGAGGGCGTGAAGGCGCCGGGCATGACGCCTGACGAACTTGCCGGCGCCATCATGCGCGCCTCAGGCAGGGCAATGCCCCTTAAAAGTTGGCCTTCACCGTCTTGAGGACACCAGCACGCGGTTCGAAGATGTCCCCGCCCCGCTTTAGTTCCTCGATGGCACGGACGATGAACTCCTTTCCGATGCCTGCCTCCTTTGCCGCCTTGACCACTTCCTCATACGGTGCTCCCTCGTCATAGTCCTGTTCGATCTTTTCGATAAGCTCATAGACCTGTATAATCTTTTGGCGCTGCGAGGTGGCCTTTCCAGTCATAAGGATATCAACGTCCATAGAGCCCGTTTCCTTGTCCATCATGATCTTTTCTATGACGCTTCGGTATAAGCTGATCGTGGCGTCAGCATCTTCGGGCGTGACAACATTGGAGAGCCGCATGCGCGCTCTGGCCTCCGAAAGGCGGATCAATGCCTCGAGCTGTCGCGCCGTGATGGGGACCGCGCCACCCTCTGCCCCCTGTTTGCGTATCGAGACGTAGAACTTGTGCAGTTTTTCCACTGTCTCCTTCATGAGCTCGGGATACACATTCCTCTTGGCATACGATATGTACTTGACAAGGAACTCCGGCTCGAGGATGGGAGATATGTTTTCCTCGACACCGCTGTGGCTGTCGAGGATGTGTCGCGCGATGCGCGAGTCCTCCGCATCGTTTGGCACGTCCTTGAGCACGAAGATGAGGTCGAATCGCGAGAGCAGAGAATGGGGAAGGTCGATCTGTTCGAGTTCGTTCTTATAGTTGTCGAATCTTCCAAGCTTCGGATTCGCAGCGGCAAGGATCGACGCCCTTGCATTAAGCGTCGCCACGATGCCCGCCTTGGCGATGCTGATCGTTTGCTGCTCCATCGCCTCGTGCACCGACGAACGGTCATCGGTGGTCATCTTGTCGATCTCATCGATACAGGCTATGCCCCCGTCGGCGAGCACGAGGGCACCTGCCTCTAGCGCCCAGCCGCCCGTTGTTTCATCCTTGACGACAGCCGCGGTAAGGCCGGCGCTTGACGTGCCCTTTCCTGAGGTGTAGACGCTACGCGGGGCGAGACGGGCGACATATTGGAGGATCTGTGACTTGGCAACACCAGGATCACCGACGAGCAGCATATTGGAATCACCTCGCAATCTCGTGCCGTCGGGGAGCTCGCGCATCACACCTGCAAAGAGTTGGAGTGCTATTGCCTCCTTGACGTCGCTGAGGCCGTAGATAGAGGGGGATATGGACCCAACGACCTTCTGAACGATGTTCTCGTCCTGGGACAGCTCCCATATCCGCGCCTCGTCCTCATCGGTGATGAGCGTGTCGTCGACGTCCTTTTCGAGCACCTCGATGCAGTTCACCTCGATGTATTTGGAAAACGTTGTCTTCTTGACCTTGAACTGACTGTCCTGAACGGTCTTGAGGATGCCCGTGACGGTCACGCGTGAGCCTGCCTGGGCCATATCTACGATATCGTCGCGCAGCAGGCAGTTGATGTGCTGGGGCATGCGCCCTCCCTTGAGGGTCTCGGGACGCTCCTGCACCTTGATCAGCTGCCAGTCGATGAATCGCGACTGATCTTCCAAAAGCTTGAAGGGACCTGACTTGCCGCATGCCGGATTGGGACATGCAGGGGGTTTCTTGAAGTTCGTCGAGTCCTGGCGTATGAAGATGATCTCACCGCACCGTTCACATTCAAAGACCGCCTCTATGATCTCGGGCTTCACCTCGGAGGCCCGTCCTACGATGGCGATGATCTGTATGAGCTTGTGCATATCCTCCGTTCGTATCTGCCTGATCCCCTTATCGCGCGTGGCATCAAGATTGTGAAACCGTACATGAAGCGACTGGTCGGGAAACTCTGGCAAGGCCTCCTGGAGAACCTGTTCCGCGATGGGGATGACCTCAAGCGGCTTGTCGACCAGTTCGGTATAGATGTCCTGGTCATACGTTATGAGGTCGTCACAGTCGACGACGAGGCTATGCGTGTCGTTCGCCCTCATATCCTCTATCTTCTTCTTGTACTTGGGAAACGATACGTCGGGATAAGTTTCGAAAAAATCCCTGAATCCGCTGATGATGGAATCGAAATCTACTGCCATGCGTCTCCCTCGAACAATGAGCGCCCTATGTCTTCAACGAGCGATGAGAGCTTGACATAGAACTCAGCTTCCTTCGGTTGCATATACGCCTTGATGCTTTTAGGTTGATTGAGGTGTTTATGTATCTTTTCCAAGCGCACGTAAAGTAATTCCATGGTGGCCTGGCGCAGGCGTCCCTGCTCCTTTTCCTCCTTTTCTGTGGCGATCGAATGGGCAACGAGTTCATAGATGTTTGTTGGCAGTTCCTGCAGACCGGGTTGAGAACGTTCAGTCATCACATATTTTCGCATCGCGGCGCTTGAAACACGGGGGATCTCGACCACTTCGTTGCGCTCGAGCACGTAGGCGATGTGCGGTGGCAATTCCTTCGTTTCGCCCTTCTTTATCACGACAGTGAGCAAGTCGGATTCGTACTGATATGTCTGCAGCCCCTTCACTTTCATGTGCGGTACCCCGGGTTCATGCGTATGCTTGATGCATTAAAAAAATCTTCTCACATACCGACTGGTCCAGGTGTTCATAAAGATTGCTTCGACCCCTTCATGTCCACTGGAACTTTCTACTCATTTTTGTTAAATTACCCAAAAGCTTTTAACATCCGTGGGCATGGAGATACCATGAAGCGCAACTCTCAAGAGATTGCCGTGATCGGACTCTTTATAGCACTTATCGCCGTTTTGCAGGTGTCCCCCCTCTACGTGCCTACGGCATGGGGAATGCGCATCGATATCGTCGCCGTGCCGGTGCTTGTGGCATTCTTCCTGTATGGCCTGCGCACAGCTCTTGCGGTCTCTGCCGGCATGTTCGTAGTGCTCTCCATCGTTGCTGCCGAATCGGTTATCGGCGCTTCGATGAAGTGGATAGCGACAGTACCCATGGTAATCACTCCTGCAATCCTCAGATTGCAGGTAAGCAAGGAAAGCCTTCGAAACGACATAGGCACCATCGTAGGGGCCGTGATTAGCATCGTTGCACTCATTGCACTCGTTGGCATCATGTACGAGATGGCGGGCTCCGAATCCCGGGAGCTGTATTCACCCTTCATCGTGCTCATCGCTTCCGCCGCGTTCTATGGTGCTTTCTACATCGTCAGTCAGCGTCATGAACCACAAAGCCTCGGCATTTACAAGGAACCAAAGATGATTGCCACTGTGCTCATCCTCGCTGTCCTCGTACGGGGGATAACGACCACCGTTATCAACTATTACTTCACGCTACCCGTATTCTTCGACATACCCACGGCGGCGGCGCTCGAATGGGTACCGTGGTATGTGATGTTTGGCCTCAATGCCATACAGGGTGCGCTTGAGGTCACCGTTGCATGGCTGCTCGTGTTCAAGACGAAGGCATTTTCGTACGTGCAAAAAGCTTATATACAATCGTAAGCAGTGGGGCGTATGGTACAGGCCGCGGTGCTCCTAAAGCTCGTGGACGCGAAATCACGCCTCGCTCCTTTTCTTTCCCTTGCTCAGCGCCAGACCATGGTATTGTACATGCTCTCGCATGTGCTCAACGTTCTTGAGGACGTGCCCACAATGATCCTTACACGATCGTTTTGCGCATTGGGTACGCGTAGCGACGAGGAAAACATCAACGAATGTATCGACATGGTGCGACGGTCGATCGATGACGACCTGGTCGTTGTCACGAGCGATCTGCCTTTTTTTAACAAAGAAGCGCTTCAGGCGCTTACAAGCGAACCTGAAACGCTGGCGATAGGACCCTCCCACAACGGTGGCACGAGTGGTCTTTTCATCCCTCGTTCGATCGATTTCTCGCCGCGTTTTGGAAGGGGGAGCCTCGAGCGGCATCGACAGCAGTCTGTGGAGAAAGGGCATACCATGCGTTTGGTCGATATGCCCGCATTCAGGGATGTCGATACATGGGAGGATGTGGAATGGATATTTGAAAACGCACCTTCATCGGCCATAGGACGATTTTTGTCCGGATTGGCCAAGCGCCCTATAACTGCCTTTTGACAGACATTATCTCGAGGATGCTTGCGCTGTCCTCCATTCGGTCAGAGATGCTGGCGACATTGAGCACGAAGTCGCGCAGCCATAGTTTTTCTGCAAGGTGCAGGTCACTGTTTTCAAAGATCGTCTTCCTGAGCTTGTACTCGATCTTGTCAACGACATGCTCCTTTCGCTCCACTTCCTGCGTTTCCTTGATCGTCATCTCCCTGTCGGTTCGGAAATAGACGATCGCCTTCTTGAGATTCTCGAAGGGGGATATGGTGTTCTCGACAAGCTCGGTGAATCCTGATGACATCGACGAAGGTATGTGGGGATGCTCGAGCACGAGCGTGTTGATGTTGAACTTGGCCTTGTCGGCTATGTCGTCATACGTATAGCTGAACGTATAGATGTCATCCCTGTAGAGGGGCATGAAAGCACCCTCGTAGAGCTTCATCTGCACGGCCCGCTTCTTCTCGTCGGCGATGTGCTCATCATGCATGATCTCATCGCGTATGGACTCGCACTGGCATATGTCGTCGCTTAGGTACGAATCCATGCCCCTCTTGAAACCTCGGAGACACTTTTCGATGTGGACCGTATGTTCATCGATGATCGAGGAGACTTCCTTCTCCTTCTTTCCAAAAATCATTGAATATAGATTCTTGTGAAAAAATATATACTTTTCCATGACGGGCCGTGTGCGAACACACATGTCGTGCACTAATTGATGGCACGTTCATATACGGTAAGCTTTTTATCTGTCCGATAAAATGAGTATGCAATGGACAAGGAACGGGAAGTAGCAAGCATCTTCAAAGCCCTTTCAGACGAGAATCGGGTGAAGATTGTGGAATTCCTGCGAGAAGGGGAGCGGTGTGTTTGCGAGATCGTGCCCTTCATCGGCACTTCCCAATCCAATGTTTCTCAACATCTTCGCGTGCTGCGTGAGGCGGGCGTCATCGATTACCGCCGCGACGGAAAGAAGATCATGTACTTCGTTGTTTTCAAAGATGTCTTTGATATCCTCGACACTGTCTATGCAACGACCACGCAGATGATGAACGCTTCCGAATGAGCTAACTCTCTTGTGCATACCCTCCATACCAAAAGTTTTTTAAGCTAAATATAATCATATTAGTAATTACTTATATTTAGAGGGTTCAACATGGGGTACATAGAGCGTGCATTGGAATCTGGCATATCCGAACTCATCGAATATCTCTCGGCACATACGCTGACATGCCTCGTGCCAGCGTTTTTCATCGCAGGCGCCATAGCGGTGTTCATATCAAAACAGGCCGTCGTCAAGTACTTTGGGTGCAATACGAAACGCTACATCTCCTATGGTGTGGCATCGATCTCCGGCGTAATCCTGGCTGCCTGTTCCTGCACCGTGATTCCTCTCTTTGCGGGTATATGGAGGCGCGGTGCTGGCATTGGCCCGGCCAGTACGTTCCTCTATGCGGGTCCGGCCATAAACATACTTGCCATTTCCCTCACGGCCAAGGTGCTTGGATTCGAGATAGGCCTTGCACGCGCCGTGGCAGCGATCATCATGGGCATCATGATAGGCCTCATCATGGAGTTTATCTTCGAGAGGCATAAGGGGGAACCCGAACAAACCCCCTCGGTAGCATGCGACATAGCCGAGGGCATCACTGGTAAGCGTTCAGTATACCTCTTCATAGTTCTCGTGCTCATACTCCTTGTCGGCACTGCTGCTATTGGGACCTATGTCAAGGTGGCCGCAGTTCTGGCATTGGTGGCCGTCGTAGGCTGGATGACATATGCATGGCTGTCTCGTGAGGAGGCACGATCGTGGGGCGAGGAGACATTCTCGCTTTTCAGGATGATATTCCCATTGCTTTTGATCGGCGTGTTCGCCGCCGGTCTGATAAAAGAGTTCCTCCCCCCTGCGTACGTAGCACAATATGTGGGATCGAACTCGATAGTGGCCAATCTCATCGCGTCCGTGGCCGGCGCGTTCATGTACTTTGCGACCCTTACCGAGGTGCCCATCATCGAGTCGCTGACAAGCCTTGGCATGCACAAGGGCCCTGAACTTGCCCTGTTGCTTGCAGGTCCGGCGTTGTCGTTGCCGAACATGCTCGCCATCCGTCAGGTCATGGGCACGAAAAAGACAGTCACGTATATCGTCCTCGTCATCGTGTTCGCCACCATGTCGGGCATCATCTACGGGATGCTGTAGAGAAACATATAAGTACATTATCTTATACGTATATATTAATACTTGAAAACTGGAGGAAGATCAGATGGTCAAGATGGAGTTTTTCACTGCAGAACCACCTTGCGCGGGGTGCGTGGCCCTGCTCGAGCTCGCGGACAGGGTGGCAGAAGAGTACCCCGAAGTGGAGGTCGTCAAGAATGTGGGTATGTGCGACGAGTTCAGAAAATATGAGATCACCTACGTACCGGCATTGATCATAGAGGGCGGAAAGATCGCCTTCATGGGACTTTGCCCTAGCTACGACACGCTCGTCGCTGCACTGGCGGAGATGGGGGTGAAGCGATGATCAAGGTGGAGGTGTTCGCGTCGGAACCACCCTGTTCGGGAGGGAGATTGCTTCTCAAACTCATAGACAGGGTTCGGTCGGACTTTGAGGACAAGGCCGAGTTCATCGTCCACAAGGGCGTCAACGATGCGACCGAAGCATACGGTCTTGCGACGACGCCGGCCATCATCATCGATGGCGACATTCGGATCATTGGTGTTTGCCCAAGCGAGGAAACGTTACGAAATGCCTTTTTCGAGGCAGGATTGTGATAACATGGTAGAGGAAATTATGGTATTTGGACCAGAACCAGCATGTGTGAAATGCAAGAAAACGACCGAGGTCGCACAACAGGTGGCAGGTATGCTCGGCATCAACATGGCCAAGTATGACGTGCTATCAGAGGAAGCGGACAAGTATGGCATCATGCTCTCACCGGCCGTTGTATTCAAGGGGGAGGTGTTGGTATCCGGAAAGGTGCCCACCTTCGACTCCCTGAAGGAAATGGTCGAAAAGCGGATGTGAATGCCATCATGGCCATCAAAGGTGGAGGGAAGACCGTTTACATCTATGCGATGTGTATGTTAATCTTCCTTCCATTCATGGCACAATGCATCACCGGCGATGGGGATGGCAGCGTTCCCGTCACGGCTGACCCATCGTTGAACGAGGTGCATGTGACATACTTCCATGAAACAAAGCGCTGTGAAGCCTGCATCCACATGGAAACATGGAGCTACCTCGTGCTCCAGACATACTTCGAGGGCGATGACATTCGCTTCTTTTCCTACAACATCGAGGAACCTTCCTCATCCGATGCTGTCGAGTTGTATGATGCGTATTACACAAGCCTTTATGTAGACAGCATCTATGATGGCGCCCATCATATTGAGGAGTTCTCCGACTGTTGGCTGCTCTCGGGTGACAAGGAGGCGTTCATGTCGTCGTTTAAAGATTTTGTGCAACGGCATATTGACAATATGGAGAGATCATCATGACACAACGAGGAGGCATACCGAGGGAAAACGGCAATCGAATGGTAAATACGCATAAAAGCACCGATATGAAACGTACCGGCCAACACAAAAGAGGGGAGCATGGGAACAATTCGCGTGGCGGGGCCATGCTGCTTGTTGCGATCATCGCGCTGCTGATTATCGGCGCTGGATTCATCTTTGCTTTCGATACGTTTTCAGGCGATGACCTACAGTCCACGACCACTCCCGCGCCAACGACATCGCCACCAACAACGGAGCCACCCACGACCACTCCCGCGCCAACGACATCGCCACCAACAACGGAGCCACCCACGACCACTCCCGCGCCAACGACGGCCCCTCCAACTACAGAACCACCACAACAAAAGGTAGTCCATGTATACCATTTCCATGGCACGACCCAATGCCGGTCATGCATCTATGCTGAACAATATGCGCGCTACACGATCGAAACGTACTTTCCTGATAAGCTCGATGATGGCACCATCACCTATCAGAGCCTCAACTATATGGATAGTTCCAACTCTGAAATCGTCAACGAGCTTAACGTCTACGGGTCGTCCGTCTACGTGGTGGTGGAAGAGGGCGGCGAGCGGGAGACGTACAATCCCACCTATAATCTGTGGAGCCTGACAGGCAACAAGCAACGATTTGCAGAATACTTCTCAACATATCTGGAGAACCTCCTATGATCGAGTTCATAGACCAGCTTGCCCAACAGTCTGGCATCCCATTCATATCGGCGTTCTTCCTTGGTCTTTCCACTGCCATCGCGCCCTGTACCTTTGCCGCCAACGTAGCGGCCATCGGGTACATTGCCAAGGATGCGAAAAATCCCTTTAAGGCACTCTCATCCGGTGTCTTTTTCAGCATCGGACGGATGTTGACATACCTGTTCATCGGACTGTTCATGATATCCGCTGGGCGAGTGATCGGATCGTTCGCGCGGGACACGCAGTCATACGGAAACCTCATAATAGGTCCCCTGCTGATAGCGATAGGCATATGGTTTGCAGGCTCGTTCGATCTTCCTATCTCTCTTGGCGAGGGGCATGTGCTCTCAACTGCAAAGCGGATGTACCACAGAGGGTATATGGGTGCGCTACTCGTCGGCATCATATTCGGGTTCGCATTTTGCCCCTATTCGGGAATGCTGTTTTTTGGCCTCCTGATACCTCTTGCGCTCTCATCATCGAGCGGCCCTGTGCTTCCCGTCATCTTCGGACTGGGCGTGAATATCCCAGTACTGATTTTCGCAGGTCTCCTCTACTTTAGCGCAACTCGCGCCCGTAGCTTTGGAAGGGCGCTAGCGTCAACATGGACATACCTTAGCAAGCTCATTGGCATGATACTCGTCGTGACCGGTTGTTACTACACGGGGCCTTACCTGGGTCTGTATTGGGGCATACCACATGGCGAGATATTCCTGTTCGTCTGCTCGTTGATCGTCCTTGCGACGGCATACCTCGTCCGGGCAAGAAGGGATGCGGCCCCGTGCAAGGAACCAGTTCACGAAACTCCGGAGCGTAAGTCCGTATCGTACGCCAAGAAAAAGGCTGCGGCGGCACCACGCCACGAACAGAACCATGAACAAAATAAGCCCACTAAGAGCGAGGACATCGATGCCATGCTACAGGGGTTCTCAACGCAGCTGTCGGAAGCACGAACGCACGATTACTTCAGATTAAAGCGAGAGTATGACAGGATAGAAGGGGAGATAGAGCGTCGTGGCATGCAGGGATCGTACGCAGACACCCTTCGTGCCTGCCACGACGTGCTCCAGACTATGCTAAAAGAGTTGTGATCCTATTCTAATTTGTTCTTGACCTTCTCCATCTTCTCGACAGCCTCGGCCATCTTGTCTGTGACAAGCGAGATCCTGAAGTGGTCCTCATACGGCCCAAAGGGACTTCCTGGAAGGACCGATACGCCCTCGTCGAGCACGGCCATGGCGAATTCGTCTGCGTTGCCGTTGAATCGTGGGAAGAGGTAGAATGTGCCGTCCGATGGCAGTACCTCAAACCCTGCGTCACGCAGCAGTGAGACCGCCTCGTCGCGTCGCTTCCTGTAGAAGTCGCTGATGTAGTCGGATGTCTCCTCGATGATGTTCATGGCGGTAAGCGCCGCATACTGCGCGAACTCCGAAGGGCTCGTGGTCGTCAGTTGCTGGAACTCCTGTATCTTCTTGATGAGTTCTGGGCGTGCGACAGCATAGCCAAGGCGGTAGCCCGTCATCGAGAACGTCTTGGAGAACGACCCGATACAGATATAGTCGCAGTCGAACTCGGTGATCGAGGATGCCTTTGTAAACGACATGTGCGTGTAGACCTCGTCGGAGAGCACGGTGAACTCGTCATCGGCAGCCTTGTCCGCGAGTTCCTTGTACTGGTCGTGCGGGAGACCTACGCCCGTCGGGTTGTTGGGATAGTTTATGACCGCCATTGTCGTCTCGCGTGGTATGGAGGAAAAATCTGGGCGGAACCCTTCTTCGAACGTCGTATCGATCGTAGCATAAAGCTTTCCCAGCTTCTTGAGCATGAGGGTGTATGCTCCCCAGCAGGGGCGGATCAGCGTTGCGTTGCCCTCCATCTGCTCGAAAGCTGCAAAGATGGGGAACTTGCCTCCAGCGGTGATGATGACATGGTCCTCTGGCACGCCATACGCCTCAGCAACACGCTCGCGCAGCGGCGGTATGCCCTTGGAGTGGGTGTATCCCGTCCTGTTCTCGTCAATGGCGCGCTGGGTGGCCCTTTTGACAGCGGGAGGCACGGGGAGGTCTGGCTGACCGATATCAAGTCTGATGAGGGGCTTCCCTTCGGATTGTATCTTTGAGATCCTGTCTATAAGTTCGTAAACTGACATGGTAATCGCCTCTTTGTAGCATGCGCATGGCTTATTTAAACCTTATCGCGAATATACTACCTATATGTCGATATTATATATATTTTTTTATTATATTGTTTTCAATTAGGTTTTGTAATAACTATTATTCAAAATTATTAAAAAAAGTGCTGTAATTCAGCAACGGATTCGACGATGATGTCGGCCTCTTTGAGATCGTCCTCGTTTCCTCCCCCTGACAAGACGCCGATGGTAAGGCACCCAAGTGTTTTGCCGGCCGTGATCTCATACGTATAATCGCCCACGACGATGGCCTTCTCGGGTGTTGTGCCAAGCCGCTTTAAGGCACGTTCGAACTGGTCGGGATGCGGTTTCAGGCGTTCTGCGTCCTCCCTGCTAAGCAGCGTATCGACGTATGGCAACAACCCAGCGTTCTCGAGCGACACGAGCGCGGCATCCTTGTTGTTCCTTGTTGCCACGGCTATCTTGTATCCCTTGTCACGGAGGTGGGAGAGCGTCTCGCGAGCGCCCGGTATGGCGACGGTGTGCTCTGCCCGTTCGACCTCGTATTCGTAGACGCGCGCAATGACGTCGTTTACCGCGCTGTCGCCGTCTAGCTTGAGGATCGCCATTTCCTCCCTGAACAGGTCAAGGGAGTCAACGATGCTTATATCCCATGCTATCTTGTCCTCGGGAAATCCGTGGGAACACAGGATCTCCTCCAGTTCCTTTCGCAGCGCCTTGAAGTCCATCTCCAGTGTGACGAGCGTTCCGTCCAGGTCGAATATGAACGTATCATACATTGTTTGATCCCCCATTGTAGGTCTCTTTGACGTTTGTCAACAAAAGCATACCTGCAAGCAGCGTCCCAGCAGCGGTGAAGAGGAACGCGAGCTCGGGACCCCGTATGTCATAGATGATGCCTCCGACGAGGGGACCGAGCATCCAACCGGTCCCTGTCGCCAGCTGATAGAGCCCAAACGTCTTGCCCCTGCTGCGCTCGTCACTGACATCGGTCAGAAGCGTAAGTATGGCAGGGTCGCTCATCGCCCATCCCAGCGCCCGTATGCCGAGCACACCTATCATCTGGAAGGGCGTCCTTATAAATGCCATGGGTATCGTCGTCACGCCCGCATAGAACGCCCCGAACACCATCGGTTTCTTTCGCCCGATCCTGTCGACAAGATTTCCTGCCAGGGGTCGCCCTATGGCGCCAACGATGCCTGCAAAGGTGAAGGCGAAGCCCACCTGGGTCGCCGTCGCCCCGATCGATTCCTCTGCGAAGACGGGGAGGAGTGGCTCTATGAGCGCGAAGGCGAAGTTGAAGATGAATCCGCCCAGCAAGACGCTGAATATGGTGCGCGCATACGGATTCATGCGTATCTCCTCGTAATCGTCCTTGATCCATCCGAATGTGCGCTGTCTGAGTGACAGTGATTCAGTGTTCAACCCGTTTGCCTCGCGAACGACCGTCTCACGTATGGTCATGTGTATGAGAAGCGCTATCAATGCCGTGATGACGCTCGTGATGATGAACGGGACCTGCACGCCGTAGAGGTCCTTGAGGAATCCGCCAAAGGCGGGACCGAAGATGATGCCAACGCTGGCCGACATGCCCAGATACCCCATGGCACGCCCCCTGCGTTCCTTTGGCACGCTGTCCGCGATGAGCGCCGATGCGGCAGGCCATACCGATGCGGAGGCGAATCCCTGGGCCGCGCGCAGCAGGTAGAGCCAGTAGATGTTTGTTGCGAAGGCGAAGCCACCCATGAATATGCTGTAGCCGATAAAGCCGTAGATGAGCATGGGCTTTCGTCCAACCCGGTCAGAGAGGGCGCCAAAGGGCCTCACCGTAAGCGTTCTCGTCAAAGCAAACATCGTCGCAACAAGCCCTATCTCCGTCTTTGATGCTCCAAAGTCAGCGGCGATGGTGGGAAGTATGGGAAAGATCATGCCAAACCCGATGACGCTCATGAAAATGGCCAGGCAAATAAGCAAGATGTTCCTGTTCTCAGGAAAAAATGACGCTATTTTCTCTCTGATCCTGCCCCTCATCGGTGTTACGTTTTTCATGTCTCATAAAAACTTTTCTTTTTGTCTTTTAGACCCCATTAGAGCACAAAGCTTTTTTTGTTCCAAAGATTCGCAACCTTTAAAATGTCAGCTCACCAAGCGCATGCATGGTCGAAGCGGTCTATCCCCTCATAGCGTTGGCCGTCACGTTCGTAGTGGCACCATTCCTGATACGCTCGTTCCTCTCACGTAACATCATCGGCAGGGACAGGCACAAGCCTGATCGTCCCCGTGTCGCCGAGATGGGGGGCATCGCACCGTTCATTGGGATCATGTGCGCCACGGCGCTCTTTTTGTTTTTCGAGGGTGATGCGGCAATCGCCGCTTTTGCGGGCTCGCTTGCGATCGTCTTTGCCGTAGGGGTGCTCGACGACCTGCGTGCACTGCGCCAGAGGACAAAGCTTGCGCTCCTCCTCACGGCCGGGGTACCCATCATCGCCCTGGGCAAAGGGTCGCTCGACCTCGTTTTAGTGACGCTTGATTTCGGTGTGGTTTACGCGCTCCTCGTCGTTGTGGGCATGAGCGCAGCTGCGAATCTCACCAACATCCTGGAGGGATTCAATGGTGAGGCGTGCGGCATGGGCGTCATCGCGACCGCGTTTCTCGTGATCGACGCACATGTCGTCGGCGCGCCGGGTCTCGCGCGCATGCTCGCTCCGGTCTGTCTTGCGTATCTTGCCCTGCTCTACTACAATCGATATCCTGCGCGCGTCTTTCCGGGTGATACGGGGACGCTGCTCATAGGGGGTGCCATCGGCGCGGCGACCATCCTTGAAGGTGTGCCCCTGCTTGGCGTCATCGTGCTTGCCCCCCATATCGTTGAGTTCTTCCTCAAGGCCACGGTGCGATTCGGCGGAGTGAAGTACGGGCCAACGAGTGTTGATGACGACGGCATCCTCCATCCGCCACCCTATCGGTCCCTTGCAAACACGTTGACGCGCCGTATGCGCCTCACAGAGCCGCACCTCGTTGCTGTGCTTTGGATCATCGAGATGGCCGCAGGTTGCGCAAGCATTGTCGTGGCGTATTTTCTCTACTGACCCCTTATTCCGCAGAACGCAACAACCTTTTTTAACATATGATGTGCATCTAAGCATGGTGAAAATATGTGCGGCATTGTTGGACGAATTACACATGTCCCTTTTGATATTCACGATATTCTCGAATCCCTGAAACGGTTGGAATACAGGGGATACGATTCCTTTGGCATCGCGACGGCCGAGGGGGACGTCTTCAAGGCGACAGGATATATCGATGTCCATGCAAACGAGATACCCTCTCGCTTGACGTCTGTGGCCATATCCCATACGCGTTGGGCGACACACGGCAAAGTGACCCGGGAGAACGCCCATCCCCATGTTTCGCAGGATGGCACGTTCTTCATCGTACACAACGGCATCATCGAAAACCATGCACCTCTCAGGAAAGCGCTACAGGCCGCTGGCCATACGTTTCTTTCGCAGACCGATTCAGAGGTGATCGTACACTATATCGAAGGGCGCGTATCGGACGGAGCATCGATCGATGAGGCGATCCGTGCCTTCATGAACGAGGCCCGGGGCACGTTTGCCGCACTCCTCATCCGCCGCGACGATCCCCACATATACGCCTTCAAGCGCGACTCACCCCTGGTCCTTGGTATCCTGGACGACGGCTACGCCGTTGCATCGGATATCTATGCATTTTCTGACACCACCACCAAGGCCGTATTTTTCGAGGATGACGAATATGCGGTGATATCGGCCGATTCGTATGCGTTCTTCGACGCACGCGGTGCACCCATAGGAAAAGAGATCGCTACCGTGCGGTGGACAGAGGCTGCCACGCGCGATGAGGCATACGACCATTTCATGATCAAGGAGATCCACGAGCAACCCGCGGCCGCTCGCCGCCTGATATTGTCGCTGGAAAACGAGCAGGCGCCGTTCATGGACCAGCTTGTCACCCTGGCGCGCACGGCAAACAGGGTGCTTTTTGTTGCGGCGGGCACATCGTATCACGCCTCGCTCATCGGCGTCTACCTGCTCAACTCCATAGGCGTCGAGG
This sequence comes from archaeon, assembly GCA_004212155.1. Taxonomy (GTDB): domain Archaea; phylum Methanobacteriota_B; class Thermococci; order Methanofastidiosales; family NM3; genus NM3. The sequence continues at coordinate 166,757 of RXIG01000001.1, forward strand.
CGCATACGCTGATCGCCTCGGAGTTCCACAACTACATGCTTGCCGACGAGGGCACGCTCGTTGTCGCCATATCGCAAAGTGGCGAGACGATGGATGTAGTCAAGGCGGTAAAGCATGCCCGTTCCCGTGGCTCGAAGGTCGCCTCGATCGTCAACGTGCCTTATTCGACCATACAGCGCCTCTCGGACATCTCGATAGAGATCCTCGCAGGCCAGGAGATATGCGTGGCATCAACAAAGACCTATACGAATCAGATCCTCGTGCTCGCGCGCATGGCCCAGCTCATGGGGCTGGAAACGGATCTCGACGCCATCCCTGATCAGATCGAACAGACGCTCTCGTATGCCGAGCCTGCCGTCATCGCGATGGCGCCGGAGCTTCGCGACGTACGTGATATATATGTCATTGGGAGGGGTATCGCATACCCGCTCTCGCGAGAGGTGGCGCTCAAGCTCAAGGAGATCAGCTACATCCATGCAGAGGGCATGATGGGGGGCGAGCTCAAGCACGGCACCATCGCGCTCATCGAGGACGGTACCATCGTCATGTCGTTTATCCAAAACGCCGATCACGATACGATGTCCAACATCGAGGAGGTCGAGGCGCGCGGCGCGCGCGTGATATCCATCTCGGACAATTCGGAGTTCTCTCCCGACTTCCTCCTGCCGGCAAGCGTTCCCGGTTCGTTTGCCATCACGGCCACGATCGTCGGACAGCTCTTTTCATACTATATCGCCAGGGAGAAGGGACTTCCTATCGATAAGCCGCGCAATCTGGCAAAGAGCGTGACGGTTAAGTAAGTGTAAAAAAAGGTCAAAAAATAATGAAAAATAGAAGGGGAGCATGTCCCCTCTTTTCGATCTAACCGAAGAGTGAACCGAGTCCTTCGAGTGCTTCCTCTTCCGAGGCTTCCTCTTCTTCCTCTTCTTCCTCTTCTTCCTTCGTCTCGCCTGCTGACTCTGCAGCCGGAGCGGCTGCGGCAGCCGGAGCCGCTGATGGTATGGCGGCTGACTTGATAGCCTCATCGATGTCGACGTTCTCAAGAGCAGCGATAAGCGCCTTAACTCTCGCCTCGTCCACTTCTACACCAGCTGCATCGAGGATCTGCTTGACGTTCTCCTCGTTGACTTCCTTGTTAGCAGCATGCAAGATCATTGCAGCATATACGTATTCCATTTCTACACCTCCAAGTTAACATAACCTTATCCAAAGAGTGAGTCCAGTCCTCCAAGAGTCTCCTCTTCCGATGCTTCCTCTTCTTCCTCTTCCTCTTCGGCCGCTTCCTCCTCCGCGGCAGGGGCTTGCTCTGCAGCGGGGGCGGCAGCCGTCGCTCCGAGGCGTGCTATGAGCTCCTCGTCGAGTGCATCCTCGGCGACGTGCCGTGCGAGGCTGAGCATCTCTGCCTGACTCTTGGCTATGAGTAGCGGTAGGCTCTCTTCGTTGACTATACCTGCGTTAAACGATAGGTTGCGCATGTTGTTGAACGCGATGGTGACCAACATGCTCGTCGTGTCGTCAGTGGTGATGGCCGCGTTGATGGCCAGATTGAGTGCAGACCTGTATGCATCCTCGAACTGGTCGCGGACCGCCGATTCGTCGATCGCGAGGTCGTGTGCCTCGAAGACGAACCCGTTCTCGTACGCAGCGAACAGGTTGAGCCCCACCTCGAGCGGCTCGATCTCAAGCTTGTTGAGGATCTCTGCCACTTCGGGTTTGATGACCTCTCCTTCCTTCACTACGACATGGTCCTTTTTCACCACGATCTTTCCAGACTCTATGGCGGCAGGTATGCCGATCCTTTGCATCTCGCCCACGAGCGGTCCGGGAGGAAATCCCGTATCGCCCTTGGGGATCATCACGTCATTGGGTGCGACCTCTCCTCCCTTGGCGGGAGCGCTCGTCTTGCCTTTCTCGAACTTCTTGTACAAGACAAACGGATTGAGGGTGCTTAGCGCAAGTGATGCGCCGCCTTGCACATACGATGCAAGGGAACGCAAGGCCTCGTCATCGGACTCTTGCAGCGCAAATCTGAGCAACGTGTTCCTCGCTATGCGGATCTGCACGTTGCCATAGAACTCCCGTCGCATGGACTGAAGCTGTTTGGCTGCGATGCCCGATATGTCGACGATGCCTATGACCGGATAGGATTGCAAGAGCGCCGAGAGCTTCTCGACCTCTTCTTTTTTCCAGGCAGCCACATGTGCCATTATCGACGCACCTCCACCTTCACTGGTGTTCCCATCGTCGTTTTCATGTAAAGGGACCTTACGTGTGCAAGTCCTCGTTCGTACTTACGTTCGACAACGTTGAGGATTGCCATGGCGTTCTCTGCGAGCTCGTCGTCTGGCATCTTCTCCGTGCCGATGAGGACCTGGATCACAGGTGCCTTCTTCATTTCTATCTTTACTGTCTTTTCGAGGTTCTTTACCATTGCTTCTAGAGGGGCGTTTGGTGGGAGCGGCTTAGGCATCTTACCCCGTGGGGCAAGGATGGGGCCAAGCAGTTTACCCACTTGAGGCATAAGGTCTGCCTGAGCCAAGAAAAAGTCATGATCCTTGGCGAATCGCTTCGCTTCACGCTTGTCGCCTGCAAACTCCTCCAAGTCTTCGATGACGTCAAGACCCAATTCTTTGGCATTGTAGGCTAGTTCTCGCTCTGCAATTACCGCGACCCGTATCGGTTTACCCCTTCCGTAGGGAAGGTTGACCTCTTGACGGATCTTGTTCTCAGGTTTCTTGATGTCGACTTCTTTGAGGTTTGCTATGATTTCGATCGACTGCGTGAAGTTTCGCGGCTTGGAGTTCTCCTTTGCCTCCTTCACTCCTCGTGCCAATGCTTCATTCACGGATTCACCTCCGTATGAGAAGCTGATACGACCGTGTTCAGAAGTACTCGTCGTAGGCTCCTTCGTCGATTTCTTTCTGTACGTCCTTTATTTTCTTGTTGTCGACTGTGATATTCATGGGTACGCCTGCGCCAAGGACCTCCTTGGTCGCATGCTTCATGTCATATGAGAGGACATTGTCCATCTTCATCTTGGCGATCTTGACGGCCTGTTCGAACGTCAGATTCCCGCCTGTCTCGCTGCCGGGTTTCTGAGGGCCTCTCTCGATGCCAATCTCCTTCTTGATGAGTGCCGTTGTGGGTGGTGTGCCCACGGTGATCTCAAAGTTTCTCTTATCGTCGACGGTGACGGTGACGGGGACCTTCATCCCTGCGAAATCCTTCGTCTTCTCATTAATGGCCTGAACGACCTTGGGCACAGGAGCACCAAGCGGCCCAAGCGCAGGGCCCAGTGGCGGTCCAGCTGTCGCCTTTCCTCCGTCAACCAGTGTCTTTATCGATTGTGCCATTTGTCTCACCTTTATTCTTCATGACTCACTTTCTCAATGATTCGCACATAACTACCATTCACCGTGACAGGAATCGGTATGGTGACCTCGAGCAGTTCGACGGTAAGTTCTTCCTTGTTCTCGTCGATGCGTACGACCTTGGCCCGCTCTCCCTTGAAAGGACCGGCGACAAGTTCGACGATATCACCAGGTTTGATGCCCTCGACGGCAGGCTTTTCCTCGAAGAAGTTTTCCACCTCTTCGAACGGCACATGGCCGGGCAGTATGCCGCGAACATGCCGTATGCCTTCGATTGCTTCCTGTACAGCTCCTTCGTCGATGGCTTCAATGAAAATATAGCCTTTTAAAGTTTCCGGTGCCAATATTGCAGATACTGCAATGTCTTTGTTACGTACCTTCTCTTCGAGCAACGTTGCAACGTTTCTCTCTTGATTCATCGTTGTTTTAAGAATAAAGAGCGGATAATCTTTTGTCATGCTATTCACTCGTTAGAAAGTTGTTCCCTGTATCAAGGAAGATACGATCTTTACAAAGAATCCGATCACTGCCACCAACGCGATGCCGATGGCACATACCTTGGCGGTCTGGGAAAACTCCTTCCTGTCGGGTTTCTTGGTAAGTCTGAGTACCTTCTTGTAACCCCGTAATGTGTCTGTGAATCTCTTTTTGTCCATGTTCATGCGGACTCACCTCTCTGTGTTAGGTCCCCGTTGGAGGAGGATTATATAAAGTCTATGCCCAGATTGACCTTTCCGCGCCCCCCCTCTTCGCCTACGAGCATCTCGGTCTCGCGAGGTCCGAGGATGTATGGTGAGTTCACGCCCGACAGAACGAGAAGCACACGAACCGTCCCCTTAAGCGATTCGTCTATCTGGGCACCCCAGATGACCTGCGCTTCGGGGTCAAGCTCGTTTGAGACGGCCTCGACGATGCGTTCAGCCTCCTCGAGCTTAAGGTCGTTTGACCCTGTGATGTTGATGAGCGCTCCGCGGGCGCCAGTGATCTCGACATCGATAAGCGGTGAGTTAAGCGCCTCTTCGACCGATTCCATCGCCCTGTTCTCCGTATCGGATTCGCCCATGCCGATCATGGCGACGCCGCCGTCGCACATGACGGACCTGACGTCCGCGAAGTCGAGATTGATGAGTCCCGGTTGGGTGATAAGGTCTGTAATGCCGCGCACCGACTGGATGAGTATGTCGTCAGACACCTTGAACGCTGCTCCGATTGGCAGCCCGGGTGCGAGTTCAAGGAGCTTGTCGTTTGGTATGACGATGACCGTGTCAGCCGATTTCCTGAGATTCTCAAGGCCCTGTTCCGCATTCCTCTGGCGCCTGATACCCTCTACGGTGAAGGGAAGCGTTACGATGCCGACGGTCAGGGCATTTGACTTCTTCGCTATCTCCGCTATGATCGGTGCCGCGCCTGTGCCGGTGCCGCCCCCGAGTCCGCACGTGACAAATACCATGTCGGACTTGTCGATCGCCTCACGGATCATACGTTCGTCTTCCCTGGCAGCCTGTTCACCAATCGATGGGTCGTTGCCAGCGCCTAGTCCTTTCGTGATCTCCCTGCCTATGAGGATCTTCTTGTTCGCCTTGCACTTTTTCAGGTCTTGGGCGTCTGTGTTGATAGCGATGTCCTCGCTACCTTCAACCCCGACCTCGATGAGTCGTGTAATGGCGTTGCAGCCTGCTCCGCCTACACCTACTACCTTGATGTGGGCTTGGCATTGTCGTATGATTTCTTCGAGTTCTTCGTCCTCGGCTGACGGGGCGTTTTCATATGTGAGCGCGCCCTCTTCCTCGGAAGCGCGCGCAACGGCATCTTCTATCAGTGACTTCAAGCTTTTTCCCTCCAATAAACGTCCGATGATTTTTAAAATATTTAATTATAGAATTTAATTTATAATATTTAAAGGTTTTTATATACCCAAACCTCAAAAACACACTTTTTTTATAATTCTTGTTTAAAAATCTTTTGTTTTGAATACTTTGATACCCATTTGCTCCAGGAGGTCCTTGTAGCTTGATCTTTGGGGCGTCCCCTTCCAGTCCAATATGGCCGCAGATGTCGGGCCGTTCTTTTCGATCATTTGGCGTGCCATGTCCATGCCGAGCGGGAACGCATACCGCGGGATTATGTGCCCTATGGACCACTCGGTCGCAAGGGCGACGTCGGTGATCTTGTAGGGATAGTGGCCCCCACCAACGCCGATGGCAACGGGGCTTTGGGCCTCTGTGTACCTCGTCGCGGTCATCGTGGCATCGGCGACGACATATCCTGCCTTCTCGTCGGTCCACTGCTCCATGCTGCTGCCGATCTCTAAGAAGGTCGTTGGCACTTCCGTGTAAGGGCCATGGTGGGTCGCCTCGAACGACACGTCATAGGGCATGTCATCATTTTTCACATGGTCGCGCATGGTTCGAAGCCCAATGCTTTGAGCATGAGGATTGGCGGGACAAAGCGTTTTCTCGCGCCCCCCCAGGTCGGCGCTGCCGAAGTTTCCCGGGGCGTGGGTCGAGAGCGTCGGCACCCCCTTCTCCGAAGCATGGCGAGTGATAAAGAACAACGCTTCTACTGACGTGAACGTGCGCTCTATAGTGTCTGCGCTGATGGCGCGCAACCCAGTTATATGGAGCGTCACGTCCTTGTCAGCATGAACGTAGGTGTCATCCCCTTCCCGATCGAAGGGGAAGTGCTCGATGAGCTGTGTCGCTATGTTCATGCCAGCGGGGTCCTGCGACGATGCCACGATAAGGATCATGGGCGAACATGTTATTCGCTCAATTAAAGGTTTGCCTTCTTTGCATGGTGGCATCAGCACCATTCATCCCGCTTTCGTTCATTATATCAATTATTGACATGCCTTCTCAAGTGAATCGCTTTCCGGTCACCACTACAATATATAAGCGCCATATATGGGTCACCCCTGAATATTTGGCGTTTTTTCAGAGGCATTTGTAGCACTTCCCGAGGCCTATCACTGCCCAGGTGCACGGCGTCTCGAATACGATAACCTTTAAAGGAAGACATCGGTAATTATTACCATGGAGCCGAGCATGAAGCGCGTATATCTTGATAATAGTGCGACTACAGCCGTGGATCGGGCGGTCATCGAGACCATGCTTCCCTACTTCGACAAGGCATATGGGAATGCTTCAAGTTTCCATTCGTTCGGACGCGAGGCGGCACGTGCCCTTGAATCCGCCCGGGACCAGGTAGCGACGCTCATAGGCGCCAAACCATCGGAGATCTACTTCACTGCGGGCGGCACTGAATCTGACAACATCGCCATTTTAGGCATTGCATACGCCAATCGCGACAAGGGCAATCACATCATCACATCAGCGATCGAGCACCCCGCTGTTCTCGAGACGTGCAGGCATCTTGAAGAAAGTGGATTCAAGGTCACCTACCTTCCCGTCGACATCGACGGCCGCGTGTCGCTTTCAGACCTGCGCGATGCTATCACTGAAGAGACGATCCTTATCACCATCATGCATGCCAACAATGAGATCGGCACGATACAGCACGTCCGTGACATGGGCGCACTCGCACGCGACCGCAACATCGCATTCCATACGGATGCGGTGCAGTCCATAGGAAAGGTACCCCTTGATGTCGAGTTCAGCAACATCGACCTGCTTTCCATCTCGTCGCACAAGCTCCATGGCCCCAAGGGCGTGGGAGCGCTCTATGTGCGCGAGGGCACGGCCATAACGCCCGTCATCTTTGGCGGTGGCCATGAACGCGGTCTGCGCCCATCGACAGAGAACGTCCCCGGCATCGTCGGGTTCGGCAAGGCATGCGAGATCGCGCACAATCGCCTTGACGAGGACATCGAGCACATGTCCTCGCTGAGGGACAAGCTTATTAAGGGCATCCTTGATGCCATTCCCAAGTCAGTGCTCAACGGCCCGTGTTCGGACCGTCTTTGCAACAATGTCAACATATCATTTGAGGCCGTTGAAGGCGAGGCACTCATACTCGCCCTCGATCGCGTCGGCATAGCGGCATCGACAGGGTCGGCCTGTTCATCGAAGAAGTCGACCGCATCACATGTGCTCCTTGCGACCGGCCTTTCTGAACAGATGGCATACGGTTCCCTTCGCATATCGCTGAGCAGATTCACCACAGAGGATGATATTGGATACGTGCTTGAGAAGCTGCCACCCATCGTAGAGCGATTGCGTTCGATGTCACCATTATGGAAGGAGGAATGAAAATGGGATACGAGTTCAACGAAAAGGTTATAGAACATTTTGAGAATCCGCGCAATGTCGGAGAGATAGAGGATGCCGACATCGTCGAAACAGTCGGTAGCCCCGTCTGCGGAGACATGCTCACCCTCTACATCAAGCTCAAGGACGACAAGGTAGAGGACGTGAAGTTCAAGACGTTCGGTTGCGGTGCCGCCATCGCCACCTCTTCCATCTTTACCGAGATGGTAAAGGGAAAGACAGTGGACGAGGCTCTCAAGATCACTAGCGACGTCGTGGTCGATGCGCTCGGCGGCCTTCCGGAAAAGAAGGTGCACTGTTCCCTGCTAGCACCCGATGCGTTCCACAATGCCATAGAAAAATACAAGAAGGAACATGATCCAAAAGAGCAGTGAGACGCTCAAAGAGGTCGTCGAGCGATACAATGACGACCCCGTTGGATGGCACGTGACCGTGGGGCGCGACAAGAAGGGCAGAAGCGTGGTCATCTTTCACAAGGGCACGACAGTCTGGCATGTGAAGACCCATCATGTCACACCATATCATGCCATCAGCGTCGGCGGAAGCGCCAAATCCAGGAAACCCCCGGGCGGCGGCTCTACACTGACGTTTGGATGGAGACCGCTTTCTTCATCCCTGATGAAACGCATCCGACAGGATGTGGAAAGGGGCGGCACGGTGTCATCCGACGTGATACAAGAGATCTCTTCTATAGAACCACGTCCCCTCGATGACCTCCGCGAGGGTGTGCTACAGGGCCCCTTCTCATTTGCAGACAATCCTGTGCACGCCATCTCCAAGCGTCAAAAGCGCCTCGATGCCATGCTCTCTTCCGAGCTAGACAAGCTCGTGTTCAAGCAGGAAGGTTCCACCTACGGCTAATCCCTGAGATGGTCCTTGACGACAGCTGCGAGTCGTCGAATGCCCTCGCGTATCTTATCGTTGTCCATGTAGGCAAACGTAAGGCGCATGTAGTTGTGCCCACCGTTTACGAAGAACGCACCGCCCTGGACATAGGCCACGTTTTGCTTGATGGCGTCGGAAAACATCTCCTTCGCGTCGATATAGTCTGGCAAGGTGACCCATAGGAACATGCCCCCTTCTGGATGCGTCCATGTGACCTCGGGTGGGAAGTATTCCTCGAGTGCCTTGAGCATGATGTCGCGTTTCTCCTTGTACATCGTTGCAATCCACGGTATGTGGCGATCGATGAGTCCCCTTCGCAGAAGTTGATACGTAATGAGCTGCACGTACGAGTTTGAGCACAGATCGGTCGCTTGCTTGACGATGACAAGTTTTCGCACCACGTCCTTTGGGGCGCATATCCATGCGAGCCTGAATCCAGGAGAGAGGATCTTTGAAAACGATGAGAGGTAGATGGTGTGGTCGGGGGCGAACACCTTGACCGAGGCTATGTCCTCGCCCTCGAAGCGAAGCTTTGCATATGGATTGTCCTCCACAAGGAGCAGGTCGTATTCCCTGGCTATCTCCGCAAGCTCCTTTCGTTTCTCAAGGGAATAGGTGATGCCCGATGGGTTCTGGAATGTGGGGATGATGTAGAAGAACTTTGGAGGTGTAGGGAGCGTGTCGAGCAGATGCCGCAGTACATCAAGGTCTGGCCCGTCGTCCTCGAGTGGCACCGTCTCAAACGATGCCTGGAAGAGCCGGAATGCAGAGAGGCCGCCAAGGTAGCTTGGTTCCTCGACGAGCACGGTATCACCCTTGTCAAGGAACGTCTTTGAAACGAGCTCGAGGCCCTGCTGGCTTCCGCTCGTGATCAAGATGCTCTCCTCGTCGACCTGCACGCCGACGCTGCGCTCGCGCGCAGCCAAAAACTTTCTGAGTTCGATATATCCCTCTGTCGTGCCGTATTGGAGCGCCTGTTCGCCCTCGTTGAGCAGCACGCTTTGGGAGATACGAAATATGTCCTCTATGGGAAAAGACTTAGGGTGAGGCAGGCCTCCTGCGAAGGAGATGACCTCCGGGCGCATGGTGAGCTTGAGGAGCTCGCGGATGTCGGATGCCTTGACACCATGTGCCCGTTCGGCGTAACGGCTTGTCCAATCGATCATATGATCCCCATCTTACTCTGGTGGCCACGCACATAAACTTTGTTGCTGAGTGTGGGCCGCACGTCCTTTTTCCCCTCCAATGCAACGGATGCGCACTGTTTTACAAGATTGTCAAAAGATGTAAGAAGTGGTGCTACCACCTCGCCACGAACCAATAATGAAAATTATTTATACCTTCCCCCTTGAGTAAGGACTGACAGTGATCGTCCTATGCAGGTACATCAAGAGAACAGATGCAGCATTTGCAAGGGCCACAAGCACCTCTGTGGCCGCAGCGAGTGTCCCATCCTCCAGAGGGTCAGGATCAGGTCCTCGATACTCCCCAAGCTCTCCCAGGACATCTTCGGTTCGTCGCCATCCTCTATATTCGTGGGCAGCTGGAACTACCCCAAGGTCTACGTTGGTCCCCTCGTACCGCCCGTCATCGGCGATACGTCAGACATGGACCACCCTGAATCATGGTTTGGCAAGTCGCTTTCCGACATCATCGAGTTCCGTTCGAGCATGGTGCGTTCCAAGGACTCCCACGACGTCAACGCAGTGAGGGATCCAAATCGTTCGATCATGCTTATGCAAGAGATCGTCATGTCCGACAAGCCCGTTGACACAGAGCTCTCGCTGGAGAAGAAACCCCGTTTCTCGTTCAAGTTCAACGAGTTCTCCCCGCCCTACGGACCCAGCGAGGTCATGCGCAAGCTCGATGTCACACAGAATCCTCACATACCCCGCGTGGTCGACTCCGTCCACAACGACGAGCTCGCCGCCAGCGACGGCATCAGGCGCCTCTACGAGAAGGAGATCGAGGTATCGCACATATCAAAGATGCTCTCCGCAGGCATACTGGGCGACCCGAAGCGCAGGAAGTTCGTCCCGACGCGATGGTCGATCACGGCCACAGACGACATCATCTCCAAGCAGATGATCGACGATATCCGTACGTATCCGCAGATCTCAGATACCCTCATCTTCCACGCCCATGATGTGGGGAACACGCTTGCAGCAGTGCTCGTCCCTGGCATATGGTCGTACGAGTTCCTTGAGTGCTGGCTTCCGGGCGCCCTGTTCTCGGGTGGTTCGGCCGTGCCCCAGATCATCTCCGACTGGGAATACTACCAGGGCCGTAAGACATATGCGAAGATTATTGCAGGCGCGTACTACGCCGGGCGCCTTCCGGTAGCCGAATATCTCGAGCACGTGGGGCGCCAGGCCACATGCTTTGTCATTATGGAAGTGGATCCCTCATACCACACCCCTATAGGCGTATGGCGCATACGAACCATCCTGCGCGAGGCGTTCTCGGCACGCCCTGTCTCGTGCGAATCGACACACGAGGCGTTTAGCTACCTCTCATCCGTTCTTCACTTGCCAGGCACTGACTACATGGATGCGTCGCAACTCCTTCATTTCTCCGAGCGCCAGAAGGTGCTTGATGAGTGGTTATAACTCAATTTTGCATAATTACCCAAAAGTTTATTAATCTACGTTCGCGAGCCTCTCCCATGGAAACGCGCGACATAGCCATACGCGCTGCATTCACAGCACTCGTGTTCATCGCAACGGCCGTCATACCCCCCCTACCCATCGCGGCATCGGGAGGTTATCTCAACTTTGGCGATACGGCCGTTTATATCACCGCGCTGCTTTTTGGCAGCTACACGGGTGCGTTCGCTGGCGGCGTCGGCTCTGCGCTTGCAGACCTGTTTCTCGGATTCGGCGCCTTTGCCCCTGTGACGTTGATCGTGAAGGGCACTGAAGGATTTGTCGTGGGCTACCTGGGAAAGAGTGCGGGTACCACCACTCGCATCATCGCCCTGGCGCTTGGCGGTGTCGTGCTCGTCGCTGGCTACTTCGTCTTCGAGGTCGCAATGTTCGGATACCCTGCCGCCATAGGCGAGGTGCCGTTTAACATGCTTCAATTCGCCGTGGGCGCGATGATCGCAATCGCCGTGGTAAGGACGGTCGAGTCGCGCCTCAACATAGACACGACTGATGATGGGCCCCGTCCGTGATGCGTGATGGTGCATTCTAAGAAAAGCGGACAGCCCACCTGGCGACTGTCACACGTGGGTCGTGGCATCGCTTATTCCTTCTCGTTTTCACAGTGATGAAGGCCCGTCTCTTCATATATCTTGTAATGTTCAAGCCAGAAGGGGGACTCTGGGGCTGTTTCAACGAACCTGACAAAGGTTCTGAGCTTTTCTATGGTAACGGGGTGCAAATGGTGTTCCATGATGCATGCGTCATCATCAGCCACCGAGGGGGGAACACCTATGATCTCTAGAAACGTGCGTATTATCGTATGGCGTCGCTGAACGGCCTTTGCAACCTCCTTTCCCTTCCTCGTAAGCTTGACACCCTCGTATTTCTTGTGCACCACGAGTCCCTCGTCATGGAGGCGTTTGAACATCTCGGCCACGCTGGCGGGGGTCACGTCAAGGGACGCGGCAACGTCCTTGGTGCGTGCATGGCCCTTCTCGCTCACGATGGCCAGAATTGCCTCGAGATAATCCTCGAACTTCCTGCTGTAGGGGTGTTGTTCAATCATTTTCATCCACATGGGGCTAATGTTTTAAAGGTTCGGCTTCCCAAACAATATTTATCATACATTTAAAAATGTGAGGGGCGATGAGTGGATTATAAAACGCATGTGACCAAAATCGGTCAATATACTGCATTATGATACGAGTTATGAATATATATTCATAAAATTTATAAATGTTTCCGCCATACCCCGCTCAAGGAGGAACCTCTATGAATGAACAGATGGAGGAGCAAAATCAAAAGATCCAAGAAAGATTGGAAAATGTCAAGCACCGCATCGCCGTTGCAAGTGGCAAGGGCGGCGTGGGGAAATCGCTCGTGAGCGGTCTCCTTGCCAGTTATCTAGCGAAGAAGGGATATTCCGTCGGCCTGCTCGATGCAGACATCACAGGACCCAGCATACCTCGCATGTTCGGTGTTGCCGGCATTGAAGGAAAAAGCGACAAGGGAATTCTCCCCCCGTCATCCGCCAATGGCGTTAAGATCATGTCACTCAGCCTCGTCCTCAGCGATAACAGCTCGGCAGTCATATGGCGTGGACCAATGATATCCAACGCCATCCGGCAGTTCGTATCAGATATCGACTGGGGAGACCTTGATTACCTGATCGTCGATCTTCCCCCAGGGACGAGCGATGCGCCGCTTACCGTCATGCAGATCCTCAATCTCGACGGCCTCGTCGTCGTGACATCGCCCCAGCAACTCGCGTTTGAGATCGTTCGCAAGGCCATCAACATGTCAAAAACGATGAACGTGAAGGTGCTCGGCCTTGTTGAGAACATGGCATATGCCATGTGCCCCCATTGCAACGAACGCATCAATCTGTTTGGTGATACGGGCGGCGACATCCTGGCGAAAAAGGCTGAGGTCCCCTATTTGGGCAGCATACCTATTGACCCAAGGATCTCGACGCTTTCTGACAGTGGAGGCATCGAACAGTACGAGAACGAGGACATCGACAAGATCGTTGACAAGATCATCGAGAACGTGGATTGATACGTTCTCCTCTTTTTTATTATATGGGGCTCCTGATATGCAGATCGTGCCACGCTGTTTTGGATGTTTCATTCGACAGGCCGAGTCGGTATGCGACGTGTGTGGCGTCACGGGCAGACAACGCAGTTTGGTACTACGCTCGGTCTGTGAGGTACTTTCCAAAGCTCCCCTTGACGTGCCTCCTCCTGTCGTTTCCGATGATGTGTATGGATGTATCCGCAATGAATTGGGCATCGACGACCCCTATGCGGATCTCAAGCATGAGTACAACGAACAGGCGCTAGCGCATTATCCTGCGTGCAGGGAACTCATAGAATCATCCGACCAACCGCTGCGCACCGCGCTCCAGCTTGCGATCGTAGGCAACGTGGTCGACTTCGGGTGCGACACTGCCTTTGACCTCGACGCTTCGATCGGGGCCGTCCGTGAGCTCCCCCTCTCCGACCGTCTTGTCGATACGCTCGATGCTGCGTTGCGGAAAGCCTCGTCCCTCGTCTACCTTACCGACAACTGTGGGGAGATCGTGTTCGACCGGCTCGCGCTCGAGCTTATCATCGACCGGTATGGGCCAAAGACCATCGATGTTGTTGTCAAAGGAGGGCCATGGATCAACGATGTCACCGCAGACGATGTTGCATCGGTAGGCATATCCTCGCTTCCTTCCGTCAATATCGTCGAGGTGAGCAACGGCGATGAGGGCACGGGCATGGCACGGCATTCGTCTGCGTTTCATGATTTCATCGCCGGCCACGAAGTGTGTATCAGCAAGGGCCAGGCGAACTGGGAGCTCTTGTCCGAAAAGAGCAACATCTTCTTTTTTTTCATGGCAAAATGCCCGGAGATCGCTTCTTCATGCAATGCCGAGCTCGGTGAGCCAATTGCCTACCTCTCGAAATAGATGGCACCGTCTCGCATGGCCCTGTCTACATTCGAATGCGCAACGGGCATGGTGACACAATCGACTTCGTCGATACACGTATGAAAAAGCATCAGTGCTACCGAGTTCATGTGCCAGTTAGTCTATCGTTGAACGGCATATGATACCGGATTTCGACGGCGATGGTATATGAAGTTCCAGTGGAAACAAAGGGGTATAAATAGGTTTTAAAAGGCATGGGTATTGGCTTCGCATATCCCTTTTTTCCTTTCGACGATAGATGATGCCGTCCTATCGCTGGCTCGTGCTATCGTTGTATCGACGCATGAACCAATCGATGCCAAAGTCGACAAGTCCTCGTTGTTCGAGCAGGTACGACTCAGCGTTTCCCACCTTCCCAGTGATGCCTCGGCCTTGTTCCAAGAAATCGGAGAGTATCGAGGGAAAGAGGTCTGAATTGTCATCATAGTCCTCGTACTCCTTCCATATGCGCTCCCCGTGCTCGAGGACCGGACTGCCACGAGGGATGACCTTCTTCTCGAAGGGCGCACGTGCCTCAGCCAGATGGAGTATGGTGTTGCGTAGCGTGCCTATGAGCAGGCTGTATCCTCCCTCATCGCACATCTTTGAGAGCGGTGACCCCTCCCCGAAACTGTATGAAAGCGGATGCCCCTCCATGAGGCGCTCGGCCAAGAGCCCCACGGCTACGAACGAATCCGTCGGATGGTATGAGCGCACTGCGCCGGGCCATGCGCGAAACGTCTCGGCGACCTTCCCCATGGCGCGCGTGGGAGTAACGTCGGGGCGATAGGGCGGCGTGTGGTCGCGGATGGGCTGCCACCATGATGGCGGTACGGGGGGATTTTGCCATCTCGATGGTTCGGAGTAGTCCCCCGACATGGAGGGCATGACGATCGTGCCTTCATTCCCCACCGCCTCGAGCAGGGCTTCGATGACGGCGACAGGTCCCCCGGCGACCCATCCAATGGTCGAAAGCGACGTGTGGACAAGGAGTACCATCCCCTTCCTTACACCAAGAGCAACGAGGTCGTTTACCATCCTTTCCCGCGTGATGGGCGCATCCGGAAAGCGGTCGATGACGTCCCGCTCGCTCATCTCAACCATTCTCCCCCGATTCCAGTTGCTCCAGGAGCGACTTGAGCTCATCGAGCAGGGCTTCGACCTCGTCTATCTTCTGGCGTATCTGTTCTATGGCCTCGTCACCTGGTGGCGTTGGTGGGGGAGGTTCCCCTCCCTTGAAGAATTCCCTGACCTGCCGGTCGGTATCAAAGGCGATGACTTCGCTCGTCTTGGCGTTGACGACGCACTGCTTTGTCACTCCGGCAGAATCGGCGTGAACGACCGAGACGAGCCAGTAGAGCGTCCCTTCCTTGATGATGGGCCTCGGTTCCGATATGAAAAACGAGTCCCAGTCAAAGTTGGGAAATGTCTTTTTCACATAGTCGACCGAGTAACGGGGGCCGGTGAGGCTGTCGCCCGAGATGCTATATGTGTAGATGTCCCCTGTCATGGCGTCCTGGAAGAAGATCTTGTAGAGTCCGTAGCTCTTCCCCCTGGGCTCCACAGCGGTCATCCACACGAGACCCTCGTCCGTGTCGAGCATGAACGGCTGCTGATTGCCTCCGCTGTAGACGTCCTGTATCTCGAGCATCTCCTCGTGGTAGACCCACATGTTGAGCAGGCCGTTTTTCGTGTTGACGACCTCTACTTGCTTACGGGCGAGCGATTCGGGATATACTCTGTTACCCCACGGTTGCTCTGCAGCCTCTTCGGGAGAATAGTGTGTGACGTTTCCATCAAAGTCGATCGTGTAGACGCCACCGAAGTAGGGATAACGTCCGATGAGCTTGAACTTGTACTTGATGACCGACACGATGACGAGGTCGTCCTGATAATAGACATCGGCGATGTCGCAGAACATGTCTTCCTTGTATATCCTCCATGAGATGTTGTCGGTGATGCCTATGTCCTCGCCAACATCCATTTCCTCCATCGTGGCGGTGGTCTCCTTGGCGCTCGTGTCGGCGGCCACGGAGATGACGCCTTGGGGTTTCTTCGTGTAGTAGAGGAGCGCTCCCTCGGGGACGATTGGGAACTTCCAGTAGAGGCGCCCCTGTTCCTTGACGAGATCGCCGTCGCCAAGCGTGTACTGTGGATCGGCGAACACATCAAGCGAGTAGCGCTGCGCTATGGAGAGCGGCAGGAATCGAATGGTCTCAGTCTCCGGCATCGCATCGATGTCGATGTAGTTGGTGTTCTCATACAATGAGCGGTCCATGTAGTATCCGCTATACATATACAGTGGTATAATGCAGACGACAGCTACGATGCCGATGATCATGACAAGCGACAGGTAGGTCTGGTAACGCTTGAATCGGGTCGTGTCCTTGTATTGCCATTCCAGCGCGCGTGCCTTGATGATGGTATAGACGATAAAGAGCACGACTATGATGACGATGAGAAAGAGGGTGAGGGGAGATTTGTAGAATGCCATCACGAGCCCGTGAAACCACGGCCGCACATAGTAGGCGAGCATCGCCACTATGGCTATAATTGCAATGGGGATCCAATTCCCCGCAGAAACGTCTAATCGTTGCATGAGTGCCTTGAGGGGATTTTCTCGCATCGCTACCGATTTTCATCACATCTTTAAAAAATGCTCGTCAGTCCTCCTTAAAAACAATTAAATATGGGGCACATCATTGAAGGAGATGATATCATGCTGGTCGAGCTTGTCCTCATAGCCATCGGTTTCATCCTCCTCGTCAAGGGTGCAGACTATCTCATCAAGGGGGCATCGTTTGTCGCCCGTTCCTTTGGCGTGTCATACTTCGTCATAGGGCTCACCATCGTGGCGTTTGGCACGTCGATGCCCGAGTTCGTCGTCAACGTCATATCCGCGATCGCGGGAACGACCGACATCGCCGTGGGAAACATCCTTGGCAGCAACATGGCAAACCTTCTCCTCATCGTCGGCCTCACATCGCTTGTACTGCCCATGGAGATCAATTACTTTGCAAAGAAGCGCGACATCCCCTTTGCGCTCCTTTCTGCCGTGCTCCTCTTTGTCCTGGCAGGCACATCGTACTTCTTCGACAGGTGCGACCTCTGCATCGGGCGCATCGAGGGCATCGTGTTGTTGTCGGCGTTTGTCATATTCCTCGTCGGCGTGCTGGCGCGGAGCAGGGAGGGGGTCATCGATGAGGTAGAGGTGGATGAATACATCACTAACAAGAAGGCAGCGCTCTACCTCGCTGCAGGACTCGTCGGTCTTTACTATGGGGGAGTGTTCATAGTGGAAAACGCGGTATCTCTTGCCACACAGTACGGCCTTTCGGAAATACTCATCAGCTCGACCATCGTGGCGTTTGGCACATCGCTTCCTGAGCTTGCCACATCGCTTGTGGCGGCGTATAAGCGCAACACCGACATCGCCATAGGCAACGTGGTCGGGTCGAACATCTTCAACATCCTCTGGGTGCTCGGATTCACGAGCGTTATCACGCCCATACACCTTGACACGTCGCTTTTCGTGGACATGGGCCTTGTCATCATCGCGACGTCGGTGCTTTTAGTCATGTCACACGTTGGGCGCGTGGAGTCGATCGACAGGCCCCAGGGGCTCATTCTCATCGTGTTCTACCTGCTCTACGTGGCGATGCTGATAGCGCGTGGATGAAAAGAAAAGTGGATCCCTTAGGGGATCACTTGTAGTAGCGCTTGTAGAACTTCTCTATCGTCTTCTTGTCAGGCAGGGAGATGTTGTTCCAGTACTCGATAATCGGCCTGAGGTCGTCTTCGCCCTCCTGGCCGGCAAAGAGCGACCTGAGGAACGTTGTGCGCTCCTCTATGTCCTGTTTAGCGAAGTCGATGAGCTCGGATGCCGTATAGTGGTTGAGCAGATTGAATCTGGTCGTATAGCCCTCGAGTCCGTGCTTTTCCTCGATCTCCTCGGGGTGCGGCACGAGATAGCCGAAAAGCGGCGTCCTGACCCACTCCTCGATGGCATTGTTGTCTACGAGGTCAAGCAGCAGCTTCGTGTCGCCAACGCGTATCTTCTCCCCCATCGGATTGCCGTTTTCATCGTAGCGCGTGTTGCCGGCAAGGTCGTTGCGCCCCATGTAGCCCGAGTTCATGATGAAGAAGACGAGATTGCCGCCGAGTGAGAGGTCGAGGTCCTCGTAGACCTTCCATTTGAGCAGCGCCTGCTGTGACTGCTCGCGCGCCATGAAGTCGGTGGCCGCATACGAGCGGACCTTCGACCCGGCCTTCTTGCCGGAGACAGCGGATGTGATGATCGATTCGCAGGCGCTGTCGAGCGCCACTGCCATGCGGGGATCGATGACCCTGAAGAGCGGCTCCATCGTGTTGAATCGCTTGAAGACGAGCGCCTCTCGCTTGAGCGTCTTCTTCTTCGTGTTCCACTCAGGGTTGAGCGCGGAGAAGTCGAAGATGAACCTGCCGTTTCGCGTGCCGGACCGTTCATACTCGTTGGTGAGTAGCGAGCCGGCCTTCTTGCCCTCCTCGACGCGAGGCACCTTTATCGTATAGGGGCCCTCCTCGATCTCGGTATAGTATACGTTCTCGCAGTCGATGTTCATGGCGATGACGTAGCTCTCATGCGCACGCATGAGGCCCGCCCACTCGGGGCTGTCGGGACCAAGGCCCTCAGACTTGGCAAAGCTTGCCGCCTCGAGGCCGATGATGTCGATCATTTGTGCATTGTCGTCGTCGTAGGTGATCTTGCCAAGGAGCGCGTCGTCCTGCTCAAGCTCGGGCCCGACGGAAAGCGTTGTCTTCCCCGTGCCGCTAAGCCCCTTGATGATGCGGTGCTGGGTGCAGCCGCCGTGGTATGAAATGAGGCCGTCTGACTCGCCCCTGTTCCATACGAGCGTGAGGTTTGGTTTCTTGTAGGCACCCCCGAAGTAGTCCACCTTCAGTGAGAGGACCTTTCGTATGTCCTTGTCAATCCCTGTGAGGTCGTAGAGAGTGAGCGGCACGCTGGGGTCGTACTCAGGCCATACCTCTCTGATGCGCTCCACGTACTCCGAAGGAAGTTCCTCGGGTATGATGTAGTTGAAGCATGACAGCTTGGTCTTACCGTCATGGGGGTAGACCATGTGCTTGCCGATCCACGGGATGTAGGCGGACTGGGTGCAGTCGATGCTTGTCGTGATCTGTATGCCGGTCTTGTAGGGGTCCTCTCCCTGGATCGCGTCCTGCACGATCACGTCGGTCTTCTCGAGGTATTCCATGGCGACCCTGTAGACGACCTGGCCCACGTCTTTGGGGAACGAGTTCTGGCCATAGCCCAGCTTGTACCCCTCGGGCACCATGTAAAACGCCCGGTCGGGACGCCGGCCCGGTTGCGAGGAGGCAAAGAGGTATTGGCCGTCCTTTGTCTTGACATAGTATGGTGACAACGTATCTACGAAGTATGCATCATCTGGATTTCGTATTACTTCTCTCATAGTATCTCTCCATAATCTGTTGTGATCTGAGTATGTGGTGTGTTGCACAGGGCCTATATAAAGTTTATAGTAAAATTGGTAACTTTTATATAGTGTTTTGTCTTAATTCGTGGGAAATGGTGACTATTCGAAAATTTGATGAAGTATATTCATACATCACGACTAAACGATTCCTTGGACGCACGCTCTTTTCCTCGAACGTGTATGCGACAGGCGACGTGGTGATCGACAGTGGCATGAACAGGGACATCTCCTATTTTCCCGAGCTTGCCGCACCGTCGTCGCTCGTCCTTACCCATGCACACATCGACCATGCGGGTAATGCCCGAGCGTTCGCCAAAACGTTTGGAGCGCCGGTGTATGCTGACCAACGCGCCATTGCGACACTCTCGTCGCACCAGCGTCCCTCACTGCTCATACGGTGCAAGGTGGGAAGTGCCCCCCCGGTAGATGCACGCCCGCTTCCGGGGCCCATCGAGACGACCGAAGGCTTGCTCGAACCGCTTCACACGCCAGGCCATTGTGCAGACCATACGTGTTACTACCTGCCATCACGCCGCCATCTCTTCTCTGGTGACCTCGTGCTTCACGCCACGACGACATGGGTGAGCTCCGAGGTGCGCATCTGGGAGGCGATCGAGTCCTTGAAACGCATATCGAAGCTGCGCATCGACACGCTCTTTCCGGGCCATGGCGAGCCGTTTACCGACCCACATGAGACGATCGTGTACAAGCATGCCCGGCTCGAGGCGCTTGGCCGCCACGTCCTCGACCTGTCAGAAGACGGCATGCGACCGGAGGAAATACGCGACGACGTCCTCGGGAGGGAAGGGCCCATCGCTTACCTCTCGCGCGGACGATTCTCGAAGTTAAATCTGATCAAGAGCTTCCTTGACGGCTCGCCTTGATCTCCCGCTCGATGATTCGGCACGCCCTTTGTACGCCAATCGTCTTGATGAGCGTGCCCGCACGCGGGCCCCTCTGGACGCCGAGGAGCACATAATAGAGAAGCTTGAAGAACTTGGCCGGCTTGAGGTCGTGTTGTTGCGCCGTTGTGAACACAGCGTTTTGGATATCTTCTGCG
This sequence comes from archaeon, assembly GCA_004212155.1. Lineage (GTDB taxonomy): Archaea > Methanobacteriota_B > Thermococci > Methanofastidiosales > NM3 > NM3. The sequence continues at coordinate 187,395 of RXIG01000001.1, forward strand.
TCCATGTCATCCCCAAGCACGTCGATGAGTTGCAGCAGGGCTTCCCTCTCGGCCTCGGTGAGTTCGAGCGGTTCGTGCGCCATGGGTCCTCCGGCGTCCTTGGTCCACTCGGTGGCATACCGTATCATGCCCATGAGATCCTCACGCTGCTCCTCGGTGAGCGAGGACGGCGCCTTCTTCGAGTTCTGGAGGATGTTGATGATGATCTCATCCCTGTTGGGCGTATCCGCGGGTATGACCGATGCGATGTTGGCGATGACGTTGTAGGGGACGCTCAGTGACGGTGTTTCAGGGACGTCAAGTAGCTTCACGTATTCGTAGAGGCGCCTGAGGTGCGTGCGTTCCTTTTCGTTGTTCACCTTGACCTTGCCGAAGTAGACATCCTCGAGATAGTTCACCTCGTCCATGAGCTTTGGTATCTCCTCGAGATCGACCACGCGCGCATAAGCGAGACGCTTGAGCATGAGCAGGATGAGCGACTCAGGGGCGCCGTAGCGCAGCCATCGCTGGGGAGTGAAGACATTACCCTTGGACTTCGAGATCTTTCCGCCGCCGCGTTCGACGAAGAGTTCGTAGAACGCATGCACGGGCGGTGTGTAGGAGAGCAGCTGCTCGCATATCGCGTCGTTTACCTTCACCGATTCGAGGATGTCCTTCCCAAACGCCTCGAACGCGATGCCAAACGCGCGCCATCGCGCGGCGAACTCGACCTTCCATGCCAGCTTGCCGTTCCTGATATGCGTCGTGCCCGTGGCGCCACACCCCCTTACCACGATGTCCTCACCCGTCGTCGAGTCCTTTCCAACGAACTCTCCGTCACAGACGTACGAGACGGTCTCCGCTTCAGGGTCGAAATCAGTAACACGCGTCGTGTAGATCTTCCCGCACTCCTCGCAAATGGCGAAATAGGGATACTGTGTCAGGTATTTCTCCTGCCCCGTGACATTGCGGATGATAGTCCCCGCTTCCTTGTGCCGTTCAAGGAGCAAGGCTATCTCTTTGTCGAGGATACCAGCCTTGTAGGCCTCGTCGCTCGACTGGAAACGGTATTCGATGCCCATCTTGTCAAATGCATCGGTGAGCAGTGATGAGATGTGGTGGCCAAAGGAGTCATGGCATCCAAAGGGGTCGGGGATATGTGAGACGGGATTGCCTACATACTCCTTGAGCTCGGACGGGAATCCGTAGGGGATCTTACGCAACCCGTCACGGTCGTCCGAGTATGCCTGGAAGAGCGCATCCTTTCCCTTCTCCTTGAGTGCAAGCGATACGACATACGAGCGTATGCCGTCACCCAGGCTTCCCACGTGCGGGATGCCCGATGCGCCAAGACCGCACTCGGTCACGTAGATATCCCTGGAGGGGTCCTGGTCTATGATCTGCTGTGCCGATTTGTCTGCCCAAAACAATTCACTCACATAATCACCTTATTCATCACTGCGAATATGAGGAAACAACGTTAACGATTATAAAAGGCTTTTGTTTTTCTTTTTCATACGTCTTCATTGAACTGATGGCGTTCGTTGAAAAAGACCCTGCTCTCGAGGTAGAGTATCATATAGGCCACGAGGGCGTTGCTGCTCACGATGGCCATCATGATGGCGATCTGGTACCGGATGGCCGTCATGGGTGCAGTGCCTGAAAGGATCTGTCCCGTCATCATGCCCGGAAGCGTCACGATGCCCATCGCCGTCATCGTGATCAATTGTGGGAGGAAGGCGGCACGAAATGCCTCGCTGAAGTAGCGTTCAGTCGCCTCAGAGGCCGTGGCGCCAAGCGAGAGCATCGTGAGGATACGCATGCGCTCTTTTTGCAGAGATGAGTAGAACCGCTCGAACGCCAGCGCACAACCGTTCATGCCGTTGCCTATGATCATGCCCGCAATGGGGATCATGTAGCGCGGATCGTACCAGGGGTCCTGCCCTACGATGACAACTACGAAAAGCGCCAGGACGCTTCCAGCACCGATGGCGATCGATGCAACGATGTTCCTCTGGAGATGTGCGCTCCTTACGTTGAGGCGAGAGAAGACGATGCGTGATGCCATGCCGAACAGGAAGACGAGTATGCCAACTACGATATACCATGCATCGATTTCAAAGACGACCTCAAGCACGATTCCCGCTCCAACGAGCTGTAGGGACATGCGTACCACCGATATGGCTATCTGTCTGTTGATGGACAGGTGCTTGATGCGTGCAAGCAGTATCACGCTCCCCATGAGGCCGTAGGCTATGATGAGGCCCAGGATTGATATGTCAACGATCTCCTCCGCTATGGCGATCCCCCCAGGAAATCTTCGATATCGACCTCTCCGTTCGAGTCGGCGCTCGAGACGAGTCGCCCTCCCATCATCGCATATATTGTCGATGCACGCTGGACCATCTGGCGTGAATGTGTCACGCATACGACTGTTCGCTCTTTTGCCTCATTGACTATAAGGTCGACGATGTGGTCTTCCGTTCGCCTGTCGAGGGCTGATGTCGGTTCGTCGAGAAGGAGCACATCAGGTTGGAGTAGGAGGGTCCGTGCCAGGCACAGGCGTTGTTTCTCGCCTCCCGATAGCGTTGAGACGTCCTTGCCCATCACCCAGGCGGGCAGCTTGCAGAGTGCAAGTGCCTTTTGCATGTCGTCATCTGAGGGCGTTTTCGGTTCATTGGCCGAGAACTCGAAAGGAAGGAGCATGTTCGTGCGTCCGTCCCCCTGTATGAGCAACGGTTCCTGGAAGAGCAGCGCCACGCTCGACCGGTAGGTAGGCATGTCAAGCTCGAGGATGTCGGTCCCCTTGTAGGCAACCGTGCCACTCGTTGGCGAAAGAAGGCCGTTTATCAGCATGAGAAGTGTCGTCTTGCCCGATCCCGACGGACCGACGATGGCCGTGAGCGTGTGCTTGTGTATCGACATGGAGATGTCCTCTACAATGGCCTTTCCATTCGCCTGGTAGCTCACGGCATCCGTCGTGATCAATGGGGGCTGTGACGTCACGATGTTACTCTTGCACATCAATTAAAATAGTTGGTCCTGGCGCGATGGGTATGTTTTTTAAACGGAGTGGACACATCACACTATATGATACTCGTACCTGATACCTCGGTCATAGTCGATGGAAGATTCTATTCTTACGTCACGTCAAATGAGGTGCAAGAGATCGTTGTCCCCGAGGCGGTGGTCGCAGAGATAGAGCATCAGGCAAATCTTGGGAAGTCGTCCGGGGAATCGGGCCTCAAGGAGCTCCTCTCGCTGCGCCGATATGCCGATACGAACAACATCATCCTCACGTTCCATGGACGGAGACCATCGATGTCGGATATCCGCTATGCCAAAGAGGGTGAGATGGACGAACTGGTGCGGGTGGTGGCGGCAGACTTCAACGCGATACTGGTCACCGGTGACAAGGTGCAGGCGCATGTGGCCCAGTCCAAGGGCATCGATACGGTCTATCTCGAACCATATTCGATCACTGATATGCGCATCGAGGACTTCTTCGATGCAGAGACGATGTCGGTGCATCTCAAGGCTGGCCTTCATGTCTACGTCAAGAAGGGTCGCCCGGGCGCTATCGTGTTCGAGAAGCAGGAACGGGTGCTTGACGAAAACGAGCTCGAGGAGATATCGATCGATATCATCGAGCGAGCGAAGAACACGCGCGATTGCTTCATCGAGATGGACGAACCGGGCGCGACCGTCGTTCAGCTCAAGGAATACCGCATCGCCATCACGAAGCCCCCCTTCTCCGACCGCTACGAGATCACCGCTGTGCATCCTGTGAAGAAGGTGTCCCTCGACGAATATGCCCTGTCCTCCAAGCTCAAGGACCGGCTAGCGGTAGCAGAGGGCATCCTCGTCTCCGGGGCCCCGGGGGCTGGGAAGTCGACGTTCGTACAGGCAATAGCGGAGTATTACAACTCCCAGGGAAAGATCGTCAAGACGATGGAAAAACCCCGCGACCTCCAGGTGTCAGACGAGATCACGCAGTATACGGCCCTTTCTGGCGACATGGCAAAGACCGGCGACATCCTCCTTCTCGTGCGTCCCGACTTCACGATCTTTGACGAGATGAGAAAGACCAATGACTTCTTCACGTTCTCCGACCTCCGTCTTGCCGGTGTCGGCATGATAGGCGTCGTGCATGCAACGCGCACCATCGATGCCATCCAGCGATTCATTGGCCGCATCGAGCTTGGCATGATCCCCCAGATCGTCGATACGGTCATCCACATCGCAGGCGGCGAGGTCCAGGAGATATACCTCCTCGAGTTCAAGGTCAAGCCGCCATCGGGTATGGCAGAGGCCGACCTAGCGCGCCCGGTCATCGAGGTCTACAACTTCGAGACACAGCAGCTCCAGTTCGAGATCTACACGTTCGGTGAACAGGTCGTCGTGATGGAGGTGGCAAAAAGACGCCCCTCGCACGTCGACCGCGGAGCAATACGGTCGCTTGAGAACGAGATCCGCCGACTCGTGCCCGATGCCGAGGTCCATATCGAGATGGCCGGTAACCGTGCCAAGGTCTATGCAGATCCCATGGACGTGCCATACATCATCGGCAAGCGGGGCAAGATCGTCACGCGTCTTGAGAGCAAGCTCGGGATGAAGATCGACGTCATCGAGGACGAGAACGTCGCGCCCTCGGAGGTCGAGGTGAACGCGAAGGTGCAAAAGAAGTACGTCCATCTTACCGTGGACAAGCGCTTTGCAGGCTCGGACCTTCGGTTCATGGCCGACGGCGAGGAGCTCTTCACGGCGACCGTTGGCAAGAAAGGGATCCTCAAGATAGAGAAGAAGAGCGAACTTGGCTTGCATATCGCAGATCAGCTCAAAAAGAAAAAATTTATATATGCTCTTCCTGTTTGAGTGCTGATGGGCCCGTAGCCTAGCTGGATAGGGCGACAGCCTCCTAAGCTGTAGATCGTGGGTTCGAATCCCACCGGGTCCGCTCTTCTCATTCCTCTACTATCTGCAGTTCGTCAGGGGCAATGATCGCACCGCAGCAGGGGCAGTAGACATTGCCGTTCTTGTCGGTGCGCAGGTCATCGGTACTTGCCGCCTTCCATTCACATCCGCATACTGGGCATCGATATAAGGTCATGGGATCGTGTGTATGTCTGCATTGCGCTTTAAGACAGTATCGATTATAAGGATTATTATATATTTTATATATTTTTATTATAAATATATATTATAATTCAATAATATTTATATATCTCTATTTTTACATACGAGATTGTCACCCTCCCATGTGGAGGTGTGGGTGAACGACATGAACGAAGAAACATACGAATGCCACCACTGTGGCTACGAGACGGATTGTGTCGATACGTACTTCTATCGACACGAGAAGGACGGGGGATTCCATACGGTGCCCCTGTGCCCAAAATGCGGAAAAGCGATGCGATGCGTCGTGATGGTATGCGGTGTTTAGACCGCATTGCTTTTTTGTTTAATTCTTGCAATTACTAAAAAAAAGAAAGGAACAGGTGGTATTATTCGTTATGCGAACCCTCCTCTTCCTTCGTCCGCACACGAATCACCTGTTCCACGCTTGAGATGAAGATCTTTCCATCCCCTATCTCTCCCGTGTATGCGGATTCGAGTATCGTGTCGACAACAGCCTTTACCTGTTTTTCCTCTATCACGATACAGAGCTTGATCTTTGGAAGGAGGTCGACGCGGTACTTCCTTCCGCGCCATTGGCGTTCGATGCCGCCCTGACTTCCCCTTCCACGAACCTCAGTTACCGTCATGCCCAGACATCCCATCTCCTCAAGGGCCCCCTTGACATGATCGAGCCTCTCGGGACGTATCACTGCCTCAATCTTTTTCATTGCGATCACCTTGTCTACTCCCTGACGAACTCAGGATATGCGTCTGCCCCGAACTCGGTCGTGTCAAGACCGCGAAGCTCTATCGTCTCAGATACGCGAAGCCCCATGGACTTGTCTATCCCGTATGCGATTATAAGCGAGAGCGGGAATACGAGGAGGAACGTCGCCCCTGCCCCAAGCGCTTGGGTCGCAAGTTGTGAAACGCTTCCCGTTGTTAGGAGCCCCGACTCCGATGCGAACAGCCCCACGGCGAGCGTGCCCCAAAGCCCGTTTATGCCATGTACGGAGATGGCGCCTACGGGGTCATCGATCTTGAATCTCGATTCAATGATGTCGACGGCATAGACGACGATCACCCCTGCGACAAGCCCGATGAGCATCGCCCAGAGCGGGGTAACGAATGCACACGGTGCCGTGATGGCGACGAGCCCGGCGAGTATGCCGTTCATGGTCATGCCGGTGTCCGGCTTTCCATTTCGTTTCCATGTCAGGAGAAGCGCTGAGAATCCGCCTCCTACCGCGGACAGATATGTCGTCGTCGCTATCGTGCCAAGCATCTCATTGACCGCAAGCTCGCTTCCCGCGTTGAATCCAAACCATCCGACCCAGAGGAGAAAGAGCCCTATGGTGGCAAGCCCGATGTCATGGCCTGCGATGGCAAGCGGTTTTCCGTCATGGGAGAACTTTCCGATGCGGGGGCCGAGGACGAACGCCGATGCGAGCGCCGCCCAGCCACCGACGCTGTGCACCACCGTTGAACCGGCAAAGTCAAGAAATCCCCTCTCTGCAAGCCATCCGCCGCCCCATATCCAATGGGCGATGGTGGGGTATATGAATGCAACGAGGAGGGCGCAGATGACAAGATACGCTGTGAACTTGATCCTCTCTGCCACTGCACCGCTCACGATCGTCGCAGCGGTGGCTGCAAACATCATCTGGAACAAAAAGAACACGTTGGAGGGGAGCGCAAGGTCTCCCCACGGCGCCGACGTGATGCCGTTCATGAACGCAAGGTTCACGCCACCGATCAATGCCCCGTCGCCGGAAAACGCGATGCTGAATCCGATGATGAAAAACACGAGGCTCCCCACTATGACGGTGCTTAGGTTCTTCATTATGATACTTACAGTGTTCTTTGAACGAGTGAATCCCGACTCCAGCGTTGCAAACCCCAGGTGCATGATGAAGACGAGGCTGCTTGCTATCAACACCCAGAGCGTGTCGACATAGCTAATTTCTATCATTTCTTGTATCTCCTTTTCATTTGTTTTATTTTTTTTATTTTTTATTTACTTATATTCATTTTATTTTCTATTTTTTATACAAATGTATAAGATACGTGACACACTCACAAGGGCTATAAATAGTTTTTGTATAATTTTTGAACAATTTTATACTAATGTCTTGTATTACTATATTATTTTATTCAATCATACATTATTTTTATATATTTATATATGAATGTCTATTCTAGAACAAACACATCGTATCATAAATTTCTTTAATGAACGATGTGTTGGTACCTTGATGGCAAAAAAGGGCACTCTGGCCTATTACGTCGAACTCCTCGATAAGGCATACAGGGCCACACTCGCCACATACGTGGCGTCTATCGTTCTCTTCTGGCTCTACTGGGTGTTCTCACGCCACAAACACGGCGACGCCTGGATCGCCCTATTGGCATGGGGCATCATCGAAGTACTCCTCTATTATGGCATCTACTTCGGGTCGCTCCCGCGGCGCGTCCAAGAAAAGTATGGAAAAGAAGAGGCATGAGCTTATCGGACGAGCAACACGGGACAGTGTGCCTTATCAGCGACGATCTCAGAGACATGCCCCATACCGACGTTGCCATAGGGGGACTTGCCTCTCGTTCCCATGACGATAAGGTCGAATCCTTCCTCTTTGGCAACGTGCACTATCATCTCCGGAACAGGACCGTAGAAGACCCGTGTCGTCGTGGGCACGTTATAGAGGCGAGCGCGCATGCGCATCTCCTCAAGGAACGATTCTGCCCCCTCACTGCGACGCTGTTGCGTTCCCTCGTCCTCCGGAACATTTTCCTCAATCACGTGGAGGAGATGTATGGTCGCATCCGATCCCCGTGCAAGATTGGCGGCGTACTGTATCGCCTTCAATGAGTTCTTGGAGCCGTCGACCGGCACCAGTATGTTGTCTATGCGCGTGGCGTCCATCTTCACACCATTGGTCGCGTCAGAGCTCATACGTCCAACCGACGAATCCCCAGTCATAGTCTCGGCCGAGACATGACCTGAGCATTGCGGCTGACGCGAGTCCCGTACAATGGAATCCATACATGCGTATGCTCTCTTTCCGGAGGTAGCCAACGGTCCTTTCGAGACGCTCCTTGGGCGCGTTCACGAGGTGGGTGCCGCCTGCGACCGCAGTGATGGGCAGGTCGGTGAGGGTCTTACACCGTTTGATGGTGTTGACAAGGCCGCTATGTGTACACCCGAGCAATACGATCGCCTCGGAACCGTTGTCAACGATGACCGATTGATCATCGATAATGGGGTCATATGCGAGCGTGCCGCCATCATCCCTCTTGAATCGTTCAGGCACCTCCTCTGTCGGCTCGTTGCGGGGGACTTCGCCCGTCGTGCGGATGTGGGGGTGACCTCGACACTGTCTTTGTCGAGGGAAAGTGTCGACCTTGATTCGATCGTATCCCTGTCTATCGGCATGCCGATATACGTTGGATTGACACCATCGTAGACCTGGTACTTCTTCTCGAAGACGAGGGGTTGCGCATGGACGGTGGGATTGCATAGCGAGAGGAGCCCGGAGAGGCCACCGGTATGGTCGTAATGCCCGTGGCTGATGATCACATCGTCGACGTGCGTGAGTTCCTTTTTCATCGAGGCCGCGTTATGTGTGAGCACGGGGTAGCTCTGTCCAGTGTCAAAGAGCACGGTGCGCTCCCCTGCTTCGATGAGAAACGATATGCCGTGCTCCCCCCAGTAAGTGCTGGAGTACTTGACGGTGTTATCGCACAGGCAGGTAATGGTTGTTTTTTCCATGTGCCCACTTACCTAGGTTTGCACAGTATCTCGTGATAGGCGAAGTCAAAGACCGCGTTCGAGTGGGCCGGTGTCACGACGCACGCAGTGTCAGCCCCTTTGCCCGTGCCTCCGATGACCATGATCTCCTCGTCCATGGGCACAAGCCCCGCATCAGCGGCCATGATCGTGATCTCTAAGACGACCTTGATGCCATGTCCGAACAATCGCAGCGTCTGTGCCATGAGCTCCTGAGGTGAGAGGAGCCCGAACTTGTTCTTGATGCCACGACCCACGCCAGAGAGCGCATGCGATGTGGTGAGTACCTTGACGCCCTTTTCCAGAAGCGCTTGTCGAGCCTCTGGGGGCATGCGGTCAACACCCTTTTCCTTGAAGCCGACCATGTGTGTGATGGCCACAACGTTGTTCGTAGCAGGATCGACGCGTTTTATGAGCTCTTCAGCAGTATATCCTGACGTCGTTGCGACAACGAACGTGGTGATGCCAAGCTCCTTTGCCCGTGCCACCGCCCTGTCAATGCAGTCGTTGGTCGCGTCCTTTCCGGGAGAGGAGAAATACGTTATAGCTTGTTCATCCTTTTCCATTTTTTCCACCTTCTTGATGTCTCTACTCTCCCTAGCAGTTATTTAATTTTGCCCATGATGGCACATCTTTTTGTGATGCAACCCCAGAACCCACAATCCTTTTAATCGGCCATGCACTAGGTCAGCCATGCATCTCAATCTCGATCTCCATTCCCACTCCGGGTACGCGGGAGGCGTCGGGAATACGTCGTTTGATGCCATCGAGCGCAACATGCCGCTCAAGGGCATCGATATCGTGGGCACGGGGGATTGCCTCCATCCAATCTGGTACGATATGCTGCGCTCGACGTTGCACGAATCTTCCACAGGACTCTTCTCGGTAACAGATGATAGCACGATATCATATATGCTCCAGACGGAGATCATCATCACGGCAGATATCGGTGATCGGAGAAAGGGCGTGCACAACGTTATCCTGTTTCCCACGTTCGAGAGCGTAGACGCTACTCGTTCACTTCTGGAAAAATGGGGTGTCAAGAACACCGTTGGCCGTCCATTCCTGTGCTGTGAAGGACCAGATGATGTGGCCCGAAAGCTTTCGGCCATCCATGGGGTCGATGACATGATCGAGATCGTTCCCGCCCACGTCATGACTCCTGAGGGCGTATTTGGTTCGAAGGCGCCCGTTGACTCGCTTTGTGATTTCTACAGTGATGCGACTGATCTCATGTCCATGGTGGAAACAGGCTTATCGGCAGACCCCCTGATACTTGCAATGGTGCCAGAACTGGACAGGATGACGCTTATATCGAACAGTGATGCGCACTCGCCCGCACTGCACCGTATGGGCAGGGAGTTTACCACCGTCGATGCCCGGCGAAGCTACGAGTCGATCATCACGGGACTACGTCGCGGGCACGTGGTGCATACGGCGGAGTTCAATCCTTCAGAAGGCCGTTACTTCCTCACTGGTCACCGTGCCGGACGCAAAGGGCACACACAGGGGGAATACTGCATCTTCTCGCCCCGGCACACGCCGCCTGACGGCAAATGCCCTATATGTGGAAAAAGCCTGACAGTGGGCGTGCTCGAACGAGCTGCGCACCTCTCAAGGGCGCAGGGCGAGGAACGCACGCTCGATTCGGTGCGACCTTCGACGCAATTCGTACACATGGTGCCGCTCGTGGAGATCATTGCCCATAATCGCGGCATATCGTCCGTTTCATCCAAGAAGGTCCTGTCCGCCTACCATGAGGTGACGTCGATATGCAACGAATGCGACCTGTGGTTCGAGTCGGAGTCTGCTGTAAGGAAAATGTTGGCAGGCATCGTCACCGATTCGCTGATAGACGACATCATCCAGGTCAAGAGGGGCAACTTCACGTTCACTCCCGCCGGTTACGATGGGGAGTACGGTGCGTTAACGATAGGTGTGCAAGGCGATGTGGAGGACGTTTCCATCGTGCACCGCTAGAAGAGTGCCAGGATCTTTGATACGCCAAATGCGATGAGCGTGCAGCCGATGATGCTCCCGAGCGTCAAGAGGCCGTACGTGTATGCCCTCCTGAGCTTGAGCACATGGGTGAGGAGCACTCCGCTCCACATGCCACCGCCCTGGATGGGCATGGCCGACACAACGACGATGCCAACGATTCCCATCTTTCGCGCCCAGAGCACCAGTCTCGACTTCTCCAGGCGATGCGACCGTTGTTCGATGTGAGCGCTGACCTTTTGCATGATCCCTGTGTTCGAGGTGTGCGTGTAGATATGTTCAAAGACAGGTATCTGCAATACATCAAGCACGATGGCAAAAATTATGAGGATATGCACGTTCGTTCCGATGGCGAGCATGTACGGTATCGATATCTTCCTTCCGAGGAGGATGTGCATGAAAAAGAATGTGACTGCGACGGTAACGGTATGCATCGTATCACTCATATGCCTATGTAGAGCCCGAGGATGCCAATCACGATGAGCACTTTCAAATATGTTTTTACCCGTTCAGCCGTCCGCACCGTAGGGGATCGTATCAAAAGTGAGAGGATATATAGAATCGGGATGTCAACGCCAACGAGCATTGTTGCGAGGTAATAGATATTGTAGAGCCCCATAAGATATGGTATGGGTGTGATGCACATCAGAAGGATAAGCGGCAGTGCCCCCAACTTGAGCGATGTAGACGTTCCGTAGCGGATTGCAAGCGTGTGGGCGCCGCCCGCTTCATCGCCTGTAAGGTCCTCGGTGTCCTTAACGATCTCCCTGCTGAGATTGATGAGGAATGCGAACAAGGCAACGAACACGATCTTCTCGATGCCGGCCACGGACACGCCGCCATAGACGATGGCCATACCCGTAAGCCCTGCAACGGTGAGATTGCCGGGCAATCCCATGTGCTTGAGCGACTTGGCGTAGTAGTAGAGCACGACGGATGCGCCCACTGCGATGACAAGGCATGCGTAATTGATAAACAACGCTACGATCGACCCACATGCAAACGATAGTATCGAGAAGTACAACGCCTCCCTACGGCTCACCCTGCCGGAGGGAATGGGGCGATTGGGCTTGTTGATCCTGTCGATATCGTAATCGAAGTAATCATTGATCGCGTTGCCACCCGACGAGATGAAGATCACCGATGCAACGGCAAGCAGGATCGTTGCGTCCATCTCGTGTGTCATGAATCCGGCCAACACCACCGCCAGCGATGCGAGAAGCGAATTGAGCGGCCGCGTGAGCATGAAGAGCCCCTTGGCATCCATGCATGCTGATACTCCCAAACACTTATAAAACATTTGTTTGTACTCTCAGCATGGGATTCGTGCAGCTTTCAAGCGGCGGCAAGGACTCTGTCTATTCTATGCATCGTGCCATGCAGCAGGGTGTTTCATTCTCCGAGATCCTTACTGTCGTCCCCCGTCGCGAGGACTCCTACATGTTCCATTACCCCAATGCACGATGGGCCGAGCTGCAGGCCAGGGCGATGGACCTTCCGCACCGTTTCGTACATACCGAGGGCGTCAAGGAGCGCGAACTTGAAGACCTCAGGGATGCTTTGGCGTCCATGGACATCGATGGCGTGTGCAGCGGGGCGGTGAAGTCGTCGTATCAGTTCGATCGCATCAAGGCACTGTGCGATGACCTTAATCTGGAATGCATCTCCCCGTTATGGCAGTGCGATGAACGGGCGCTCATTCACGAGGCTGCATCGGTGCTTGATATCGTGATCGTCGGTGTATATGCGTGGGGACTTGGGCGCGACCTCTTAGGACGCCACATCGATGAGGAATTTCTTGCATTCCTTGATGTGGCACACGAGCGCTATGGCGTCAATTACGTTGGTGAAGGGGGAGAATATGAGACGTACGTCGTCGATGCGCCCCAATTCAAAAAAAGCATTCATATCATGGATTCCTCGGTCGTATGGGAACGTGATTCTGGATATCTTTCAATAACTAGCGCAACACTTGAAGATAAATAAGTTATAGTATAATATTTTTAATTCTTTAATATTTTTATATTCTTGATAGTTATATTATTTATTTTTTAGAATATAATATAGGAATATTTTTATATATGGGTATATTATCCATACAAACCTTTTTATATATATTTCATGAGATAACGCGAGATTTCAAAGATGGAATCTCTTTTTTACTATATGTGCGGAGGAAAAAATATGGTACGTGAAATGACACCAAAAAGAAGATTTCTGACCGCTTTGCAAGGCGGTAACACGGACCGAAGGTCCGCTATCGTTCTTTCAAACTTCGTTGTTCCACTCATGGAAGCAACAGGCGTAAGCTGGCCAGACTGCCAGTTGAAGCCCGAAGTGCTTGCCAAGTTCCAGGCCGGACGATACGAAGTGTGTGGCCTTGACAGCATTTTCAGCCACAATGACCTCGTGAGCGAAGTGACGCAGATCGGCGGTACCGACATTATCGACATTGGAACGAAGGACAGGCACCCTTCTGTTGTCAAGCACATCTGGAAAGGCAAGGAGCCAGAGGACTGCGCCATCCCGGAGAATGCTATAGAGAACGGCCGAAACCCCATCATACAGGGTTGTCTCGATATCGTCTCTGAGAACTATGGCGACACCGTCAGCTGTTGCCGAGTGCTTACCGGTCCGATCACCGTAGCAGGCCACCTTTGGGGCGTTGAGCCACTTCTCGAGATGTCAAAGACAAACCCCGACAAGTTCATGCAGTGTCTGGACATCGTCAACGACCTTCTTATCGATACGGCACGCGATGCGATCGACAATCATGGTGCTGATTCGGTCTACATGCCCGACCCGACAGCATCCGGCGACCTTCTCTCGCCAGCATCGTTTAGCCAGCTCATGCTTCCCATCTACCAGCGATTCACGAAGGCGATCAAGGATGTTCCATCATTCTTGCACATCTGCGGAAACACAGCACCGTTCCTTATGCACGCACCCGACTCGGGATTCGATGCGTTCTCATTCGAGGCGCCCGGCTGCGTCGCAGCCGATGCGAAGCGCACCATCGGCGACAGGATGGCGCTCATCGGCTCGCTTGAGACCGTTCGCGTCATGATGCTTGGCTCGCCTGAGCTTGTTTACCAGGAAGCACTTGAAAACATCAGAGACGGCGTTGACATCGTGTCCCCAGCATGCGGCACTCCACCATACACGCCGATCGAGAACATCAAGGCTCTCGTCGACGCGACGAAAAAGCATGAGAAGAAGAAAAAGAAAAGGAAGCCCAAGGTAGAGATCGTTGCCGAGTTCATGCCTGAAGGACCCAAGTTCAAGGAACTCACCGAGGTCGTGATGGAGGGTGACGCAGAATCGGCGGAAAAGATCACCAAGCAGCTTCTCGAAGAGGGCGTCGACGCCGTTGACATCGTCGAGAAGGCGCTCCTCCCAGGTGCGATCGCCGTTGCAAAGCTCTACGACGGAGGCTACGTCTTCGTGCCGGAGATCCTCCTTGCCAGCGGAGCGATGCAGGCAGGCATCGAGCACTGCAAGGACGCTCTTGCAGGCATCGAGAAGCAGGGCAAGATCATCATGCACGTCGCAGATGGTGATGTCCACGAGATCGGCAAGAACATCGTCGCAACGATCCTCGAGGCCAAGGGGTATGAGGTCGTCGACCTTGGAAAGTCCGTGTTGCCCGACAAGGTCATCGAGGCCATCAAGAACGAGAAGCCCGATGTCGTCTCAGGCACGTCGCTCATGACATCGACCCGAAACGCCTTCCCGAAGATCGCTGCGAAGATGCAGGAAGAAGGCCTCAACCAACCATTCGTCGTTGCAGGAGGCTCAGTCGACACGACCTTTGCAGAGTCCATGGACTTTGCCATCTACGCAGACGGTCCAGAGGTCGGCGACTCCGTCCTCAAGGCTGCCAAGCAGGGCAAGTCATGGAAGGACATCCGCGACGAGGTCCATTCGTCATACTAAGCCCACGAAAGGGCCGACATGCTCGGCCCTTTCTTCCCTTTTTCTTTGTGCCTTATAGTATACTATATAATGAATGTTCAATAATCGAACATTGTATAATATTTGTTGATTTTATTGACTTGCCTTTAAGGGTATTAGTCAATTTTAGTAAATTATTCTCATTAAGAATTTATCATGGATAAAATATCCATAAAAATGTTTTTATAAATTGCTATAGAATATATCGTTGATTTATTAAATTAAATAAATCAAAATGGGAGGAATACTTAATGGTAGGAGAAATGACACCTAAAAGGAGACACCTTACTGCCTTACAAGGCGGCAAGACAGATAGACCCTCCGTAATAGTCCTTTCGAACTTTGTTCTTGAGTTGATGGACGCCACCGGCGTTGATTGGCCTGCCTGTCAGGTCGAACCAGAAGCTCTTGCAAAGTTGCAAGCGGGACGATACGAAGTGTGTGGTCTTGACAGTCTTCTATGCCACAATGATCTTGTAAGTGAAACATCAACGATTGGCGGAGAAGATATTATAGATATTGGAAAGAAGGATCGCCAACCTTCTGTTACGAAACATGTGTGGGCCGGAAAAGATCCTGATGATTGCTCTATCCCTGATGATGCTCTTGACCGCGGAAGAAATCCTCTATTGCAGCAAACTTTGGATATACTATCTTCCAATTATGGGGACACCGTATCTATCACGAAAATGATAACGGGCCCCATGACTGTGGCAGGCCACCTTTGGGGCGTTGAGCCACTTCTCGAGATGTCAAAGACAAATCCAGATAAATTCATACAATCAATTGACCTCGTTACTGACCTTTTAATCGACATAGCAAGGGATGCCATCGATAACCATGGTGCCGATTCAGTATATATGCCTGATCCGACTGCTTCGGGTGACCTGCTCTCCCCCGCAGCTTTTGATCAATATCTCAATCCCATATACAGGCGTTTTACACGCGCCATAAAGGATGTTCCATCATATCTGCATATCTGTGGTGACACGACAGGGTTCCTTATGTATGCACCGTACAGTGGATTCGATGCTTTTTCGTACGAATCACCTGGCTGTTACACTATCGATGCAAAACGAGCTCTGGGTGACAGGATGGCCCTCATAGGGTCTCTTGAAACGGTGCGCGTTATCATGCTCGGTTCACCAGAGCTCATCGAGAAAGAGGCCCTGCAGGACCTTCGCGACGGTGCTGATATTCTTTGCCCAGCTTGTGGCACGCCACCATACACCCCGCTCGAAAACATCAAGGCTCTCGTCGATGCGGCCAAGCCAAAGGAGAAGAAGAAAAAGAAGAAGCGGCCAAAGAAGGAGATTGTTGCCGAGTTCATGCCCGAGGATGCAAAGCTTCGCGAGCTTACCGAGGTCGTTATGGACGGTGACAGTGCAACGAGCGAGAAGCTGACCGTTTCCCTTCTCGATGAAGGATACAAACCACTCGACATTGTTGAAAACGCACTCCTTCCTGGTGCAATCGCTGTTGCAAAGCTCTACGACGGCGGCTACGTCTTCGTGCCCGAGATCTTGCTTTCGAGCGGCGCCATGCAGGCAGGTATCAAGCACTGCAAGGATGCAATGGGCGATGTTGCAAAGAAGGGTAAGATCCTTATGCACGTCGCAGATGGTGACGTCCACGAGATTGGCAAGAACATCGTCGCAACGATCCTCGAGGCCAAGGGGTATGAGGTTGCTGACCTTGGAAAGTCTGTGCCCGTCGACAAAGTTATTGAAGGGATCAAGAAGGAAAAGCCTGATGTCGTTTCTGGTACATCGCTCATGACATCTACTCGAAACGCGTTCCCCAAGATTTCAGAGCAGATGAAAAAGGAAGGGATTGAGCTACCTTTTGTCGTTGCCGGTGGCTCAGTTGACACGACCTTTGCAGAGACCATGGAGTTTGCGATATACGCCGATGGTCCAGAAGTTGGTGATGAGATCATCAAGGCAGCCAAAGGCGGTAAAGGTTGGAAGGAGATACGGAAAGACGTACATTCTTCATACTAAAATCTTTTTTTTCTTTTTTATTCTCTTTTTTTTATTATAATAAATATAAAATGTTCGTAGTGAATGCACGGTTACCGATAAGGTTTTTATAATATTCATGTCATGTTACGTCGGTGTCAGTATGGCCAAGGTAACTTTTGAACCATCGGGTAAGAAGATCAACGTCTCCTCCGGCATATCAGTGCTCGAGGCTGCAAACAACGCTGGTGTGGGCATTGATGCGCCTTGCGGAGGAAAGGGGACATGCGGAAAGTGCAAGGTCTACCTCAATCAAGGTACATTGGGCGAAGTAACGGCGAGCGAGCGGAAGGTATTTTCTGCAGGTGATATCGAGAAAGGCGCGCGTCTTGCATGCCGTGCAACGATACAGGGTGACTGTATCATCGACGTACCGAAGGAAAGCCTACTCGGTGAACAAAAGATCCTTGTCGATGGAGCCGAATATCCTGTGGAGATAGACCCGTTGGTGAAAGTCTTTAGCGTGACACTGCCCAAACCAACCCTTGAGGACAACGCCTGTGACTGGCATCGTCTTCAGGATGCTTTGGCAGAACAAACGGACTATGATTCCATTGACATGGACATATCCACGCTGCGAACACTTCCCAAGATAATCAGGGACCACAAGTATACTATTTCTGTTACGATGTATCGCAATCGAGTGCTTGCTGTAGGTGACCCCTCGCTCGATGGCGTATATGGTGCAGCCGTTGACATTGGCACCACGACGATGGTCGCATACGTGATGGACCTTGTTTCTGGCAAGATCATCGGCGTTGGTTCGATGATGAACCCTCAGATACCGTATGGCGACGACCTCATGGCTCGTATATCCTACTCATTCAAGGAGGAGAATCTGGAAAAGTTATCCAAGCTCGTGGTCGATGGTGTGAACAAGATCATCAACGAGGGTTGCGAGAAGGCTGGCATCGAGATGTCGTCGCTTTCAGAAGTAACGATTGTTGGCAATACTGCAATGCATCACATATTCCTGAGATTGTATCCAAAATACCTTTCACTAGCACCGTACTGTCCTGCGGTTCAGCAGCCGCTTGACCTCCGTGCTTCAGATGTACCCATCAATATCAACCCAGTTGGAAATGTGCATATGCTGCCTGTCGTAGCAGGATTCGTCGGATCAGACCACCTCGGCGTCATATTGTCGTGTGATATCCATAAGAGTTCCGAGATGACCCTTGCAATCGATGTCGGCACGAACGGCGAGATCGTCCTAGGCAACAAGGATGGGATGGTATGTTGCTCGGCGGCAGCAGGCCCAGCGCTTGAAGGTTCGACCATCAAGTATGGTATGAGGGCAGCTGATGGGGCAATCGAAAATGTCAACATCAGCCGCGGCAGCCTTAATGTCAAGTATAAGACGATAGGTGGCTCCAAGCCGTTGGGCATTTGCGGTTCGGGCATCATTGATGTCGTTGCCGAGATGCTCAAATCCGCTGTCATCGATGTAACGGGCAAGATCCGCGAGCGACTCGAGGATGAAAACGATCGTGTCCGCGAGGGCGACCATGGATATGAGTTCGTGCTCGAATGGGCCCGAAAGACCAAGATCAAAAAGGACATCGTCATCACGTCAAACGACCTTCGCGAGATCCAGCTAGCCAAGTCTGCGATGTATGCTGGTGCCTCGATACTCATGAGCCATAAAGGCATCACGGCCAAGGACATCGACAGAGTTCTCATCGCTGGTGCGTTTGGCAATTACATTGATGTAGAGAATGCCATGACAATAGGCCTTTTCCCGGAAGTGCCACTTGACAAGGTGAAGTCCGTCGGGAACGCTGCCGGCACCGGTGCGCGCATGTCACTCATATCGGGCGTGAAGCGCGAAGAGGAACGCGAGATCCTCGAAAAGCTCCGCTACATCGAACTTGCAACGCACGATACGTTCCAGGACGAGTTCGTCTCTGCCATGAACCTTCCGCACAAGGACATATCGCTTTTCTCTGAAACGATGAAGAAGGTCTATGCGCCCATACCCGTGAAGAACAACAGGTGAAACAACGAATGTATGATTCCATCGAGGAGATCGATGAGCAGCTTGAAAAGCTGCGAAAACGCAAGGAGAAGGCAAAAGACCTTATCGACATGAATACGTACGGTGGCCTTGTGCGGGGCAGTGTCCAGCGAGCAGGCATCAGGGAGAAGGAAAATGAGTTGCTCCGCAGACGTGAGCAACTGCTTAAGCGTGGCAAGACTTCACAGCATGGCCCCTACTTCGAACAGGCAGGAAAGGCACTGGACAATCTCGCCGCCGTGCTTGCCCATGACCGTCCCGAAGAGGAAAAGCGCATTCGCGCCATGATAAAAGAGTTAAAAGAACTGAGATCTGAGTTGGATTAACGGGGTTTTCCCCCGTACTTTTTCCTTGTTTCCTTTGCCTTTTTTGATGCATCGTCCTGGCGTTTCTTGAAATATTCCGGTCCGCGCACTATTTCAACAAACTTTGATTGGAAGATCAACCAAAACACGATGATGTATGCGAAAGTGATCAGGTCGTTGTTGGTGATATAGTTGCGTATGAACCACACACCACCCACACCGACAACGAATGCGAGGATCGTGAGAGGGAGCAGACGTTCCAATATCTTTGGGTCTAGCTTCTTCTTTTGTTTTGGCATTTTCATGGTGTTCTACTCCGATTCCAGTTCGTTTCCCTCTTCCTTCTCCTTTTTGCGTTTTTGAGCGGGACTAATAAATTGCCATAGAAATATCAACACAAGGAAGAATCCAACGACAAATATGTCGAGATAATCTTCTGATAAATTGCCTCCCCCTTGCATCAACCTGTAGGCAAATATGAATATGAACATGACGATAAGTAATATACCTACGGCTTTTCTTTCATTCATGTAATTTTCACCAGAATTGACTATGTTGGTAGTTTTAAAAAGTTAACGTCACACTGTACAATAGTAGCGCGATATAAAAACGATGTTTTAGAAAAATGATAAAAAGAAAAAAAGAGAAGGTGAAGTTTCTTCACCTATTTTTCAGGAGTGACCTTCTCTTCGGGTACATCCTTTGCCCTGAGCCTCTCGGCTTTCTTCTCCTCCTTCGTACCGTACTCAAGAGCAAGGTAGAAGAGGACACCCATGAGCAGAGCCCAGGTCGCACCACGTGTCGCGAGGATACCGCCGGTCATGCCTGCGATACCGCGCTCGAGATTGGTCGTCACCATCTCCATTGCCAGGTACGTACAGAGATATCCCTGCACAGCCATCGTGAGACCGAAGCCGTATGGGAGTGCTGGCCTGACGACGAGCACGAGCGGGTAGACGAGCATGATGATCGACATACCCCAGAAGAGGCCGGTCGCACCGCCCCAGTAGGAATATTCCTCATCTGGCGTGGAGTTCTTGAACCTGTTGACGACAAGCGCCTGACCCGCTGTCCACTGCGGACCTGCGAGAGGCAGGTACGGCCA
>RXIG01000014.1 GCA_004212155.1 archaeon
ACATCGGTGTGCTGGGGTCGGGCATCTCGTATGCCTACGTCAAGGAGGCAGTTGCCCTTCTCGGTGTCGATGTCGAGGTCCTCAAGCTCGGCACGGTCCATCCACTGCCCAAAGATCTCATCACCACGTTCATCACCGGCAAGAGGAAGGTCGTCATCGTCGAGGAGATGGAGCCCGTGGTCGAGGAGCAGGTCAAGGCGCTCGCCTACGAGCTCGGCCTCAATGTCGATATCCACGGAAAGGACGTCATACCCCGCGTCGGCGAGCTCACCACGACGCGCGTGAAGGCCGGCCTTGCCCGTGCGCTCTCGCTTCCCCCCGATGAGCCTGTGGAGACAGAGGGCCTGGCGCTTCCGCCCCGCCCGCCCACGCTGTGCCCGGGCTGTCCGCACCGCGCGACGTTTTACTGCATCAACAAGGTGGCCAAGAAGTCGATCAAGACAAGCGACATCGGATGCTACACGCTGGGCGTTGTCGCCCCGCTCTCGGCCGTCGACACGACGCTGTGCATGGGCGCAAGCATCGGCGTGGCATGCGGCCTTGCCGCCGCGGGCAACAAGGGCGTCTTTGCCACCATCGGCGATTCGACGTTCTTTCACACTGGCATCCCCCCGCTCATCGACGCGGTCTACAACGGGCACGACATCAACGTCGTCGTGCTCGACAACAGGACCACCGCGATGACGGGTCACCAACCGCACCCCGGAACGGGCTGGACGGCAACGAGGCGCGAGGCCCCAAAGATCGACATCGCCGAGCTGTGCACCTCGATAGGCGCTTACACGCAGGTCGTCGACCCCCAGGACCTCGACGACACGGTCGAGGCCATGAAGCGCGCGCGAGACCACGAGGGCGTCTCGGTCATCGTCGCGAAGCGACCATGCGCCCTGCTCGTCGGACCACTCGAGCGCGATGCGGAGCACTTCGAGGTCGACACCGAGATATGCAACGGGTGCAAGGTCTGCATCAAGCAGCTCGGGTGCCCGGCACTCCTCTTTGACGAAGAATCTAAAAAGGCAGAAATTGATACCCTACTGTGCACCGGTTGCGGCGTCTGCGCCCAGGTGTGCCCCTTCAACGCGATAACGAGCATGTGATACGATGGACGATGACTACGAGAAGTTCGAGGGCGTGATCTCCCGAGAAGAATTCGAGCGAAAGGTCAACGAGAAGATCAAGGAGTTCCAGGGTCTCCTTACCCGAGAGGGCGCGATATCGATACTTGCCTCCGAGCTTGGCGTGACGCTCTCGCAGCCCAAGGACGTCTCCATCACCATATCGGATATAAAGGAAGGCATGACCAACATCGACATCGTCGGCAAGATCGCCCGCATCTCCGAGGTAAAGCAGTTCGTGCGGCGCACGACGGGCACGACAGGCAAGATACTCAGCCTCGAGCTGGCAGACGAGACCGGCACCATCCGCGTGGCGCTCTGGGACGACGATGCCGACGCTGCAAGCACGCTCAATGCCGGCGACACGATCGAGGTCGTCAGCGCATATGCGAAAAAGGGCCTCAACAACTCACTTGAGCTCTCGCTCTCGCGCAAGGGCACGGTCAAGCGAAGCGATGCCGAGGTCGACGTGCCGGTGAAGGGGCCGGAACACGTCGAGATAGCCTCGCTTGCCGAGAACATGTACAACGTCACGCTTGTCGGCGTCGTTGCAGGCGTCTCCGACGTCAGGGAGTACGAGCGCAGCGGCCGTTCGTTCAAGGTGTGCAGCCTCTTCTTGCGCGACAACACCGGACAGGTGCGTGTCTCGCTGTGGAACAAGCATGCGGAACGGACCCGCTCGCTATCCATGGGCGATGTCGTACGGTTCGTGGGATGCCATACGAAGATGGGCCTCAACGGCGTCGAGGTCCAGACGAACTCCTACACGCAGTTTGAGACCAATCCCGACATCGACGGCCTCTCGCTTCCCACCATCGATGCCGACGTGCAGCTCTCCGAGCTTTCCACCGACAATCAGTTCTTCTCGGTGCGCGGCGTCGTCACGCAGGTCTACGAGCCCCGCTCGTTCTTTCGCGACGACGGCACAGAGGTCATGGTGGGCTCGCTCGAGATCGAGGACGGCACCGGGTCGTGCAAGGTCACACTGTGGGAGGAGAAGGCGGAGATCCTCTCGACGCTGGCACCCGGCACATCGCTGTGCCTGGAGGGGTGCAGGGCGCGCGAGGGCCTTGACGGCCTTGAGATCAGCATCGGGCGCACCGGACGCGTGACGCCCTCCATACCCGACGAGGTCAACCAGGACGTGCCGGCCGAGGGGCTCGCACGCGTCGTCGAGGCCAAGGACGGCGCATTGAAGGTTGCATCGACGCACGGCAGATTCACCCTCCTTACCGACGATGAGTTCGAGGCAGGAACGCTCGTGCGCTACGCGGGAACGGTCGACGGCACCCAGGTCAGCGCCTCGTCAGTGACAAGATCGGACGAACACTACCCCTCACTCGACGAGCTCACCTCGCCGCCGCGCCACGCCATCGAAGCGGTCGGTGCGGGACGCCTCGTCTCGATAGCGGGACTCGTCAGGGCGGCCACGAAGGTGCGCGAGGACTGCATCCTCCTGCGCGTGGACGACGGCACCGGCACGATCACGGGATATTGCTCCGATGGCGTCGACGAGGGAAGGGAATACGCTTTTATAGGCAGGACCATCGACAATGGCGTGGGAGTCGAGTTCGTATCACAAGACCTCCAACCGATCGACGCGGAACGGGAGGCATACCGATTATTAGAAGAGTTTGGAGAGTACGATTAACATGAGCGACGTAATCAGGAACATAGACGACCTGCCCGGCGTAGGGCCCGTCACTGCGGAGAAGCTGCGCGGCGGAGGATTCAGCAGTATCGAGGCCATCGCGGTCTCATCACCGCTGGAGCTTCACGAGGTGGCAGACATCACTGAATCGACCGCTGCGAAGGTGATCGCCGCCGCGCGCGAGGCGGCCGACATCGGAGGATTCCTCTCGGGCGAGGAGGTCTATGAGAAGCGCCAGAGCATCGGACGCATCACGTCGGGCAGCACCCGCCTCAACGAGCTCATCGGCGGTGGATTCGAGACACAGGCCATAGTGGAGGCGTTCGGCGAGTTTGGCAGCGGCAAGTCGCAGATCGCACACCAGCTCGCGGTCAATGTCCAACTCCCGGTGGAGCAGGGCGGCCTCGACTCGGGCGCCGTCTACATCGACACGGAAAACACGTTTCGCCCGGAGCGCATCATGGGCATGGCGGAGCACATGGGCCGCGACCCCCGCGAGGCGCTGCGAAACATCCATATCGCGCGCGCGTTCAACTCGAGCCACCAGATCCTCCTTGCCGAACGGGCCGAGGACCTCTTCGAGGAGGGAGGCTCGCGCCTGCTTATCGTCGACTCGCTCACCTCGATGTTCCGTGCCGAGTATGTGGGGCGCGGCACGCTTGCCGAACGACAGCAAAAGCTCGGAATGCACTTGCGACAGCTCCACAAGATAGCAAACGTCTACGATTCGTGCGTCTTTGTCACCAATCAGGTCTCGGCCAAGCCCGACGCCTTCTTCGGCGACCCCACGCGCCCC
The DNA here is from genome assembly GCA_004212155.1 of archaeon. Taxonomy (GTDB): domain Archaea; phylum Methanobacteriota_B; class Thermococci; order Methanofastidiosales; family NM3; genus NM3. The sequence continues at coordinate 3,563 of RXIG01000014.1, forward strand.
GTGGGCGGACATGTGCTGGGACACTCCGCGACGCTTCGCCTCTACCTTCGAAAGAGCAAGCAGGGACAGCGCATCGCGCGACTCGTGGACTCGCCGTCGCTTCCCGAGGGCGAGGCGCTCTTCATGGTCACAGAACACGGGATCGAGGACAAGTAAGGTGCCTGCTGATGGATGTCGGCTATCTCATCGATATCGACGGAGTCGTGAAGATCGAGGACGAGCCGATACCGTCAGGCGTCTCATTTGTCAGGTCGCTTCTTGACCATGGCGTTCCCTTTCTTTTCATCACAAACAACGCGACGCGCACGGTAGGTGAGAATGTCTCCCTGTTGCGGCGGCTCGGCATGCCAATTGGCCCGGAACACGTGGTGACCTCCGGTCTCGTCACCGCCGAGCACATTGCTGAGACCGCCCCCGACGCCCGCGTCTACGCCATCGGGGAGCAGGGTCTTCGCGACACGCTCGCATCCAAGGGGGTCAAGCTCACCGACGATGACCCGACGCACGTCGTCGTGGCGCTCGACTGGTCGTTTTCCTACGACAAGATGCGTCGTGCCACGCGCGCGGTTCGCGAGGGGGCAATGTTTATCGCGACCAACATCGACAGGACGTTTCCCTCTGCAGAGGGCCTCATTCCCGGCGCCGGCGCGCTCGTGGCGTCGATCGAGGCCGCCACCGATGTGACACCGATGTCGATGGGAAAACCGTTCGCACCAATATTTTCCTATTCTCTTTCGCGCCTCGGCATCCCGAGGGAGTCGGTCTACATGATCGGCGACCGCATCGACACGGACATCAACGGCGCCCGTGATGCGGGCATACGTTCCATACTCGTGCTCTCCGGCGTGACCACGAGGGAGACGTTGCAGGGAGACGAACCGTATGACCTATGCATCGACTCGCTTGACGAGCTGTCGTGGAGGGGTCCGGGATGATCGGTGTCGACGAGGCGGGGCGGGGCCCCGTCCTGGGTCCGCTCGTCGTTGCCGCCGTGCTCGTCGATGACGCCGAGACGTTCGGGACGCTTGGCGTGAAGGACTCAAAAAAGCTTACTCCTGCTCGTCGCGAGCGCCTCTTCCAGGAGCTTCTCTCGTGCACGACCGTGGCCGTGGAGAGCGTCGAGCCGTGTGACATCGACGGCCATCGGCGCTCATGTTCGCTCAACGACATCGAGACGGACACGTTCGTGCGTGCCCTCTCGCGCCTCCCCTACAGGGGACAGGAGATATACGTTGATTGCTGCGACACGGTGGAGGAGCGATTCGGAAGGCTCATCTCCGAGCGCCTTGGTGGGGCGACGGTGCACTCGCGCCATCATGCCGATACCGAGGTGCCATGCGTCTCTGCGGCATCGATCGTGGCAAAGGTCGTGCGCGACAGGGCGATCGCCTCCATAAATGAACAGGTGCAGCAGCGATGGGGCATCTCGGCGGGCAGCGGTTATCCAATCGATGCCACCACCGTGGCGTTCCTGCGGTTCGTGCAGAGAAACGAGATCAGATTCCCGTCATTCGTTCGACGGTCGTGGGCCACGGCACGACGGTTCAATCAGTCAACGCTTGATGCCCACGATGAATGAGTGGTCGTGTTCGTACTCGCTGATGTCCACGGTCTCGGTGACGTCGACGAACGGCTTAAGGGTCGCCACCTCCTTCTTGAACACCAATTCGGGATCCTTCGTGACATCGATGCTTCGCGCCTTGATGCAGAGCATGATATGCCCCCCAGGCCTCAGGAAGGGAAGATTGCGCACGAGGATGTCGGCCTGTTCGACCTGGGCGATGTCCTGGTAGATGACATCGACCTTCTCGATGAGAGGCGCATAGCTCAAGGGATCCTTCGCGTCTGCGAGGATGGGCACGATGTTGGGGCGCTCGCGGGCGACGTTGAGGAACTCGCGCATGGAGCGCGGTGCGAACTCGACGGCATAGACGACGCCGCTGTCGACGATGTCGGAGATGTGCGAGACCGTCGTGCCGGTGGCAGCGCCAAGGTAGAGCACCTTGGACGTGCCAGTAAACGGCAGGTCCATGAGCCCCGAGGAGAGCGCCGAGGCGAGCTTTGAGCGGTACGGATTCCAGACGCGGTATTCGATGCCGTCGCGCTCGATGAGCTTCTCTCCGTAGACGCGCCGTCCGGGAACCAGATTCCTGGTAAGGTAGCCGCGCTCATCGGCGTAGACGTGGGAAAACACTTCCTTCATCGAGACTTCCTCCTTCCCTTCTTCTTGCGCCGGGGGGGATACTGGTGTTTCTTGCGTACCTCCTCCACCCGCGCGTCGATGCGCGCCTGGAGCTCGGAGGCCACCATGTTGCCCGAGTGGTAGTCGACCCGCGCCGCGATGGCAAGCTCGGAAGCGAGCGTACGCGCGATCTTTCCGCTCTGCCACGGCTTAGCGGTGTGCACGAGGGGATGTTGAAAGATGATGCCGTGCTTTGGAGGCTTGGCACCCGTCTTGAGGTGGCGGAAGAGCGCCTTTTCCGCCCCTAGCACCTGGACCGTCGAAGCAGGTTTGCGCGCCAGATTCGCAAGCCCCCCCGCAAGCGCGATGAGCCGTGCGGCGATGAGCGGTCCTGCAAGCTCGGTGAGGTTCGGCGCCACCGCCCTGACACCCTCCTCGATGTAGTCGGTGTAGTCCTTTCGCACCGTGCTCAGGTAGACCACCTGCTTCGCAAGCGATCGGATCGCCTCCATGTCGCGCGCGGAGAGCTCGACGCCGACGCTCTGTTGCGCGGCGGCCTGTATGTCGTTGCCAGGGATGTTTTCCCGTTGCCCGTGCTCAGCGATCAGGGTGCAATACTGCACGTTGTCGACGACGAGCCGCTCAAGCTCAGGGAAGTGGATGCCATACCATTCGACGAGCCGCTCGGTAAAGAGGTTTATCGTCTGGTCGAGCTCGTCGATGGCATTGGTCGCCTGGGAGATTGAGAGGCCCTTGGACGATGCGGTCGTGCGGAGTCGCTGCTCCACCAGCGAGAGCGTCATGTCCCTTTGAAATTCCATGGACGCCGCCAGGTCCTCGCCGGCCTGTTTGAGCGCGCCCTCATGGAACGCCTGGCGCTCCTCGAGGGGCAAGAGCTTGCATCCGAGCCATGAGGCGATGGCATGATTGTCACACCGGTCGATGTCCCGCTGCGCCAGCTGGCCGAGCATGTCGGGCACCTCGCCCTCCCACAGCGATGAGAATAATGTTGCGACGTCCTTGGCGTCGCCGGGAAACGCTATGGTCTCAATGAGCGCGCCCTTCTCGTCGAGCAGCAGCATGCCACGAACGGTGGTGATGAGTATCATGGTATCATACCTACCTGATTGGTCATATTTAAATATCTACTGCTGTGTTGCCTGGGCAAAAAACAGAGCCTTCAAAAACTTTGTTCAGGAAAAAAAGAAGTGGTGGGAAATAGGAAGAAAAGATGATGGTTTATCCTTCTTCCTCAAAGAAATCATCATGTTCATCTGCAATTTCCTTGCGTTGCTCCAAGTACGAGGCAGAATTTTCATGTGCGGTGTCCCGCTCATCTACGAACTCGTCGAGGAGCGTGGCAAGTGCCGTTCCGTCCGCGGGAAAGTCTTGCGGATGATCTTGTTCGATGGCCTTCATGCCATCGTAATGGTTTACCATCTCATCGTCGTGGGCATTTTGCTCATGTATCAGCTGGCTGGCGGTCTCCATGTTCTCGTTGCTGGCCGCATATGCTGCATCCTTGAGGAACCCCAGCGACTTGATCGTGTGGTCGCTCATCTCTACGAGGTGCGTGGCATATTGCGTGACGTAGCCCACCTCTATCTTCTGTGCCAGCTCGAGCATCGATTCTGCCGTCAGGAGGAGATCTTCCCACTTGTCCTCCGAAAGGTTGGCAGCGGATATCGCCGACTGGTAGTTGCCGTCGTTGTAGTACGATACCGCGTCCAAGTATTGTTGAACCGCGGAATCAAATGATCCCTGGAATGCGTCGTAGTGCTGTCCGAACTTGAGCGAATAGATGATCTTGTCGTTCCATTCGAACTGTTCCAAGTATGCCTCGATCTCCTTTTCCCACAGATTGACATATTCATTCAAAAAGTCCTTGTCCAGGTCGTCCGCCAGCGGCCTGAGATCCTGGACCTTGTTTAATCCTTCCTGGTATTCCGAGTAAGCGGCCTCGTACTTGGTGAGCGCTAGGTCGTACTGGTCCTGCTGCAGCGCCTCGTTGCCTTCGTCCTTTAGCTCATCACCGGCGTTGAGGTACTCGTTTGCGGCATCGACGGTGCTGTTCCATTCCTCGATGTTCTCATCGTCGCCCCCCATGCATCCTGAAGCTGCCACCACCGGTATGAGCAGCAGCATGGTCAATAGCAGTCTTTTCTTGATTATATCACCACTAGTTCTCTCGGGAGCATTATAAAAATATTTTTTTATTGTTTATATCTTATAGCTCTCACTCGATCTCCATCATGTGATGGCCCCTCCTTCTTGGGCGATGAGGTCCTTCGCTCGAGCATATCGATAGAACATGCCGGCACATATGGCTACTTGCCTGTATGAGCACACAAGGCCATACAGCGGCCATATGTTGTTCTTTTTTCTTCCCTATTTGAAAAAACTTATAAAGATACAGCCTTATCTTCACTACGAGGAGATTCTGTTGCCCAAGCTTTCAGTGTCAGAAATATATGGTATCTCGGCGAGTGTTTATAGGGAGAACTTCTTGAAGCTTCTCATACCCGTCATCATCCCGGTCATACTGCTGGTGGGCGTCTCCCTCATATTCTACATATCGACGCTTCCAACGCTCATAATCGACGATATCGCCCAGTACTACTCATTCTCCTCGTATAAGGCGCTCGAGCAGATCCTCGGCACGTGGTACTATATCTTCATAGGCGTCATAGCGGTCTACATCGTGATGAACATCTATTCTGTGTCTGCGATCGTCGGCGTCATCAGCGAGGGGCTTGCCACAGGCTCGCTCTCGCTCGATGAGGGCGCGCGAAGCGGCGTGCGCGGCTTCGTGCACAGCGTCATCCCCCTCGCGGTCCTGCTCGTCCTGACGTATTACATGCTTACCACGTACGGGCGATATTCGCTCATCGTGACGTTCATACTCTCCTACCTTGGCGTCTATACGATCTCTGCCAGCGTGGTGGAACATGCCGTGATCATCAAAAACATCGCCTTTAGCATACGCGACGTGGTACGTGCGCCGCTCTTCTCGATGGTCGTCTTCGTCGTTCCCGTAGCCATGGTCCTGCTCGCGGGGGGCGTGGTGCTCAGGCTCTCCATCACCTATCTTCCCGAGTTCGTTCTCGTGACCACGCCGATAGCGATGATGATCGTCATACCGTATGCGTCCATCATCAACGCCATCGCCTACCTATCGCTGCGGCAGTGATCGCATGTCTCGAATGGACGAGGCCCTGGACCGGCTCAAGGAAGAGATCGAGCAGGGCGTTATTCATGACAGGGAAACGCTCGCTCGGCGCAAGCGAGAGGTCTCCGCCGCACTGCACCTTGAACGGATGCCATCGAACTCAGAGATCCTCGCCCGTATGGATCGCCCATATGACCTCCTCCGGCGCAAGCCCGTGAGGACGCTTTCCGGGGTCGCCGTCATTGCCGTCATGTCCCGGCCCGCTCCGTGCCCACACGGCACGTGCGTCTACTGTCCCGGAGGCCCGACTGCCGATGTGCCCCAGTCGTACACGGGTCATGAACCGGCCGCCATGCGCGCCATACAGAACAGGTACCATCCATTTCTTCAGGTCTACAAGCGCATCGAGCAGCTGCACTCTATAGGCCATCCCACCGACAAGGTGGAGCTTATCATCATGGGCGGAACCTTCCCGTCGCAGGACCTCGACTACCAGGAGTACTTCGTGCGCGAGTGCCTCTCTGCCATGAACCGTTTCGATCCGTCGGTGCCCGCGTCTGCCGTCGAGGAGGCCCTCTTTGGCGATACGGACAATCCTTCATCGGACGCAACCCGGGCGCAAGCGCTCCTTTCCCGCAGGCCGCTGCTTCTCGAGGATGCCCAGAAGCGAAACGAACGGGCACGCAATCGGTGCGTGGGCATGACCTTCGAGACGCGCCCCGACTGGTCGAAGCGGCCGCACATCGACCGCATGCTCCTCTACGGCGGAACGCGTGTCGAGCTCGGTGTGCAGACCGTCTACGACTTCATCTATGCCCGCGTCAAGCGCGGCCATACGACACGCGACAGCATCGAGGCAACAGCGCTTCTCAAGGACCAGGGGTTCAAGGTCAACTACCATATCATGCCCGGGCTTCCCGGTTCGGACAAGGGGCGTGACCTGCGCATGGTCGAGCGCATCGTCTCAGACCCCGAATACCGCCCCGATATGATGAAGTTCTACACGTGCCTCGTCATGGAGAATACACCACTTCATGATGATTATGTGTTGGGCGACTATATACCCTACTCAACCGATGAGACGGTGGACCTGCTCGTTCGCGCCAAGTCGCTGCTCCCTCCGTGGATCAGGACGATGCGCATACAGCGCGACATCCCGACGACCCGTATCGCCGCAGGGGTGATGAGCTCGAACATGGGACAAATGGTCGAGGACGAGATGCACAGGCGCGGCGTGTCATGCCAATGCATCCGCTGCAGGGAGATAGGGCTGCAGAGCTACAAACGCGGCATCGAACACCACAGGGAGGACGTGAAACTCGTGACGCGCACGTATGACGCTTCGGGCGGCACCGAGGTCTTCCTCAGCTACGAGGACCAGCGCCATGATGCGCTCATCGGCTTCCTGAGATTGCGCATACCGGGCGATCATGTGTTCCGAAGGGAGATAACCGAGAAAAGCGCGCTTGTCAGGGAACTGCACGTATATGGGCCCCTGGCCGCGCTCGGCACGAACGAGCGCGATCTGCCGTGGTGGCAGCATCAGGGATATGGAAAGAAGTTGCTTGCCGAGGCGGAGCGCATCGCGCATGAGCGTTACGGCGCGGCCAAGATGGTCGTGATATCGGGGATCGGCGTCAGGGAGTACTATCGTTCGCAGGGATACAGAAAGGAAGGGCCCTATGTTACGAAGCGGCTTCCGTAATCATCACGTAGGACGGAAGACCGGAAAGAATCGCTACAGTCGACCTATCGTCTCATTCATACGCTCCTCTATCGACTTGAATCGCTCAAGGAGCGAAAGTCCGTCTTCGGTGAGCGTCGAACTGCCGCCGCCGGACCCGCCGCGCGAGCGATCTACCAGTTTCGTGTCCAGATTGCGTTCGAGCTTTCGTATCTTTTTCCACGCATGTGCATATGATATTCCGCTTTTGCGTGCCGCATCAGAAAGCGAACCCGTGGACCGGATGTGCTCGAGAAGCTCGCATGTGCCCTCCCCAAGCAAGAACCGTCCTTCCGCATCCTCGAGCCACAGTTTGAACCTTGGATATATCTGCATACATATATCGGCACGGCAGACAATAAAATCATTGTGCCATCGATTCAGGGAAGCGTTATGGTGTCCGAACGCTCTATGAGGGCACAGATGAGCTCCACCGTACGTTCGAGGTCACACATGTCGACAATCTCGTTGCCGGTGTGCATGTAGCGCAGCGGTATCAGCAGCGCCATAGTCGGCACGCCCCCGTTCGACTGGTAGACCGGCGCGGCATCGGTCTTTCCCTTCGAGATGTCGTATTGCAATGGTATCCCTAGCTCCTTTGCCGTTTCCTCTACGATCGCACGTAGTGGGGCACTCAGTATCATCCCGTCGTCCTTGAGCGTGAGCGCCGGTCCGCCGCCCAGCACGACGTTCGTGTCCTTTTTCTCCTTCTTCTGGGGCGTGTCGTAGGAAAACGTTACATCAAGGACGATGCAGAGGTCGGGGCGCACAGACTGCGCGGCCACATGGGCCCCGCGCGTTCCCACCTCCTCCTGTCCGGTGGCGACCGCATGGACGGTCCCCGGAAATTGATCGAGGCGCCGACACACCTCAAGCATGACGCAGACGCCGGACCTGTTATCAAACGCCTTCGAGATGAATCTCGAGCCGATGAGCGGCGCGAACGGTGAGACGCGCGTGATGGCCGTACCGATGCGTATGCCCTCTCGCTCGACATCCTCGCGGCTTGACGCACCGATGTCCACATAGAGGTCGTTAAACGTTGGTTTCTTGTCGTTTGGCTTCTCCTTTTGCTCGACGATGCCGCTTGCTGTCGTGCCTACGATGACGCGCTGGCCAAGAAGCCGGTATGTGTCGATCGACCCCAGGGGATCGATATAGAGGAATCCATCGTCATCGATATAGCGCACCATGGCGCCGACCTCGTCCATGTGGGCGCACAGCATCACGGACGGGCCGGGATGTGTGCCCTCCTTCGTGAGGACAACGTTGCCAAGCGCATCGCGTCGCGTCTCGTACATGTTGCGCGCCGCCTCCTCGGCGACGATGCCTGCCACTTCGTGCTCCTGCCCCGGCACGCCGTGGGCAGAGCATAATCGTCTCAAGAGCTCTTCCATCATACTCCCTCCGCGAGATAGCGTGCCGTGGCACCTATCAATTCCTTCATGTGTATCACATCGTTCCACTTCGCCATTGCGCATGGCGAATGGATATACCTGCACGGCGCGGCGATGACGCCGCTTGGCGTCCCCTTGCCGCCGATGTGGAACGCCCCCGCGTCCGTGCCTCCCGCAAGCGGGCGCTTGTACTGGTACGGTATGTCGTTTTCATCCGCCGCGCACCCAATGGCTTCGAGAACAGTTGTATGTGCGATGAGGGTCCTGTCGGCGATCGTCACAGCCGGGCCGTGACCCATGCGGGGCATGCGCTCCTCTTCAGAGAGCGACGGATGGTCGAGCGCAAACGTGCCCTCGCACGCGATGGCATAATCGCATTCGATGCGCGAGCGGACCACGGATGCACCGCGCAGCCCCACTTCTTCCTGGACGGTGAACACGCATGTGAGCGGGACTCCGAGGCGCTCCTGGAGCAGTTCGATGAGGCAGTAGCATCCAATGCGGTCGTCAAACGCCTTGCCATATATCGTGTCGTCCCTCCGGAGAAACGGCGTGTCGAAGGTGACCATGTCGCCGATCTCGATAGACGGGTGGGCCTCCCCCACGTCGATGCGCAGCTTTTCCTTGGGAAGTGGCTTTTTCCTGTCCGTCGACGATTGCAGATGCACGGCGGGAAGCCCGATCACTCCCGCATGGCCGTGGGGACCCACGCGCACCGTCGTTCCTGGCAGGAGCGAATCCCTGATGCCCCCCACCGTGTCGAATGTGAGCCACCCGTTCTTCTCGTCGCTGCCCGTTACCATAAGGCCCACCTCGTCCATATGGGCAAGGAGGCACACATGGCTCCCGTCCCCATCCTGGTGTGCATAGAGATTGCCAAGCGAATCGGTCGTGAGGGTGTCGCAGTGGGGTTCTATCTGTTCGGTGATGAATGTGCGCACCTCATGCTCATATCCAGAGATGCCACGCAGCTCCGTAAGCGCGCCTAGCATGCTATGGCCTCCACGTACGATTCATCAAGCGAGGATAAAAACGAGCTGACGAGGCGCTGTGTCGCCTTGATGTCGCGCATGTCGGCAACCTCGGCGGGCGTGTGCAGGTAGCGCGTGGGTATGCTGAGAAGCGCCGTGGCAACACCCCTTCCTGCGGTCTGCATGCTTCGCAGGTTGGTGGGCGTTGCGCCCGCGTAGGCCTTGATGGTATGGGCGATCCCGTCGTTTTTAGCCGTTTCGCGCAGGCGCGAGAAGAGCGAGTGGTGAATGTTTGCTCCAACGCCAATGATGGTGCCAGAGCCAAGTGTTCGAGTCTTTTCCCGCGGGACGCCGTACATGTCGCCGTGGGTCGTGTCGATGGAAAGCGCCAGCGCCGGGGCAGACGATGTCAACGCCGCATACGCACCGCGCGTTCCCACCTCCTCCTGCGAGGAGAAGAGGAATGCGAGATTGAACGGAACGTCAAGCTTGCGCGAGAGCGAGCAGAGGACCGTGCAGCCGGCCCTGTTGTCCAGCGCCTTCGAGCATACCTTGTGCTGGCCCACCTGCCGAAGTCTTGTCGAGAACGTGACCGGGCTCCCTACGGGCACGGTCTCCCGGGCCTCGCGCCCCGACATGCCGATGTCGAGCGGGAGGTCGCCAAGCTCAGGAACGGTGGATCCATGGGCGATATGAGGGGGCATGTCGCTGACGATGCCGCGCAACAGGCTATTGCCGTGCACGAGAAGGCATGCGCCAGAAAGCGCCTTCGTGTCAATGCCGCCGACGGCATCAAGATAGAGGTAGCCGTCGTCATCGATATATTTGACGATGAATCCCACCTCGTCCATATGCGCGTCAAGAAGGACAGTGGGGGCGCCTGGCGTGGTCTCCTTCATACAGAGGAGATTGCCCATGGCGTCGCGGCCATATGAGGTGAAGTCCCCATGCTGAATAATGCTCGTTGCGACCTCATCCTCATGCCCTGCGATCCCGTGACAAGCAGTGAATGTTTCAAGAATCGTTCTCAAATGGGCCATGATAGAAGTGAAGGCCGCATCTAGAAAAATGTTTGTATATGGTTTGAGGATTCGTTTCATGGCGCACCGTACGAACACGGGCACAGGGCGTGAGCGTAACTCGTTAACTGATTTGACAGCGACCGATCGACCGCTCCCCTTCTATGTCACTACCCATTCCATTACAAGGTGTTTGGAACGTCTCTTTGCGAATTTTGAAGGAAATGGCACAAATGCATTCCCATATGCCCTTTCCATACATATATCACCAATTCTGCAATGAATCTATTCAAAAATCCTGGATCGCACCCCCTGTCCAGGCGGTATGAAAACCACTACATTTATAAATCGTAAAAAGCTTCTCATCTTAGAGGTGTAACAATGGCTATCGTAGGTGTACGCATTGACAAAATAGAGGCATCGAGGAACAACCAGACCAAGGTCGATGGATCCGTCCGGATTGGCTCCTCACCCCGAATACTCTCGATCACAGAAAATCAGGTCCCGAGCGCGACCGGAAAGATGAACGTGCTCGAGGTCGGATTCGAATACTTCATCAACTACGACCCGGCACTCGGGTCGATACGTATTGACGGCGCCGTGCTCGCCCAGGAAAAGGACGAGAGGAAAAAGAAGGTCCTCAACGACTGGAAGTCGGAACGAAAGCTTCCCCAGGACTTCTCGACCGAGATCCTCAAGCAGCTCACGCAACGCTCGATGCTTATCAGCATGTTGCTTGCACGCGAGATGGGGCTTCCCAGCCCGCTGCCGCTCAGGATCAGCCAGCAGGAAGCGGCGTCGGCCCAAGAGCCAACGCAGCAGTGATCACAATCTCTTCTTCAAGAAAGCCCCCAGCACCTCATCGAGGTCGGGCTTTCCCAATTCTTGCAGTTCGTAGTGTATCCTTACGTAGGGTTTGCCGATGTCCATTATCCTGGTGAGGTCGATGGGCGTGCCCATGACGACCACGTCGCACTCGGCCGCCGCCACGGTCTGCTGGAGGTCGCGCACCTGTTTATCCCCATAGCCCATGGCGGGAAGCACCTTCGTCAGGTGGGGGTAGGCGGCAAAGGTCTCCTTGAGCGATCCGTGTAGGTAGGGCCTGGGATCGACGATCTCCTTGGCGCCGTACTTTTGTGCAGCGACGTAACCGGCACCGTACTCCATATCGCCGTGTGTCACGGTGGGGCCGTCCTCGATGACCAGTGCCCGCTTGCCCTTGATCAGTGAGGGGTCGGTAACGGATATGGGCGATGCGGCCTCTATTATCGTGGCATCGGGATTGACGTCAAGCAGATTGTTGCGCACCCGGCGCACTTCCTCCCCGCTTGCCGTGTCGGCCTTGTTGATGATGCACACGTCGGCCATCCTGGCGTTTGCCTCGCCTGGGTAGTACGACAGCTCGTTGCCGGAGCGTAGGGGGTCTGCCACGACGATATAGAGGTCAGACCTGTAGAACGAGAAGTCATTGTTGCCGCCGTCCCAGAGCACGATGTCCGCTTCCTTTTCAGCTTCACGGATGATCTGTTCGTAGTCGACACCGGCGTAGACGACGATGTCGTTGTCGATATGTGGTTCGTATTCCTCGCGCTCCTCGATGGTGGTGTCATACCTGTCGAGGTCCTCATACGATGCGAACCGCTGGCACCGCTGCGCATCGAGGTCCCCGTAGGGCATCGGGTGCCGTATGGCGACCACCTTGAAGCCCTTTTCCTTGAGGTATTGTGCTATCTTTCGTGATACCTGGCTTTTGCCGCTGCCCGTCCTGGTCGCGCATACCGATATGAGCGGCTTGGACGATGTGAGCATCGTCGTGTTGGGCCCCATGAGTCGATAATCCGCGCCTGCCGCGAGCACGCGTGAACCAAGTTGCATGACGTGCGAGTACGGGAGATCCGAGTACGCCATAACCACCTCGTCGATGCCGTGGTCGGCGATAAGGTCTTCGAGCTCTTCCTCCTGATGGATGGGTATGCCATCTGGGTAGAGCTCTCCAGCGAGCTCGGGAGGATATTTTCTATTGTAAATGTCAGGTATTTGTGCAGCCGTGAACGCTACCACCTCATAGGACGGGTCGTCCCTGAAGTGTACGTTGAAGTTGTGGAAATCTCGACCTGCTGCACCAAGGATCACTACTTTCTTTTTCGCCATACATGTCACCATTATATAGTGAATGAGAAAATATATAAGCATATCTCATCGCGCGTAGCGCTTGATGGCGGAGAGCAGTGTGGTAAAGGACGATGGATGGTATGCCGAAGGGACCTTGGTTCCGTCGATGTAGACGCCTGGCGTACGTTCATCCCACTGCGTGATCGTATACCGTAGCTTTCCTCCCGAATAGTGAGAGGCCAGGGCGATGATGTTGAGGATGTCCTCTGAGAGCTCTGAGTCCTTTTTTAGATACAGCTCGACCGTCGTTATGGGAAGCTCGCGAAGCTCGTTTATGAATTCGGACGCCTTCTTGGCGTAGAGGAGCGCGTTGCTCTTCGGGTGGTCGATAAAGAGCATGTGCTCATGGAGCGGTTTTCCGTAGTGCGCCCAGAGCGCACCCATTTCACAGCTTGCCATGAGCTCTCCCGGGGACGATGCGTAGAACATCCCGAAGTGGTAGGCGCGCTGCGACTCGAGCTCGAGTCCGCCGGTAAATCGCATGCATCCCTTGTTCCTGCAGTTCCTGCATCTCCCTGCAAAGCAAGACATGTAGATTTCCTGGTAGGTCTCCTGTACGGTTCGAAGGAACGTCAGGAGGCCGGACACGTCGTTGATCGAACCAGTGTAGACCTGTCCGTTGACAACGATGACAGGCGTGCGGGCATGCCCCTTGTAGACCTTGCTGAAATAGTCAGCTGCGGCCTCATCCTTGTAGATGTCGTATCGCTCAAGCGAGTATCCCGCTGTTTCCTCGAGCCTGGCGAGGAGTCGGGGCATGTCCGTATACGACTTGTAGTATGCCTTTATTGACACGGCAATGGGCCAGGGACGTTCGTACGTTGGCTCCTGGGACGTCTCGGGCGCCTTTGAAGCCGGGATGCCCGTGGGCCTTGCAGGGCGCGGAGGCGCCATGCGGGGTGCCTCATACGACCCATACTCTTCCTCTTCTGCCTCATGGGGCACACGCTTGCCCCTGCGCACGACGTCAAACGACAGCGAAAGCGCCCCATCCCTGCTCTTGCACGCCTCAACGCATTCGCCGCACAGTATGCAGTTCGTCTGTTCGTTCTTGATGGTGTTGACGACCTTCTTCACAGGGGTCGACATGTCACCAGTCTTGCTCAAAAACGCCACGGGGTCGAGCTCCATGGGGCATGCCTTCCTGCACAGTCCACAGTTTGAACAGCGATCGGGATCGAGGTGAAGGCGCAAAAGCGATATGTGATTGAAGTGACCCGCAAGGTGGCCAAGCGGGCAGAAGTACCTGCACCAGTAGCGCGATATCACGACGGCCAAGAGGATAAGCGATACGAATATGATGATGCGCACGACGTAGAGGGGGTCGGGAAATACGTTGTGGATGACGCGGTAGGGAAACGCCGCTTCGAGGAGCCCCGCCGGACAGAGCTTGCAAAACCATGTGTCGACGAGCTTCCATGCGGTCACGATCATCGCGACAAAGACCGCCGACCTCGTGAAGTATGTAAGGATGCCTATATTGTCCTTGTGCCGGCGCACTGCCTCGTGTGGCATGCCTGCCTCATCCTTCTTGAATGGCGCGATGAAGACGCGCCGCAGCGCAGACGACGTGTGCTTGCGCGTGAACTTGACCTCCGTGACCTTGTCGATGACGTCATGTAGGAATCCAAATGGGCAAGCCCAACCGCAAAACGCCCTGCCCACCACCGTGTAGAGTGCAAAGAACGATCCGAATAGGTAGTATGGCACATCGCCCATGATCACCCAGTTCTGGATAAGGCCTATTGGACATCCCGCGGTCGCCCACGGGCACGCGTAGCAATGGAGCCCCGGCGCTATGAGGTGTTTTGCCACAATGCCGAGCGCACCGAGATTGAACATGATAAGCGAGAACGTCTGGTAGAGCTTTCGCTTGTTTGAAAGCGAGCTTTTGAGTTTGAGTATCGCATAGGAGAGCCCAATGATGATCACGAAGAGCCCGATCGTCTCCGGCATGACCGATAAGGGGTGAGGTAGCTCGCCGCCGCGCACCTCGTATCTGAAAAGGGTAATGCCATAGAGCGCGGTGGCGCTCAGAAATATGGTGATAAAGAAGATGGACTTTCTCGCAAGCAGATTCGATGCCCCAATGGTGAGCAGAAGCAGCCCGATATAGCCCATCGTGAGCGTGAGCGCAGAATAGCCCTTTGTCCCCAAAAGCCCCACCGAGATGGAAAGCAGGCTAAGCAAGAGTATGGCAAGCCCTATGGTGACCATAATCTTCCAGGCAATCGATTCCCTAGGTGCTCGTCGTTGTTCCAAACTTTATCACCATGTCAATGACCTGTACGATGTAGCGCATGTCGTTTGTGGGGTACCCTTCGAGGTACGATTCGTACAACCAGCTCTCATACTCGCCGTCGTCCTCGTCGGTAACGACCATCCATGGAACGCCTACATTCTCGGCCTGGGAATCATACCTCTCCGCAAGCTCTCTGAATCTTTCGACATCATCTTCGAACTTCACCTCCTCCACTGTGACCTTGTTGGTGAACTTCGCGAGCTCGTTGCACATGCTGATGACGCGAGGGCATGACTTGCACGTTTCCGTGGAGAAGATGTAGATGATGACGTCGTCGTTAAACGTCGTGTACTTCATGCGTGTGAAGTCGTCGATGGTAAGCTCATCGCTTGTCGTCCCGGTAAGGCCGAGGCAGGACAGGCATACCACCGATGAGATGTTCCTGCTCCTCGTCACGTCCTCGTTTTCCGGCAAGGTACCTACGTAGAGAAAAGCGATGCCCAACATGATAACCAGGTACGGAGCGAGTCGGCGCTTCATATGGTTCACCTTTGGTCTAGTCCCAAATAAAGCTTATCATATATTTTGTCCCATTTCACGCATGTCTCGATGCAACCGGTCGTATCAAGCAACACGCCCTGCACCGCTATGCCCGCGTGCTGAGCCGTCTGCATGCCCTCGAGAAGGTCGGTCGCGCATCCGACGCCCAGTACCGCTCGCGGGCGTTCGTTGGCTATGATGCGCCGCACGAACGTGCCGCCAGGCACGATGAAGACATGATAGCCCAGGGTTTCTGCCTGTTCCATGAACTGGTCTATCGTGCACTTGCCGCATCGCTGGCAGCTGATGCCGTCCTTGGCGGAAAGCTTTGCGGGGCAGTTGATCGAACGAAGGCATTGTGGGAGCACAACAAGCCGCTCGTCGACGCTCGTATCGGAAAATCTGCGCTTATGAATGTTGTTCTTGAGCGATACATCAAGCTCGTCGATAACAGAAGGCTCAAGTCGAAGGAGCTCAAAGACCTTCTTGAAAATAGGGTTGAACGTGTCTACGAGGAATGAGAGAAAGGACGGAAAGATGAACTTGCCAACGCGTAAGGACACCAAGAATTGCATGAGCCCTATCACGACAAGTATGAGGAGCACCAGAAAAAGGTATACGACAATCTCGCCCACGAGTTGAAAGAATGATCCTGTGAAAGGGGACATGGCATTCACTATGCATATGAGGGCGATTTAGTAGATACTTAAATGTTTCTAACCGTGTGGATTTGCACATAAAGACAACTTTGAACATGCGGGCCCTGTCGACTGAACATAAAGTTTCTATCCTTCTTTCCCCACTTGTTATACGCTATCCCTTACCTATCTTCTTTATGCGTTCTCATCACAGTAACTGTCTTGCACGCGTATCGAACGCGCCAGTTGGCGCTGCGAGGCGGTGCGTCAGCTGGGTCCTGTTTGTCGCCGGAGACGGCAGCGTTGTCAACGCTGACGTGAACGCTGCATACAACATAATACGAAAAGCATTCCCCGATGCATTAGCGAAGGGAATAGAGGATGCCAGCTTGCATCCGGCATGCATGCCGCTTGGCACTGCGTGCGAATGCACATGAGAAGAGACGATTTTATGTGCAAAGCCACAAAACTTTATTAAGATGATATAAACACCATCACACGGTGACAATCACATGGACTTGACCCAGGAAGAGATTGAAGAAACGGACAGGAAAAACATCAGGCTCGTCTTCGAGCGCACGGGCGTCTCTCCCTCAGAAGATGAGGTTGAAAAGACCAGGCTGGCAATGCTCAAGGCAATAGCGCTCAAGCAGATCGCGGCAAACGCACTTGTCGAAGACGATGCAGAGAACCAAGAGATGCTTATAGCCACCTACACGTCTGCGTTATGTTCGCTCCTTAAGTGAAGGCGATGAGAAATCGTTATAAGCTCCTTGCGCTACTTCTCGTAGTCATAATAGCGTTCTCTTTTTATACTTTTAATCTCCAACGATACATGGCTCCCCTTTCCGCATTTGGCAATCCTGTCGAAGAGGACCATGACCTCTTCACTGTCAACATGTGGCCCAACGGGATGTCGGGTGCATGTATGGTCACGCTCGATGACATATCCTCAGGGACATCCCCTTCAGACATGTGGCTTGTCGATTCCATCCTTCAGGAATATGGTGCCCACGCGACGTTTTTCGTTATACCAGCACATGGTGGGGAATCGAATGCCATCGCTGACAACGATGATGTCACCGATGCGCTCAGGCAACTTGTTGATAAAGGCCACGAGGTTGCGTTGCACGGCTATTCGCATACGCCCCCAAAGGAGTTGCGTGGATTGAACAAGGAAGAACAGGCCAGCCTCATAACTGCCGGCAAGGAGATGCTCATTAATTCCATAGGGCCCGTATACGGATTCAGGGCGCCTTCTTTCTGGGACAACACGTCGACACAGGTCGTGCTGGCTGAAGAGGGATTCGAGTACAACGCTGGCGCCAGCCTGTTCAACGTATATCCTTATCAACCAAAGGACCTGTTCGACCCATTTTTCGGTGATGTCATTGACATCATCGAAGTGCCGTGCTTTCCAATAGACTATCTGGCGCACGTTACGTCGGTATCTTACAGTGAGGACCTCTACAAACTCGAGGCCCGATTTGAGGGGTGCCATAGCAAAGGCACGCCTTTTGTGCTTTTTACCCACCTCCCTGCATTAATGGAGGTGGACTCGCACACACGCCGTCACGAAGGCTTGCTACTCCTTGATTCGTTCCTTGGATATGCCGAAGAGCAGAACGTGTGGATGCCGTCCATGATAGAATTTGTACGATGGTGGGAGTTCATTACCCAGGCAAAGATTGATTACCATATGTCGTCAAACAATCTCGTCATATCAGTGATATCGGAGGATGTCATTGAGGGATTAACGTTCAATCTTGCCCTCCCTCCGGACATCAACGACGTGTCAGTCTATGTGAACAACGAACTCGTCTTCACACAACAGGATATCGATAGCGATGCGAGGATTATCCTTTAAAAGAAGATTATCTCTTTTTCTATTGCGTTTACCGCTTCTTGGTCCTTCAAGATCCTGATGGATGCGCGTTTGAGCGATGAACCCAGCCCGCGTTGTGAAACGATGATGTCATTGATGAGATCATCGATGGAGACGTACTTCCGCTCACGAATGGTGTAGAGTACATCCTGTTCGACAAATACGTCCGGATGCTTCTGTTTGAACTTTTCCGCATGAGCATATTTTTCCACCGGTGGACCTCGGTGTTTTTCCTTCTCCGGAAGCTGGCCGATCTCTATGTCGAGCATGACGCCCTTTGAGAAGACGCCGTGGCGAAAGAGGGTAAATCCATTGTCCCCACATTCCTTCACGACGTGCTCCACGAATTTGCGTGCCTGAGCGTAAAAGACCTCTTCGATGACATCAATGTCAAAAATGATGACTACAAACGTCCCCGCATCGACAGGTTGGTACCCTGGCCTTGGCCCAGAAAACATCCGCACGTCTTTTGTTTCTGATACCGTGCGTGCCGCTTCGATAAACCGTGAGAAGGTGGAAAGCGACACTGCGGAGGCCACATTCCTTGTAGGGTCTACAGGGTCTACGACGACCAACGGGTCTTCAAAGCCCTTCCCGTTTCCGTTCATGTCGATGATAACACCCCGCTCCCACTGAATGGCGTGAGCAAGAAGATTGGCAAAGGAATTGTACTTTATTATAAGCAGTTCGCAGAGATATCCCGAAAAACCATTCGCTCGAGAGTCAGCACCATAGAGCTTTTGGGCCTTGAGGAATTTTTTGAGAAGGCGTACATCATCCCTTTGAGAATCGTTCAGGTGTTCCATTACATATTCGAGATGGAAGGGGGTCCTGTCGACAGCGGATCGTATGTGCCTTCCAGAGGCGACCTTGTAGCATGGCACGATTTCCACGGGTAGACCCTCGATGTCACCAGACACATATGGGTGCTCTGCATACGCTATCTTGTAGGAAGACCCAAAATGATTGAACGTAGACTTGCCTATCCGGAGTCCTTCACGCTCAAGGAGCTCTTTGGGAAGGGATGGGTCAAAGAAGACGAATATGTCTAGGTCCATGTCCTCTTTTAGAAATGTATCCTTTGCTACCGAACCAACAATAATCGATTCCTTACCAAAGGATTCCAATATATATGTCTTAATATGGTTGAACAGTTTTAGGGCGTTATCCCTTTCTCCTTCCTTTGGTCTGATTCGTTTAGTTATCTTGTCAAAGTTCATAGGAAGAAATCCTTGACGGTTGAGTATATTGGCCCTTTCGGAGTAAGGGTGCTTTTGACAAGGCTAAATGATGTTACATCCTGGGTGCCTATTTCTATATCGTTCAATGATTTGATGATGTCATTGACATCCTTTTTTTCGTATACGGACTTGACGCGCGCGAACGTGATGTGTGCCTTGTATGGTTTCTGTTCCTTTTTGATACCCAATGTTGCCAAATGATCATCGATAGATTGAGCCAATTCTTCGATTTTTGGTTCATTGGCACCCACCCATATGATTTTAGGGGCAAAAGAGTGAGGAAAAGCCCCCACACCATATATATGTAGAGAAAATGGTCCAATGTCATCATGTGAGTGTTTCAATGATTTGATGATGTCATTGATGTCATCGTCTCTCTTTTCACCGATAAACTTCAGAGTGATGTGAATGTTATCTTTTGGAACAAACTTTGCCTTGATAACATTTTCTGGAAACTTCTCATAGAGCTCTGTGATTTTTTCTTTTATTTTCTCATCAAGAGTTATGGCTACGAAAAGCCTTGTCATACAATATCTCCATTACCCTTGCTTATAGGCATCTTTTCCCAGGGAAAAATGATCCACTTGTCAGTTTCAAAAACATAGTAATCTGGATCAATGATGCTTTTTGGTTTCTTAGCAATAACAGCTATCTTAATCGATTTGGCTTTTTTCTCAATAATATGTTTTTTTATTGCTACAAGCGTTTTACCAGTATCAGCAACATCATCGATTATTAAAACATTCATATTTTCTATGTTTTCAGTTAAAGGAGCTGTAATTTCTGGTTTTTCCATTCTTTTTTCAATGTCTGTGTAGAATTTGACATCTACTACACGCATAAGGATATTGTCTGAGATATGTGAAAGCCTGACGGCAGGCACTAATCCGCCCCTTGCGATTCCAACTATTATGTCGGGCCTGAACTCCTTTTCTATTTCATCTTTGAGAGTCCATATCGCTTCATCTACTTTTGCCCAATCCAAGTACTCCTTATCCATGTCGTTCACATCGGATATTTTTGTTTTCATTATTTAAATATTGGTATAGGAACAAGTTTTTATATGCGTTGAGAGAAATATCATGTCAAGTAAAACGCCTTGACTGAGGGATTTTCATGAAATACTCCTTTGAGTACATAGAAAAATGGATAGAAACTGATTCTTTTGCTAATAAATTATTGAATATTAGTTATTTTTCTAAAATACAATTAAAAGATTATGTTTCATACATATGGAACAAGGAATTTGGAGATAATGTCACTCTTATAGAGCTTGCTGAACATCGAAATGTATCAAAACAGGCTATTTCTGACAACATACGACTTGCAAAGGACAATGTTGACAAGGCAATGGCCACCTTTATTTTGGGAGTTTACGCAAACCTTATCCCTCTAGAATCGATCATGATCTACATGGAATTATTGGAATTGTTAAGGGATGCAAAAGAAAGTGAAAGTGAATTGGCCTTTCAAAAAATGAGAAAAAAGATGATGATAATTTTGGATGAATTATTATGATGTCAATAACATCTTAATGATATCATTGATGTTATTGATATCTTCGTCACATCACCGATGTTATACTGCGTTGTAGATGAATTCCTTGCCTTTGCGTGTTCTTGTAAGATATCCTTTCTTGTGTAGTGTCTTGAGGGTTCTTGATATATGTCCTTTCGACATGCCCGTTTCTTTTGATATCTGTTCAGATGTGATGTTATTTTTGTACTTTGAAAGGATGCCCTCTTCGAATTCTGTTAGATCCTCATCGGATGTTTCCTTGGGCGTAATCTTAGTTTCCTTCTCTTTCAGGGCAAAATCTATGAATTTATCTGTTATTTGATGCTGTGAATCCTTTATTGTCTTAACATCTTCTTCAATGAAGCTCATTTCTTTTTTGAGCAGATTTAATTCATCTTTATACACTACTTTTAGCATATCGTTATCGATTTCTACCATTTTTTCTGCTAATTTGTCGAGCTTAAATTCTTGTTTTTCTGTAGTTGCATCCAAGTTTTTTATATCACTTTTTATATTTTGCACTTCTGAGAACAAAGACCGTATATCAGTGCGTAATGCTCGTATATTTTCGTCATCATGTTTTTCGACGACTTCTTTGAGTTTAGATATCTCCTCTTCAAGGTGAGTGTCCGGTTCTTTTTTCAGTCCAAGAAATGATAGAAGCCCCATAATATGCTTTAGGTAATTATCTTTTAAATAACTTTCGATGATGTCATTGAAATATCGTTGAATATGATTTTTACTTGTTTTTTAATATTTCTTTTATAAACACTCGGACAATATAAAATATCGATGATGTCATCGATGTTATTTGACATCAATGATATTATTTGACATCAATGACATCATCAACAATACTTATTGTTTTACACTCTCTTGTGAATATGCCGTTCTCTATAGTACCGGGGATGTTATTCAATTCCACTTCACGTGTTTTCGGATTATCTATTTTCACCCAAAGATCTATTATGAAATTTCCATTATCAGATATCACTGGTCCGTCCTTTGCCTTAGCTTCACGCAAAATGGGGTTGCCAATCTCTGAAATACGCTTTATAACACTGGTATATGCTAGTGGTAGCACCTCTATTGGCACGGGGAATTTACTACCTAGTTGTTCAACGAACTTACTATCATCGATAAGAACAAAAAAATCCTTAGCGCTGTAGCCTATTATCTTTTCCCGTGTCAGCGCCCCTCCCCGCCCTTTGATGAGATTTTTGCTTGGATCGACTTCATCAGCTCCATCAAAGGCTTTTTCTGGGGTGAATTCATGCAGTGTAACGATATTAATTTTATTATTTATGCATAGTTGCATTGATTGATAAGACGTCGGTACAGCATAGAATTTTTCGCCGTCTTCTATGCGCTTGCCTAGAGCATTAGCCAGATACTTGACCGTACTTCCAGTTCCCAACCCTATGACTTCTTCATCTTTGATTAGTTGTGCAGCATATTTTCCTATTTCTTCTTTTTGCTTTTCTTTGTTCATACTGTACAAACCTTTTTTATTAATATTAATATATTGTTCATGTAATATTTGTTTAGTTTTGAATAGGTTATCTTTATATATGGAGATTAATTAATGCATTCTACTTTTTATCTTTCTTTTTCATGACTTCACTTGAATTTACATATCTACTGCTGGTATAATCATTTAATAGGTGATATATAGATTAATCACACATTTGAAAATTGCTTGATGGAATTTATATTTTGCATTGAGATGAGGGCAGCGTACCTCCATTGATACACATTTGTCTTCAGTGCTTAGGAATGTGTATCTGAATGCTGTCTTAGGATCCGTTACACATGATGTCTTCGAATCGCGGTATGCGCATGGAATCAGATACCTTTTTGAGCAATGCCTTCGATATCTGTACTATGCGCCGGCACATTGTTAAGGTCTGTATTTGCTTACTCATACTCCCCTTATTTTTACCTTCCTTGGCGTGTGCTATTGATTCTTCTGAAATAGATGAGGCTTTGGATGATGGCAATGTTACAATTCTTTTTTTCCGCGATGAAAGTTCAGTTTGTGGCATCATCATGAGCATGTTGTCCGATATCTCTTCGTCCTATGACGATGTGGATCTTATAGAGATATTTATTAGTGATAATGCTGATCTTGCAGACAGGTTCGAGGTTGGTGAACCCCCCGAGGTCCTTGTTTTTGATGGATTCGGCAGTTTGCATGAGCGCATCACCGGTGCACGCAGCAGAACATTTTATGAGGAATCAGTTCAAGGGGCCCTTGCAGCTCTAGAGAACATGAACGCTTCGGCTGATAAGTTCTATCAGAATGCCACTATTTTTTTCGATTCCGGTAAGTATACCAATGCACTTCAAAATTTTACCATGGCCGAGGAATTGTATGTTGAACTGGACAACGTCGAACGAACTTTGTTGTGCCGCATGTATATCCAAAAATGCAATAATTATATCACTGCGCATGATCACTTGTCGCAGGCCGATGAATTATTTGAAGACGGCGAGTATGAGGATGCTGCTTTAGAGTATGATATTGCTTCTACGTACTTCGATAAGGTTAACGATGAGGAACTAATTGCATATTGTTCTCAGCAAATTGGTAGGTGTGAGCTTATCCCCTCTGCCGAGGATGATTTTTCGAGGGTTCAAGTCCTTATGGACTCTGGCCGTTACGGCACTGCTCGGCCTCTGCTCGTTTCTCTCAAGGACACGTATGCGGCCATTGGTGATGCAGAAAAAGAAGAGACAGTGTCCCAGTTGCTTACTACCTGTGACCTCTACCTTGAGGCGGATGCGTATGTCACGTCCGGATCCTCTGCCATGAGCGAGGGCAATTATGATATAGCGGTCGAAGAGTATACTGCGGCGCGAGATATATATACGGACTTGGGCGATTCTGACAAGGCTAGCATGTGTACCCAAAACATAACGCTTGCTCAGCAATATAGCAACTCACAGACGCCCGCCCCTCCTGAAAAAGATGAAGAAGTTTTGGCGTTGGATTATCGTTATATTGCAATTGGGGCAACAGCCCTTCTCGTCATTCTCCTTTCAATCGTGTTATACAGACGTTCATCGAAAGCCTCCCGGGATTCGGGTTCAGCAATGGCCCGATTATCAGCTGGGCTGTCTTCTACCGAGCTGGAACAGGTGACCGAGCAGGAACCTGAGCCCGTTGAAGAGAACATGGAGCAAGCACATGACACATTCCTTCTGCATAGGGACAGCATTTTCGAGACAAAAAACACGTTGTTGTTCCAGTTTTCCCAATGGGTCGATGAACTATTGAATGAGATGGAAGGGGCCCAGCCGCATCAATACTTCTTTTTCAGGGGGAGATTCGAATCATTGCAGGCGTTCTTCACACGAAGTTTCAGTTCAGACGAGGAGTATATCGACCAAAGGCTCCTCTCGGATGTGAGGGATCGATTGCATGAATGCCAGTCCCGCCTCAACGATTTGATGGATCTTGTGTAGGTGCGATTATGTACGAGTTTACCGAAGGGAGCGTCACGATCGATGTGCCTGAATATGAGATACAGACAAGCAGGAACGAGGTTTTCTACAATCCTGTCATGGAGTTCAATAGGAATGTTTCAATCCTACTAACCCGCTGCCTGCCACCCGAACGCGATATATTATGTGGCATGGCAGGAACGGGAGTAAGGGCGCTTCGATACGTGCGTGAGGCAGGACACCACGTTGATGCAAATGACATTAATCCCTTGGCCGCACGGCTCATCTCCTCCAATGCAGAGAAAAACGATATCAACATCACTGCGATGAACAAGGACCTAAATCTCATCGACGGAAAATATGACGTCGTAGATGTCGATCCATTTGGTTCGCCGGTGCGCTATGTTCATCCCATAATGCGCCTTTTTAAGAAAGAAGGGTATCTTTTTGTCACTGCCACCGATACAGCCGCGTTGTGCGGATCGTTCAAAAACGCATGCGTACGCAAATATGGCGCCCTTCCCCTAAAGACTGCGTATTGCCACGAGGTCGGGCTTCGCATCCTGTTGGGATATGTCGCAAGGTGTGCCGCATCTTGGAATTATGGTGTAACTCCCATCATGTCATTTTACAAAGACCACTACATGCGTGTTCATGTCTATATACGCAGGGGCAAGCGCCGTGCAGATGAGAGCATGCGTCATCTGGGATATATCAATCACTGTTTCTCTTGTTCGCATCGGTCACATTCGCACACGCCCGAGTGTACGTGCGCGTGCGGAAACACGTTCAACCATGCGAACCCCGTTTGGACCGGCAAACTATGTTCTGAGACCATGCTTGATGAGATGTTACAGGAAGTTCAGCAGGCGCATGTTGGCGACAAAGAGGCGATGATCCGTTTCATAACGTTGTTGCGTGATGAGGTTTCCATACCGTACCATTGGGATTCGCACGAGATGGCCTCGATCTTACGCCTTCCTGCCGCGCCGCTGGAGACGATACTATCAAAGATTCGTGATGCCGGACATGCATGCTCTAGGACGCATTTCTCACCCACAAGCTTCAAGACGGATGCAACACTCGCTGATTTGGCATCGATATTCACCGATTGAATCCCTTGCCCACGAGGTAAATCTCCGTGCTTCTCTTCCGGGTCGATGGAGGCCTGTAGCGCTTTGTATATGAAAAGCATTGCTTCATGTCTCTAAAAAGTTCCTCGCTCTCTTCGCTCTGGAATACTTTCGTAAGGAAGTTCCCTCCATCCCGCAAAAGGGCGCAAGCGACCTCGAGCGCCTGCATCGAAAGAATGGCCGAACGCGAACGGTCCAGGTCGATAATGCCTGTCGTCTTTGGCGCGATGTCGGATATGACACAATCGATCTTTTCGACATGTTTTTTTATCTCTTCTATGATGTCCTCGTCGGTGATGTCTCCTTTTATGAACGTCACGTTTGGGGACGGGAGTGGGTCAATCTCCTCCAGGTCGATACCGATGACCTCTCCCTCACTACCGACAAGTTCGGCAGCCACTTGCGACCAACCTCCGGGCGCTGCACCAACGTCCACGATGGCATGGCCCTTTTTTATGATGGAAAACTTGTTGTTTATTTGCTTGAGCTTGAACGCCGATCGCGATCGGTATCCCTGCTGTTTGGCCTTTTGGTGGTAGTGGTCCTTTTTCTTATACAATGTATCACGTTCTTTCCATGGTTAGTTATTTATTCACACGATGCGATTCAGGTGCATGCGCCTCAAGTCTGAAACGCGCATTGTAGGTATAGACGACGCATCCTTTGATAAATGTGACGATACCGTGCTCATCATCGGATCCATCTTTCGTGGCGGATTTTGGATGGACGGCATGCTTTCAACATACGTTACCGTCGACGGGCTCGATGCTACCGATAAGATCAGCGACATGATATCGGGGTGTAAGTATCAGGATCTGCGCATCATCATGCTTGCGGGCATAACGGTCGGAGGATTCAACGTCATCGACTTGCCAGAGCTCAACGAGCGCACCGGTCTGCCGGTCATCGCCGTCACGGAACGACATCCGAACTTTGAAAAGATAGAGAATGCGTTAACAAACGTTTCAGACGTTGAAACGCGGCTTGAGATCATGAAGAAGGCAGGCAACGTGCATGCGGGCCCCAACAACGTGTTTTACCAGGTTAGTGGCATGGACGCCTATACGGCAAAACGGGTCATATACAAGACGAGCACCCGCTCCTATATACCCGAACCATTACGTGTGAGCCACATCATTGCCTCGGGTCTATCACGCGGGGAATCAGCTAAACGTTAGTTCCATCAATCAGGCATCGTACACTTATATACCGATTTTTCAAAAGATCTTCTCTTTCGCACATCGTTAGTATCGCCGCGCGAATAAAAGCTATTGTTCCGCCCTTTGGATCAACTGGATTCTCTTTCAGTACGGGTCTGTTGGGCGCTTATTGTATGTTTTGGCATTGTGCGACATATTGTCGCGTGGGGGCCATCAGCAAGCGCTATACTGTTATTCGGCCGTGAGCGCATCGCATGCGACATCAGCATTAAAAATCCCTTTTTCTTGCAAAAGTTTATAATACCCCTTAGCATATTCTGCATCGACCCTTGTCCTAACAACGAAAACTTTTAAAGGGCCTATGACGGTGGCGCTTCTATCATGTCTGACACGAAAAAGGAAGTCAAGGAGGCCCTCAAGGGCATCCTCATGGCCATTTTGCTCTACTTCGTGATACAGGTATCACTCGTGGCGGCCACCGGCGTTGACAACCCAATCTCCGTTGTCATTTCTGGCAGCATGGATCATAGGGGATATGATTTCGACGATTGGTGGATGTACAAGGGAACTGAGTATGCCCCATACGACATCGACAAGCAAGACTTCGCTTCGTTCCCCTACCAGAATGGATTTGCCCGTGGCGACATCCTCATCGTCAGTGATATCGATCCGAAAGAAATTGACGTCGGCGATGTGATTGTGTTTGATCGCGGAAATGACTCCATACCTATCGTTCACAGGGTAATAGACATATACCAGAACAATGGCGAACGTTACTTCCTTACAAAAGGCGATTACAATCAGATACCAGATAACTATTATTGTGGCGGCATCCATGGTATTTGTGAAGAAGACGTGATAGGGAAAGTGACCACAGTCGTCCCCAAGGTCGGGAACATAACGCTGTGGATACGTGGAGTATTTGGGTACAATGCATAGGCACAAGCAACCATCATTGGCAGTGGATGGCCTTCTTACTGATGGCACCCACATCCTGCTCATTCGAAGACGCAATTCACCCTACAAATCATACTGGGCGCTCCCGGGGGGATTCGTGGAATATGGGGAGACCGTTGAGAATGCGGTCATGCGAGAGATACGCGAGGAGACTGGGCTTCGCATCTTCGCTCCGATGCTCATAGGCGTTTTTTCCGACCCAGAGCGCGATCCGCGCGGACACGTCGTTTCATGCGCGTTCCTTTGCAATCACACGTTGGAGAACTATTCACCAGGAAGCGATGCGTCCGACGTGCGTGTCTTCGAGATCGACGAGCTTCCCGAAAAGCTTGCCTTCGACCATGGAAAGATTATTCAGGAGGGCAAAAGGCTTATAAAGAACTCCAGATATTTTACCACAGTAAAATAGTTGGATGTTCTATCATGCTCGCCCGTTACCGTTCGACATATCAACGTGTGTTTCTGGGCCTTGGAAGCCTTATGGCGCGGACACGAATTCCTCCAAATGGGTTCACGCTGCTCTCACTCGTTCCGGCCTTGGTAGCGGGATACCTGTACTATTCTGGAGATATAATCGGCGGGTTCGTCTTCGTGCTCGTTACCGCGCTTTTCGATGTCATCGATGGCAGTGTGGCCCGGGCGACTGGAAGGACGAGCGTATATGGCAAGGTATTGGACCACAGCATCGACCGTTACGCCGAGTTCATCCTGATTGGCGGTATCGTCATAGGGCCGCTCGCATCGCCATTTGCCGGATTCTTCGCCATTTCGGGCATGGTCATGGCATCCTACGTACGTTCAAAGGCCGAGTCTGAAGGCGCGAAAAATGTTGACATGGGGCTCATGGACAGGGCTGAAAAGCTTATCCTCGTCCTTCTTGGAAGCCTTATCGCGCTGTATTATGGCAATGCGCTTGAATATGTGCTTATCATCGTCGGTGCGCTCTCTCATGTGACCGTTGCGCAGCGACTCGTCTTCGCCAAGCGTCAATTGGAGGTTAACGGATGATAGCAGCTATAGGAAATCCAGTGTATGATCATATCGTAACACCGTATGTGACAACGGGTGGGCGCGTCCTTTCGGGCTGTTCCACCAATGCCTGCATCATAGAATCTAAGCTCGGGCTCAGGTGCGGCCTCACGGGAAGCGTCGGAGAGGACTTTCGCTCCACGTTCGAGGAGGACCTTCGTTCGTTTGGCATCGATTATGTGATACAACCGTCCCGTGAAACGGGCGGGTTCTACCTCGAATACGATGAGAACGGGGACAGAATACTCAATCTGCTTGGCGTCGCAGACCCAATCAGGTCGTTCCCTGAAAAGTATCTCGATGCCGATGTTATCGTCGTGGGACCCATCCTCGGTGAAGTGTCGCTTGACCTTCTCAAAGAGATAAGGGATGGCTCCGACGCCATGGTGTTTCTCGATCCACAGGGCTTCGTCAGGCAGATAGAGGACCGAAAGGCCGTTCGCAGACGCCATCCACAGATGGAGGACGTTGTGGGTACCGTTGACATCGTCAAACCGAACGAGCATGAGGCAGAGATCATGACAGGACTCGACGCCACGAGGGACACGGAGCGGATATGCGAGGTCCTGCATTCCTGGGGTGCATCGATCTCCATCGTCACGCTCGGTTCCCACGGGTCTGTCGCGTACGACGGTGAGGAGTTCGTTCGTCTCCCCGCATATGCAACGGAAGCACGCGACCCGACGGGCGCTGGCGACACGTTCATGGGAGGATTCATCTTCGAGTATCTTCGAACGGGCGACCTCCTCTCGTCCGCGCTCTTTGCCACATGCACATCATCGTTTGTCGTCGAAACAGTGGGACCGCAGTTCCCTGTGACAGAGCGCGCAGTGAGGGAACGGGTGGCCTCTCTTAGAGAATCTTTGGGCATGTGATCTCCTCATATGCATCGCGGATGTCCAAATTAAATGGATGAGCGAACATATCGACATTCGATTCATGTGCTTGGCCTCCCATCACGATAGGTTTTTATATTTTTCAACATAGTGAATGCAGGGAGGAATCACATGGTAGTAGCGTTCGTGCTTTGTGTTACCGATGCAGGCAAGGAGGGCGAGGTCGTCGATGCACTTCAGGCGTTCGACGAGGTCGAGGAGGCCTTCGTGGTGTATGGCGAATACGATGTCATAGCCAAGGTGAACGTGCCTGAGCTCAAGATGCTCGACAAGTTCATCACGGAAAAGATCCGATCCATCAAGCCCGTCCAGATGACATCAACGATGATCTCGATTTAACGACCCACATCTTTTTTATACCCTCTCGTAAACTTACCCATGGTTATACATGGGGATGGTCATATGAAGAAGGTCGTTTTATGCAGCGGTGCCGAGCACCTTTCGGAATCCTTTGCCAATGCAGGATGCGAGGTCTTCTCCTCTATGGAGAATTATGATGGAAAACGGTTTTTCATGAACTCCGACGTTTACAGCAGGTTGCCCGTTGAGTCGCTATCGGGAGAGGACGTCGTCGTAGTTCAGAGCGCCACGCTCTCGCAGTCAAACGGTGAATGGTACACCACGCAGGACAGGATTTACGAGCTTTTGGAGTTTCTCTCCATCCTTCACGAACCATATATCGTCACACCTGCGGGACACAAGCGTTACGACTATTCCGGCATGGATCCCGTCGGCTCCGTAGAGGTCGTCTACACCTGCATGCCGTGTGCCAAGCAGGACCATGCATGCCTCACGGGCGAGGTCAACTCCGCCAAGCTTGCCATCGACCTCACGCTTTCCCGTTCGGAGCGGGTGCATATCATCGATCCTCATCCGCCGACCACCCTTCAGTGGTTTGGGGATCTTGTGGAACAGGGCAAGGCTAACGTGCTTTCGATGACCGAACAGCTCATCACCGGGGCACTGGCAGACCTTCCCGACGCGGTGATCCTCGGTCCCGACGAGGGTGCTGCCGAGCGGCTTGGCATACAGTCGTTCTCCAAGTCGCGCATATCGTCCGT
Organism: archaeon; assembly: GCA_004212155.1. Taxonomy (GTDB): domain Archaea; phylum Methanobacteriota_B; class Thermococci; order Methanofastidiosales; family NM3; genus NM3. Next base: position 33,943 of record RXIG01000014.1, read on the forward strand.
ACAGTCAACGATATCGGGATCGTTTGATGTAAGGGGCGACGATGTCCTGATCGTCGACGACATGGTGCTTTCGGGAGGCACGTTGCGCAGGACGCGCGAGAAGCTCAAGGAACTGGGAGCAAGACGTATCGGCGCGGCCATCACGCACACGATGCCAGTCTGGGGAGGCGAGGAGAATCTGCAAAAGATCGCCTCAGCCTTCGAGGGCCACGTCTATGCGGCAAACACCGTTTACACCGAAACCTTCAAGGACACGGCCTTCGATTGCACGGAAACGATCGTTTCCTCCGTGCTGTAAGCGCCATATTCGCCATCCCGGCGTGCAGATGTCGGTAAAATTTAAAAAGCATCCTTTGAATTGAGCATAATACTGGTGAAAACATGAAAACGTTACTGATAACACTGGGAGTAGGCAAAGGCACATGGGGAAAGGCCAAGCGCGTTTGCAGCGAGGAATGGGACAAGATCGTCATACTCGGCAACGAATGGGCGCAGGACACGTTCAAGGCCGACTTCGCCTATGATTGGATAGTGCTTGACGAGAACAAGGATTCGTGCCAGCTTGTCGAGGATATTGCCGAACAGCTCCCCGCAGACGGAGACGTCTACATTAACCTTTCATCCGGCAGCGGAAGGGAGCACAACGCTCTCGTTGCCGCCCTTGTCACAAAAGGCGTTTCCTTCCAGGTGGCATGCCTGGGTGACGATGGGGTCAGGATCTTCTAAGCAATGACGAGGTGAAAACAACATGATGAAACGATTGAAGAACAAGACACGAACACAGCTTCGACGCGAGAGGGAAGCAAAGAAGCGCAAGATGCGTGGACTGGCAACTTCTATCAAGCGAGAGAAACGCCGCAAGGCATCGATATGCAACGAGTGAGCAGGGACCTATGTGGTGTGCATGACTGAGTTTAGGGTCACGCCGTGGGATGTCGAGGGCGACATCGACTACAAGAAGCTTATCGAACAGTTCGGCACGCAGCCGATCACCGACGGGCTTATCGAACGCGTGGAGACCCTTGCTGGCCATGTCCATCCACTCCTGCGCAGAAAGATATTCTTTTCTCACAGGGACTTCGACTGGATCCTCTCCCTCTACGAGAAGGGGGAGCAGTTTGCCCTCTACACAGGCAGGGGCCCCTCCGGCCACACGCACCTGGGCCACATCCTCCCCTGGATATTCACCAAGTACCTGCAGGATACGTTCGGATGCGAATTATGGTTTCAGCTGACCGATGACGAGAAGTTCGTCCTCTCGCCCCATCTTACCATCGACGATACGATCAGCTTCTCATACGAGAACGCCCTTGACATCATTGCCCTTGGCTTCGATCCCGAGAAGACGCATATCTTCTCCGACCTCGATTATGCCAAGACGATGTATAGGCATGCCTTGCAGGTGGCAAAGCGCGTCACGTTCTCTACCGCCAAGGCGGTGTTCGGATTCGATAACTCGACCAACATCGGATTGATATTCTTTACCTCGATGCAGTCCGTTCCCGCATTCCTGCCATCTATTATGCAGAAGAGGAAAGTGCCAGTGCTCATACCGAGCGCGATCGACCAGGACCCACACTTTCGTGTCACGCGCGACGTTGCAGAAAAGCTGGGATACTACAAACCCGCGCTCATACAGAGCATGTTCCTTCCTTCGCTGCTTGGTCCAGACTCGAAGATGTCTGCATCAAAGAGCGGGTCGGCCATCTACACCGTCGACTCACCCAAGGTTGCAAGGAAGAAGGTCATGAACGCATTCACCGGCGGGTGTCAGTCCCTCGAGGAACAGCGCGTTCAGGGTGGAAATCCCAACATCTGCACCGTCTACCAATATCTCTACATCCTCTTCGAGGAAAGCGATGCTGACCTTGCCCGCCTCAAGGAGCGCTGCCTGAGCGGCGAGGAGATGTGTGGCAACTGCAAGAAGCTGCTTGCCGCCAAGGTGTCAGAGTTCCTCAAAGACCATCAGGCAAAGCGGGAAAAGGCGCGCGATCGTATCGACGAATTCATGCTTTCCGACTAGACGCCCGCTTCTTTCGTATGTAATAGATGAGCGGATTCGTGATCTTTCGTCTCCCTACGAGCTTGTTCTTCGAAAGCGTCTGCAGCAGGGGCGCCACCTGTTTCTTGTCGAGGCCGAGCTCCTCGGCGATGGCATCACGGGTTCGTGAGCGTTTGAGCAGCAGTGCGAGCACCTGCTCCCCCTCGGCCATCCGCTCCTTCGCAGCCGCCTTGTTGACCACCTCCTCGGCGCGTTCCCGGTCGATGACGCCCCATGTCACCTGGCTGCAAAACGCATCAGGCTCGCACAGTTGCGGGGCGTTCTCCGCGATCTTCGTGCATGACGGGGGAAGATACCATTTCGACTTGCCGTAATCTGCCGCCGTCGGCGTCTCGGTCATGCCGAATCCGAGGTGGTAGAGGATATTGAGCTTTTCAAGCGGCTGCTCCTTGAAGAAGGGGGGGTCGCACCGATCGCCTGCTTCGATGATCTCGGGCACCACCTCGTCGAGGAGTATCTGCACGTCCTCCTGGGAGAGAGTGAACGAGCTCTCCCTGTCAAAGACCTTCGTTGACGGGATCAGCCGGGCGTATGAGAGAAATGATGTGAGCAAAAACGTGATGGCGTAGTTCCTCTGTCCCGACGAAACGCCGCCAAGCGCGATGCGAACGCACGGAGGAAAGAGCTCCTCCTCGAGGTCGCCCGATGCTGTCCGTTCGATACGCGTCTCCGTCTTGAGCAGCGCCTTGACCTTGGAAGATATCTTCTCGTAGACCGGATGGTTCACCCCTTCCATCCTCGTCGAAAGTCCGTGCACATAGTCGTAGCACCGTTTCCTGACGACCTTGCTGTATAGGTCAAAGAGCTCCCATTTCGTAAGGTAGAGATAGCCGTCGACGATGTACTGGCGCGTGATGTCCGTTACCTCGTACACATCGGTCCATACGACCGCGTACTCCACCTCGCTGCGCCTCATCGTCTTGAGCCTGAAGAGGTCTTCGCGAGGGAGGATCGTGCCCATGCCTGGCAAATCCACCGCCTTGCTGAGAGGCCTGTCGGCCACCATGTGGTCCTTGATGTAGTATATGGGAATAAGCGTTCGCATCTCCTCCAACACGTCATCGGAGAAGTGCCATGAGAGGCGTTCCTTTAACAGGTGCTCATACGCGTTTAGCGCCGCGTACACCTCTGGTGCATGCGGGTGCTGCGCCAGGCTCTGGAGCAGCAAGAAGAGTGATATGGCGTCGTCCCGTTCATCAAGGTCTACGTATTTGTCGTTGTTCTTCTCGTTGGATCGCGCAATTGAGAGGCGTACGAGCGACTGGTCGATGTCGTTGAGATCGATTGTCAGGAGGTCTTTTACGCGTTCCGAAAAGGGATTGACAAGCACCATCGTAATCATCTCGTATCCTCCGTTATTAATTGTTTCTAAATCGTGAACGAAAGCACCGGGACGAGCAGGAACGCCATGAGTGTCGTCCGATGCACACCCATCAATGGGGGGAGCATGCCAATGCTTGCAGCCACTGCGCACATCACAAGCCCGCGGTAACCAGCAAGCGCGGCGATAGCCAGCACCTGTATGGCAATGCCGGTGATCGAGAGTTTCGCATAGTCGATACGAGTGGCATACGCGAGAAGCGGCGAGGCAAGCGCATGTAAGGTGGCGAAGGCCGCACCTGCCGCGCATACCATGGTCGCGACGAGGATGCACATATCGTGATGTGTAAGTGACCCGAGAAGCTCCTGCACCTGCACGAGCGCCCCGTTGCGCGCCTTGTCGAACTGAAAGAGCACGAGAAGCGCAAAGAGCGCGTTGGCCGTGTTTATCGAACAGCATGTCGCAATGAACGAGCGTGCCGATCCCGCCCTCTGGCCGAAGAGCTGTGCGATGACGGCGGCCTGGCTCGCTCCAACACCAGGCAGCGTCGCAACGAGTGATCCGGCGATCGTTCCCCTCGCACACGACGACACGATGGCGTGCCTTGGCAGGAGCATGGTCGCGTCCCGGTCCTGTTCAGGGATGCGCGATGTGGTGCCGAGGCTCACGAGAAGCGTGCTTATCCCGAAGAATCCGCTGAAGATAGGAAAGAGAGGGTCGCTTCCGAACCACGGAGACCCGAACACGATGCATCCGTAGGCGCCACTCAGTGCGAATACGGACCCAGCGCACGCCCTTGTTTTCCAGGTATGGTGCACGAACACGGTCAGCAGCGAGCACCAGACGAGCAGGAGTGGTGTCGCATACCGTATGAACGGGTAGAGGCTTGAAAGTGCTGCCATCACGAGTGGCACGGAAGACACGATCACCACTACGGCAAACAGGCTTGCGATGCCTGACAATCGTATCGCCTCCATCCCTCGCCCCTCCCGCATCATCCTGTGTGCCGGCAGGACGGCGAGCGCAGTCTCCGCATCGGGCACCCCGAGGAGCGTGGCAGGCAAGAAGTCGATGAACGTATGTGTTATCGAAAGGGCGCACACGAACACTGCGGCTCCAAGCGCCGGTGCTTCGATCAACGTCGCTAGCGTTGCCGCAAGCGGCGCTGCCGTATTCACGTGAATTCCCGGGACAAGCCCGGTCGTAACACCACATACGAAGCCGAGCGCGGTAAGCATCAGCATTGTCGCATCCACATCGACGCTGCGTCGGCCAAGAATTAATACAATGGTTCAAGCAATATGTATAGCATTGAGAAAAAGTTACAGAGGGGCTTTAGTTTATTATGCCGAGCCCCTCTCGGTAGTTCCAGATACCAGTTCCTGGCTCATTCGTACGATGACGTAGTCTATTGGTGGTCCGGAGTACAGTTCGTCCACTATTTCCCTCAATGTCGCAATGAATTCCCTCATCTGCGGCGTGTCTATTGGAGGGTGGGTTTTCATCACACGTTCGTAGAGTGCGAAAAAGAGTCCGCCGCTGATGTCCAATTCGTTATTGGTAGCGACATATTTGTCACGGTATTGTGCCAAGGTAGTAAAATAGTCTTTGTACAGATTGAACACGTGTTGTCCAACATTCAATTCTAAGTAGTTACCGTGCATGTATACTACCTCCCCTACAACACACTATATAAATAAATAGTTTGTGCTTGAACGATTTGTCGGATTGGGAAGAGGTATCGGGCACCTGGCAGAATAATCGTCATCGATCCCCTTTTCCACGTCGGGAGTCCCAGCGTTGCAGGAGCTCCTCGTACGTGTCCTGGCTGATAGCGCCGCTCTCGTACTTGTCCCGCAGGTCGCGATATAGCATGTCCCATTCCGCATCGCGCACCGCGCGCGACTCGGACTGCCCGCGCGCCACGATCCCTAGCGCCATGATGAGTGCCGCAAGCGGCACGATGAAGACGTACCAGGGGTAATCGTTCCCGCCATCGCCATCCGAAGCGCCAAGACCGAGGATCTTGCTGAAGCATGCATTGATCTTCGGTCGGTCCTCGAGCTCAGTATAGAGTTCCTCGGCAGCCTTGTATTTCTCTTCTGCGAGTTCGTAGTTGCCCTGCGTCTCGGCCTCCTTGGCCTCATCGTAGAGCTGCTGTGCGAGCGAATACTTCTGTGCCCGCTCCATATAGGCCGTCGCCTGGTTGGCGCGTGACAGGTCGCCTTCAGCTTCGAAAGCGTCGGCTGCGTTTGAGAATCCGGCCGCAGCAGCGCCCCACAGCTCATCCTCGTAAAGATTAATCGCCTCATCATATAGGTCCTGGGCGCTTCGAGGCGGGTTCTCCGGAAGGCAGACGTTCACGCAGGCGTAAGCATAGTTGTTAGTGATGGTCTGTTCATGCGACGGTGATGAAACGAACGCCTTCACGTTTCCCATCGTGTCCGATGTGATCGTTGTCAGGGGGACCGTAACAGTGTCGTACGCTTCAAGCTCTACGCTCTGTGCCGCGAGGCGCACGTTGGTCGCCTCTTCATAGAGCACCACGGTCAGTGGTCCGCTCGGTCTGTCGCCGTCGTTTCTGATCGTTGCCTCGAACGTGACCTCTTGTCCGTCCTCGGGCGTCTCTGGGAAGAACGTGAGCTCTTCGAACACCACATCGATATATGACATTACCGTCACCGTTACGGTGGCGGTGGCTTCGCGACCGCCGGCCGTGCTCACCGTGATGGGGACGTCGTAGTCACCGGGTGATGCAGTCTCGTCAGCATCGATACGCACACCGATATCCCATTCCTTGCCGAACTCGGTGTTTATCTTCGTCTGGCCGAAGCTGACCGTCAGTCCCTCGGGCGCCTCTGTAGAGAGGTAGAGGCTAGTGTCGCGCACGAAAAAAGAGTATGAAGTTATTGTAGAAGAATTATTACTACCAAAAAGAGTATTATTAATCGAAGCAGGAGGGGCCGGAGGCCCCGGACTGTTGGGGTCATCAGGCGGCGAAGGCGTAGTCGTCGGATTGTTCGTTGGTTTCGATGTCGTCGGCGGCGTAGTCGTCTCATGCGTCCCGCTGGCCATGACGGTGACATCGAATGATTCGTGGCCCCCGGGGTAGAGCTGGATGCTGCTCAATGATGCTGTGATGCTGACATCCGTCTCTTCTGCTGCGCCAGCCGCCGCTGAGAGGAGCAACGTCACGATAACAAGGAAGGGAATGTGTTTTCTCATTATACAGATTTGATGAGCAATGTTTATAAATTTTACTCATCATCTTTGATCTCTAGTTTTCGTAGTATGCCTTTCTTCTCTTCCTCTATCATATGTTTGCGCGCATGCTTCATGAGGACAGGAAGAAATTCCTCTGGAAGATCTTCTTTCTTCTTCGAGGACGCCATTTCTTCCTATAATCTTTCAGGTTCCCTATTTATATTTATGTATCATTTGTCATCACAACGTCAAGGATCGAGGCACGCACAACACCATCCTCGTAGCCCTCGATGGAGAGGAAAAACAGCACCGGGACACCCTCCGGCAGGCATAGCGGATCCCTGTCGCGACGCTCGAGGTCGTCGCGCTCGCTGGCATAGAGGTGCGCCTCGATGGCCGTCTTGCCGTCGTGCAGCGTGAGGATAGGATGATTGCCCTTGAACGTCACGTCCCGTATCGATGCCTCGACCACCATGTTCGCCCCCACGTCGTCACGGGTCACACTGGCACCGTTGCGCCTGGGGCGCACCGTGATGCACTCATGCGAGGGGGCGTAGACGACGTACCGCCTGTAGTAGTTCTTGTAAATGCCCCGCGCGCTCATCAGGTCATGCGGAAACGCATCGATCACCTGTGGCACGAAGATGTCTATGCTGCCGTCCTCGTCCCCCAATTCGATAAGACATCCTGTATAATATGCCTTGACCGAGCGCACCGTGCCGGAGACATAGTATGGCATTCCCAGTGTCTCCACGTCCGAGGGGGCGACAGGCGACGCCTCGACGTGTTCTATCGTCAACGGAATGCCGACGGTATCCCCCTCGAGGTCGCAGATGATCACTGCGCCGCAAACATGGTCCCCTATCTCGTAGTCGTTCTCGTGGCAAAACGATACGTCTCCCACCACGCACATGCCGCCAACGCTTTGCATCACGAGGTCGTCGAATGTGTACACCCTGCCAGCGTTTCTAAGGGCATATGCGGCGGTATGCCGTAGCGTGTCCGTGTCCTCATCGACGTAGCAAACATCTTCCGGTGATGCAGGCGTGACGGCATGCCTGGGCCAATAGTGACGAAGGTAGCGGTCATCCACGCGGGTGAGCTTGCCGCGCACTGAAATCCAATCGCCGAGATCGGGAATGCGCTCCATTTGGGATGCGACACCGTAAAAGATGGGCACCTCGATATCGTGCGCCCCCGCTATGGCCAGGAAGTGGTGGCCGTCTGAGACGTGTTCCCTGCACACGACGCCCGATACCTCGACATACGTGTCGACATAGTCGTCAAGCTCTCCCACCGGAGAGTGGGGCGCTGTCCTTCCCGACTCGAAATACATAAATCCCACCCCGGCCAGCGAGAGCACGAGACTGAAGAGGATGAGCCTACGTTCGTTCATGAGGGCAATGTGGAATTATTAAATGAAAAACAATAGCAATCGTATTCTGTGTATAAATGGTAAATCATTACGTAACTTTTTTAAAGCATATTTTATCTATCACTCTGCATGGGCATCGTGGGGAGCCATGTTCGCCAGGTCTACGACGAGGTAGTTGAGTTCGTTTCTTACAAGAACAACAAGATCTACCTTGCCATCGTCTCGGCTTTCCTTGTGGGATATCAATCACTTCAGTTCTTTCTCGAACATCCAGATTGGTACGTGACGTTCGATCCCGGGCTCACAATATGGCTCCAGGAGACGTTCTCGTTCCCACTTCTCGACTATGCCCTCTCATACTATTATCCCATTGGCTTCATCGCATGCCTCGTTCTCTTGAACTACCTCATGGTCAAGGAGGGAAGCCAAGGATGGAAGTGGGGGTACGCCGTCTTGTGTTGCTGGGTGGCACACCTTGTCATCGAGATGGCCTATCCCGTCGCTCCTCCTCTGCGCTGGGATTCTGGCGCCCGACCCATTAGGCTTGACGTGTTCCCCTTATCCGATATGCTGGTCAGCGTGAAGTACGGCGGCCTCCCTTCGGGACACTTCGGATATGTCTTCATAGGTTACCTCATAGCGAGGTACAAGCATATTCGGACGGGGTTGTCATCATATAACAAGTACAAGCTCTTCCTCCTCGCAAACCTCATCATCACGACGTTTACCGTGCTCTACCTTGGTGAGCACACATGGGAGGACCTCGCTGCATCGTTTTTCATATTTGGAGGCATTTTCTGGGTATTCTCCCAGTGGATGGAGAAGACCACCGACGTTCACATGCCCGAGCGGTCCCCGCAGCCCGTTCCACAGGCAAATTACGCGGAATCGTATTCAGAAGAGTCTTAAACTCGGTAGTGCTGTGCTATCGATCCTGCGAACGAACGTTTTCTGTCAACGGCGGTCTTGTCGGCACTCACGTACCTGATCGCGCCGGTCGGGCATAGCCTGCAGCATTCGGGATCGCCGCCGCACAGGTCGCACTTGAACGCCTTGTGCCGTCTCCTGTCGTAGCCCATACAACCATAGGGGCACGCCACGAGGCACATCTTGCATCCGATGCACTGCTCCTCCATGACGAGCACTGCGCCCGTTGCCGGGTCGCGCCAGAGCGCGTCGTACTTGCAGGCGTCCATGCACGGCGCATCGTCGCAATGGCTGCACACGACGGGCACGCTTACACCCTCCTCGGCCCATATGATCGCATGGATGCGCGATTTGGAGGGCTGACACCTCTTTTCATGGCGAAGGGAGCATCCGAGCTCGCATATTCTGCACCCCGTGCATTTGTCGACATTAATTTCTATTATCTTTTCCATGTTCACCACGCGTGAGCTTGCGTTCCTGCTGGAGTTCTATGTCCGCCACTACTACATCATCGTCTGCAACTATATATTTTTTTTCAACAGCGCGCTCGAAGAGACCGGCAGCCTTTCGCGTCCTCACGACAACGGTCGTATATCCGTCCCCTGTTCCCGCCGACCCGAACGAGATGTCGCAGTTGTGGCAGACGAAGTCTGTGCAGTAGGCACATCCGTCCACGGCGCATCCCTCGAGCTCGGAGAGCTTTACCTGTCTTTTCGTCCCGTCCTTGAGCGTGATGGCCAGCTCCCTATGGATCTGCATCTTGTCAACGTCATCGGCATCGATGCCGAGTGTGGCCAGGCGTTCGTTTAGCCGTTCATGGTGGAACGCATTGGTGCAAAAGAGCCCTATGCGAAGCGACACTTCCGGCAGGAGCCCGATATCCTGGGCATGGGCGAGTCCCATCAGCTGGCACGGAAGCCCGACGAATGCGATGCGCTCATGGGAGCGGGGAAGCAGGGCGAGCGACCCAGTGGCAGCGTATTTTGACCCCATGGCTGCCCTGGGGTCCGCCCCGATGGTGGAACGGGGCCGTCCGGGCGTCCCAGTAACAGCTGCGATGTGATAGTCATCAAGCGATTCAAGGAAGGCGGTGCACGCCCCACCGTCCTGCGCATGGGATGCGACCTGCTCATCGACCGCCCTGGCGCGCCAGATACCGACATGGGTGCCGACACCCTCGCTCACGACGTGGTTGAGGATGGGGCACACCTGCTTGCAGCGGATGCAGCTTGTCGCGACGGCACTTGGCACCCCCTGTGACTCAATGCTTGCGCGCACGAGAGGATTCACGAATCGGCGGTCTGTGTTTTTGGGGCACACGGCAGTGCACGTACCACACTGGCAGCATCTGCCTTCTTCGACGATCAGCGTCTTGAGTTGCGAATCATAGGTACATTCATAAAACGCTCGGGGGCGCATTAGATTCACCTGAGCCGTATCTCCATACGTTTTCTGCCCTTTCCCTTGTTGATCGTCTTGGTGGCCTCGATAGCGCCTATCTCTCTCGTCGAACGGACATGCGTGCCCCCGCATGCGTCGAAGTCGATGTTGCCGATGCCAACGATGCGCACTGAGCGGATCGCGGACGGAAGCATGTCAAGGCGCGTCTTTGTCGGATCGACCAATCGCTCGGCTTCCTGGCGCGCAACAGCGCGCGTGTCCACCCGAAGATCTTTGGCGATGAGCTCGTTGGTCTCACGAACAAGGCGTTCGGTCATCTCGGAGTCGAGTTCATCAAGGCCCAGGTCGATGCGTGCCTTTTCCTCCGATATCTGATTGCCCGTGATCGATGCGCCGAAGTCGGCATGCGCGCAGTATGCGAGCAGGTGCAGCGACGTATGGTACTTCATCATCGCATAGCGGCGGTCCCAATCGAGTGCGAGCGTGACATTGTCGCCTTCCCGTATGTCATTGGGCGCCGCGAGATGGACGACCTTGCCGGAGATGCGTTTCATTCCGGCTATTTCATAGGTGTTACCGTCGAACTCGAGCATGCCGGTGTCGCAGTCCTGCCCGCCGCCGCCAGGATAGAGGATGGTGCGGTCGAGCACGAGCCCCTCGGGGACAATCTCTTCCACGGCAGCCGTCACCGACGTCATGTAGGCATCGTCAAGGTAGAGGAGTTCGGTCATGTGTGAGAAGCGACGTGGAAGCATTTAAGGTTTTAGACGGGTTGCGGTCGCATAATTATTTATATCCTCGTGCCACAACGAAAACCATGGGCGTGAAGGTTTCGTTCCTAGCACATCTGCGCAATCTTGTTGGTGGACCCAGCGTGGAGCTTGACACCAATCCCGCAACGCTCAGGGATGTCATCAAGGAGCTTGGCACGCGATACGGGCCCCAGGTCACCGACGAGGTACTGGAGGACGGCGAGGTAAGCGACCTCGTGGTCATACTGAAAAATGGCAACATCACCTACGACCTTGATCAAAAAATAGAGGATGGAGACGAGATAACGATCCTTCCTCCCGCATTTGGCGGGTAGGACGGCGATTAGCGTTCTCGCTCTCCGGATATGAACTCTTCTACCATCTGGTGGCAGACGTCATCAGGGAACTGTTGCGGCGGATGCTTGAACGAATACGACGAGATGGATATCAGCTGTCCACCCACACCCCTGTCAATGGCGAGCTTTGAAGCACGGATGGCGTCGATCATGACACCGGCCGAATTTGGGGAATCCTCCACAGAGAGTTTCACATCGAGCTCGAAGGGCACGTCGCCGAACTTCTTTCCTGTCATCTTGATGTAACAGACCTTGTTGTCCTTGAGGAACGGCACGAAGTCCGATGGTCCGATGCGCAGCGGCACCTTGTAGGGCACGAGCGACTGCACGGCCTCCGTCTTCGAGATCCGCTTCGATGTGAGGCGCTCCTCCTCGAGCATGTTGTAGAAGTCGGTGTTGCCGCCGATGTTGAGCTGGTACGACTCGATGATCTCCGCGCCACGGTCGATGAACAGGCGTGAGAGCACCCTGTGCAATATCGTTGCACCGACCTGTGACTTTATGTCGTCGCCGGCGCATGGTATCCCCGCATCACGGAACCTGTCGCCCCACTCATCGGTAGAACAGATGAACTCCGGCATTCCGTTAACGAATGCAGTATTTGATGCGAGGCATTGTTCGGCGTAGTACCGTGCAGCCTCTGCCGACCCCACTGGCATGTAGGATACGAGCACATCGGCATTCGTGTCCTCAAGCACCTTGGCGACATCAACGGTCGGAGCATCCTTGTCGATAGGGATGACCTCACCGAGCTTCTTACCGATACCATCATGCACGGGCGCCCTCTCGACGGTCACTCCTGTCCTTGGGCCGTCGGAGAACTTCTTCGTGCAGTTCTCGCCTGCGAAGATGGCTTCCTCGAGAGGAAGGCCTATCTTCCTGTTGTCGACGTCAAACGCGGCGACAGGCTCAATGTCTGAGATCTTGTAGCCGCCGAAGACGTTGTGCATGAGGCCAGGGACCAACTGGTCGTTCTCACCTACGTCCTTGTAATACTCGAGTCCCTGGATGAGTGATGAAGCGCAGTTTCCTACACCTGCTATTGCTAAACGTATTTTTCCCATACAATCACCCTTTATCTTTTGGTGAGATACTCTTTTTATATTTTATGGTTATAAAATAGTGGTGATAGCACATGCCGCAGCATGGCAAAGGGACAAGTGCTTTAAATCTGTTGATGCCAGATAGGTCGTTACGGTGGCCATATGACATACGAGAATCCCAATATCCTGGATGTTGTGGGCGAGTACGTCTTTGGGGTGCTCGCACGACCGCATTACCATGCTGCCATCGAGCGGGCCTTGCTCGCCCCGGACGAGGACGTGCTCGAGTTCGGGAGCGGAGGCGGCACATGTTCCCGTTTGCTTGCCGATGCGCTCGGGGACGGCGGTTCGCTCACATGCCTCGATATCAGCGAGTACTGGCTCCGAAGGGTTGAGAAACGCATCGGTGACCGCGGCAACGTGCACTTTCTTCACCAAGACGTCACGAAAGAGCCCATACCCACCGGGTCGTTCGACCTCGTGTTCATCCACTTCGTCCTCCACGACATAGGGCGTTCCCTTCGAAAGCCTGTCGTCGATGCGCTCGTGAGGGGGCTGCTCCCAGGCGGACGTGTCTTTGTCAGGGAGCCGACGAAGGAGAGCCACGGCATGCCGATCGATGAGATACGCGCACTCATGGACGGAGCAGGGTTGCGCGAGACGTATGCCGGCACCGACAAGAAGCTCGTCGTCGGGCCGTTTTTCGAAGCCCTTTATGAGAAAGACTGATGAGCGACACTCCGCTCGTGACGGCACCAAAACATTTAAAAGCCATATCTCGATTGTAGGTAATTGATTAGTGGCCGGGGTAGGGTAGCATGGTTATCCTAAAGGACTGTGGATCCTTTGACTCGGGTTCAAATCTCGGCCCTGGCCCCATTTAATCTGCCTGTAGGCCTTTTTTTGGGAGACTTCCGATATGCTTTTCAGACGTCATATCTCCAATGTGGCGCTTCCCCTGCTGGAATGCTGCGCGGTAAATGAGTCGGATCCGCTGTATGCCCATATCAGCGTTGTCGGACTGTTGGTGGCTATTTCTTTGTCGTAATCGTCGCTCCAGCGAGTGGGCGCATGAACTTCACCGTTGTCACACCTTCTGATTGGCTGCCCCGCCGATTCGAGTATGTCGTCCTGACCCCCGAGGTCAGTATCTTTCGGGTGTGGTCCCGAAGCTTCGGTGTCGTAACAGTAGAAAATCGACAACGAACCGTCCTTGACCCATGCAATCAGCATGTCCGCGTCCCTCATGCCAAAGGATGGATCAACCCCCACAGAAACTATGCCATCGGTGTCGCCAACAACACGCCAGTGTTCTTCATATGCGACCCGTTGAAGTTGCCCGGCTTCATCCATACGCAAAAGCGCAATCCCGCGACGAACTGCAAAGATGCAAACATGTTCTGGGACTTCCTCTCACTAACGCCCGAGTCCACTCACCAGGTGAAGATTCTCTTCTCCGATCGCGGCACGCCAGCGACATACAGAAACATGAACGGCTATAGCAGCCATACATACAAATGGTACAACGAGGGCGGGGAGGCGTTCTGGGTGAAATACCACTTCAAGACCGATCAGGGCATCAAGAATCTCACGAGACAGGAGGCCGAGGAGATGCGTGCCAAGTATCCAGACCGTGTCACACACGACCTTTACGAGGCGATAGAACGCGGCGACTACCCCTCATGGACGCTCGAGATGCAGATCATGCCTGTCGAGGAGGCAGAAAAGTACCGATTCGACGTGTTCGATGTGACCAGAGTATGACCGCATGGCGACTATCCACCTATGAAAGTGGGCAAATTGGTGTTCAATCGCAATCAGGAGAACTACTTCGCCGAGGTCGAACAGGTAGCTTATGCCCCCAGCACGCTTGTGCAGGGTATAAGTTCTTTCCCGGACAAGATGCTCCAGGCACGGCTCTTCTCCCATCACGACACGCACATACACAGACTGGGCCCAAACTACCATCTCATCCACGTGAACTCGCCGAAGAACGTGCCTGAGACAAGCTACCAGCGAGACGGATTCATGCGTACCGATGCCAGTGGTGGAGGACCGAACTACTGGCCCAATTCGTTCGGCGGATCCACACCGGACATCGCAGCGAGCGAACCTCCGTTCGAGGTCACGGGAATTGCAGACCGTCATCCATATACGCATCCCAACAACGACGTCGTGCAGCCTGGTAATCTCTATTGCGACGTAATGACCGATATGGATCGCGAACACCTTGTGGGAAACGTCGTGGACCACCTGGGCGGTGCACAGAAACGCATCCAGCTACGCCAGGTTGCATTGTTCTACAATGCTGAAGAGGAGTACGGGTCGCGGGTCGCAGAAGGCCTCGGACTCGATGTGGGCAAGGTTGAGAACCTGGCCGGGATGACTAAGGAAGAGAGGGAGCGCGCCACCTCCAGGTAAGGTCATGGCCCGCCCTTTTCATTTTTTGTCTTCAGCAGGGCGATATGCATACTCACAGCAGCAGCTATAATCAGCAAAATGACCTGTACGTAGGCGCTTGTTACCACCATGAACGCAGAGAACAGTATCGTTACCCATAACAATAGGATGATAGCTATTTTCATCACGAGCGGTATGCCGCGCCCTTCACGGTAGTTGCGTATGTAATTTCCAAACAATCGATTGCCCAGTAGCCAGTTGTAGAATCTGTCCGAGCTTCGTGCGTAGCATCCTGCAGCTAACAGGAGGAACGGCGTTGTAGGCAATATGGGAACAAATATGCCTATGACCCCAAGACCGACTGAAACAGAACCAGACACGATGAGCACACCGCGCATCATGCCACCCATTCGTATATCACTTTCTTGGTAAGGCACGATGTGACTATCGCATTCCTTTTTTATAATTGTGATACCCTATACACTGTTAGTTCCCGTTCAAGACCCCCAATACGTGTCACACCCAACAAAATCCTTAATAGTGGCCGATTATAGTAGGTATGTGGAATTCGAACAGGGCGAAGGCAAGGGTATCATCGGGTGCAATGTATATCCCGCACTCCTCAAGGAGCCCCTGGCACGCAGGAAGTTCGTATCCAAAGGACCATTGATCATCATAGCGCTCTCGCTCGTCCCGTTCTTGGTGCTTCTTATTAGCTACGTGGGTCGCCCAATGCCGTCTGTCCTGCTCTTTTTGGCTAAATCAACGGCATTCCTTGCGTTTGGAGGATTGTCGATGATGTTTCTTCTTTCCTCTCGTTTCACGTTCATCGATCGCATGTTTCGTGGCCTTGACAAATCATACTTCACCCACCATATCTTGGGGATAGCCGTCACGACCTTTATCGTGCTTCATCCCCTGTTCCTCGTTCTTAGGTATGGGGGTGTAACAAGCTTTTCCGACCTCTACTTCCTACCATGGAACGGCACGGGCTACCTGCTTGGATACATTGCCCTTATCGTCCTTGCGGCGCTCATG
The DNA here is from genome assembly GCA_004212155.1 of archaeon. GTDB lineage: Archaea > Methanobacteriota_B > Thermococci > Methanofastidiosales > NM3 > NM3. The sequence continues at coordinate 49,822 of RXIG01000014.1, forward strand.
TTCCTCACGATGTGTGCACGTCTGCATTATCAGACGTGGCTTACCACCCACAAAGGAATGGGCATCGTGCTCGTGCTTTCGTTCGTCCATGCCGTGCAGGTCGGCACCGACATCAATTACTCCACGACGTTACAGGCTGTCACGTGGGCATACTTCTCCGTGGGGCTCTCTTGCTTTCTCTATAAGCTTCTGTTCTATACGCGCACCGCGCCCCATACCACGGGACGCGTGGAGAGGGTGTCCGACCTCGGCAGCGTCACCGATGTCATCGTCGCCGCCGACGAGATATCACCGGAATTGCGGCCCGGCATGTTCTTCTATATCGATCTTCTCATCTCACGCGGAGAGTCAGAGCTTCACCCTTTCAGCGTATCAAGCATACGCGACGGTAGGATACGGTTCTCGATTAAGAAGAGCGGCGATCATACAAAGAGGATCGATCCCTCTCTGGAAGGCGAACGCATACGCATGTACGGCCCGTATGGCGCTATCGCTAACGCTTACCTGTCATCCTCGCGCCCCATGCTGTGGATCGCAGGAGGCATCGGCATCACGCCGTTCCTCTCGATGCTCGAACACGAAAAGCGACACCCCTCCGGGAGGAGCATTACGCTCATATGGTCGGTCACGAAGGTCGACGAGGCCCATTATACGAATGAGCTCGATGAGGTCGCAACATCCCTTGATAACGTGACGTACATGTTGTGGTTGTCGGGGCGATCGGGCCGGCTCACCGTCGATAATGTTTTTGAGCATACCGACGTAGACATTTCTTCATCGATTATCGTCCTCTGTGGCCCCCTGCACATGATGTACGATCTCTCGCGGCAGTTCATGGAGCGAGGGGTGATCTCGCATGATATCATCTTCGAGTCGTTCGACTACCGCTACGAGTGACAAGGATGTGGGGGACACGTTCGTTAATGGCCCCTCGTGAGGACGTCGTGGTGCCACCGTAAAAAAAAACAAAAACTTTAAAAAGGGTACCTTAAAATGAACAATGGGCCGTTGGCTTAGTCTGGTAGAGCAATGGACTCTTAATCCATCGGTCGGGGGTTCGAATCCCTCACGGCCCGCTTATTTTTCCTTTTTTATCAACAATTATTTTAATCATCCAGTGATTTCTCCTATCATGGAAGATGAGCACATCATGGAGACCATCGGGATGACCCGGGTCATCATACGCGACGGGAAGGTCGTGTCCGTCGATACACCGAAGCTCACGTTTTGTCCGCTTTTCTACAAATACCGGGACATGCACGTCATCGACAGCGATACGGTGAGAAAGAACATCGAGCAGCGCATCAGCGAGTATGGGCTCTTCACCGAACGAAGGGACCTGTCCCAGGGAACGTTCGTAGGATTCGGCACATCCGAGATATTCATGTCGGCGCTCAAGCGCGGCACGCTCGATGCCGTCGTGAGCGCATGCGACGGCGCCGGCACGGTCATCACCGCCTCTCCCGAGCTTGTCCAGGGCATCGGCGCCAGGCTATCTGGCCTCGTCAAGACCTCGCCCATACCCGCCGTTATCGAGCGTCTCGAGGCGCTGGGCGCGGCGGTGCTCGACCCGGACCATGCATCCATCGAACAGGTCGCAGGCGTGCGCCGCGCGTTCGAGATGGGATTCGGGCGCGTGGGGGTGACCCTCGTCGACCCGGCAGAGGCACGCGCGTGCAAGTCGATAGCGTCTGGATCACAAGAGACGGTGACGTTTCTCGTCCATACGACAGGATTGCGCTGTACGGCCGACACCGCACGATGGTGCGACCTCGTGACCGCGTGCGCTTCACGGGACATCAGGGAGCATGTGTCAAAAAGGGCCCTTCTCCAGGCGGGCAAGTCGATACCGATATATGCGATGACCTCTCGGGGCAAGGAGTTGCTCCTCGACAGGGCCAAGGACGTCACGCGCCCAATGGTGATATATCCCTCGCCGCTCCCTGCGCTTCAGGGCGACCAACCGGAGCCGTTGCTATAAAAACGGCATGTAGTAAAAAAGGATGTAAGGGCCTAGAGGCCCTTTGCATTTTCGATAAGCTCTGCTGCAGACTTTTTGGAGATGCCCTTAATCTCGGACAGGGCGTCCACGTCGGCCCCTGCGATGTCCTCTGCAGAGGAGTATCCTGCCTCACGCAGCCGCTCGGCGGTCTTCGGTCCGACGCCCGCGATCTCTTCGAGTGGCACACCCTCCTTCTTCGGTGCGGGCTTTGCCTTCTCCTTTTTGGGCGTTTCCTTTTTGGTCGCCTTAGATTTCGTTTCCTTGGCGGGCCGCGGGGTCTCCTCAACAGGCTCAGTGACGTTCTCGATCTGTTCCATTATCATCCTGAGCGACTCGATGTTTTCCTCGCGCACGCTTTGTCTCAACGTGTCAACGGGAAGGCCCATCCAGAGCGTTTCCTTCACCGAGAGGCCTGTGGCCTCCAACTCTCCACGGGAAAATCCCCTCCCCCTGCGGATCTTTGATTGATTCTTATAAATGATATGTACTTTTGGTTCAATCATGGTCATCACCTTTGGAGGAGAACTGCAGGAATAACTTTATAAATGTTTCTTAATGGCTGCTTGGTTGCACATAAACGCAACCTTGAACATAAAGGTCCTTTCCACTGAACATACGCCCCTATCCTTCTTTTTTCCCAATTGTTATACGCTATCCCTTACCTATTTTCTTTATGCGTTCTCATCCCAGTAACTGTCGTGTACGCGTATCGCACCCGCCAGGTGGCGCTGCGGGACAGCCACTTCTCCCGCTGGTGCCACCTGGCAAAGAACGTCTACAATCGGGCCAACTACATCGTGCGCCAGGAGTTCT
>RXIG01000015.1 GCA_004212155.1 archaeon
AAAATGGCGCCGTCAGCAGGACTTGAACCTGCGACCATCCGCTTAACAGGCGGGCGCTCTACCGACTGAGCTATGACGGCACAGTAAGATGACACCAATTTTTCGATTTAAAAACTTTTCGTAGAAAAAAGCTTTGTATATAATGGCATTATTGAACATAAAGTCCTCAATGAACAAAGATTAAGCACTCGCTTCCTTTTTCGGTTGTTTAGGCTATACCGTGCATATTCCATATATGAGACTTCTTCCCAGTCTCTTTCGTGTACGCGTATCGCACCCGCCAGGCGGCGCTGCGGCGTTGCGCGTCCGCAGGTGTGCTTGTTCATCACCGGGAAGACGGGTTTCCAAAGCTGACGTGAACGCTGCATATAACATCCAAAAAACATTTCCCGATGTGCTCGCGGAGGAGGTAGAGGATGCCACCCGCATTGATATGCATACCGCTTGGCACTGCGTACGAAAACACATGAAAAGATACGACGTTATGTGCAAAGCCTGGGTGATAACTTGGCCATATATCCGAGTGGTGAGGACAGCAACTATAAAAAAGGGATTATCATACTTGCTCATAATGTTGATAAAAGCGACCCATGATGACTTTCGCGTTGTCGAGTCTCCGAAGATCACACACGAAAGGGACGATTGCCTCGTCTTTAGCGTGACGAAAAGTGGTTGGGACACCACACTTCTCGTCAAGGAGCTTGCCAAAAGGCTCATGGTCTCACAAAAGAGGATAGGATATGCCGGTCTCAAAGACACTGCTGCACGTACGACACAGTGGATGTCGGTAAAGGGTGTCGATCCTGAACAGCTCGAGAATGTGCGTCTTCCTCGCGTCGAGATAACATCCATCATGCAGGGTGACTGTATCTCGATAGGTGACCTCAAAGGTAATCGATTCGAGGTGGTCGTGCGTGATATACAATGGGACGCATCACAGATTAAACACACCCTCGATGCGTCGCTTGAACGTTTTTCATCGTATAATGGATTCATCAATTACTTCGGACACCAACGATTTGGCATACAACGTCCCATCACCGCCGACGTAGGTCGCCATCTCGTCAAGAAGGAATACGAACAAGCAGCACTCACATTTCTTGCCAAACAGTACCCGGACGATCCTCACGCAGACATCCGAAGAGAGCTCTGGGACTCGAAGGACTTTAAAAGGGCTTACGAAGAATTTCCGCATTCGCTCAAGTACGAGCGAGCAATGCTTTTCCAGCTTGGGCACAAGGGTAGCACATACCTTGAAAGTTTCAAGGCGCTGCCTGAGCGATTGCAAACGCTTTTCATCCATGCGTACCAGGCAGAGCTCTTCAACGAGATCGTCAGGCGCAGGGTACAAGAGATCCCGCCAAACGAGGTCGAGATAGGCGACATGATCATGATCGATAAGTTCGAACGCAAGGCGACGACGTTCGTGAACTCATCAAACATGGCCAAGGTGCGAGGACTTCTAAGACAAACCGTGAGCCTTGCCGCACCGCTCATCGGATCAAAGACGATATTCCCGCGTTCACGCATGGGGGAGATCGCGCGTGAGGTCTTGACAGAAGAGGGTCTATCCTGCCCCGACTTCGAGAATCACGACCATCGTCCCTTCTCATCAACGGGGTCCACGCGCGAGGTCGTAGGGCGATTCTCCGACCTGGAATACACCATCGATGAAGACGAGATGTTTGATGCAAAAAAATGCATCGTAACGTTTTTCCTCCCGCGGGGAGAATATGCCACAGAACTGTTGCGCCAACTCTTTGGCCAGGACGTGCTCCCTTTTGGGGTTGAAACACAATGAACATGCTCATCCTTCTCCTGGTTCCCCTTGCCGTAATAGTTGCATACTTCCTCGGTTCGTTCCTCTGGAGGGCAGCCACCGACGTATCGAGCTACTATTACAACGTGCTCTTTGCTGGCGGGGCCACACTGCTCCTCGCAGGTGCGCTTGTTGCCACACAGCTCATGGCCACTGATGAGACGGTGTTTTCGAACAGGCTTGCTATCGACGCCATGCAAACGTTCGTATCGCTCTTTCTCCTCATCGTGCTCTACAAAAAAGGCATCTGGGGCAATGTCAAGACCCAGCTAAAGGAGGATAGGCGCTACATAACGCTCGCTGCGGTCATGTTTCTCGTCGGAATGGGAACCGGCGTGGTGGTACAGGAGGAAGTACGGGGCATTGTCGAACAGTCGGTCGAGGACCTCGGCCAGCTAGCGGACGCATCTGAGGGGAAGCCATGGTGGCAGATGGGAATCATCCTTTTTGGGAACAACACGCGTACAGCGATAACGGTGGGCCTCGCCATTGCGCTCGTCCCGCTCCTTGGAGGAATTTACGCGCTCTTTGCCATGGTGCTAAACGGTGCCATCGTGGGCGTCATAGGGGCTATCGTAAACAAACCGCTCTCCTACCTCGTGGTTGGCATCGCCCCTCATGGCATTTTCGAGATACCTGCCATCATCATAGCTGCGGCGATAGGCCTCAAGGTAAACGCTTGTATCGTTCGTGGCATCACGGAGACGGTGCGTAAAACAGGGGACGGGCCCGAACCGCTATATGCCCGGCTCCGGGAAGCGTTTAAATCATGGGGGCTTATGTACCTTGTCATTATCTTGCTCCTTGTTGCTGCGGTAATTGAGTCCACAATTACTCCATACCTTCTTGATAAAATAATATAATCAATATATAAATAGAAACATTTTTCTTGACTACAAACAAGTTTAGACGACTACCAGAATTAATTGAAAGAATGATTCATTAAATCGACACAAATTATATAAAAGAAATGCTACCTTAAACCTTCAAGGTAAAGAAATCCAAATATGTTCCATCGGTAAAATAAAGCACGAAGAAATAGCACATCGCGCCTGACGATACCATACGTGTCAGACGTTGGGGTGAATCCATGAAAGAAATAAAAAAGACGAAATCGCTGTGTCCAGAATGCCTCAAGGTTATCGAGGCAACGCTCTATGAGACCGATGACAACAAGGTGATCATGGAAAAAGAATGCGAAGAGCATGGTCATTACAGCGATGTAGTATGGTCTGATGCCGAATACTACCACTGGGCAGAGAATTACGCGCACGACGGTAGCGGCCTCGACAATCCTCAGACCACATATTCAACCACATGTCCCTATAACTGTGGGTTGTGCGACAATCACTTTACCTCAACCCTTCTCGCCAATATCGATATTACCAATCGTTGCAACATGAACTGTCCTATTTGTTTTGCCAATGCTGCAGCAGCGGGATTTGTGCTTGAACCCACTCGCGAGGAGATAACAAAGATTCTCAAGACACTCGCCAAGGAAAAGCCGGTTCGCTGTTGGGCCGTGCAGTTCTCTGGCGGTGAGCCTACGATTCGGGACGATTTCCCCGACATCGTGCGTGAAGCGAAGCGGCTCGGATTCTCACAAATTCAAGTTGCCACCAACGGCAAGCGATTCATCAAGGACGAGGCATTTGCAAAGGATTTGCTCGATGCCGGCATCAACACGGTCTACCTTCAGTTTGACGGCGTCAAGAAGGAACCATACGAAATGGCGCGCGGATACAACGCACTTCCAGAAAAGCTCAAGGCGCTTGAGGTAATGCGAAAGGTAGGATACCGTTCGATCGTGCTCGTCCCAACGCTCGTGAGGGGTGCCAACGACGACCAGGTTGGCGACATCGTGCGATTCGCTATGGAAAACAACGACATCATAAAAGGTGTCAACTTCCAACCCGTGTCATTTGCAGGGCGCATCAACAAGGATGAGCTAAAGCAGATGCGCATAACGCTGCCCGACCTTGGCAGGCTTCTCGAGGAACAAACGGACGGGGAAATCCGAAAGAGAGACCTGTATCCCGTTCCCTGCGTTTCATCAATCTCTGAGTTCGTCGCGGCCTGGAAGAAAAAACCACAGATCAATCTTACCTGTCACACGCACTGTGGCGTGGGCACGTATGTGTTTAAGAGCAATGGAAAGTTTATACCCATCAACAGGTTCGTGGATGTTGATGGGCTCTTTGACCTGCTGAACTCGATGAGGGAACACATCTTCAACGGCAATAGGATCGCCAAGGTCAAGGCAGTAACGCAGCTCAGCCGTGAGTTGCCAAAGCTCATCGACAACAGCAAGGCGCCGCCCGGAGTGAATCTGCGCAACCTGCTCCTTAACATCCTGACCAACGGGACGGTTGGGGATACGGCCGCATTCCACAACAACACGCTCTTTTTGGGTGCGATGCATTTCATGGACCCGTACAACTTCGATGTGGAACGCGTCCAGCGATGCGGCATTCACTACGGTCTTCCAGACGGCCGCATCGTGCCGTTTTGCAGCTACAACTCCATCCACAGACCGAAGTTCGAGGAGGAGTACGGCATTCCGCTCGCAGAGTGGAAAAAGCGCAGGTGACCCTGCGCAATCCCCTTTCTTTTTTACTGAACCGTAACAAAAAGGAAAAGTTTATTAATATGGATAGTTTATCCATCCATGGTGTTACCAATGGACAGTAGAAATATCATGGTAGGGGCCATTGTAGTGATAATCCTGATCATTGCAGGCGCGGGTACCTATATGTACACACAGCAGGATTCCGCCGCAGCAACGGTCACACTTATAGTGGAGTACAATGGACTCAAGGAAGCAGAGACGTTCGAGGATGTCGGTATGCCAGAGAATTCAACGGTGCTTGACCTTCTGATGGAAAAGACCGATGTTGTCACCGAGGACTCTGACTACGGCAAGATGGTAATAAGCATCAACGACATCGCACAGGATGCGGGTGAGAATCTATGGTGGACCTACACCATGAACGGAGAATACGCTTCTGCCGGAGCTGAAGCGCAGCTGCTCTCTGATGGAGACGTAGTGAAATGGACGCTCAGCCAGTTCTAAAAAAGTACAACGGCAGCAAGAAGATAGTTCTCTTGGCTATATTCATAGCATTAGGTGCAGTGCTCAAAATAACGATGGCAGTGATACCAAACGTAGAGGTTCTCACTTTTTGGATTTTTATCGTAACGGTCGTCTATGGGGTGAAGCTAGGGTTTGTCACGGGTGTGGCGGCAAACATGATCGCCGACACCTATATCGGCTTCGGTCCGTGGACACCATTCATTTCCCTTGGTTTCGGCCTCGTTGCCATCATAACCTACCTCTATGCAAAGGGTGGCTTCAACTCGAAACGGGACTACATGTACTGTGGCATCCTCGTCACGATAGCCTTTGACCTCTTTACCGTCATAACGGCGACTTGGCTCGTGCTCGGTGTACCGCTTCCTGTGGCGCTCTACATGCAGTACGGATTCATGCCCCCCACGTTCTACCCGTTCGGCCTGATACATACGGCGTCAAATGCGCTCATATTTTCCTTGCTTGGTATCAGGCTGGTGAAGATACTACGAATGAACGCACATGTCTACTGCTGATTTTGCATGCCAAGGTAACGCTTGAGGCGTGAGCCCACGCGGTCCCTATCGACAGAACATTGCTCAAGGGCAGGGACCACGATGCGAACGACAGGGATTTCAATGTCAGGACGCGTGAGTTCGACGACGCCCACATGTGGTACGAGCGGCCTGAGGCGATCGAGTATGACGTTGATGTCATCAAGCACATATGGTGTCGAGTGGTCCCCATATTGGGAGTAATCGACCGTTGAGGGGCCTTTTGCATACCACTTCTTGTTCATGCCCTTGATGCGATCATATCCCAGCTTTCGTTTGAACGTTGCCTGGGAGGGATTGTGCTCATTTTCGTAGATCTGTGTCAACCTGCTTTGCGCCACCTCGGTCAGTGCCCTGACAAGCGCGACATGGGGGCTCAGGTGCGAACCCACGCCGATTGTGAGCAGCGTGGGATCCTTTGTCTTAACATCGTCGACGACGGCAACAAACGTCGGGACCCCGATATCGGACGTGATGTCCTTAACAGTAACATCGACCTCTGCATCGTTGAACTTGTCGAGAAGCGCGGAGATGTGACACTCATTCGTGTCGATTGCAAGGTCGGGAGAAACATTGCTTCCAAACTCTGCCAGGGACCATGCGTCACGTTCGACGACCTCACACAATCCGTGGAGTATGGCCTCCTCGAGGCAATTGCCTGATGCCATGCCGTTCGTGTTCGAGCGAAACAGCCACCCGTGTGTGGGGGGATACGGGTGGAATACTGCGTTGGAGGGTATGTAGAGCTCCCTTTCTGCAAGAAGGTCGTGACCCAGCGTCCAGCCCAGTGTCATCGCATCATCATATCGTGCTGTGGGGGGCAACACGAGAGCAGCAGGATCGATGTGGTCGCAATCCAGCTTGGAGGCTGGCGCGAGGAGCACGTTATCCTCACGATATGTCGAACTGTACCGTTCAATGGCCTCCATCATGGCAGAGACGGTGGCCTCCGTAGGCGATGCCCCCTTGCCCTTGAAGATTGCTTGTGAAGGGGTGGTGGGAAGATGCTGGAATGCGAGGAAAACGGGAATACCGATCCGGTCCATTTCGGTGATGTCCTGAACACGGCTGACCCCTATGGACCCCATCTTGTCCTTGATGTTCGAAAGGGTCGTCTCGGGGGATACCACTCTGTGAGTCGCATCAGTGTATTCCTTCTTGCAGCGGTTGAGTTCCATACGTTCTGGAAAAATCTAACAGTATATTAATTTTTTGAAAAAAGAAGGTGAGGGATGTCCTCACATGTTGATAAAAATTCAGTGGTAAACGTAAGTGGAGCCACGAACATCCCTGATGTTCGTGGATTTGTCTGAAACGTGCATTGGTTTTGGATTCCACGTATTCGTATTGTAGGAAGAAAGCTTCGTTGTTGCTATAGTACCGATGCTCACAAGTGCGGCGCCAACATAGAGCAGCCAGAGAGCATTTGCAACGACGATGGGATTTTCCAACGCCAGAACTAAAATCCCAGCAAGCACGCCGAAGACGAACAACATTTTTGTCAACATGTAAGACCACACCCCTATGAGGAAAACTTGAGTATTAGATATTCCTCATTTACTAGATATATAGGTATCGTAATACCTGTATACAAATAAATATGAATACACAGTATATAAACCTTTTGGTATAATGTTGATATAATTAAAGAACGTAAGAAAATGATACAATACGCAAAGAATCCAATGAAACTAATGACATTGACTCAAAAAACGATTTTTTTGAATTATATAAAAACGAAATAGCGCACAAAACGTTCAAGATAAAGGTTGGGAAAGAAGAACTGGTGGGCCCGTCGTGACTTGAACACGAGACCTCCGCCATGTCAAGGCGACGTCATAGCCAACTAGACCACGGGCCCAATGAAGCAGAGATAGCTATTTATCTGAGCTTTAAAAAGCTTACTGTCAAGCTTTTTTTATTCGAGCTTTGCCATAACAAAGGCAAATGCACCAGCCATTATCAATACGATTATAAGGCCGCCCTTGATGAAATCGATCAGTTCCTGGGACCAATCGATACCACCGTACGGAACGGCAAGAAATACGCCTACAACGATTAGCACAATGCCAATAAGTACCCATACTGCCTTGTTCACGATATCACTCTCCGATTTTGATGATGTTAGTATTCAATATCTTTTATAAATCTAATCCCATAGAATAGATGGTGTACATATATTAGTAGTTTTCTTTACTCCTTTCCTACATATGCGAACGGTTGATTGAGAAAAAATAAAAACTATTATAATGCATGAGTTGAAAGGGTGCACATGGAACGCATCGCATGGTCGGCACCTGCACGTGTTGACCTTTCAGGCGGAGCGGCAGATATTTTCGGGCTCACGACGCTCTCGATGGCCATAGATATAAGGACACGGTGCAACCTCGAGGAAAGCGATCACGGCACGATGGTGGACCTGGGATATGGCGAGGTATGCCTAAACGACGCTGTCGAGGATGAATATCGATTGCTACGGAACATACTCAAGACATATCATCCCAAAAGGGATGTGATCGTTTCTACATCCTCTGAGATCCCCCCTTCAAGCGGGCTGGGGGGATCCGCATCGTTTTCTGTTGCAACCATCGCAGCCATACATGACCTCAATGAAAACCACGTAACACCGTATCTCCTTGCAGAGATGGCACAGCGCATAGAGACCCGCGGCATGGGGCTCATGAACGGATACCAGGACCAATACTGTGCTACGTTCGGTGGATGCGTGTTCATGGACTTCAAGGGAAAGCACAACTATCCCCTCGGCCAGGAACCCTATGCAGTCGTCGAACCGCTCTCGTTCCCGTATCATGTCGTCATCGCGCATACGGGCGCACGGCATTGTTCGGGTGATGCCAATGCAGATCTCTATGAGAGTTATCTGTGTGGCGACACAAGCATATCCACGCGCATCAGCGAGCTTGATGACATCACGCGCACGCTGCGGGTGGCGCTCATCGACGAGGACTATGACACCGTGATATCCGTGGTCAATCGCAATCAGGATATCATCCGATCGTTTGACCGATCGACCCTTGACAACGAACGCCTCATCGAGATGGCGCTCTCCGCGGGCGCCGATGCAGCAAAGGTCACGGGCGCGGGATGCGGAGGATGCATAGCCGCCGTTTGTGAGACCGGTTATGCCACGTCGCGCGTTGCAAAGGCATTGAGACGCCACTCCCCATTCGTTCACGAGTGCGGCGTGGATGGTGGTGTGCGCCGTGAAGTATGAAACGGCCGTATTCGACCTCGACGGCATCCTCCTTGAGAATGGATTCCTCACGCACGAGGGAAAGGAAGCGGTGAGACTCCTGATCGACCGTGGCGTGCATGTCATATACTCCTCAGGCAAGAACTACTGGTACACTGTTGGTGGCCTTTCGTTTTCCCATCTCCTCCAGGACGATACGGTAGTGATTGCGGAAAACGGTGGCATCATATTCTACCCGTCGAACCTGAGAAAGGACATCTTAAACGATCATGGGCCATCGATTGGCGAGATAGCGCGCTCGTTCAAACAACGGTACTGTTCATATGAAGGGGGACAACTCGTCTACATGCCATCGGGAAACAGGGTCTGGGAAGAACCAAAGGAGACGATATTTACCCTCTTTCCGACAGTGCTTAGGGATATTCCCGAGATGCAGCGTCACCTCGACGAGCTGATACACGACACCAACGCACCGCTCTACACGGTCGCCCATAGCGATGCCATCGATACCGTGCCGAAGGGTCAGGACAAGGGGCGTGCGCTTGAGCATCTTGAACGGCAGGGGACGCTCTCGCTTGCCACCACCATTGCGTTCGGGGACGGGGAAAATGACAGGGAGATGCTCTCCATCGCGGGGTTGCCCGTGACGGTCGCCAATGCCTCGCCGTCGATAAAGGACCTTACGCGGTCGCGTAATGGGATCGTGGCCAGCAAACGGTGCGGTCTTGGCGTCCTTGAGGCGGTCCGCTTGCTCCTTTGAATTATTCCAACGTTACCTCGATGGTAAAGAAGACGGGACCGCGCACATCGATCTTGTTGTTCTTCATCTGGATGAAGGTGCGCACTTCCTCTGGTATGGATACGTTGATATCGGAAAGACGCTTGACCATGCCAAGACGGAACTCCTTTTTACCCACGAACCCCTGCTCGGCGAGCAGCTCAAGCTCGTATGACACATACGCCAGGAAAGCATCCATGTAGGTAAGCGACGTCCTCACGCCATCCGATACGACTGCCTCGTGCTTCTTCGAGAGGCCCGTTGGGGGGATTCCGTAGATGTTTCCCTCATGCACATATAGCTCGTTGAATGCGGCAGGGCCAAGGAGTGACTTGTCCTCCTCGCGCTCGTTGATCTGCGCCTTAATCCTTCTTCCAAGGAACTCACCCTCATAAGCGGTGAAGGCGCATGGGCTCCGTGCGTCCTTGTGTTCATGTGCAGCTGAACGCACCGAATCGATGAACTCGTTGCTGTCCGCGGTGTTCGGTCGATTGACGATCGTTAACATCGAAGCGATCTCCTGATCGGAAAACGAGTATGAGTAGAACTCGGGATGGTGCAGCTCTCGGAGGTCGTCGACGTCCTCCATGAGCATGACGAGCCGTCCAAGCCCGGGGCCCGAGTTGAATACGGGATATGGTATGTTGTATTGCGCGAGCGCTATGGGTGAGTACATGCCAATCTCTGTCACCTCCACCCATCCGAATCGGTCGTCCTTCACGAATACCTCGTAATTGGTGCCGTATGCGTAGTAGATCGCCTGATTCGGTTTCTTCTTGAACTTGAGCTTCTCAAACCCCATACGAGTGAAGAACTCCTTGGTGATATACATCCCGTCGGCGATGGTAAGTCCCTCGCCCATGGCCACCATCGAGATGTTGTAATGGGCGCGCAGGTGCATGGGATCCTCGCGCTGCTCGCGCCGGTAGCGCCATCCGGATGTGAAGAGCATCACCGGCAACGGCGCCTTGTCAACGAGCTGCGCCAACGTCGGGAACCAAGCGGTGGTGAAGTGGGAGTTGAGCACCTGGTCGGATGAGACGGGCGAGAGGTCGAGCACTTCGGGGAACGCCTCCCTGAGCAGGAACATGGCGTCCTCGGGAGAGACCTTCAATCGTGTGGCTAGCTCCTCGCTCAGGTCTCCGGGGTCGATCTTGTCAAGCTTGTAGTCGCGAAAAACTTGCTTGAGCTTCTCGATATCGAGCTGGGGCACCTTCTCGAGGATGAATGCCTGCTTCTCCTCCGATATGCCGATGTCAGGTCTTGGGAGGGTAGCCAGGAAGTAGAGCCTGTCAAGGATCGCTGGCGCCTCGGGACCGTATTGCTTCATGACGTGATCCTTGGAAAAGAACTGCTTGAGGTAGACCTCGTCGAATCCCATCTCTAAAAGGATGTCGCGTGACTTGAGCGCGTACTTGGAGAGAAGGTGTTCCTTCCCCCGCCGTTCGGGAAGGGTAAACGTCCGCTCGCCCTCGAAGTAGGAGCCTGTCTCCTTCCATACCTCAAAAAAATCCTTTTGCGCACGCTTTCGAATATCCTCAATGGGGAGCATGGGATCACCTGTAATCGTACTTGTTGTCGTTCACCTTGGGGTAGCCTTCCTTTTTCGACTCCATGTTGGGCATTGGTATCGGCGGTATCAACTCAAGCTGCTTCGAAAGGAGGACTAGCTCGGGTATGCAAAACCGAAGGATGGCCGTATGAATCTCACGGGAAAGTGCCTGTGGCAGTTTCTTGTTCGTAACGTCGATGCCCTCGAGCGGAGGGTCTGCGTAGCGAATCTCGCCTTCGATCTTGATGCTAGCAACGTTTGGATAGTAGTCGACTGAGTAGACGAATCCAACAAAGAGCATCGACGCATCGGTGTGCAACGACGTGATGCTCGAGCTCGTCGTGATCTTGGTATTGCGCATGGCCTCTGGGCCCATGACGAACCGTTTTGCATCGATTGATCGAATTGATATCTTTTGAATAATGGCACTCACCTGCACGTACGTCTCGACCGTCCTTTAAATATGTTATTATGGTATTTTTCGCACGCTGTCCAGTGGGGCCGAGCGCGTATTCGAATCGTCGTACTGATCACATATCCCCTCCGTTTTCGGACCATCCGCCTTTGCATGAAACAATTGGGATATCACAAGAACTGCCAAAAGAGATGGATGGCCACGTGCGACCGGTTAAGAAAGGATCTCCTTGACGCGACCCACATTGCCATTCGTAAGCCGTACCTTGATACCGTGAGGATGGTATGCGCTTCGTGTAAGAAGGTCCTTGACATTCCCATCAATGAATCGAGATCTGTCCTCGTTGAGGCAGATGGTGACCTTGGTCCCGGGCCCAAGATTTTTTCTGTGTTTTGCTCGTTCGTCCATGGAAAAGGAAAAGCGTGCCTCCTAATAAAGCCTTGCGCCAAAGGAAGCGATTCCCAGAACCATAGATCCCTGGTTTTGGGGAAGTCGCAAGCTCAAGGAGTCAAGCGGGCGCCAAGACGTACACCGCCCCTTGGAAATGCGACCGCAGGCATATACGGTCCCTCATACCCGATCTTCCATGATATCGCAGTGCAGACCGCGCGATGCGTGCGTATCTGTTCAACGACTGGTGTGCGCTCGTGCGTTTCCTCATATGTCTCTGGACCCATCATGTCAATGCCTTCCACGACCAGTATCTCACAGGCACCATCACCCGTGTCATGAACGGATGTGCTCGACGGCCCCCAGTGTGAATGGTAGATATGGGTGCCCTCGCGTTTCGTGCCGTCAACATCGACAAGGCGTCCCGAAAGGGAGACCTGGTCACCGACCTTGAGGCTCATGCATTCCTCGTAGATCCCGGGCGTTCGAGGGATGACATGCGTATTGGAGATGTGGGAGGTAACATATTCCTGCGAGAACGTGTCGCCAACGGAGCGCCATTGATACGTCAGGCGACGGTCGCCCATCGTCACGGTGAGTGAGTCGAGCGCCCTGGGGTCTTCCATGTCTCCCCATGCGATGGCAACGTCCATTGGAGAAAATACCGTCGTCTCCTCATCGTAGTAGGCGATGCCCACGACGGTGCCCGAGACAGTGTAGTCGGCCAGATACGTAAGTTCATGCGTCCAGCCGTTGGATGTCACAATCTCGGTGTCTGAGGTGAACTCGTAATCGTTGGCATCCTGAGCAAATGTGGCACAGGGCGCGAGGAGAAGAAGCACCGCAATGCACAATCCCGCCACATGCGCACGTTCAGACAACCGTATCACCTGCTCATGAGCACGACCCTGCTCTCCGGAGACTCGTCGACGACCCGATACGAAGATTCGGAAGCGATCCTGTCGGCAAACTCGCGTATCTCCTCGTGGCGAGGCATGTGCTCGATGGTAAGCCGTGCACGCGAGAATCCCACGAACATATATGCCTTGACCTCGACGTATGTTGGGCTCGCCTTCTCGATGAGTTGTGCGTAGTTTGCGGGATCGACCATGTTAATGCCCTTGACCATGGTGAGGCGCATGACCTTCTTGGTATCAAGGGACTCGAAGAGCTCTAGGGTCTCATTGATGCGTTCCCACCCGTCAGGGATCGTCGGATTGCATAATCGTTGATAGATGTCCTTTGACGGAGCGGGAAGCGTCACGTAGAGGTTCCACGGAAGCGGGTCCATGTCGCGAAGCACGTCCGGATTGGTACCGTTGGTAACAAGGAACGTGGTGAATCCCTCCTTCGTGTACTCCTCTATCAGTTCGGGAAGAAGAGGATAACATGTGGGTTCGCCCGAAAGCGAAATCGCCACGTTGTTTGGGGTTTGCGCCTCCTCGAGCTTCTTCTTGTTGACGCGGTCGAGCACGCCCTGGTATCCAGACAGCAGCGTACGCTGTGCCTCGATCGACTCTTCGACGATGTACTTGGGTGCATCGACGTCCGGCGGTACGTCCTCGGTGAAACGTACCGGCCTCCAGCAAAAGAGGCATTTTTGCGTGCACCAGTTGACAGCAGGCGTCATCTGGAGGCAGCGATGCGACTTGATGCCATAAAACTTCTGCTTGTAACAGACTCGGTCGCGCATCAGGCTCTCCTTCAGCCAATGGCACAGTTTCACGGCGGAATGGTCGCCCACCAGCTGATATCGCTGTTTCCTTAACAGCTCCCGGGTAGATTCCTTCATTTCCGTTTTCCCCTTAGCGTTGTCACAACGGTGTCGAGCACGCGATCTGTGGCACTCTTGAAGTCTGAAACGTTCTTGGCGCCAGCCGCGGGCGGATGTCCACCGCCGTCCCCGTCGAACTCAAGCCCAACCTCGTGCATGATGGCCGACAGATCGACCCCTTGTTCGATCGCCCTGGTCCCTGCGCGTCCAACGATGCGTTGGCCCTTCTTGTCATTAACGATGATGGCCACGTCGGCACCAAGATTCAGTATGTTGCGGGCGATAAACGACTCGAACGATCCTATCGATGTCTTTACCACGATGTATGAACCAGCCCGAACGACGCGCATGCGCTGCAGTGCCTTGAACAGGGCGATCCTTTGCGAATACGACACCTCCTCCCGAAACATCGTGTAGATGTCCTGGAAATTGATATCGTCGCCGACCATCTCTGATAGTGTGGCAAAGGTCTCACGCGTCGCATAGCGAAGGTGTCCCGTGTCGGTCACGATGCCGGCGATAAGCGCCGTCCTGATGACGGTGTCGCGAGGCTTGCCAAGCACCTCCCATACCAGTTCGGCGTTCGATGTGGCACATCGGCGATACGCCACGCAAGCATCGAAGGCGGTCGTCGCGTGATGGTCGATGATAGCGAGATTGTCCGTCCCGGCAAGGAGATCCCTGCATCCCTCGAGAAGGGCGGGGGACGACGTGTCGAGGACGAGAATCGCATCGGGTGCGACGGATAGAACACCAAGCGACTCGTCAAGCTCATGGAGCAAAAGCGATGCCGAACGGGAGATGCCGTCACAACGTATGGAGACATCCTTTTTTGAATAATACCGTTTGATCGATAGGGCGCAACCTAGGGCGTCCGGATCAGCGTTGCTATGACATAAAATCAAGAGGTGTCGGCTCTTTTCGAGAAAGAGCCGCACGGATTCACATGAGCTCATTTAACTTCCTTGTGCGCCAGCCGATGAACCAGATGTTCCAAGCATCTCCTGTATCTTCTTCTGGGATTCCTGGAGCTTTGTCCTCAATCGGGTTTCCTGGCGCTCGAGCGTCGTCTTTCTCAACGAGAGGGTCTCCTTTCGCTCTGAGAGTTCTTTCTCCACTGTCTCTTTGTCGCTCTTGAAAAGCACGGAACCCGCACTCTTGTATACCTCCTCGTTCGTGAGCTTTCCAAGCTCTTCGAGGGTGGAGTCGATGTCCTTGAGCTCCGCGTCGACAGACTGTAACTGAGAAGCGATCATCTGATACTGCTGTTCCAGCTGTTGGAACTGCGTTATCTCTTGTTGTACGTTTTGGGGTAAATTCTGCACACAATCACCATCCGAATCTTTCCTTTCATCCATTTATAAAGCTTAGCCTATGGGACCCCGGTATCCACGCGGTGGAGGCACACAGGGCCGCTAGGTATAGATCTCGGGCCCATCCTCGCGCACGATGAGCGAATGCTCTGCCTGGGTGACATTTCCGCCATCTGATTCCTTAAGCACGCTAAACGCATATACCGATGAGGACCGTACGAGATACTTCAGCGCAAACTCCGCCTTGCGCTTGGAATATATCTTGGAAAGCCATCGCTGCGCAAAGGGCAGCGTATTGTAATTGTTCTTGATGGTGGCTAGCATCTTTCGTGCGAGTTGAAGTCGCACCGGCCTGTCCGAGATATACTTGAATATGAGGTACGTTTCGTCGTCCATGACGCTGCCTGCCCCGTCGGTGGCAAACGGTTCGATAGCGATCACATCACCCTCCTTGAGCTTGACCCCTGCGCCAACGTCGAGGTTCGGAATCGAGGGGGCGCTATGGGCCACATACTGCTCAAGCCCGTGGCCGGTGAGGTTCTCGATTGGAACAAGCCCATACGAGCGTATTGTCTCATCGATGACAGCACCGATCTCGTTGGTCTGGATGCCGGGTCGCACGACCTCGAGTGCCGCCTTAAGTGCATCCCTGCTCGCCTTGACGAGGTCGTCGTCAGGGCTATCGACACGGACCGTGTACGCTGTGTCCGCGATGTATCCCCCCACGTGCGCGCCCATATCGATTTTCACATAATCCCCCTTCGTGAAGGTACGCGGATCGTCGAGCGTGGGCGTATCGTGGGCAGAGATGTTGTTGACCGAGATGTTGACCGGGAAAGCGGGCGCCCCGCCGTACTCCCTCGTCTTGTCCTCTATGAAGTTGGCGACGTCCACGTAGCGTGCCCCCTCGACCACTAGCGGTCGGGATTCCTCCTTCAGACGCCGCACGATCTCTCCTGCCTTGATGTAACACTCATAAGAATCCATTACTATCCCATTAGAGATGACAAAGGGAGGATTATAAAGGTTGTCCTAGAAAAAGAGAAATAATTTAAACCCATTCACATATCTACTCTGTGATATCATGGACGGAGATGAGAGATACGAACGCTACGAGGCGATGGCATATGAACAGGGTGCGCGACATGTTCGCTTCATCACGCCAGACGATATAAGGCTCGACCCCCGTTGCTATCTCAAGTGCAAGTACGGCTGCGAGGAATGGGGGAGGAAATGGACGTGCCCGTCGACACCTGGGAGGATCCCCCTGAACGAGTTCAAGAAGATGCTTGACAGGTACTCCACCGTAATGCTCATACATGCGCCAACGGAAAATAAGAATCAGGAGATCTCGTTTTCCATCGAACGCCAGGCGTATTACGACGGCCTTTACTTCGCATTCTCGATTGCGGGATGTCACCTCTGCGAACCATGCATGTTCCCCGATCCATGCCCGTACCAGTACAAGGCGCGTCCATCTATGCAGGCAATGGGGATCGATGTGTTCGCCACGGTCCATGCACTGGGACTGCCCCTAAAGACTCTCGTATGTCCAGACGACGAGGAGAACTGGTATTCGCTTGTGTTGCTCGAGTGATCTGATGACAAACAAGCTCTATCTTGACGATGCATACATGCGCGGATGTGTGAGCACCGTCGTACGAAAGGAAACAGGAACGCACGGCGACATCCTCGTACTCGACACGACCTGTTTTTATCCCGAAGGCGGCGGTCAGCCGTGCGACACAGGCACCATAGCGGGCCACAGGGTCACGCATGTGTGTGCAAACGACGGTGAAGTGCTCCATCATATCGAAGGTCGGTGTACTGACAGGACGGTCGAATGCATGCTCGACTGGGACAGAAGGATCGACCACATGCAGCAGCATACCGGCCAGCACATCATCTCCCACGTCATATTCAGACATTTCGGCGCCGAAACGGAGTCGCTCCACATAGGCGCGCGACATTCCACGATAGACATACCTATTACTGAGCTCACGGGAGACGATATTCGTACGATCGAGGATGAGGCAAATGCGATCATCAGAGAGGATCATCCCATCCATTGCTATGTCGTACGTACAGTCGATATCGGAAAGCTTCGAAAGGCTCCGACAGTGGGAAACGACGTACGCATCGTCGAGATCGAGGGCATCGAGAAGACACCATGCGGAGGAACGCACTGTTCCAGCAGCGCGGAGGTGGGACTCGTCCACATACCGCACTGGCACAAGAAGGGACACTGCTGGCGCATTGAGTTCGTTTGCGGCTTGCGGTGCCTTACATTGCTAAGGGAGCATGGGGCTGTCATCAATGCGATGTCAGCGCGTCTTGACGCCCCTCCTTCATCACTTGATGAGCGGCTCTGCGCGCTAAAAGAGGAAAAGGAGGCCCTCTATCGACGCACGCAGGATCTCATGAGACAACGGGCGCGCCTGGACCTCGAGAAAGCGCTGCACGATGCATGGAACGTGGACGGCGTAAAGATCGTCAGCGCCAGTTATGACGAGGTGGAACGCGCCAGGGAACTCGCACGCCTTGCTGTAACGACTAAACGGTGCGTTGCGCTGGCGGCGACATGCTCATCCCGGGGTGCTACCCTCTTTTTCGCCTCATCAAAGGACAGCGGCATCGATGTGCGTGATGCAATGAACGAAGCCCTCGCCCCCATTGAAGGGAGGGGTGGCGGCAGCATGCACTTCGCGACGGGGCACGGCCCGGCCGGTGGCGCCATGCCTGAGGCGCTCAGGCGGGCATGGAAGGTAGTTGCAGGTGAGCGGTGATGACCCACTCCCGACGCCGCGTGCTCCTCATCTCGTCGCTGGGGCATGCATACAGCCACGCATGCATGTTATCGATACCTCCATTGCTCCTCCTGCTCAGGGACGAGTTCAGCCTGAGCTTCACGCTCATATCGCTGGCAGTGACCGCGTCGGGCATCCTCTTTGGCCTCGGGGCGCTCCCCTTCGGGCCCCTCTCTGACCGCATAGGTGCGATACGTGTCAACATCATCGGCGTCGTCCTTGCCATCGTGGCAGGCCTGGGCCTCTACTTCGCTACATCGTCTTACGTGTTCGTATCATTCCTGCTCCTGCTCGGCATCGCATCGAGCACGTACCACCCCTCGGCGTTCAACATGATATCGTGCATGTACACATCCGAGATGGGGCGCGCCTTTGGCATCAACGGCATGATAGGAAACGTCGGACAGATAGGTGCGCCCATCACCGCGGGGTTTATCGCATACACGTGGGGATGGCGGCCTGTCTTTCTCCTGCTTGTCGCCATAGGGATCGTCGTGCTCGCACTCCTTGTCTCCGTGCGCACATTTTCTTTCGAAAGCCCACCATCTGAAGAGGGGGGGCGATCGTTCATGCTGGCCCGCCCCTTCCTTCTATTGCTCGTCATCACAATGCTTGGTGGCCTTGCCTACCGGGGCATCGTCACGATGCTGCCCTCATACACCTCAATAATATTCCAGCAAAACACGTTCGAGGGCGGAACGCTCGTCACGCTCCTGCTCCTCATGGGCGGCGTCTCCCAGATCATCGCCGGAGAGCTGCGCGATAGGCTCGGCGCCTCCAGGCCATTTCTTGTCACCACGCTGCTTGCGCTCGCAAGCGTCGCGATCATGATGACAGATACGTATTCAGCCCTGCTTGTCGGCCTTATACTCTTCGGATTCAGCTACTTTGCGATCAACCTCTACACGAACACGATAATAGGGGAGGTGGCGCCCACGGGGCAGAAGGGCACGGTCTATGGCATCATGTTCTTTGCCCGGTTCGGGCTTGCATATGTTGCCCCTTTCATCGTCGGTGCCGTCACCGACCTCTACTCGATACGCTACCTCTTCCACATCGCTGCAGCGTTCCTCGTCGTGCTTGTCATTTTTACGGCATACTTCTATGCCACGCGCTCACGTTCCGTGACGCCATGATGAGAGATAGGCGCATTGCTCCTCATCCAGCTCGTCGATGGATATCGACGACGCCGAAAGGCGCATGCGTGCAACACGTTCGTCGATATCCTGCGGCACGCCGTAGACGCGCGGCTCGAGGTGATGGCCGAGGATATGGGTTGCACAGAGCAGCTGCAGGGCAAAGCTCATGTCCATGATCTCCGCGGGATGCCCGTCGGCGCATGCGAGATTTACAAGCCTTCCCTCTCCAAGGAGGTGGAGCCACGCATCACCGATGCGGTAGCTCATGATGTCCTTGCGAGAGAACCGTTGCTCCTCTGCAAGCTGTTCCAGCCCGACGACATCGACTTCAACGTTGAAATGTCCTGCGTTGGCAAGAATCGCACCGTCCTTCATCGTTGTGAAATGGCGCTGGCGGATCACCTTGTTGCATCCCGTGGCCGTGACGAAGATGTCGCCGATTCGGGCCGCCTCGTCCATGGTCATGACCCGAAATCCGTCCATGTGGGCCTCGATGGCCTTGATGGGATCGACCTCGGTGACGACGACGTTGGCGCCCAGTCCCTTTGCGCGCATGGCAATACCTCGCCCGCACCAGCCATATCCGGCCACCACGAACACCTTGCCTGCGATAATGAGATTGGTCGTGCGCATGATGCCGTCGAGTGTCGACTGCCCCGTGCCGTACCGGTTGTCAAATAGGTACTTGCACTTGGCGTTGTTGACGGCAAACGCAGGGAACTTCAAGCTTCCCTCGCGCTCCATGGCCCTGAGCCGGATGACGCCTGTCGTCGTCTCCTCGCACAGGCCCTGCACGGACGGCAAGAGATCGTCGCGTTCGGTGTGTACGAGATGCGCCAGGTCCCCACCATCATCAATGATGACCGACGGGCCTATGTCGAGGGTCTTGTTAAGATTCCGGTAGTACTCCTCGTCATCGATGCCGTAGCGCGCATTGACCGTGACGCCCCGCTCATGCAAGGCGTAGGCCACATCATCCTGTGTCGTTAGCGGGTTGCTTCCGCACAATGCTACCTGTGCGCCGCCCTTGTGGAGCACATAGGCCATGTAGGCTGTCTTGGCCTCGAGATGGAGACAGCACGAGACGGAGGCTCCCTCCAAGGGACGTTGAGAAGCAAACTGTTTTTCCAGGGCGGAGACGACAGGCATGTGGGATGCTGCCCACTGTATCTTGCGCTCGCCGGATTTCACGAGATCGTTTGAATCGCTCATGAGAGAAACGACGACCTCATCATTTTTTAAGATTCCCTCGAAATCACGTTCTAGGGGAGAGAAATGATTCTTTGATCAACGATACGGGTCAAAACAGGGCTATCAGTAAAATTTATAAACAAAAATGAATTGGTCTTCTACGTGTTGCCCCGATGGCTCAGCATGGTAGAGCGTCCGCTTGGTAAGCGGGAGGCCGCGGGTTCAAATCCCGCTCGGGGCTCCATGTCATGCGCAAAAAGAGAAAACTTTTTAACGTATACGCGATAAAAAGCAGTGAAATGGCCCGATCGCCAAGTCTGGGAAGGCGCTAGACTGAAGATCTAGTATTTCGCCGGTTCAAATCCGGCTCGGGCCACCACCCTCTTTTCTTCACGCTCCTTTTTTGCTTAGAATCACAGTTTGTAAGCATTTTTAGAGAAATGTATTTATACAGCCTTTAAGGAAAGTTAAACGATAATATGCCCCATAGCGCAAAAAAAACCTTGCCCATTTTTCTAATCTTGCTCGCTCTAATAATATTGCCATATCAGTTCAATTTTAGCTATGAGGCACTATACACTGATGCGCTTACCTTCGGTCTGCCATTTTTCATGTTTATAGCAGGGTACGTCGTCATCGTCAACTACTCCGTCAGGGCACTGAAACGTTCGATGGGCATACTCGTGTTCGCGCCCATACCTTGGGCACTGGCAGAGGTGCTCTGGGCACTCACGAACAACGATGGGGAGGTCCTGGCCTACTCGCTCTCGTTCGATGTGTTCTACTTGCTCGGATTTGCGATCTTAGTCGTTGCGCTTGTGACGGCATATCCGGTCCTCCGACAGTATGTCAAGGCCCGGGCCCAGGCCATCGCCCTCTGCATCACGATGATTGCGACAGTTGCGCTGGGGTACTACTTCCTCGGATACCGCGGTGAATCGATCGATGGACAGACCATGAGGATGACTGCCATCTACCTGGTCTTTGACTTGGCCGTGCTCTTCTTTGCCCTCAGCTACACGTGGGCAACGATCAAACACCGCCTCAGCCCGTTTTGGGCATGGCTTCTCGTCTTCACACTTGTGACCATTGCGGCTGACACGCTCTACGGCATTCGTGCGCTTGAGGGAACGTATGCGCCCTACGCGCTCCCCTCCATGCTCTTCAACGCGGCCTATGCGGCCTTGCTCGTAGGGTTCCTATCGTTTGTCGATGTGCGCTCGGCACTTCTCAGAGACGTCGATGAACGCTATTACGAGATATTCAATCACAGCGGTGCTCCGACGATAATGGCCGATGGCGCGCACAACGTGCTCCTCGCCAATCAGCAGTTCGAACAGATGACAGGATATGAGGAGAAGGAGGTAACGGGCGAGATGAAGTGGCCCGAGCTCGTCGATGCAAAGGACCGAAAGTCGATACTGCTGCTGCTCAACCGTATGGAGAACGTCGGCACGAAAAAACCGCTCACGCGCGAGCTCAATCTGCATACAAAGGACGGAAGCGCCCTGTGTAGCAGCGTCACGTTTAGCTTCATACCGGAGACCGACCTCATTGTGATCACGATCTTTGACCTCACGGAGAGGAAGAAGCTGGAAAACGAGCTCAAACGCATCAACGAGGACCTGCAAAACTTCACGTTTACCGTCTCGCACGACCTCAAGGAACCGCTTCGCAACATCTCATCGCTGGCAACATACCTCAAGCGCGACTACCAGGACAAGCTTGACGACATGGGCAACGAGTTCCTTGACATGCTCGTTAACTCTGTCTCCACGATGTCGCAGCTCGTCGACGACCTGCTGACGCTCTCACGCATAGGGCGCAAGAACGTCGACTTCTCGTTCGTCGACATCAACAATCTCATCAACGAGGTGCTCGGCGACATACAAAACTACGTCAAGGAGCGAAATGCCGAGGTTCGCTACGAGAATCTGCCCAAGGCCATGGTGCAAAAGACATGGATTAAGCAGGTCTTTCAAAACCTTATAACTAATGGCATCAAGTTCAACGACTCCCCGCAGCCTACCGTCGACATCACCTATAAGGACCACAACTTCTTCTACGAGTTCATCGTGAGGGACAACGGCATCGGTATCCCGCAAGAGTACAAGGACAAGATATTCAAGCTCTTTGAGAGGTTGCACTCCACAGAGGAATACGGCGGTACTGGCGCAGGACTGGCCATCGTGAAAAAGATCGTCAAGGAGCACAGGGGAGACATATGGGTGGAAAGTGAGGAGGGTTCTGGCTCCACGTTCCACTTCACGATCGAGAAGTTCTTCATAGGGGGAGAATGACTGTGATACGAAGAGGGATCCTCATCATCGAAGACAATATGACAGACGGGCTCGTGATCAAACGGACACTGTCAAAACACCTTACAGACGACATAACGATCGTCCGTGATGGCATGCAGGCGATCAACGCGCTTTCGGAAAAGCTCAAGTCGCGCCCTTCAAAGGAGGACGTCGTCATGCCACGCCTCATCACGCTCGACCTTAACATGCCGAAGATGAACGGGTTTGAGCTCCTCGACCGACTGAGGGAGCACGAGGACACGAAGTCGATACCGATCATCGTACTCACGTCGTCGCAAATACCTGACGAGATCACTCGGGCCTACCAGATGGGCGTGAACAACTATGTGGTCAAGCCCACCGACCACGAGAAATTCGAGCAAACAATAGAACAGATCTACCACTACTGGTTCGAATTTTCCAGAATACCAGAGGATTGATCCACTATGGAAGAAAACACATCTGAAGGCCCTCACATCCTCTACATAGAGGACAACAAGGCCGACGTGGTAATAATGAAACGCGTTCTCGAGGAGATATTCCCCCAGGGATACTCGCTTGACACGACCCCCGTCGGTTCGACGGGACTGACCAAGCTCAAGACGAATTACTACGACTTTGCCATCCTTGACTACAAGCTGCCCAGGATGAACGGGCTTGAGATCTTGCAGAACATGAAAAATGAGGGCATCGACACTCCTGTCGTGGTGGTAACAGGACAGGGTGACGACGAGGTCGCCGTCAAGGCGCTTAAAAACGGTGCATATGACTACCTGATCAAGGGCAAGCTCGACACCAAGGAGGCCAAGTTCTCCATACTCGAGCTGTGGAACCTCGTCAACTACATGAAACGTGATGCGAACATCGAGATGTTTTCCAGCCTTACCCAAAAGCGCACCACGATCGATGTCATCGCGGACATCCTCCAAAGCGCCCTCAACGGCATAGGCAAGACGACGCTCGTCTTCAAATCGAACATGAACTTCAAGCGCATAGAGAAGTATCTCGTCTTCCTGCTGGCAAAGGGATTCCTCCGTCTCGACCAGGAGGAGAAGTACACGACGACCGAGGACGGAAAAAGGCTTTTGAAGGCAATAACGGAGCTCAAGGCACTCCTTAACAAGTAACGCTAATCCCGCTCAGCAAGGGATTGGTGGGGACGGCGGGATTTGAACCCGAGTCCACGGGTTTCTCCGATTTTTCTCGCACAAAAGAATGTGCGTGCTCCATAGATTCGTCATCCATGGGCGACGCCCATGTCCGTAAACCCGTAGCAACGCTCAAATGATCTCTGGAGCCCATGATGATAGGCCTCTACACTACGTCCCCACGTGCAAGAATAAGAGAAAAAATAATGTTTTTAAAGCTTTCCCTTTGTGTGGCTTTGGTATGACACATGGGCCGATGGCCCATGTGATAGCACCATCAGATACAGAGCTTTCCGGGGACCTTCGGGAAGAGCGCTGCGTCCTCGATGCGTTCAAACCCACATATGTACCGAACGAGGCGTTCCACACCGATGCCGAATCCCGACGATGGGGAGAGACCCTTTGATGCCATCTCGAGCAGGATCGAGAAGTCCTTGGTGTCCTGTTCCTTCTTGTGTATGCGCTCGACGATGCGGTCGTATTCGAACTCCCGCTCCCCGCCCGAGGACGCCTCGCCGAATCCCTCCGGGTAGATGAGGTCCATGTCGCGCAGGATCCCCTCCTGCTCCGGGTCCTCGCGGTCGTAGAACTCCCTGTCGAGCAGAGGGATATCAACGATCCAGAACGGTTCGGTAGCCTCCTTTGAGAGCACCTCCTCGAAGTCGGGGCCATGCTCCTCCTTGGCCTGGGTATATGAGACGCGCTTGAACGGCTTCGAGGGGACCTTGATCTCCCTTCCAAAGAACCCAAGCTCTTCGGAGAGCGCCTCCTTGCAATACTGCATGAGTCCAACATACATCCTTTCCATTAAATCCATAGACACGTCCCTCGGCGCATCCTTGAGCTCGAGGTCGAGCTGCGTGAATTCGAACAGGTGACATCCGCTCTCGGCCTTGTCCTCGCATTCGAATCGAAGATTAGGTGAAAAGCAGAAAATCTTTTCTTGAGAGAGGAGGGCAAGCTGTTTGTGGAAGATCATCGACTTCGTCAGCTGGTATTTGTGGCCATAGCATGTCAACACCGGATCGAGCGTTGGGTGGTTGAGGGGGTCTGTGAGGGGAGAGAGGATGACCGGTGGAATCTCCACGAATCCCTCCTTGAAGAGGTAGTCTCCCAAATACCGCCTCACATGCGTGTGGACCTTCATTGCGGTTTGCATTTCCTTTGATGTCAGACGCGTGTAATGGTAATCCGCGACCTTTTCCTTGAGTTCATTAGTGACCATCATAAAATTGATGACGATGATGTGGATATATATAACTTTCGTCTTTCAATAAGTCATACTGTAATATAATAGTAAAATTTATATAGTCCATTACGACAAAATGAAAGCATGGAATCAAAACTTTACGACGAGAAGGACCTTCGCATACTAGAAGCGCTTAAAAAGGACGGCAGAAAGCCGACATCCAAGCTATCAAAGGAACTTGGAATACCCCGTGTTACCATCCATCAACGCATCAACAAGATGATCGCAAACGGGATCATCCGAAAGTTCACTGTCCGTCCCGACTATGGCAAGTTGAAAAAACCTGTTACAGCGTTCATACTCATATCATTTGTCTCCAATCCGCAGGTTAGCCAGCGCGAGCTTGCCTCGAAGATATCGCTCATGAGCGGCGTTGAGGAAGTATTTATCATCTCGGGCGAGTGGGATCTTTTGCTCAAGGTCCGGGCCGCATCCGCTGAAGAGGTCGGATCGCTCATCATCGACAAGTTGCGCACGTTCGAGGGAGTGGGAAAGGCAACGACCTGCATCAGCTTCAGTGCGGTAAAGGAGGAGTGATTAGTCCTCCAGCGCTGAATGGTAATAGAGTATGGGGTCGTCGATGACGAAAAACATCTTCTCCGCCGAATCGTAGATGACCCGCTTGTTTGTGTCGATGGCAAGGTCGACGAGATCCCCAAGGTATGAGACATAGACCATCTTCTCCCATTTTTCACCAGGATAGATACCCTGGCTGATCCACTCGTCATACTTGCCCATGTTGGCGGTGCCACCACCACTGGGACGGCGGCCATGCCATGCTATGACGATGGCTGCGAGCACAAACGCCACGCATGCTGCCAGAGGCACGTAGATGTCTGAGAGCGTGTTTTGCACCTGTCGTTGTTCTGCCGTGTAGTAGTTTTTCGTGTCCGAGCTTGTCGCTGAGGACATGTCAAACGCATAATAGTCGGGACCAAACGTCACGGGAAGTGACATGTACGTATCTTCGGATATCGTTGTCGAGGCAATCGAACCGTCGTAGACGAGGTGCGTCACTATCTCGCCCTCGCTGCGTCCCACAGACGCGCCAAGGCTATCACGAATCTCCATGATGCGCGCGCGCAGCATTGCCGCATCAAGCACGAACGAATCGGAGATCGTCCCCTCGCCTTCCACGCTGCCTGAGCTTGACGACAGGGGGATGCGCTTGCTCCAGAACGCGACCCCGTCATCGTTTTGCTCCATGAGCATGAGGTATGTCTCCGTCGAGACGTCAGCAGAGGCATCACTCACTGTCGGTTCGAACATGAACGAGAAGTCAACGGTAGCATTCGGCGATACGGCATAGAAGTAACCGGCCATGTCACTGAGTACGGTGCCCATATCATAGACGGGGTTCTCCTCGGTCACCGTTGCACTGATCGAATATGTGCCTGAGTACGTGTATCCGTAATCGACCGTTTTTACGGTCTCGGTATGATAATCGGTATATTCCCAATATGCCCAGCCGCATGACCCGGCCAATCCGGCAATTGCAACGATAAGCAAGACCTTATGGAGCGCATTCATGTGATCCCATCATATTCTAACATATTTATATTAAAACGTTTTTATGTTTCGGCTGCGCGACCTCCCTCGTTCGGCCTTTCCCACCTCATTTCGAAGCACGAAAAGGATCGGCAGCGACAGGAGGATGGCAATGGCGTCGATAACGATCAGCGGTGCGTAGGGATGAACGTCCCTGAGCGCGAACGTGACGTCATGAGGTAGTATGCCAAGGTAGACATCGATCGTCACGTATGCCTGGTAATACCCTGGAGAGGCGGGCGCATGCACCACGTACGGTATGCGTTTTGTCAGGCCCCCCTCGAGCACCATCGACTCGTCGGGAATGGAGACGATGCCCTGCTGTTCACGCGTATGGACGTAGACGGGTATGAATCCGCTATTGTGCACCGCAAGGTACTGTGTCACCGTTTCGCCGATGTGCACCGCGCGAGCGTTGGTCTGTCCTTCCGTCGCCACGATATCGATGCGGTTGTGCTGCGTCATCGACAGCATCGATACGGTCGTCGCCAGAACGATGAAGAGTATGAACGCGGCATAGATCGTATAGGGTGATCCTTTCTTCTTCACTTCCCGGGAGCGGGACCTTTTCCCAAGCCGCATGCGGGATGATGCGATGTCTGCCACGATGGCCACTATCGAAAGTATGATCAGTGCAAAGAGGACCTGGCCCAGTGGTCCATCCGGCCGCTCGAATCCGATAGCATTGAAAAAACGCCGGGTGACGGAATCAAGAGCACCGGATATGGCCTCGATGGCACTGCCAAGGCGCGGGATTGCCAGGACGCTTCCGCGCCACTGCACCACGCGTCCGGCTATCTGTTCGCGATTGACAAGCGGTTCGTTATGCGTCCCAGCCTGGTCGGTAAACGTGTTATTATCACCTTGTGTGACAAACCCCTGTGGCGTCTCGCCCACGATCCTATGGGTGACAAATTCATAGGGGAGGTTTTCCGCTCTGAACGTGATGACGTCGCCTACCGAATAATCATCAACGATCTGGGAGGGTATGATGAAAAAACCGTCGCCGGGACTGAGTTGGGGTTCCATCGACGCGGTCTGTACATACGCGACGCCTACGGGTTCGTTGACTAGACCGCCAATTATGATCGGGAAGAAAAGGAAGAGGACAACAAGGTAAACAGCTGATTCGATGAGCGTTCTCGTCTTCACCATGATCCCCCGTCAATAATACGAGACAATATCCACGGGCTGGATCGAACCGCCCACGTTCGCATAGTACTGGGCATCGTATACGCCCAGATAAAGGCTATCCCATTTGTCCAGCGTATATGACGACCCGTCGTGTGTTTCCACGACAACGCCTTGATTCCTGTTGATATCGACCACTATCGCAGACATATCATTGTAATCTTCCCATTCCACATAGTAATAGAAGTATCCGTTGATGTTTCCATTCCACAGATTGGTATCGACGCCTAGGTCTTCAAACATTTTTGAAGGGGGATGTGTGCGAATACTGCCACCGGATGTCAGGACCGCATATGCCTTTTGCCTAAGGTACTCCGCATTTGAGGGCATCGTGTGGTCACGGGGGTCGTACGTTTCCCCCTCACCTGTCGTTGCGACAACGGCGATCCTGTCTAGCGTGACGATGGGGCTGCCTGCGGCGGTCGTGAGTATGATGTCGAGATCGTCGATGAGCGTCTCATCGCCACTAAACG
This sequence comes from archaeon, assembly GCA_004212155.1. Lineage (GTDB taxonomy): Archaea > Methanobacteriota_B > Thermococci > Methanofastidiosales > NM3 > NM3. The sequence goes on from RXIG01000015.1 coordinate 27,926, forward strand.
ACAAGGCGTTCACGTCGACAGAAATAGAGACCTGTTCGCCGCTTCCCACGTAAATACCCCCGGTCTCGATGTTGACACCGTCCCTCACGAACGTCACGTTGTCCGAGTGGGCCCCTTGATCGATGATCGAAAGGTAGAGCTCTTGATTAAGATTGTTCGTGAGAAGGATTACATCATATCGCGATTCCTCGCTTCCCGCCTGGATGTCCTCAATGTAGAGCTCATAGGCCCCATCGCCATCTGTGTCCAGGAAGTAGGAATCGGTACCTGGGGACAGGGCTATCAAGCCGGCAGGATCCTCGGCCAGCGCAAGAGACGTCTCACGCTCTACAAACACGCTCGAGTAGGCGCCAGTTCCCATCATGACAAGAATTGCGACGATGAGACAAAATCCAGCTACAATATACCCTTTCAATCCAAATCCCCATTTTTTCTCGTATTCCTCTAATATAAACTTATCCTGCATAACTTCGACCAACGCCATTGTAGAAAGCGCTTTAAAGCAGTATGAGCGAATAAGTGATGATGCTGCCAGTGACCCCGCTCATCGATGAACCGGCACTCGTGATCGAGAGCGATAAAAAGACACTTGTCATCGCCGACACCCATGTTGGTATCGAATACGAGCTGCTTAAAAAGGGTATCAACATCCCTCACCAGACTGAACAGGTGAAGGCATCCATAGAGCGTATCATAGGCATGACCGACGCCAAGCGGCTCGTGCTCCTTGGCGATGTGAAGCACAACATACCGACCGTCTCGATACTGGAAACGAAGACTGTGCCACGGTTCCTCGACTTCTCGATACCCGTCGATATCGTGAAAGGAAATCATGACGGTTCGATAGAGGCGCTTACCTCCGCTCCCGTCCATCCCTATCTCACACTGGACGGCATCGTGCTCAGCCATGGTCACAGGAACGTGCCAGAGATGCCATTCGAGACGCTCATACTAGGCCACTCGCATCCCGCCATCGAGATCACCGACGAGCTTGGCAATCGAACGAAGGAGAAATGCTGGATACGCGGGACATTCCCCGATGGCCGCGACATCATCATCATGCCTGCGTTCAATCCCCTCATCACGGGCATAACGTTCAACGGCAACCAGGACCGTATCCCGGGATCGCTCTTTCGATCTCATTCGGTCGAAGAGCTCTCAATGACGGCATACCTGCTTGATGGAACATATCTTGGCCACGTTGCGGACATCACATGAAGCACGAATCATCCCGTCTGATGCATACAGCAGAAGGGGGGCGTATGAGCGCCTTTTATGCGTAGCGCTCATGGGTCCGATGATAAAACGCCTTCATATGAGGAACGAACCGTTCTCGTAGAACAGCTCGCCGTCGGCATAGACCTTGCCGCCGTCTCTCATGTCCTTGAGTATGTCGAGGTGTATGGACGATTCGTTCTTGCCAATGCTGGGATCGGGAGAGAGCCCGAGTGCGAGATGCATCGTGCCGCCCATCTTCTCATCAAAGAGCATCTCCTTGGTGAACTCCTTCGCTCCGTAGTTGGTGCCGATGGCAATCTCGCCCACTTTGCTTGAACCCCCATCAAGCGCGATGACGTCGTCAAGGAGCTTCTGGCCCTTGGCGGCAGACGCTGAGACGACCTCGCCATCCTTGAACGTGAGGCGCACGTCCTCTATCTCGTTTCCCATGTAGATAAGGGGGTAGGTGAACCGTATCGTGCCCTGGGCGCTGTCCTCAACGGGGCATGTGAACACCTCGCCGTCGGGGAAGTTGATATGACCGTCGCAGTTGAGCCATGTTCGCCCTTTTGTGGAAAACGTTATGTCAGTATCCTGTCCAACATACCTGATCTCATCCTTGTTGTTGAGCCACGTGCATATCTTTTCCTGTTTGGCAGAGATGTCCTTCCACGCCCGGATGGGGTCATCCTCGCCGAACAGGCAGGCGTTGTAGACAAAATCCTCGTACTGCAAAAGCGACATCGATGCCTCCTGCGCCTGGGCGTCTGTGGGATATGCCGTGAGCACCCATTTGTATTCTCCCCTTCGTTCTCGTTCGCTTACTGCCTTGATCATGTCCGCATATGCCTTCTGGGTGCGAGCGAGCCTGGAAGAATCGACTCGTGAAAACGCCTTCGTGTTCGTCTCTGCGATGAACTCTATGGCCCTGTCAACGGTGCGGTAGAGATAATCGATGGATATGTCCACCTGGTCGAGCTGCGCATCGCTGGCGTATTCAAAAAAAATCTCCTTGGCATGGTGCGATTCGGGATAAAGGATCGGATATGCCCCCGCCTTTAGGACCTCTTTGTATGCCTCTAACATAGCTTGTTCGGCGCATGTGGGTCCAATGATGAGGACCTTCATCCCTTCCTTGACCCCTGCTGAGTAATTGACCATGACATTTGCAAGCTTTTCAAGATAATCTCCTTTCACGAAAATCACATTTGAAATAGATACGGGAGATAAAAAGGTTAACTGCAAAAAAAGATTATCCTGAAGGCCCTTTATTGGGGGAACACAAAAAGATGACATCCTCACCATGCACGTGGCGTTGTTCTACCCTGAAAATGCGCTCTATGGACTCGCCGATCTCGTCGAACATGGGTTTGTTCAGATAGGTAAGGAGGCAGCGTCCGCGCGGATGCAGCACGCGCCCTATTTCTCTCAATGCGGCATGGTAGTCTGGAATGTTTTGAAGCACGGTAAAAGAGAAGACCCAGTCGAAGTGATCGTCGGGGAAGGGAATGTCCGTTGCATCCGCCTCTCTCGCGTTCATGCGCCGTGCCGCCCGCATGAGCATGCCGGGCGATATGTCAATGCCATCGATGTCTGATCCCAGGTATTCTGCAAGCAAGCCCGTGCCGCACCCTACATCCAGCACCCGCCCGCATATGGGGCCTGTAAGCGATAGTGCAAATCTATACTTGTCCCGCTGGATGGACCTGTAGCGAGCATCATAGTGGGGTGCGGAAGCATCGTAGCTTGCCGCAATGTCCTTTTCCATGGTGAACACACATCTCCGAACAGTAAAAAAATCTTTGCCCACATTCATCAGGAAAAAGAGGGACCACTTTGAAGTCACTATCGGATGGCAAGCACGAGCATGAGTGTGAGAAGCCCCCCCAGCGCTATGTTGATGTAGGGCAGGACCCAGTAGACGCGCCTGATATCCAACGTTTCGTCTGCAAGCAAGGCAGCCGGAACGAGGGGATATGCCAGAGACAGGAAGCTGAGCACGTGCATGTCACTCAGCACAATGGCGAGTATGGCCAATATGCCCCAGAAAACGAGGCATAGCGCAAGTGAAGCCCGATGCCCCAAAAAGGTCGCTGTCGTGCGGATGCCTGCTGCCGCATCGTAGGTGATATCGGGGATTGCGGAGAAAAGGTGCATGGCGGCGATGTGGCAATACCCTGCCACCACAAGGACAAGCGAGGGAAGCTCGCCAGCGGCGAGATGATATGCGAATATGCCGGGCATCACATAGAGCATGTTCGAGGAGAAGTCGATAAATGGTATGCCCTTGAATCGCAGCGGAGGGGCGCTGTAGAAGTAGGAAAGCAGGAGGAACGTGGCAAAGAGTGCCCGTAGTACCATGCCATCCTGCACGACCATCAAAACGATGCTCAGCACGACGACGAAAGCGAGCACCCTGCTGAGCTCCGAGCGCTGCGAGGATGCAAGGCGAATCTCCTTTTCCCCCTTTTTCGGATTGCCTTTGTCGGTGGCAGCGTCCCAGTAATCGTTTACGCCATATATGAGGATATTGGCTGGAACGAAAAAGTAGAGCAGGTAGATGAAATACTCGGGCCTGTAGAATGCAGCCCATGATTGTGCCGCGATGCAGTACCCCACGACGAACGTGCCTGCGGTGTAGATCCAAAATCGTGGCCGGGAGAGGCGTAGATAGTAGCGTGCCCGCTCATACATTGCGACATTCCTCTGTACCCATGGCGTTGGTGTAGATGCTCATCTTCCCATAGGGGTTGATGAGATTTTTCAGTCCATGGACGAGTATGAAAAACGATGTTGGCTTGACCTTTTGACGGTAGACCACGAGTGGGTCTTTGTATATCTTGTGCGCCGTCCACAGGTACATGTCGGATGCCGTCTTAATGGGCACGAGGTAGCGCCGGGGAATGTATGAGAACCCCTCCTCGGCCCGCTCCATCCATGCAAGATAGCGCCGTATCTGGATGCGGACACAGTGTGCGAATTGTTCAGGATGGGTCGATACGGCCTCGTAGTCGAGACTCGTAAGGCCGCATGCCCTCATGTCGCTTTCGGGAAAGTAGCGGCGCTTGAGTCCTATGTCCTCGTTGATGTCCCGTATGAAGTTGATATACTGGTATGCTCGTCCGAGATACCGTGCAGACATGTCTGCCTCGGGGGGAAGCCTCATGATACGCGCCATCATCAGCCCAACCACCTCTGCCGACCCGTAGAGGTAGGTCTCGACCTCCTCCATGGTGGTGTAATGTTCCTTGGTGATGTCCATCTCCATGGATGCAAAGAACGCATCTATCCACGACTGGTCGAATCCCATCCGCTGTTGCAGCTCGACGAAAGAGTCGATGATCTCGTCGCCGGCGGGCACCCCGCCAAGAGCAGCATGGTAACGCTCTTTAAATGAGTAAAACTCATCGGCCTGTTGTGGGATGGAATCTACATAATCGTCTGCCGTGCGTACGAACGCATAGAGCCTCGTCACATCCTTTTTCACATCGGAAGGGAAGAACTTGCTACTGTAAAAGAATGTGGTACTGCCCTTCCTGAAGATAGAGTCCAACACCCGCTCCGACATGCCATCACTGTTCATTTTTTTCAACGAGGTCGCTCACTATCTGGGATGCTATGAGCGTCATCGGGACGCCTATCCCCGGATGCGTGTACTGACCCGTGTAATAGAGATTGTGTACCTTCTTGCTCCGATGTGCGGGCCGCCATACCGCCGTTTGTTTGAGGGTATGTACGATGCTGAGCGCAGTGCCCTTGTAGGCATGGTAGTCGTTTGCGTAGTCGTTGACCGCGAAGATGCGCTTGCTTACGATATGGTCGCGTATGGTCATATCCACCGTGTCTTCGAGATGATCCATTATCTGGTTGAAGAATCGTTCACGCAGCTCCGGCGTGTCCTCGAGACCGGGAGCGAGCGGAACGAGTATGAAGAGCGTTTCACCGCCAGGTGGTGCAAGGCCCGGGTCGGTCTTTGAAGGCACGTTAACATAGTAGGATGGCGACTTTGGCCATGCGGGCGAATCGGATTCGAAGATCTCATCGAAGTTTCTTGCCCAGTCGCGGTCGAGGAACAATGAATGGTGTCGCAATTTTTCGATTGTTGTATCGATGCCTACAAAAGCAACGAACGCGGATGGAGCAAGTATGCGGGAATCCCAGTACTTCTTGTCGTAGGTCTGATACTCCTCGGGTATGAGTTGGAGCTCGCTGTAGGGGTAGTCTGCGTTCACGACGACGACATCGGCGTCAATCTCCCGATTCTCTGTCACCACAGTCGTGGCCCTGCCCTCCTTGACCTTTATCTCGGTGACGTCCTCACCAAGGATGACGTGAGCGCCGTTTTCCACCGCCAGCTCGTATATGCTGGATGCAACCCTGCCCATGCCCCCTTCGGGGAACCATACACCAAGGGAGAAGTCAACATACGACATCAACTGATATATGGCGGGCGTGATCTTGGGGGAGCCGCCAAGGAATCCTATGGAATACTCGAGGATCTTTATGGCCTCATCACTTGAAAAGTACTTGCGTACGAGGTCGTCGAGATTGCCGAACACGCCAAGTTTCGTGCCCTTGCGCAGCATGTCCCAGCTCAAAAGATCGAGGACGCTCTTGTAATCCTTGTAGAGCGTTCCCTCCATCGCGGTATCGTACTTGACCTTGGCAAGATCGAGGAACTCGCGAAGCTTCTCCCCACCGTTAGGTTCGAGTTTGTTGAAGAGTGCCACGTTCTTCTCGAAATCGGCATGCACGTCGACGATGTTGTCATGGGAAAAGAAGATACGGTATTGGGGGTCGAGACGCTGGAGCTCGTAGAAATCTGCAGGCGTCTTGCCAAACAATGCGAAGAACTCCTCGAACACATCGGGCATAAGGTACCAGGAAGGGCCCATGTCAAATTGGAATCCCTTATCTTTGTGCACTCGCGCCCTGCCGCCGTATAGTTCATTTTTCTCCACGAGCGTGACATCATGTCCCTTGTGCGCAAGAAGTGCGGCAGCGGCAAGCCCGCCAAATCCAGAGCCCACTATTACTATGCGTTTTCCCTTCATGAGTAGTATTCGATTAGAGAAAATATAAACCTATTCTACGGTTGCAGTGCGACAAGAATTCATTTTTTAGACAATCCCTTGCACAACAAATAAAAATCTTGAAACGGTTCCAAATACATGGTGCGTACACCGCGCATTCCCATCGCTGGCCTTTGCTGCTTTTTCGTAGGTATTGTGGGTATGCGGTTCACGGCAACGACGCATGCGCCCGCTATCTCCGGCATCTTCATCATCGCCCTTGCAGTACCGAGCATATACTACCTTACTCGATGGGTCGGGATTGCCAGGGGTGTGGCCATCGTTGGGTTGCTTGGGTCGCTCTCGCTTGTTATCGAGGGAAGCGCCATCCTTACCGGCGTGCCCTATGGGGAGTTCCAGTATACCGGAGCTCTTGGACCCCGTCTCTTCGACGCTGTGCCGGGCATCGTGGCATTCGCCTACCTGCCATTGCTCTTTGGAAGCGTTGCCATGGCAGGACATGTATGGCGTGGCGTCCCATGGAGGTTCGTGGCGTCTGGCGCTTTGTTCCTTGTTGCCATCGACAGTGTACTCGACCCTGCCATCGTGCATGCGGGATTATGGGCATGGAAGACGGAGGGCGCCTACTACGGCGTGCCTCTGATAAACTTCATCGGATGGGCCGCCACGGGTACGGTGTACACTGCTCTCTTCTTTCTGATGGTGAGAAGACCATTGCGCTCCCATAGAACGGTACCTATTTCCATCGCTTCGAGCCTCATGCTCATCCTGCCCCTATGGACAGGATACCTCCTTCGTGAAATGCTCATCGTGCCCGGATGCCTGGGGATCGCGCTCTCGCTTGCCCTTGGGATGACCTACGTACGTCAAGCTGACTGGGCGAGCAATTCACCATGACGCAGCTATCTAAAAGCTTAAATACGGCCACGGCGAAACGTCCCAAGAATGGCACATAAGGGATTTATCGTCCATGCAACCACAACGGTCGAGGACGGCCACCCATTCATAATCCTCTATGGAAGGTTCACAAACAACGAAAGCTTCAAGGCCCTCGTGCCGTATGCGCCATATTTCTACATAAGGGAACGCGACGTGGAAAAGGCGCGTCCGCTTATCGATGGCACGATAACTGCGCATGATGCCCGCACCTTTGACGATGAGCCCGTTGCGAAGGTGACGGTCCAACTCCCTTCATCCGTCCGACACCTCCGAACGGCGCTGGAGGAAAAGGGCATCGAGTGTTACGAGGCCGACATCAAGTTCGAGATGCGTTATCTCATCGACATGGACATCAGAGGATTTGTCACGCTAAAGGGGCCCTCCCACAGAGACGGCAGGGTCGACCACGTGTTCGTATCTCCTGCCGTCGAGGCGGCAGACCGCCAGGATCTCAAGCTGCGTGTGCTCTCCATTGACATAGAGACGAGCGAGCAGGGACTCGACGACACTTCGGCACCCATCTACTCCATCGGCCTCTACGGGGACGGCATCCAGGAAGTACTCTTCAACGGTGCGCCGTGCGAGGGCGCCACCCACTGTGCTGACGAGAAGGCGCTCTTGCAGGCGTTCAGGCGGCGAATCCTCGACAACGACCCCGACGTCATCGTGGGATGGAACATCGTGGACTTTGACATGCACTACCTGATGGAAAGATTCAAGGCGCACGGCATTCCATTTGATATAGGGAGAAGTGAGGCGACGCTCCATCTCAGGACCGAGAGCTCGTTCATCCGGGCCTCCCGCGCACAGGTTGAGGGCAGGATGGTGCTGGACGGGATGCACCTGCTGCGCGACTACTTCTATCGATTCGATGACTACCGGCTCGATACCGCGGCACGGGAACTCATAGACGAGGCGAAGCTACGATTCGATGGCGACATGACCGCGCTCTACGAGAGCGACCCTGCAATGCTGGCACGCTACAATCTCCATGACGCGTATCTCGTCTACCGCATTCTGGAACAAGAGCGCCTCATTGAGCTTACGATGATGCTTTCGACGCTCACTGGCATGCAGATGGACCGGGTAAAGGCATCGATTGCAACGCTCGACTCACTCTACCTGCGCCGAGCGCGCTCGATCTCGCTCGTCTGCCCGTCGGTAAAAGGAGGTACGCGCATCGCAGTTGCGGGCGGCTACGTCGAGGAGCCCGATGTTGGCATCTACGACCATGTGCTGCTCTGTGACTTCCGGAGCCTTTACCCCTCGATCATCGCCACGTTCAACATCGATCCCCTCACATTCGACAAGGGCGACATCTGCGCCCCGAATGGCGCCTGTTTTGGCACGGGGACGTCTGTCATTCCCGCTCTCGTTCTTGAGCTGCTCGAGGCGCGGCAGACAGCAAAGGCCAGCGGCGAGTACACGAAGCAGTTTGCCATCAAGATCATCATGAACTCTATATTCGGCGTGCTTGGCAATCCCAACTGCCGATTCTACAACTCGGATATCGCAAACGCCGTCACCTCCTTCGGACGCCAGATCATCCAAACCACGGCAGATGTCGTCGAACGCATGGGGTATCACGTCATCTACGGTGACACGGATTCCATCTTCGTCCTCTCTCGAGCCGATGATGCCAAGAGCGCACGAGAGATAGGACAACGCATCGAACGCGAGATAAACGCCTTTTACAAGGAGTACATACAGAAGAACTTTCATCGTGAAACGCATATCCACCTCGAATTCGAGACCCATTTTGAACGGTTTTACCTTCCGCGTCAACGCCATGACGAAAAGGGGGCAAAGAAGCGCTATGCCGGCCTCGTCGACGGGAAGCTGCGCATCGTCGGCCTCGAGTATGTCCGACGCGACTGGACCCAACTTGCCAAGGAGTTCCAGTACGAGCTGCTCAGGAAGGTATTCTTCGATGAGGATTACCAGACGTTCATACGCGATTACGTGCATGACCTCAAAAAGGGACGCCATGATGAGAAGCTTGTCTACCGCAAGCGTCTGAGAAAAGGCGTCGATGAGTATACGAAGACCACACCGCCCCATGTCAAGGCGGCACGCCAGCTCGGGCCGCGCGTGCACGAGAACGGCATGCTCATCGAGTACCTCATGACAAGAAAGGGTCCCCAGCCGGCGCAACTCGCCCACGGCATCGACTATGCGCACTATATCGAGAAGCAGATACGGCCGATAGCGACATCCGTTCTCACCCTCCTTGGCCTGAAGTTCGAGGATGTGCTGACCGGTGGCTCACAGAAGAAACTGACCGATTTTCTCTGAATGCCCCCGGCGGATCCATGCCCTCAAAAGGCCAGCGTCCTGCACGGCAATATTTAAAAGCATATAAAAATAAGGAAGGTCAACAAGAGCTAAACGAGGCATCATCATGGAGAACGTTGAGAGCGCGATACGGGAGATAAACATCGAGGACGAGATGAAGGAGTCCTATCTCAACTACGCAATGAGCGTCATCGTGAGCCGGGCACTCCCCGACGTACGTGATGGGCTCAAACCAGTACAACGCCGCATACTGTACTCAATGTACGAATCCGGCATCACATCATCAAAACCGCACAAGAAATCGGCACGCGTCGTTGGTGACGTGCTTGGCAAGTATCATCCTCATGGTGACAGCGCCGTCTATGACACGATGGTCCGCATGGCACAGAACTTCTCCATGCGCTACCCGCTCATCGACGGACAAGGCAACTTCGGTTCGGTCGACGGAGACTCTGCGGCCGCAATGCGCTACACCGAGGCCCGTCTCTCAAAGATTGCCGAAGAGCTTGTGCATGACATTGACAAGAATACGGTCGACTTCGTCTTCAATTACGACAATACGATAGAGGAACCGACCGTGCTCCCATCGATGGCGCCCAACCTGCTCCTCAACGGCGCATCAGGTATCGCGGTGGGCATGGCGACCAAGATCCCGCCACACAACCTATGTGAGGTCGTGGACGGCATCACGGCGCTCATCGACGACCCCGACATGGAAGACAAGGAGCTCTTCTCGATCATCAAGGGGCCGGACTTCCCAACAGGTGGCATCATCTACGGGGGGTACGGCATCATTTCGGGTTACAAGACGGGAAGGGGTCCGATACGTGTTCGCTCGCGCGTCGACATCGAGGAGAAGGAAACGGAAAAGCGCATCATCGTGAACGAGATACCCTACGAGGTCAACAAGACTACACTGCTTGAGCAGATCGCCGAACTTGTCAAATCAAAACGCATTGATGGCATACGCGACCTGCGCGACGAGTCTGACAGGAGCGGCCTTCGCATCGTCATCGACCTCAAGAAGGAGGCAAACGCCAACGTCATTCTCAATCAACTCTACAAGCATACCAACATGCAGACCACGTTCGCCACGAACATGCTCGCACTCGTCGACAACAAGCCGATCGTGCTTACGCTGCGCAAGCTCATACGCTACTATCTGCAGCACAGATTTACCGTCATACGAAACAGGACCCAGTACGACCTCGACAAGGCGCTGCAGCGTGCACACGTCCTTGAAGGCCTCATCACGGCACTCGAACACCTCGACGACGTGATCGCCATCATCAAGAAGGCAAAGAATCCGGAGGAAGCACGCACTGCGCTCGTTGAGTCGTTCGGATTGAGCGAGACCCAGGCACAGGCCATACTCGACATGCGCCTAGCACGCCTCACCAACATGGAACAGGAAAAGATCAGAACAGACCTTGCAGAGGTACTTACACAGATCGATGACTACCGGGACATCCTGGCCCACGACGAACGCGTCTATGTCATCATCAAGGCTGAGCTCGCATACCTGAAGGAGAAGTACGGCGACAAACGACGGACGGAGATCGTATATGATGGCACCGACTTCGAGGACGAGGATCTCATCCCTGAGGAGGACGTCGTCATCACGGTATCACACGAAGGATACATCAAACGCACACCCATTGACACCTACCGTATGCAGCGTCGCGGAGGCGTCGGAGTGATGGCATCGAGCACCAAGGAAGAGGACTTCATAGAACATATCTTCATAACGAACACGCACGATTACATCCTCTTTTTCACCAACACGGGAAAGGTCTACTGGAAGAAGGCGTATCAGATACCAGCAGGCGGCAGGGCGTCAAGAGGCAAGGCCGCCATCAATCTCATCAACACCGACCCGGGCGAATACATATACGCCCTTATACCCATAAAGGACTTCACCGATTACCACTACCTCTTCTTCACGACGAAGAAGGGATATGTGAAAAAGACCCCTCTCTCCGCGTTCTCGCGCCCTCGTGCAGGCGGCATCATCGCACTCACGCTCGAGGACGATGATGAGCTCATGAAGGTACGAAAGACCGATGGCAACGACCTGATCATGCTCGGTACGAGGAAGGGCAACACGATCCTCTTTGATGAAAACGACGTAAGGCCTATGGGACGAAGTGCGCGGGGCGTGCATGGCATACGCCTCAAGAAGAAAGACGAGGTCGTCGGCATGGACATCGCACATGAGGGCGACAAGGTCTTTTCCATCACAGAACATGGCTATGGCAAGCTGACCCCAGTCTCCGACTACCCCTTGCAGCGTCGTGGCGGGATGGGCGTCAAGAACATCAAGACAGGGAGCCGAAACGGCGATGCGATCGCCCTCAGGACTGTGAAGAGGGGCGATGAGCTCATGATCATCAGCGCCGACGGCACTATGATCCGTACGCATACGCAAAACATCTCTACCCTTGGCAGGAACACGAAAGGCGTGATAGTCATGCGGCTTCGTGAAGGTGACAAGGTCAGCGCTGTCGCCCGCATTCCCGAAAAGATCGAAGAAGAATGAGCAATCGTGCAAACACGATGTTCCAACAAGGTGGGCTCGGCGGGATTCGAACCCGCGATATCAAGGTCCGAAGCCTTGCGCCCTATCCACTAGACTACGAGCCCATCCTATTACATACCCCACCGTTTAAAAAAGTTATGGGATTATGGGGACATCGACCATGCGATCCCTTTTGCCATCTACACGATATGCGGGATGTCGGAGGTGGACGTGGGGAATGCAAACATCGCTTCCTGCAGATCGCTCGCATGAAACCCCTTCCTGATGGCAAGTGCCAATACGTTGATCATGTCTCCTGCCTGCGGCGCCATGATGTGTGCGCCAAGCAGGCGGCCACTTCCCCTCTCTTCAATGACGCGGCTCCAAGCATGGGTGTTTCCCACCTGGCGCGATGATAACCACGACGAGAGGTCGTGCTCGCGTACGACAACATCCAGCCCCTGCTTTTTGGCCGATTCCTCAGTATGTCCGACCGATGCCACCTGCGGGATGCCAAACAGTATCGATGGCACGGCATCGTAATCGATGGTCGAACGATTCCCGTTGAGAATGTTGTCGGCAACGATCTGGCCTTCGCGAATGGCAACGGGCTGGAGCGGCGGGGAGACGCCTCCGACGGCGTCACCTGCGGCATAGACAGCCTCGTTTGACACGCTCTGAAGATGGTTCGTCACGGCCACGCCCCGCGGGGAACGTTCGACATTGCCTGCGGAGAGGTCGAGCGCATCGAGCTGTGGCACGCGTCCGGCACCGTGGACCACGAGGTCAGCTGCATACCTCCTTTGATCGCCCGACGTTTGCACCGTATATTCATCGCCATTCCATTTGACACCGGTCACGGGCGCATTCACGACTACGTTGATGCCCGCATCCCTAGATGCCTCCACGAAGTGTTGCACGAGCACCGGATCGAACTGTTTGAGGGGCTGCTCGCTTCTGTGGAGGATCGTTACGTCCGCGCCTGCGCGTGCGGCAACATGCGCGAACTCGAAAGAGATGTATCCTCCGCCCACGAAGACGATGCGGGCAGGAAGCTCATCGAGCCCTAGGAAGTCCTCGTTCGTGACGAGATGATCGGCGCCGGGGAACGAGAGCTGCCGAGGCATCGCCCCGCTCGCTATAACGATGTGTGTTGACGAAAGCGACGTGCATCCTACCTTCATCGTCGAGGAAGATATGAAACGCGCAGTGCCCTGGAACGAACGTATGCCCAGTTGCTTGTACTCCTCAAGTCGAGCCTCCGTGACGGGGTCGGTGAACTCTCGCTTGAACGCGACAAGACCCGGCCAATCGACAGGTGCGGGAGACGCAAAGACGCCTTTTTCAGAAAGTGAACGGTGATGTTCACCGATCGTCGATGCTCCCACAAGCACTTTCTTCGGGGTGCATCCACGCAGCGCACACGTCCCCCCGAACGGGTCATGGTCGACGACCGCCACTGAAAGGCCCTCATCGTTACATGCATGGGCAACAGTATTTCCCGCACTGCCAGAACCGATTACCACGACATCGAATTGATCCATCATGACACCATATGCTAATAGAGAGCTAGATATTTAAAAGATTGCAAGCTAGGCATTGTGATGGCCAGGGAAAACGATGAATGGGTGCGTTCATTTCAGCGCATCATCTATGCTTATTACAACGAGCACAAACGGCCATTTCGGTGGCGCGAAACGCACGATCCGTACGCCATACTCGTCTCCGAGGTCATGCTGCAACAAACGCAGACATCGCGTGTTCGGGACAAGTACGATGCGTTCCTAACGGCTTTTCCGACGTTTGAATCGCTTGCGCAGGCGCCCACAGCCGATGTGCTCGAACTCTGGCAGGGGCTCGGCTACAACAAGCGCGCGCTTTCACTCAAACGGACGGCAAAGGTCATCATGGAACGACACGGCAGCAAGCTTCCCTCAGACGAATCCGAGCTGCGTGCGCTTCCGGGAATCGGAACATATACTGCCGCCGCCCTACGCGTGTTCGCGTTCAATGTGCCTGCACCCGTCATTGACACGAATGTCCGCGCGGTCTATATACATTTCTTCTCTGACGGCTCGACGAATGTGCGAGACACAGACCTGCTGCCCCTGATACGCGACACGTTCGACACGGACCATCCGAGGGAATGGGTCTATGCACTCATGGACTATGGTGTATATCTCAAAAGGAACATGAAAAATCCCGCGCGCAATAGCACGGCTTACAAGAAACAATCTCGGTTCGAGGGATCGAACAGGCAGGTGCGTGGCATGATAGTGCGCTTCCTCCTCGATGGAAAGCACTCGGCAAGAGAAGTCGCCAAAGGGATCGATATTGACGAGACGATGGTCAAAAAGGCCCTTGAGACGCTTGTCAAAGACGGCATCTTGACATGCCGAGATGACACCTACGCCATCGTTTCATAACGATGCTCCTACCGTTCGTGGAGCATGCGGGCCATCGTCACAAGCTCCTCGACCTCCTCTGGCGATGAGTATCCATTCCCACGCCACCTGATGAACCCGCTCTTGTCAAGGAGGAACGCATAGCAGATGCCACGATCCTCAAGCGCGAGAAGGGAGCTATACACCTCGAAGTTCCCATAATAGGTAACTACGTTGTGATGCCTCTTTTCAGGGACGCCGGCACGCATGCCATCATCGATGAATCGTGAGAACATGCGCCCCCACAATCCCGCGATCATGGGGACCTCGAAGTAGGTATATCGCCCCGCTCCACACAGATGGCGTTCGAATGGGCCGATCCATGAATCTACCATGCTTTGTGCCTGGCGCTCGAACGCGAGTACGATGAGCGCCACCATGCCCTGGGCGTCATCGGGGAGCGTTACGTCGCGCTGATCGAGCGCATGCCCCCGTATCTGGGGAAACCGTTCACCGACCACATCTTCTGTCTCCGGCATAGTACTACTGTGCACTGAGACCATAAAGATATTTGTCCACAAAACGGCATCAGCTGTGCGTGCGGGGCGTGATCACGCGTTCGAGCAGGGTAAACGACACATCGATGAATATGGCGATACCTATTGTGGGAAGGGATCCGGCGATGATCTTGTCGGTATTGAGATTCGAGAGACCAGAGAATATGACAGAACCCAATCCCCCGCTTCCGATGATGGCGGTGAGTATGGCGATACTGTTGGCCAGGATGGCGGCGAACTTCATGCCTGCGAACATGGCAGGATACGAGTGTGGGAGACGTATGTATCGTATGATCTGCCATTCGGTGAGGCCGAGGCCCCGGGCCGAGGAGACGGCCGACGCATCGATGTCCTTGAGGCCGATATAGGTGTTCTTGATGATTGGAAGGAGCGCGCGGACGACGATGGCTATGACCGCGGGTGTGAACCCGATGCCGAGAAGCGGTACGACGATGGCCACGACGGCAAAGCTTGGAATCGCCTGGAGCAGGTTTGCCAATGTCAAGACCGCATTCGAGAGCCGCTTGCTGAAAAGCGAGAGTATGGCAAGCGGTATGGCCGTCACCACGCTGAAAAACAGTGCCCCGTAGGTGAGGGTGAGATGCTGTATCGTTGCATTGGTAAGCGTATCAACGGGTACCATCGCGGTTCACCTCCAGACGATGCTCGATCATCCCGGCGACCGAATCAAGGATGAGTGCGAGCAAGCCGACCCATAGTCCCGTGACGATGATAATGTCCTTGTCATAGAGCTGAATGCCCGTCTGTAGGGGGGCACCGAGACCGCCTGCCGCGATGAGACCGCCAAGTGTTACGACCCCCATGGTGAAGACGAGGGCGATGCGTATGCCTCCTGCGATGAGCGGAAGAGCAAGGGGAAACCGTACTTTGCGTAATATCTCGGAATCGGAAAGACCGAGTGCCTCGGCAACGAGGATATGCTCCTTGTCCACGCTCGTAAGGCCCGTGTAGGTGTTTCGTGCGATGGGGAGGATGGAGTAGATGATGGACGTGACGATCGTTGGCTTCATACCCAACCCCAGAAGAGGAAGCAGCAGCACGAGGAGCGCAAGCGTGGGTATCGTCTCTGCTATGTTGAGAACGTTGAAAAGCACGGTTGCGACACGGAATCGGCGATAGACGATGACGCCCACAATGATGCCGACGATGCTCGCGACGACGAGGGCAATGGCGAACATGGTGAGGTGTTCGACCGTCCGCTGCGTAAGCTGCTGCAACTCCCATACGTCCATGATTCGATCGATGATGTTCATGGCAACACACTCATACAAGTCGCAGCAACGTTTCGTTCATGCTGATAATGCCCGTTGGTTGCCCATCGCGAGACGTGACGACGGCCATGGGAATGCCATGCGCCTTCATCTCGGATAGGGCCGCGGGAAGAGAATCGTTGGCATCGAAGATGAGTGGTTCGAATGCGTGGTCGCGCAGGCGGCCTTGGGCGTCACGGTAGAGGGAAAGCGCATTGACCAGTCCGATGATCTCCCCACCCTCCACAGCAAGGGCAACTTCGATGTCATGTTCATGCATTGAGGACAGGGCGTCCTTGCTGTCCATGCGCCCATCGAGCAGATGATCGTCATCAAGGGCATACGCCACATCGCCGACACACATCGTATCGACATGCTTGTACTTCTTGTTCGCATCGACTATATCGGCGACAAACGCGCTCTCGGGATGAAATATCAGTTCATATGCGGTGCCGACCTGGTCAAGCGAGGCATCGCGCATGATGGCAATCCTGTCGCCCAGCTTGAACGACTCCTCAATATCGTGCGTAACAAAAAGGATGGTCTTGCCGAGCTCCTCCTTGATCTTGGCGAACTCGTCTTGCAGCTGCATGCGCAAGATTGGGTCGAGCGCGCCGAATGGTTCGTCCATGAGCAGTATGGGGGGGTCCATGGCGAGGGCGCGAGCAAGACCAACACGCTGCTGCTGACCGCCGCTTAGCTCCTGTGGATAACGCCCGGAAAACACCTCTGGCGGTAGGGCGACAAGTGAGAGCAGTTCGTCGACGCGGGCATTGATATCGTCACGGGTCCATCCTTCGAGGCGCGGTATGAGCCCGATATTCTCGCGAACGGACATATGGGGGAACAATCCGATCTGCTGTATGACATATCCCATGTTGCGACGTAGCGTAACGGGGTCATGACCCCGTATATCCTGTCCGTCGATGGATATGCTGCCCTCATCAGGTTCGATGAGACGATTCACCATGCGAAGCGTGGTGGTCTTGCCCGAACCGCTCGGGCCGATAAGGACGAGCAGCTCACCGCCGATGACATCAAGGCTCACGTCACGTACTGCATAGATCGATCCGTACGTTTTTGTCACATGGGATATGGTAATCCCTTGGATCTTGTCAAAGAGGCGTCGCGAGGTCACGGGAACGATCCCCAAAGGCAGGAAGGATTACTCCGTGAGGAGTCCCTGGTCGACAAGGAAGTCGTATGCTATGTCGCGCGGCTCGCGCTTTTCAACATCGTATTCGTAGTTGAGCGCCCGCATCGTGGCCGTATCGATGAGGTCGTTGAGCATGGCAAGCGATTCCATGAGCTCATCGTTGTCGGCGAGCTCCGCACGGGTGATGAGTATGGCATCATACGGCGGGAACGCGGCCTTGTCGTCCTCGAGCAGCACAAGGTCATACATGTCGACACGAGCATCTGTAGTGTAGGCACTTATGGCGTCCACCTCGTTGTTCTTGATGGCCTCGTACATGAGCGTTGGTTGCATCTGTTTCACGCTGCCAAACGTGTAACCGTAGACCTTTTCGACCTGTGGGAGCCCGTCCTGTCGTGAAGCGAACTCAGGGTCAGTGCCTATACTGAATGTGGCACCGTACTGTCCAAGCTCGGTAAGCGTCTCCACGCCATATGTAACAGCCCAATCCTCGTAGACGGCAATGGCATAGTCGTCACGGAATCCGGGCCGCGCGGCGATCGATATGGAGTCCTCCTCCATAAGCTTCTCCTCGGCAGCAGCGTATATGGTCGACACATCCCAGGTATCGGGTGCGGGAAGCTTGAAAATAACGTTATATACCGTACCGGTATATTCAAGATACATGTCGATCTGACCTTTCTTGAGCGCCTCGTAGTTGACAAGCGTGCCGCCGAGACCCTCACGGACCTCCGTATCGTATCCATGCTCCTCGAGGAGGAGAGCAGCCATGTGAGCTATGATATATTGCTCGTTAAAGAGTTTTGAGCCGATCACGACCGTCTCATCGCCGTCTGAGGACCCAATGCATCCGCTTGCACAGACGACCATGATCGCTAGTCCGAACAGTGCTATCTTTCGAAACATCAAAAAAACACCATATCACATAGAGAACATCATAATTTATATTTTGCCCAAACTATGCGCTAAAACGTCCTTTGCAAAAAGAACAACAAGATGTAGCAGAAATAATCCCTGTAATCGGAGGAATACAAAAAACAGTTAAGGATGAAATATGATAATGGTATAACACTACGAGGCGATCTAATGAACGAACCCACCGTGGAATTGATCGAGCCTTCATGGCTCGAAGATCGATTGGATAAGGATATTCGTATCCTCGATGCTCAACCAAACATACACGACTATATCCAGGAACACATCCCCGGAGCGGTCTACTTTAACGAAGGATTGCTCAGGGTGCCATATCTGGGCAGACCGGGCGCTTACGTTGACGACGAGGTCGTGACGCACAACTTCGAGAGGGTCGGCATCACACCTTCCACCCCTGTGGCCGTTTATACTGCCAAGGGCGTTTTCAGCAAGATGGGGGAAGGACTTGCACAGACGATGATGGCGTACTCGCTGGCACGATTTGGTGTCGAGAACGTCTATGTGCTCAACGGCGGGCTTGATCGATGGAAGGAAGAGGAAAGGGAGCTCACGCAATTATTCCCCTCGATCGAGGAGTCGACATATGCGATGAAGAAATGGGACTCATTCGTCATTGAATACGACGAGTTCAAAGAGGTCAAGGACAACGACGGGGTGACATTGCTCGATGCTCGACCCTCTTCCTTTTACACGGGGCAGGGCCCCTGGATCAAACCGGGACACATCCCCGGCGCCATCAACCTCCCATGGAAGGGGCTTATGGCGGAAGGCAATCCCATGCAACTCAGGAGCATAGACGAGATACGAGACGTCCTCGATGAGAAGGGCATCTTCGAAGACAACTCCATCATATGCTCGTGCGGCACCGGAAGGGAGGCCACCAACGAGTTCCTTCTCTTCAAGTGGTACCTAGGCTTCCCCGACGTTCGCATCTATGAAGGATCGTTTACCGAGTGGTCGTCATATCCGGACAACCCGACCGTTACCGGCCCTCTCCCATGGTAGGGGGTGGTCTCATGCTGTTTGAGAGGATAGAATCCGAGGGACTGGCACATTATTCCTACATCATCGGAGACAGGACGCAGGCTATCGTCATAGACCCGCGCCGTGACTGCGACATATATATCCAAAAGGCGCGCGAGGCAGGATGCCGCATCGCCCACATTCTCGAGACCCATCGCCATGAGGACTTCGTCGTGGGATCGATCGAGCTCTCCGTCAAGACAGGTGCACAGATATGGCATGCCGACGCAGACCTCAACTACAAATACGGCACCGCGGTCCAGGATGGGCAGGAATGGCGCGTGGGTCGATTCAAGATAGAGGCGGTAGAGACGCCCGGCCACACAACGGGAAGCATGAGCTACCTGCTCTATGACCCGGACAAGACACCATGGGTCGTCTTCACGGGCGACACGCTCTTTGCAGGAGGTGTGGGGAGGACTGACCTCCTGGGAACAGACCGTATCGAACAGATGTCAGGATACCTCTACGACAGCATATTCACATCGATACTTTCCCTCAATGACGGCGTCATCGTTTGTCCTGCGCATGGGTCTGGGTCCGTATGTGCCGAATCGATAGCAGAGAGGACGTGGACGACAGTGGGACTGGAGAGGAAGTTCAATCCTATGCTCCAATTCGATGACCGTGAGACGTTCATCAAAAACGTGGGCAAGGAGCTCGAGCGTCCCCCCTACTTCAAGAAGATGGAAAAGCTCAACGTGCGCGGACCGCCGCTCCTCAGCTCTTTGCAACGGCCCGCAGCGCTCTCGCCTCTCGACTTTGAGGAACGCATGGAGGATTCCTTCGTTCTTGACACCCGTTTTGAGCTCGAGTTCGGCGCGGCCCACGTACCTGGCGCCCTCTCCATTTGGGAACAGGGGCTTGCCAGTTTCGTTGGGTGGTTCGTTCCCTACACGAAACGCATTATACTTGTCCCACGAACGGAAGATCCCCTCCCCGCACTGACACAGCTTTACCGGATGGGATATGACGATGTGGCAGGATTCCTGCCAGGTGGCATGGTGGCCTGGCATATGTCCGGCAGACCCAGCGAACGGATAGAGACGATGACGGTCCAGGAGTTGTGCACTAGGATAGATGACAAGGAAGGCACGTGGATACTCGATGTACGTGGCAAGGGGGAGATAGCGCAAAATGGCGCGATACCTGGTGCCCACAATATCCACCTCACGCAGCTGCCCGAAGCCATAAACGATGTGCCAAAGGACAGAACCGTCTTCATCTTCTGCGGCAGCGGCCTGCGCTCCATGACTGCTGCAAGCCTGCTCAAGAGGAACGGATGGGACAACGTCAAGGTCGTCCTGGGGGGCCTTGCCGGATGGAGCTCGTCAACATGCCCTCTTGATCAAACACCGTGAATCCATGAATAAACGAAAGTTGATGGCAGGAGTGTTCCTGCTGTTGTGCATGCTTGCCGTCGATGTCAGCGCCCATGTTCCGCGGGAGAGCGCCGACAACACGAGCCTCGATACAGCATACCCTATCGAGGATCCGCTGAAGTCGTGGGTTTTCTATGATGACATAGCGCATGTGGAACAAGTGCGCTACTACTCGTTCACGATGACCGCAGGACAGAGGATACGTGCTTCAGTATTTACACCCGATGGGGGTTCGTTCGCGCCTTGGCTAGTTGTCATGGGGCCTACGTTCGACATCTCAGGACCAGTGTTTCCCAATGTGGAGTTGCCGGATTCATACGGTGCGCTAGTCTACGAGGGATTCAAGCGGGGAGCGGAGTATGAACCGTTCACGCCTGGCGCCTATTATTACACTGCAGAAGCAGACATCGTCGTCTCCGGCAACGGCACATACTATATCGCTGTGGCATCCCAGGACGGCACAGGCCCCTTCGGGCTTGCACTCGGCTATGAGGAACGCTATATGCCCATCGAATGGGTGCGAGTCGCAACCGATGCAATAAGGATACGTATCTGGGAAGGAAAGTCTCTTATAGAAATATTCTATCCTTATGTGGTTGCAGGCATTGTATTGTTTGGACTCGCCTGGAAGAAGATGCGTGAAAAAACTAAGACGATAAACGCCTTTATGGGCATAACGCTCATCGTTGCAGCGCTCTACTGTGGAAGCGGGCTAGCTGTGCTGCACCACTGCTTGGTGTCGGTGGCATTGGCGGGGGTGGGTCCGACCGTCGTTGTGACACTCATCTTTGCAGCACTCCCCCTCGTCCTTGGTAGAGCGGTATACCGCCTCGGATGGGGTCGTGCGTCCACAAGTGTGGACAGGGCTGTTAGGGTAAAGCTTGCCCTCTATGGCGGATTGGGGCTGGTCGTATGGGCGGGATTGATCGCTGGACCGTTGATAGCGCTTGGAGGAAGCATGATGCCGCAGGGAGTACTTGTAACATCATCTATGTCATGAATCCATCGAGGGTGGCTGTCTCGTGGCTGCGCTCAACATTCATGGATGCAGACTTCTCTGCCTTTTTGGGTATGGATTTCCTAAATAGCTCCAGATTTCGCCGTTTAGGCCTGAACTGACTGTCGTAATAGACGCTCCATAACGAAGCAACCGAGGTATCGGTAATATCTCCCAGCCGCTCCTCAAAGAATCGAACAGTGGACTGAAGGGAATCGCCCCTGCACTTGAACAGGCCCCGGTCAGTATAGAGCGATATCCATGTCACATGGGGGTTGCCAAGTACGACGATAGTGTGTGGATACCGTCGTGCCAGGCGGTCGCAGACCATCTGTCCCACATCATGGTGGGGCCTTAAGTGCCCGTGAAGCACTACGTCTGACAACGGTGTGAGGCGAACGAATCCTGACATCCTGTGAAGCTCCAATCGTACGGATGACACCATGGCACGGATCTTGGCGTCAATGCGTGTAGAAGCATGCTCAATCTCATATGGCGTCTTCTTACGCGCATGATTCATCAATGCTGGCGTCGCATTCTTATGACATGAAAGGTAGTCTAGGAAGTTGTTTGGCATGTTCATGATGTCCACCTGTCAAGCGTACACTCGCCCCAACCATTGATGAGGAGGAATGGGGATGCATGTTTCATCCTTGCACCAAGGTAGTGGAGCTGTCTCCTGGAAACGATTGGTTGGGATACCCTTGCGCTGAGTATCCGAGAAGCTGTGATGGGACCAATGCCGGGAACATGGAGGAGATCCTCATACGTTGCGACGTTTGGGTCAACGGGTCTGTCCAGCACAAGGCGAGCAAGTTCGAATTTGGGGTCCCGATTCGTGAGCGCACCTTCATCATCGAAGATGGCAAAGAGTTCCTCCAGGGGGAGCTTGTAGACGCGATAAAGCCAGTCGAGCTGGTAAAGGCGATGTTCTCTCCACCGTGGCTGCATCTTTTCATTTTCAAGCAAGGTGCCTTCCACGGGTGTGAATGCTGAGTAATAGACTCGCCGCACACTGTATCGCCTGTATTCCTTTATCGATGCACTAAAAATTTCATCATCGCGTTCATGTGCGCCACCGACGATCATCTGCGTCGTCTGTCCCGCTGGAAGAGGGATGTGCCGTTGTAGTGAGCAGATGTACCTTTGCCTGCGTAAGATGTCATTGACATAATCCTTGCTCGTAGATAGTTCGTCCATGCGTGAAGGAGAGACCGTCTCTATGTTTACGCTCACACGATCAGCAAGCTCAAGGCACTGTTTGATATGCTCCTTCGATGCACCCGGCAAGACCTTGAGGTGCACATATCCCTGAAACGCATATCGGGTGCGGAGGATGTGCACAGACTCGATCATACCCTCCATTATATCATCGACATCCGAACCAATGCCAGAGCTAAGGAAGAGGCCTTCGATGTAGTTGCCGCGATACAACTGCACGGTAAGGCGGGCGAGTTCCTCGGGCGCATAGGCATAATCACCGGAGTGTGAAGCGCATGTCGAAGCGTTGGGGCAGTAACCGCACTCGTGAACGCAACTGTTGGTGTAGAGTGTTTTGAAAAGGCTCACGCAGCGCCCATCGTGTGAGAAGGAGTGGCATACGCCGCCGCTTGCAACATCACCTAACCGCTGGGTCCCCTTCGGAGTGCGCGAACAAGCTGAAGACACGCATATGTCATGCTTTGACCCCTCACCCAGTGCCCGGACCTTCGCCATGTCATACACTCCCTCACTGCCCAGGGGGCCAAGTGTATCGAAGCGGCTTTCGTTAGCCAAGTGCAGTATCTTATCGAGTGAAGTCACATAGGAAGTAGGGTATCCAGATTAATAATATTTGAGAGAGCAGCAGTAAGGTGAGATCATGGATGCGTTTCCATGCGTTCTACGTAGCGTGACATGTCGAACTTGCGTTCAAGACCCCTGTCGTTCATGTAGCGCACCTTTCCGAAGACCGGGCGTTCCTTCCATGGGCGGTCATGATTACCAAAGCACCAGGCAAGCCCTGCATATCCGTTCGGATCACGCCCATCGAGCTCATATCGATTGTTGAGCTCAAGTGCCCTCGAATAGGCGTCGGCTGGCGTTTCGCTCCACTCGAGGATCTTTTTTCCCCAGTACATGCGCATATACCCGTGCATCTTGCCTGTGTTGACCATTTCCTTCTGTGCTGCGTTCCAATACGAATCGTGCGTTCGGGCGTTTTCAAGCTCGTCGTAAGAGTATATATGTTCCCGTCTATCATCGGCATGGTCTTCAAGCGTTGCCCGGGCCCAGGAAGAGACGCCCATAAGCGTATCGTAGTTGGAGTTGTAATGCACATAGTTCATCGCAAGCTCTCTGCGTACGACAAGCTCCTCGAGGAACGCATCGGCCCCTTCTGTCTGGTGGCCCAACACCGTGCTTGCGACAGTGACAGGTGAGATCTGTCCAAAGTGCAAATAGGATGACAAGTGTGAAACGCTGTCCTCAGCAGGGTCGTTGCGAAGCGATGCGTAGGTTGGCAGCTTTTGTTCCACGAACTCTGATAAAAGACGCTGTGCCACGCTCGTACCCCCCTTGAACGTCGAGGATAGCTGTCGTGTTCTCGTCTTCGCAAGCGTTCTGAGAAGCAAGCGCCGGTCCTTTTGCAACAACCCCGTCTCATCACGTTCAGACGATGTGATGGTGACCTCCTCGTGATGAGGTGCCACCAAGTATGTCAAGGCATGCTTCCATATCTTCGGTCGTATGGTGGCGGCAGAGTATTCCTCCTTCTGTGACGTAACACCCAGTGGTACCACGACGTTTGTCTCCACCATTACCATAGGGCATGTGACGGATGATGAGATTCGCTCCCTCCAGGCCTTGCCACTGCGAACATAGTCCGCATCGGTAACGAGAAGCGCGGCGTCCTCGGAGAGGGCTGTGACGATTCCTTCTGGTTCACCCTTGCGTACGATGAATCCGATACCGCGGTTGGCAAGAGAACGCTTCACCTCATCGATGCCTTCGAGCATGAACGCATAGTGAAGCCCTGTCGCGAAAGGGAGTGAAGGTATGATGCAAAATAGTACGAGGACTGGCAGACGCAAAGCGTTTGCAGAGATGACCGCATACTCAAGCGCGTGATTGTCCTCTGCGCGCTGCGATGCATGCATCCAGTAGAGCACATAGTCGCCGCCATGTCCTCCTCCTTGTGTTAGCAGGTGTATCCGTTCTGAGGCAAAGGGCAACTGTTCATCGGCAGGTACGTTGCTAATGAATTCCGCACCCCCCAATGTTATCTCGATGCCACCATAGCATGGTACTCCACTGGTAGACATCGAGCACGTACGACCCTTCCTTCTTGTGCATCACCTCACTAAGGAACGTGGCTAGGCGGGAACGTCTTGTCTCATCTCTAGCAACGAACCTACCCGCCAAGTCATCGACCGCCTCGCCGACAGATCCATAGGTCATCTCCATCTCCATCTTCGTTACTTCCATATTTGGGTAGATGCCCATGCCATAAAGCACGTTGTAGAGGAGATTCGCCTTTGGCCCTGGAACATATGCGTTGCCGTGGATGCGCGGCCACGCCTTGATGTACAGCTCATCCCACGACGTGAGACCTGAAAACCACAGAAGGTATACATAACCCGTTGATATGCCGACCATCTTTTTCAACGCAGAGCGAATGTCGTACATGCCAAGGGAGTATGATGCGATGACGACATCATAGCTGCCCTCGAGATCGGCATCAGCGTCCACGTCCTCCCATGTCTTTTGAATATAGTCGACATTTTCAACGTTCTCCTCCGCGATGTTGCCCTGGAGAAACTCGATCATGTAGGGCGCGGGTTCGATCGCCGTCACATGGGAAACAACACGAGACAAGGGTATGATTAGAGTCCCTGGGCCGGCACCTATGTCTAGCACCCTGCTCTCGGGGGATATGTCCATTGACTTCATGATCCTGCGCCCCTTGGCCCAATCATTTCCTTTGATGCGTTCATTGAACTGTTCCACGCGTTCGCGTGAGCTCCAGTAAAGGTCGTTCTTGCCAATATGCTTTGAAGCGAGATGGCGCTCCATGGTCGTGTGCCAAACTTCGTTCCAATCGATCTCTTCAATTTTCATCGCATCTCACCCGGACATGTATCTGTACCGAGGGTATCTGTCCGACTGCATTCACCTTCCGCACAAGGAGGGTTGCCAGACAGACTGGCTCGTCGCTATGTGATACGCCTATGCACGAAATAGCGCGTTGAACTTATTATTAATTAGGTGCTTCGACTTAAAGATATTCGGATATAAATCGATTCCATTTCGCCCAACAACCCCCCCGGTTGCTGGGAAACGCTGAGCGTCTGCCCGAATCGGGCATCGAAACAGGCAGAAATAGTGGCAGGAACATACGAATGCCTATGAAACAATGACAACGTGTCTCTACGATAGGGTCTCAGAAGAATAGTGAGGTATGGTGCGGGGGATGGGATTTGAACCCACGAACCCCTACAAGACTAGGCCCTCAACCTAGCGCCTTTGACCAATCTCGGCAACCCCCGCACGGCAATGTACCATGACACGAGCCGCATCATCGTACACACGAGCCCACGAACGTGGACTGAGGTCTAACCAGTCTGGAGCATTGGGATTTATAAACGTTTCGGAATTTTTTTGTTGGCGCTTCCTCAAGCATGAGATCGCTCACGTCACTGCGTTTCGCAGGCTGAGACACGCATCGTGCTCTAGAGCCCTGCATGTGCGAATAGATTTTTGCAGCTCTTCGACGCGCTCGACGGTAAAGTGTTGCTCCACAGTCTGGGAGGCATCCCATATCGCTTCATCTATGGCCTCTGAGAGCCATTCGAGTTGTTTCAAGGCCTCGGGTCCTCGCTTTTCGAAGACGCGGGATTGTTCCTCTGTGAGCGAACGTACCTTGTATGCCGCATCCCAGTCCTCGGGAAGAGCTACGTTTGCTATATCAGACCACATCAATGCTGCCTCGTCAAAGTCTTCGGCAGCCTTGATCAGTGCATCATTGCAAACCCATTCATATGCCTCGCGCAGGAAGGAAGCATACATCTTTCTGAAGGCGCTGCCACCGGTGCCTGCCTGCTCGATATAGAGCATCGTATTGTAGAGGCACTCGAAAAGCGATTCTTCAGAAAACATGGCTGGCCACTTCGGTATTGTCATTGCCCACTTCTCCATGCCTGCCAGGCCCAGATTCGATATCGGGGGGTCGAGCATTCCGTTCGCACATTCAAGGATGGACGCCTTCAACGCATCGATCGTGATCCCCCACTCATCGGGCACTTCCAATTCGATCCACCTGTTACGGGCAGGAAACGGTGGTGCAGTCGATCCTCGCGCGGCACGCAGCTCGTCGACCGTCAACGTGAACGGATACTCGCTCCTGTCGGCCACCTTCACCTCCTGCGTCTTTTCGTCAAGTGAGAAGACGGTCACCGTATGTTCCCCAAAGTGTGATTTCGGGGGCATGTACATGTAGGGCAAATGGGCCATGTCGACATAGACGATGGTCGGTATGCCCTCCTCCAGCTGTGAGATGAGCGCGGCGTGTGCCTTCCTCTCGCTTGTCGTGTGCCGCACGGACGCAGAGGCGCCCACGCGCTCTGCAGCCTTGATAAAGAAATCGTCGCTTTTTGCTCCGCGGGTTCCGATGAACGGCGCGTTCATGTTCTTGGCATACCAGTAGATGAAGCCGATGCCACCGCCAAGCCCAAGGAGCATCTCTTCAGATGCGAAACAGCCGAAATGATGAAGTGTATGGCGAAGTGAAGCAGTCTGGCAATGCTTGCCGCCAAGCGTTGTGAATCCGGGGATGTGCGTGGTCGTCATCGTCTGACACCACACTACCATGGAACACACGACATATAACTATTTTTTCACACAAAGGTCGCATTGACCCATGCACCCACAATATAGGTAACAAATATCACGACAACGGCGATAATGAGATGCTCTGCAATAACGCTCAACGCTGATTTGTTCTGGATGCGCGCGATGTAGAAGTTTGCAACGATGAGAAGGAAAAATCCCCATGCAACACTTATGATCACCGCGTTGCGAAGACAAAACGTCATGATGGGTATGACAAACGTAAGTGCGAACACGAACTTTGATAGGAATGTGGAAACAGTAGACTCCCACACATGCGTGTCGTCGTTAGCGCACTTGGACTCCTCGGAGATGTGGATGCCAAGGGAATCGGAGAATGCATCGGCTATCGCTATGGTGATTATGCCCCCTATGATGGCTGGTTCTGACTTCGTACCTGCATACAATCCCATGACAAGCCCTAGAGTCGTGATGATGCCCGATGTCAGTCCAAAGCTGAACCCCGTCTTGAAGGAGTCCCTCATATATGTTACGAAAGCGGTCCAGTTTATTAATCTTATTGTGAATCGTTAGCGTCGCATGCCGCGTTAACCACGGCACGCATGTTCTCGATCGTGGTGTACGGAGGCACACCGCAAGCGGAACATACGACATCGACCCCATCGCAAATATTTCTGAGCGCCTCCATGTAAACATCTGTCGGTGACCCCATCAGCAGCGACCCCACCGTCTCCACGGACCCGACGAGTGCCATTCTGCCAGATAGAGCATCGTAGGCTTCACGTGTTGAGCAGGCAGGCGCCTCGAACGAGAACGCAGAAAAACCAGAATCGGGCATATAGGGCAATATGGGTTCTACGTTGCCACAAATATGGAGATATGATGGCACGTCGCGAATTGACCGTGAGAGCTTCCTATACCATGGCATGACGTCGATGATGAGCGAGCGTGGAACGAGCAGGTCGCATGATGCAGTCGCCTCGGGCACGTAGATGCTGTCGGCGCCCATGCCGATGGCCTCCCTGCAGATGTCGATGAGAAGATCTGTTGCAACGCCGATCGCATGGGAGAATCGCTCAGGGTCGCGCATCGAGAGATACAAGAGGTACTCGACACCCCACAGATTACCTGCAAGCGTGACCGGTCCAGTGATCACACGGGTACATGCGACCATGTCGCCATGGCGCTCGACGATACGCTCAAAGCTCGAACGCACGATAGGGTTCCTGCCAGCATCGAGCGCCCCCTCCGGTATGGAACAGTCATAGGGGTCGACATCCTTCCATGGATACGTCTCCACGGCGGGATGACGGTCGATCGTGCCGATGTCGATCACCTCGTTGCCGGCGATCATGGTCGTCTCGGTGACGAGGTCGTTGTGGCTCACTATGCTGTCAAGACCCAGCACCTCGTATCGCGCACACTGCAGGGCACTCAGTGCGCGAGGGTCGTTGTGGCACTCGGGCCAGCTGACGCCGGCTTGTTCCATCAACGACACGACGAAGGTTGAAAGAAGGGTCGCAGAGGGACGGTCTGTACGCCCCCCCGTCAGTGCTGAAAGATGTCGGCGCTTCGGGGTGATGCACAGACCTCCCTAATCCCTCAGGCGCTTTCCCGTGAGGGATATGAAGACATCGTCGAGCGTTGGTTCAACAGAGGTAATGGACTTGATGGGTCTTCCCTCAAGAGCCTTGGCGATATCGAGAAGGAGTCCATCGCGGTCCTCGATGTAGAGCTTGAGCTCGCCGCGGGAGAAGAACGCATTCTTGATACCTGCAATAGACCCCACGTCGTTGATGACCTGCTCATCCTCCTCGATCTGGATCGTGATGATGTTTTCGTGCTTCAACTGGCTCTTGAGCTTGGCAGGCGTGTCGATCGCCTGGATAACGCCCTCGTCGATGATTGCGACACGGTCGCAGAGATAATCTGCCTCCTCCATGTAGTGCGTCGTGAGGAAGACCGTTATCCCCTTCTTGTTCACTTGCTTGATAAAGTCCCACATCATGCGCCTGGCCTGTGTATCCATGCCTGTGGTCGGTTCGTCGAGGAACAAGACCTTTGGGTCGTGCAACAAGCCAAGAATGACGTTAAGGCGCTGTTTCATACCACCCGAGAAGTCCTTGACTAGCGTCTTCTTACGCTCTGCCAACCCCATCGCCTCGAGGAGATGGTGTGAGCGCTCATTCAACTCCTTTCCCGGAACGTTGTATAATGTGCCGTACAATCGCAGATTCTGTTCAGCGGTCAGGAGGTCGTTGAGCGAGAGCTCTTGTGGAACGATACCTATCATCTCCCTGATGCGCTTTTTGTCAAGAACGTTCACGCCGCATACGTACGCCTCCCCACTCGTTGGTTTGAGCTGCCCCGTGAGCATGTTGATCGTCGTACTCTTTCCTGCGCCGTTCGGTCCGAGGAAGCCGAAGATCTCGCCCTCCTTGACGCCAAAGGATATTCCTCGAACAGCCTTGAATGATCCGTATTGCTTTTCCAAGTTCGATACTTCGATAGAGTTCATGCAGCCTCACCCCTGTTGAGCATCATCATGCCCACGAAGAAAAATGCCACGGTAAACGCGCAGGCCACTGCAAGAGGCGTTGCGACCTCTGACAGGGACATCCCACGCACCATGACGTCCCTGAGCGCTTGGTTGATGTAGGTGAGGGGGAATATCTTCGAGATCGTGTTCATCCACCCCTGGGAGACGGTAAAGAATATGCCCGAAAGTATCATCATCGGGAAGTTGACAAGCATCGCCAGTTGCGATGACTCATCCGCGGTCTTGGCCACCGTTGCGATGAGGAGGCCAATACCTATCATTACCAGCGTCCCGACGATAATGATGCCATAGACCAGCCACAACGACCCTGCGATATGGAGGTCGTAGAGCGTTACCGCCATGAGGAGCAGTATGGTTACCTGGAAGAGTATGATGACCATCTGGGAGATCATGTCCCCCGCAAGTAGCGATCCGCGGGAGACAGGTGTTGACAGCAGCCGCCTGCGTATGCCCTTCACCCTGTCCTCGACGATACCCTCTGCCGTGCCCGTCACGCCCGTCCACAAGATCGCGAGCGAGACGATGCCGGGGACGATGAAGTCGATATATTGCAAATCGGTCTCCTCCTTCGCATCGGCCGGCTTGACGTTCGTTGATATGGGTGATGCAATCGTCTTGATGAAATCTACCTGGTTGGTAGTGAGCACTCCATCTGTGACGGCGTTGTCAAGTTGCTGAATGAAGATCGACTGGGAAAACCCGCTTACAACGCTGTTGGTGACACCGAGCGCAACGCTTTGCTCGTTCGGGTCGGCCAGGGTGTCATAGAACACGGGGATGTCGACAGGGTCGTCGTGTCGTGGGGTCATCGACTCGGGCAAAAAGATCACCAGCACCGCATCGTATTCATCAATGAGGCGTGCGGCCTGTTCGTTCATGGCGGCACCGGTATCGGTAACGCGTTTTGCCCTTACCGCGTCGATATCATTGAATTGGGCAGAGAACGCTTCGACCATGGGGTCTGTTATGCCACCCGCCGGTTCGACTATGACCGTGTCTATCGTGATATAGGCGTTGTCGCCACCAAACGCGCTCCCAAAGAGCAGCATGAATATGAGAGGATATGCCACGAGGAAAACGAGCAATTTCTTCTGATGCCACGTTTCCATGAGCCCCCTCCACGCTATGATTGCAATGTTGTGTACCATGATATCACCAGGAGTAGTAACATTTTGATGGATGCGTCGCTTATTTTTATTATTTTCTATAAATAGTGAGAATTAATCAAAAAAGGAATAAAGATACAAAGATCACACTTGATAAAACAATGGAAAAGCAGATACCATATGAATAATCATTCGCAGAAAATGGTGACTTGTCATCCAGGTTGCTAGATGCCTAGGGCAGAAAAGATGTGAGCTCGGCCCGTGTACGCCTCGATCGAATGAAGGTCCGGAGCGGACCCGCCGGGATTCGAACCCGGGATCTTCGGCTTAGAAGGCCGACGCCATATCCAACTTGGCCACGGGCCCACAGAGTGTCTATTTGAGCTTTTTGACCTTGAGGACCTCGACACGTCTCAGTGGATAGATCTTCTTCGCCTTCTTGTAGATATCAGACGTGATCTTACCCAAGATGAGTTCCTGTATCAATGGCACCATTTCCATCTGGGAGGCGGTCTCTTTCATGTGCGCCTCTATGAGGTCCTTTACCGCTTCTGTCTGGGAGCTCTGCATGCGGCGTGGTGCGATAGCGCTGATCGTGACGCGTAGCTTCTTCCCATCCTTCGTCCGAAGGTCGAGTATGTTGTCGAGCTTCGTGTTGTTCCTTCGGGTCTGTGAACGGATGTAGGAACGGAGCAATTCGTGCTGCTTGAACTCGGTATATGCGTTCTCACCCTGCACCTCATTGATGCTAAAGTACAGTTTGACATGGGATTTAGAGAAGTCCCCTGTCAGGTCTCGCAACGACGTCATCATGGTCCTGCCGACCAAGTTATCTGGGTTATTGGAAACTACTTCTCCAAGGCTCTGCTTGCCAAACATATCGGGAGCGTAGACGTTGTACCACTTCTTCGCTTTCCATGTATCTTTCATCTGTCCGGATCTTCTTGCCATAATCTCACCATAGACGCGTGTATATATAAACGTTGATAACAAAGGCGGATGGTGTTTACTTTTAATAAACCCTTTTTAACGTTTTCGGATTTATAAGTGTGCCATCCCAATTCTTTTCACTAGAGGTGGCGAAACGAGTATATAAACCTATTCAATCCCTTATGATAACACAATCCCAGATAAATGGTATTTTTGGATTAGGCATCCGACACTTCGCCGTTTTGCTGTCACACCGCCACAAAAAAGGATGAAAAAAGCATCAGTAAGCCCTGTAACGTGCAGATTCCCGTTCGAATGCATCGCCATTCATGACGAAACTTTTATAAACAAAAGAGAGATTTTCATACTGTGCTCCGATAGTGTAGTCCGGTCAATCATCCAGCCCTTTCGAGGCTGAGACCCGGGTTCGAATCCCGGTCGGAGCACCTTTTATAAATCGATAGCTTTTTATTGGTCTTTTTGGTCGTATCTATCATGGCAACGGTCCTGATTGTCGATGATGAGGAAGATATTCGTTTCATCTACACGCGGGCACTCGGGAAAAAGTACAACGTCTTGGCTGCCGAGAACGGGCAGAAGGCGATCGACCTCTACAAGCAGCATTCTCCCGATGTCGTGATAATGGACAGCAGGATGCCGGATATGGAGGGCATCGATGCAACCCGAGAGATCATATCATACGATGCCCATGCATGCATCATTGGTGCGACGGGGTACAGCGACCTTAGCTCCGAATTTAAGGATGCTGGCGCCGTAAGCGTCATAGAAAAGCCATTCTCACTCGAAACCCTTATGAAAACAGTAGAGAAGTATATCGGCGGCGACGTATAAGATACCATATCGGGCCGCATTCTTGTATAATCTCCATTTATGTGCGAAGCCATATAACAAAAGACTTTTAAAGAGACATTATAATGGTAGTATCGAACGCAGCGGGGTGGGGCAGTTAGGAGTGCCCGGCGGGCCCATAACCCGCAGGTCAGTGGTTCAAATCCACTCCCCGCTACCTTTTATTTACATCATCCTTACCGAATATGATACCCTATTTCACCCTTATTGTTGGGACGGGTGTCATACGTGGACAGATAATACAAATAATCTATCGTTTATCTTGCACGTGGAGCGCATAAAAAGAAAAACTATTTAAACATGCACAAGGACTATAAAAAAGGGATAGAAATGAGAATATCAAAATACTATGGATTGAAGATCTTCAACGACAAGGCTGAATATGTCGGCATAGTGAACGACGTCGTGCTCGAGTTCACCAAGGGCGAGGTCTTTGGGTTGGCCGTGGGGCAGGAACAGGGCATCGAGAACACCGCCATACCCTACAATGATGTCATAGCGGTTAGCGATATCGTCCTTGTCAGGTCACAGCGATAGGGCGCATCAAATTTCGTCCATCTTCTTTCCAAGCAGGAACGTTCCGTTCTGGATCATCTTCTGTAATCGTTTGGCCAACTGATTGGCACGCGACCTGTTCGACTGCCTGAGCGTTATCGGCACGTCGGTTCCCTCTATTTCCATCGTCCCGCACGAACCTACGAACGCCCCCCCTGGGCATATCGTCACGCACGCTCCGCAATTGTAACAACGCATCTTGTCGATGCCGCGCTTTGTCGTGAATGCATTGGTCGGGCAAAGCGTTTCGACATCACACACCTTGCAATCGATGCATTTCTCAAAGACGTATCTGACCTCGTGGTCCTTATCCCGCCAGACGTCCCCATACGTGCCAGAGGCAAAAGGTATTCGATTGTGTATCTCGGCGATCGGCAGCTCGATGTCATCGTCAGACACGCGAAGGTATGGCATGGTGGTCTCGGTCACGGGGATCGGTACCGCAACCGATGTGATGCATTCTGGTGTCTTTGACGTCTTGAAGCCCCCCATGTACTTTGATTCCATGTCACGAAGATCGCCATAAACGGAGAGGTTGGGCTTTTCAGGAGTGCTGCGCGTTCCCTGACCGATGACATATCCTCTGCCCCCGTTTAGCAGTATCCTCGTGCCAACGCCGATGGTGGAGAGGAGTGGGTCGTTTTCGACAGGATTGACCTCGCCGCATCCGCTTACCGACACCTCCTTGTACGGCCCCTTCAGGCCTGTGACGGAAAATATCGTCTTGACAGGGTCAGGCTCGCCATTTACGAAGGCCACATAGTTCTTGAAGGCGCCGCGCGTGGTAAGGAGCTTTGAATAGACAAGGTCTTCAAGCGTGACGTGATTCTCGAATATGTTACCATCCGCCTCGACGCGGACCTCTATCTCCTTGCCTTCGACGAGGTCACGAAGCACGTGACCTCCACCGTACTCCATGTTGGCATACGAAGTGCCATAGAGCAGGACATCCACGATGCCAAGGCTCTCGTTGGGGCACGGACCGGGATGTGCCGGGACCCCATTGAACCAAAACGATTCAGCCTTCCTGAACACCCCCTTCTCGGCCACGGGCACGGTAAGGGCTGCGACGGTGCCGGACATGATGCCACACGTGGCCGTCGTCACGACATCGACAGTAGAGGGCGAGACATCCTCTCCCTCGCGCAAAAGGCCCTTGAGCTCCTCAGCACTGTATACGACGGCCTCGCCCTTCTCAATCCTCCTGTTAATCTCCTCGATAGACTTGACCATTCGATCCGACCCCTCACAAGACTTATCTCACGGAAGAAAAGAAAAAATACCTAGTTTGAAGATAGAAAGAGAGTATATTTAAATATTGTCCTGTCGATTCGATAGTGATGTCATGAGACGTTTTTCGATACGCCAATCCAAGAAAAGCGGCCTTCCGCCAGGCACGCTCATTCATGTGGGGCAAAGACATGTTGAGCATCCTTCGATATGGGTCATGGACTATGCGCCCGACCATCTTGATGAGCATACAGACATTCGCATCGATGATGCGCTGGCATGGCTCAAAAGCCCCAACGTGACGTGGTTGAACGTTGTCGGGCTCGATGCCGACTTCATAGGGCAGATCGGGAACGCACTTAACGTACATCCGCTCGTTCTCGAGGACATCCTCAACACCGACCACCGTCCGAAGGTCGAGGAGTATGATGATTACTTGTTCATCGTATGCAAGGCCCCGCGCCACGATGACGGGGTTGCCGTGGAGCAGCTCAGCATGATCCTCTTCGGCACGGGCGTTGTATGCTTCCATGAAAGGGGCAGTGATTTATTCAACGCATTGCAGGAACGGATTCGCTCACAACGGGGCTTCATACGTTCAAAGGGTGTCGACTACCTTGCCTACAGCATCCTCGATACGATAATCGACTCGTACTTCGTGACGGTGGAAATGATCAATGACACAGTCGATGACCTCGAGGAGACGCTCGTGACGGAGCCTACGACGGACACGCTTCAGGCATTGCAGCACTGCAAACGCCATGCCATCATGCTCAGGAAGGCCATCTTTCCCATGAGGGAGGTCGCGTTCAGCCTGGAGAAGATAGGTGCTCCTTTTTTTGGTAGTGATGTGCGCCCCTACCTTCGTGACGTCTACGACCACTGCATACAGATCATGGACACGATAGAATCGATAAAGGACATGCTCTCTGGAATGCTTGACATCTACCTTTCTAGCACGAGCAACAAGCTCAACGAAGTGATGAAGGTCCTCACCATCATCTCAACCATGTTCATACCGATGACGTTCCTCGCGGGCGTATACGGCATGAACTTCATCCACATGCCCGAGCTCCAATGGCGGTATGCATATCCGGCAGTGCTATTGGTAATGGCCTCGATCGCCGGGGTTATGGCCTTGTTTTTCAAAAAGAGAGGGTGGTGGTGACTACCGTCGCCTTTTTGTTAGTATGCGTTTGAGCTGTGTTCCGCAGATTTCACAGACGTAGTCCGATTCTGAGTCATAGGTGCGGCCGCATCCAGGACATCGCTTCTTCCATGTGACGACTGTTTGTATGCCCCTGGTCTTCGTGCTCAGCCAGGATACGCCCATCCGCTCGGCAACGTTCTGAACACCGTAATCGTCGGTGCATACGGTGCCATCGTGCTCGTAGGCGAGTGCGATAACGCTTATATCGGCTTCTGAAAGGTCATCACCCGAACGCCGCTTCTCGTTGCGTACACGCTCGATCGCTTCTGGACCCGGGTCGCATACCACAAGCGTCCCAGCACTGAGG
Organism: archaeon; assembly: GCA_004212155.1. Classification (GTDB taxonomy): domain Archaea; phylum Methanobacteriota_B; class Thermococci; order Methanofastidiosales; family NM3; genus NM3. The sequence goes on from RXIG01000015.1 coordinate 64,226, forward strand.
TGGGATGTGACAAAATCATGTGATCGTTCATCACGCACCTCATCGAGCACCAGATGGGTGATAGCACACGGGCCGTCCGGCATGTGGCGCGATAGGAGCGCCGAGGTATCAAGCACGTACATCGTATCACACCCTGCGTATGAAGCGTGCTCGCTGCGTAGCTGCCGAGATGACGATGTGCTCACCCTCTTGGAACGTGACCACCGGTTGCCCGTCGATGATGACATAGCTGTCCTTGCCTCGATTTGACACGACCACATCAAACGTATCTGGGACAATGTAGGGGAATGCTTCCCTGAACAGGGGGCAGATGGGGGTGATGATGATGACCTCCGCCTTCTCATGCACGATTGACCCGCCCGCAGAGAGCGAATAGGCGGTGGAGCCGGTCGGCGTGGCGACGATGACGCCATCGCCATAGACCTCTTGTGTCTCCTCGTCAACGGTCACCGCGAGGTGGTCCATCTTGATGGGGGACGTTGAACGCACCACGACCTCATTGAGCACAGTACCGATCGGGCGGTCGTCGTAGGTGACCGAGAGCTTCTTGCGTTCATCGACGTAGTGATTGTCAAGGATCGAGGGAATCGTGTCGATCTCATCGGGGGTGATCTCACACAAGAATCCGTACGTCCCCATATTGACGGTAAGCAACGGCGTCTCTCCGTACTGGCTGCAGGCGCGAAGGATCGTCCCATCGCCGCCGATGACAACGATTGCGTCGACATCGGTGATTGGCGGCATGTTCAGGTATTCCTGCAAGGAGGGGTCAACATAGACATCATGGTCCTTTAGCAGCGAAGCCACCGATCGCGAGACCTCGACCGCCTCCGTCTTGTCGGTCCTCGACACAATGCCGATCTTCATTTGTATCACTTACTGGTTAAAAATACTTAATATTTTCTCGTGGATCTCTGGTGTGCTGCTTGCCACCAAGTTGATGTGATTGTCATCCATGCACAGAGGGGAACCATCGAGGGCGCTGACGACACCGCCAGCGTTCTCCACAACGATCTTGCCTGCTGCAAAGTCCGTCGCGCGCATCTTGCCACGTACGTCGACGAGTGCCAAAAGGCTTCCGTGGGCAACGTAGCACATCTCGAGGGCGACCGAACCCAGGCATCGCAGCTTGCTGCTGAAAGTACGCATTTCCTCGACATACCGTCCCCTGCGCGTATAAAGCGACACCATTGTCGACCGGTGCGTCCGTCTGAGCGGGCGGCCGTTTCGTAGCACCCCGTAGTCGCTCATTCCCTCAAACCATTCATCCCACGCGAGATTGCGTACAAGGCCGTACTCCTTCTCGCCATCAAGATAGGCAAGTGATGTACAGTAGAAAGGCAGCCCAGCCATTGCATTGTTAGACCCGTCAACGGGGTCGAGTATGAGGGTGAAGTCATCACCGTATGAGATGGTCCCCGCCTCCTCACTGATGAGCGTGCATGCAATGTCGTGAGCCGTGATGTAATCGATGACCGCCTGTTCTGCAAGCTGATCGAAGTAGCGGGTCGTACCGCCAAGCGAGCTCTCACCGACGACCTCGTGGGCTCGACCGGTACGGATGGACTGTATGAGCGATTGATAGATGTTTTCTGATAACTGCCAGCAAAGCGTTCGTTCGTTCATGATACCATCTCAATATAATAAAAGACAAAGCGAAACGCTGCATCCGCACTGTTTGACAACATGCGTCGCAGAAGTGACCTCGATCGATTCGACCTCTGCATCCCTGGATGCGACCATGGCGCGGGCGCGACGGATTGCCTCGCGCTCGGCCTCCGTTCCGGAGCAGTGCCCATTGAACTCGGCAACGCACCCCACTGTGGACGTGGTCGTGGCACACGCTATGGCCGATGATATCGTCGCTCCGGGCGTGTCGCTCTCGATGCGTGACATTACACAGTACATGAACGATCCCTCCTGAATGTCGCGGACCTCGCTTAGTGGTGCCTGCCGGCAATAACGAGGGAGGATCGATGAGACGCCGATGAAGTTGAAGTTGGCAACGCCTCTCGCTCGAAGAGCCTCGTCGAAGGCGTTGAGAGGCGTATCCGAATCGGCATCAGTTGAGAGCAACACATAGCTGTGAGGTGCCAACATACAACAAGATGCGGTCATGCGCTTTTAAAGTCTTTGTTGGGCATTTCTACGCAATAAAGGAGCAATAATTTCAAGATATAGAAAAGTTTATATGGTCGCTTTTAAAGTGAAGTTGATAATAGGTGATCATATGGGGACTACAAAACCAGAACGTGTTGGACAGCTCAAGGTAGGAAGATACATCGTCATTGATGATGAACCATGCAAAATCATAGCATATTCCACATCCTCGCCAGGAAAACACGGATCGGCAAAGGCGAAGTTGGATGCCAAAGGGCTTTTTGACCATCAAAAGCGGAGCCTCATCAAGCCCGTCGATGCGAAAGTGCCTGTTCCGATCATTGACAAGGCAAGCGCGATGGTGACCGCCATCATGGGCAACACCGTGCAGATCATGGACATGACATCGTATGAATATTATGAACTTCCCATCTCAGACGACATCGAGGGAGACCTCCAGGAGGGCGCCCAGGTGGAGTATATGGAAACGATGGGACGCATGAAGATACTGCGAGTCAAGGGTTCATGAACGAGGACATCTCCTTTTATACCTACAGAAAAACTGTGATACCCTTTTGCCTCACGGATATAACGGATGCTCGCTACGTCGTGACAGGGCATCCATTTGACGGGACGCAGACGGGGCTCACGGGGGCCAGGCACGGACCCACGTCACTGCGCACTGCGATGTTCGAACTTGAACAGTACGATCTTGAGACCGGTGTCGACCTTTCACAGGTCCCTATAAGCGACATTGGCGACGTCGACTGTGTCCCTGGATCGTGTGAACAGACGTTCGAACGGATTGCACATACCGTATCAGCATTCCCTTCAAACGTGTGTGCGGTGGGAATCGGCGGAGAACACTCGGTCACCTACCCCATCGTCACCACGCTCAAGCCCGATATGGTCATCTCCTTTGACGCACATCCCGACCTCAGGGACGACTACATGGGTGTCACGCTGTCCCATTCGGCAGTGATGCGCCGCATCCACGAGGATGGCATCGACGTTGCGTTGATTGGCGTTCGCGAAGGCTCGCGCAATGAGGCAGAATATGCCCGAGACAACGGCATACCTCTCGTGCCCCCCGATCGCTGGGACACGTTCGAGCTCCCTCGCAAAAAGAACATCTACATCTCGATAGACCTCGATGTTTTTGACGCCTTTGTCAACGTTGGCAATCCTCTTCCTGGCGGCATGCCGTTTGACCGCGTATGTGACATGCTAAAAACACTTGCCAGGGAAAACTCTGTACAGGGCATCGATATTGTAGAGCTGTGCTCAAATGGCGTTGATGGAACTGCGATGCTTGCAGCAAAGCTTGCATTCAAGTTCCTTGCCTATGACATGCTCAATGATCGATGAGATGCAGGTGAATGGGTAACACTACGTTCGTTGCGAACGGGGTAAAAAAGAGACGTTACAAAGCTTTTGTATCTTCCACGTATTCGACCGCTCGCTCAAGGAACTCGGCCCACGACTTCGCCTTCAATCTGAGCCGCATGTCCCACGCTCGCTCATAGAGATCTTCTTCACAGTTTTTTATTTCAATGTTTTTCATCGTATTCACCTGACGGGGAAGATAGGAGACAATTGAATCGTCTCCTATCTCGTAGTTTGAGGGGAGGTCAAACAGTTGTGTATATAATATTGCTCATCAATAGTATATAAATCTATCGGTAAATCTAAGTAAAAAAATATCACAATACTAAACTAAAAAAATATTAATAAGTATCGATGAAGAAGGAGCGATCGACGATCGCTATCTCATCTCCCAGCGATACCTCATCAACGTAGCCCACCCAGTACGACACCATGCCTGGCCCGAAGAGCTCGACGTAGTGCTTGAGCTGATTGTTGAAATCGTATCCCATCTGATACGGTGAACCGAAGCTGCCCTTGCTCTCGCACCAGTTGACCGTGATGCCGCCGATGACCTGGGGACAGTCGAAGAGGAAGTCGGGGGTCTTCTCCTTTCCTGCCATACGGCAGTCATCCTCGGTCATGTACGAAATGCACACATCGTCGAGCCAGGACTGTATTTGCTCCTCACAGAAGTTGCCTCGTTCCTTCTGGGCAGAGATGCCCTGGGGGGAGTAGATGAAGTCATTGTCGATGACCTCTTCGAACTCCTTTCGCATGCGTGTGTTCTTGATAAGGCCGGGATCGTGAAGGTACGCCTTGTACTGTTTCTTCGAGACGCCTAGCTGCTTGAGGATAAACGATGCGGTGAGAACGGGGGGGAACTCGCGTTCATCGGCGATCTTTAGGAGCGTCTTTCCGGATTCCCACTCCCGTGCCATTCGTTCGCTCTGGCGTGCGATGACATGAAAATCCTTTTTCGTCTGTCGCACGATCTTTTGTGAGAGTATGCTGTAGAGGACATCCTCTTGCACCTTGAAATGATGGGAAATGCGGGGTATGTCCCTGACACCCCCCAATCGACGGTATATCTTGTAAAACGTGTTCTTTCTCATAACCTATATCACACCTTCGCATTCGGCTCGCAATCGTTCCAGGAAGGCACTCATGAATGCATCTCTTTTTTCAGCGATGCGCCTTCCTTCCGATGTGAGCATCCTGTCCTTGATCTTGGATAGCTTGACCTTGTACTCCTTGATTGGCGAATGGGACGTATGGTCGACGGCCAGGTCATCACCATGCTCTCGCTCGAACTCTTCCACGAGGCGCTGATTGTGTTCACCCGCATATGCATAAGCGCGAGCGATGCCTATGGCGCCGATAGCATCGAGCTTGTCGGCATCGTAGAGCACGCGCGCCTCGAGGGTCTCGGGCATCAAGCCGTCCCTGAAGCGATGCGTGGCGATGCAATGGACGACCTTTTGTATGAACGTGTCCTCAAATCCCATATCTGCAAGCAGCCCTTGGGCCAATTGCGCACCCTTGCGCGCATGGCAAACGGATATGTCGCGTTCCTCAAAACCCCTGCCGATGTCATGAAGATATGCTGCACAGGACAACACTTCAAGGTCTGCACCCTCTATCCTGCCTATGTGCATGCAGAGATTGTGCACGCGTTCCACATGATCCCAATCATGGGTGGGGCGCGCATCATCGAAGTAGTCTCGAGCTATCCTGATGAGCGATTCAGGCAGTACACTTGCTTTCACGTTCACAAATACGTGTCTTTGTTTATAAGTTTTTTTAAAAAACATTCGTTGCAGTGCGAGGACATATAGGTGCATTACCCCGCATCAACGACACCTTTAAAACCTTAATCCTTGAAAAACTTATAAAGGAACCGTGACGATTTCGGTAAAGTGATGACATGATTGACAGGTACGTGGCTTACAGGCATGAGAAAGGCACGGTACAACAGGTAGACGAGACCGTGGCAGTAGAACACTCTCTTTCCATACAATGCGATGGATATGATCACGCCTTTCTCTGCAGCCCCGAAGACCTGGAGGAGCTTGCCCTCGGGCACCTGAAAACTACGGGTCTCATCTCACACATCAACGACATAGCAGACATCTCCTTTGAGAAAGGTCATACCCGTGTTACCATACGGCGTGCCGATACTGCATCACCCCGACACGAGCACCATGTGCCACGGGTGAAGATGAGCACTGATGACCTCATGTCGCTTGCGCCATATGCCATGGCTCACTCCCCCCTCTTCGCGAAGACTGCTGCGTTCCACTATGCGTTCATCTTCGACGCAAATGCCACCCCCCTGCAGAGCGCATGCGATATCGGCAGATTCAATGCGATAGACAAGGCAGTTGGCATCTGTCTGAGGGAGGGGTTGGCGCTTGAGGGTACGGTACTCTTCACGACAGGGCGCATCATGACGCTGACAGTCAAGAAGGCACGAAACTGCGGTATCGCCATCATCGTATCCAAGGCGCCCCCTACGCTCCAGGCGATAGAGTCAGCACGGGACGCCGGCATCTCCATCATAGGATTTGCACGAGGCGACAGATATACCGTCTACACGGAAGAATGACAATGGACCGGATAAGCATTGCTATCCTCTGTGGAGGGCGGGCCCGACGCTTCGGGAGGGATAAATCGTTTTTCAACTACCATGGAAAACCGCTCTACCGTTACGCGTATGATGAGCTAGCCCCCCTTTCCGACGACATCTTTCTCCAGTGCGGCAAGAAGGACACGCACACTTACGAGGTACGCAGCCACAACGACGACTATCTTGAAATTGGGCCGCTTGGAGGCATCTACTCGGCGCTCAGGCATGCTCGTCGCCCGCGTGTCTTCATGATAGCGTGCGACATGCCGTGCATAACGAAACGGTTCGTAACGACACTTCTCGAAGAATGGGGCGACATCGTTGTCCCAGTATGGGAGAATGGATACTTTGAACCGCTTTGTGCCGTCTATGCTCGCACTCTTGCCCCCCTCATCGAGTACAAGATGCTCCAGGGCGACTACAAGATAGCGTCTCTTTTTGACGATGTTGACGTAAAAGAGGTAAAAATAGAGCCCCTTATGGAAAGGGGCGTCATCCCCGTGGGGATGTTCAAAAACATTAACTACCCCAGCGATCTATGACTGTTCGCACGTCCACTTTCGCACTTCGCGGTGATGTTCCGAGATGTAGCGCGTGATGATGACGGAAACGAAGGCGATGGTACCAAGCTTTCCTCCGCCACCGGGAACGAGATCGACCGTTGCCGTGTAGAGCATAGCGACGAAGATGCCTGCGATGGCAAAGTGTACGGGCCTGTCGAAGATGCGCGGAAACGCCGTCATGCCGGCAAAGGAACCCGAGTAGGCGACAAACGCCAGGGTCGCACCATACGTAGCGGAGATCTCCGGGAACAGGAGCCCGGCGATCAATCCTACGGTCGCAGAACCCAGCACCGCATCGGCGCATTTGTTCGTGAAGACGCGTATGAAGACGTCCTTTCTGAGGTAGTACGTTGCGACCGTCGATATGACGCCAACGAGCAACACGAAGAGGAACCAGCTCACGGTCAATGATTCCAGGGCTGCGCCACTTACCGCATTGTACTCCACGCCAGCGATGGCAAGCACTACAAGCGAGAACAACACCGCCATGAAAGCGGTGGTGCCGAGCTTGCCGCCGTGCCCGAAGAAGTATCCCTTCCATGCAACAAAGATCACTCCGGCAACTGCCCCGAAGAGAATCGTGTAGTATATGGTTGGTATAACGCCACATGAGCACATGCCGACAAACGACCCGCAAAAAATCTGGGGGGAAAGCTTGTTGAACACGGCGCCGCCAATAAGACCAACGATGGCCGAGGCAACGACGCCACCCAATCCAAGCTCGTTGTTGAGATACCATGCTGCGATGGTACCGGCTATGACTGCCACTATCGAAATCACGTCTTTTTTATCTATATCCATCCTATCCACCTAAAAATACAAGTTATACTATCGCTTCAATGCTGCACGCGCATACCTTGAGTTCAGGTATCTTCGCAATTGGATCGAGTGCGGGGTTGGTGAGGAGGTTGGCTGCGCATTCCTTGAAGTGGAATGGGATAAATACCGTCTCCTCAGGTACCCGGTCCGTAACATATGCAGGTATGTCGATCGTGCCACGACGTGTGCTCACGCGCACTGCCTGGCCATCGCTTATGCCGAGCTTGGCCGCGTCGGCGGGGTGTATCTCCACGTATCCTGTAGGCACCTCCTTGTTGAGGGGGCCGCTACGGCGCGACATGGTCCCCGTGTGGAAGTGGAAGAGTATGCGGCCTGTCGTCAGGGTAAATGGGTATTTGTCGTCAGGAAGCTCTGCCGGAGGCCGGTAAGGCACGGCGAAGAAGTGGCCCTTTCCCCTTTTGAACTCACCCTTGTGAAGGTATGTTGTACCATCATGGTCGGGGGTGGGGCACGGCCACTGGAGATATCCTCGCTCATCAAGGCGTTGGTATGAGATGCCGCCATAAAGCGGTGTGAGCGAGGCGATCTCGTCCTGTATCGCTGCAGGGGACTCGTAGTCGAACTGGTCTGAGCCCATCGAACGGGCAAGCTCTGATATGATGACCCAGTCGGGCTTGGACGAGCCGATGGGCTCGATCGCCTTCCTTACGCGCTGAACGCGCCTGTCAGTGCCCGTGAACGTGCCGTCCTTTTCCAGGAACGAGGCACCGGGGAGCACCACATCGGCGATCTCGGCGGTCTCGGTGAGGAAGATGTCCTGCACGACTAGAAAGTCCAGCGTATCAAGCGCCTCCCGAACATGGGATATGTCGGGGTCTGAAATCATTGGATTTTCTCCCATGATGTACATGCACTTGATCCTGCCATCGGCTGCCTCGTTGAGGAGCTCGACGACGGTAAGGCCCGGCGTCTCCGGGATTGACTCGTCCATGTTCCATCCCTTCTCGAACTTCTCGCGGGAAGCTGGGTCGGTCACGGCCTGGTAGCCTGGAAAGACGTTGGGGAGGGCGCCAAGGTCGCATGCGCCCTGCACGTTGTTTTGTCCACGAAGCGGATTGACGCCCGTGCTTGCCTTGCCCATGTTGCCCGTGAGCATGGCGAGGTTCGCACATGACTTCACGTTGTCGACACCTGTTGTGTGTTGAGTGATGCCCATGCTGTAGATGATCGACGCGCTCTCGGCGTTTGCAAACATACGTGCCGCGTCGATGAGGTCATTTCTGGGTATACCTGTTATCTCCTCGACATGTTCGGGGGTGTAGTGCATGACCTCCTCAAGGAACTCGTCGTAGTTCTCTGTGCGCTGCTCGATAAACATCTCGTCCGCCAGGCCTTCGTTGATGATGACATTCATGATGCCGTTGAGCCACGCCACGTCGGTGCCAGGACGCTGTCGAAGATGAATGTCTGCTATCGATGCGAGCTGAATCGAACGCGGGTCAACAAGTATGATACGCGCGCCCCGCTCCTTTGCACGATATATCCTCGTGCCGATGAGCGGATGCTGCTCTGTCGTGTTTGAACCTGTAATGAGTATGCAATCGGCATCCTCGACCTCGGGAATGCTGTTTGTCATCGCGCCGCTGCCGAACGCCGCGGCAAGCCCTGCGACGGTCGAGGCGTGACAGAGCCTGGCGCAGTGGTCGACGTTGTTGGTCACGATAACGCTTCGTGCGAACTTCTGCATGAGATAGTTCTCCTCGTTTGTCGTCTTTGCAGACGAGAGGAGACCGAACGCAGACGGGCCGGACGTATCCTTGATCTCCTTGAACTTCGATGTGATGAGGCTGTAGGCCTCTTCCCACGTCGCCTCGCGAAACGTTTCGCCGTCCCGGATGAGTGGCGATGTAAGCCTATCAGGGCTGTTAACGAAGTCAATCGCGTTCCACCCCTTGATGCAAAGCTTTCCCTCGCTCACAGGGTCCTCCTTGCATGGCATGACGCGTTTTGCCTGACCGTTGACGACCTCGACATAGTATTTGCATCCGCATCCGCAATACGGGCACGTGGTAAGCACTGCTTCATACTTCATTCGTATTCCTCCTTCGTGATCACAGGATTTTGTTCATCAAGCGAACGGCCTGCCATGTAGCCAAACAGTTCCTCCAAGTCCTCGCGCAATAGGTGGCTGAGCGTCATGAGCGGAATGCCTGTAGGGCACGCCTTTTCGCACTCACCGCAACCGATGCACTTGCCAGCAACATGGAATGCCCTGATCAAATGGTAGATGGGAAAGTCGGGGGGCAGCCTGCCGCGTTTCACCCAGAGGGGGTTTTCGAGTTCGCACTCCTTGCAAAAACAGACGGGACAAGCGTTGCGACACCCGTAACACTTGTTGCACTTCTCGAGCTGTTCATTCCAAAAAGCAAGCTTTTCCTCCCCCGACATCTGTCGGTAGGTGTCGTAGGTGTCGCGCGTCCAGTTCTCAAGCGCCGTGCCGACCATGAGTGAATCGGGATATGGTTTTGAACAGTTGCACTCCTTTGCAGTGTCGCTGTCGCAGGCGATGCCGATGACCGTTATCGAGTCGATGTCTATCTGGTGGTTCTTGGCAAGCTCGATCAAGCTGCGTTCCTCGCACCCTCTGCAAACGACCGCCAATCTGAGGTCGGGGCCCTCCTCGAGGAGGAGCCTGACGACCGATGCGACAGGATACCGGGAATCGACGACCATGAGGGGGAGTTGATCTGCGTCTGTAAAGAAGCATGGGCGGACGGTGCCATGCATTTCCTTGAGGCCGACGATACCGTCGATGTCATCCCGGGCCAATATCTCGGCCGCAACGGCGCGCAACTCATCGTTCATATGTTTCACCTCCAGTGAGATGAAGCGGATTTGGCCCCATCTGCTCGATCTCGTCAGTAAGGGACTGCATCGTCTGAGAGAACTTCTCACCCTCGGCTGCAGATACCCACTCAAGCCTGAGGCGGCGCTCGTCGATGCCCATGTGGGAGAGTAGACGCTTGAGTACGTCGATGCGTTTTTTCGTTCGATAGTTTCCATCGACATAGTGGCAATCGCCAGGGTGGCATCCGCCTATGAAGACAGCGTCAGCACCGGTCTGAAATGCCTTGAGAATCATCTCCGCATTGATGCGTGACGAACACATGACCCGTATGATGCGTATGTTTGGGGGATACTTCATTCGAGAGGTGCCCGCCATGTCTGCTCCTGCATAGCAACACCAGTTGCAGAGGAATCCCACGATCTTTGGTGTCCACTGTTGTTTCTCCATCATAGCACCTCCAGCAGTTGTGCGACGATCTGGTCGTTCCTGAAGTGATTCATAGAGATCGATCCTGAGGGGCATGCAGCGGCACAGCTACCGCACCCCTTGCACAGAGCCTTGTTTATCGTCATGACCCCGCGTTTTTCATCGAAAGCGTGCGCCTCATACGGACAGAGCTGTTCGCACGTCCTGCAGCCCACGCAGCCATCCTCGTTGACGATGGCAATGATGGGTTCCGCATCGATGTAGTCCTTGGAGAGAAGGTTGACCACGTGTGAGGCCGCACCGCATGCCTGAGCCACCGAATCGGGAATGTCCTTTGGTCCCTGTGCGCAGCCTGCAAGGAACACACCGTCGATCACCGTATCAACGGGCCGGAGCTTGGGATGCGCCTCGAGGAAGAACTTATCGCTACTCCTCGAAAGATGGAGCATCGATGCGATGCCGTCAGCAGATGATGGCGGCCTGAGTCCCGCACCAAGGACGACAAGGTCTGCCTCCACCTCGTAGGGCTCCCCTAGGAGCGTGTCCTCAGCCCGCACATGAAGCCGTCCATCCTCCTCGTAGACCTCGGCTGCATTCCCGCGCCGGTAATGGACGCCCTCCTTTTGCACGCGCTCGTAGAACTCCTCGTAGCCCTTTCCGAACGCTCGCATATCGGTATACATGACGGTAACGTCGGTATCAGGGAGCTTTTCCTTGATCAGATGCGCTTGCTTTGCGATGTACATGCAGCAGACGCGCGAACAATAGGCGTTCCCAACGCGCTTGTCGCGCGAGCCGACACATGAAACGAACACGACCGACCTTGGGACCTTGCCATTGATGAAAAGCTTCCCGCCGGTAGGTCCATTTGGGGAGAAGTATCGCTCGAGCTCGAGCCCGGTAAGAACGTTCTCGAAGCGATCGTAGCCGAACTCAGGGCGCTGCTTGGCCTGGAACTCGTTGTACCCCGTTGCCACCACGACGGCGCCCACATCGAACTCATGGAACCTTTCGGCCTGTTCGAAATCGATTGCCCCCCTGTCGCACGCTTCAACACAGCTGGGCGACTTGCCGCACTTGCCGCGCGTGATCATGAGGCAGCGGTCGGGGTCGATGGTGTACTTGAGCGGGACCGCCTGCGGGAATGGAACGTAGATGGCCGAGCGCTTGGCGAGACCGTAATCAAAATCACTTGGGATGCGCCCTGCGAGCCTGCAGGCCGAAGCGCATTGGCCACATCCGGTGCACGCCTCCATGTCCACGTAACGGGGGCGTTCGCGCACCGTGACGTGGAACGAACCCACCGACCCATCGATACGTTCTACCTCGCTGTAGGTGAGGAGCTCGATATTGGGGTGGCGCGCCACGTCGACCATCTTCGGCGTGAGGATGCACGCCGCGCAGTCAAGCGTTGGGAACGTCTTGTCGAACTTGGCCATGTGCCCGCCGATCGAGGGCTCCCGCTCGACGAGATAGACCTTATAACCCGAGTTCGCAATGTCGAGGGCCGACTGGATGCCTGCGATGCCGCCGCCGATGACGAGGGCATTATGGGTAACAGGTATCTTTGTGCTTTCCAACGGTTCGAGGAGAGAAGCCTTTGCAACCGCGCTCTTCACAAGCGATATGGCCTTTTCCGTCGCACGCTCCTTGTCCTCGTGCACCCATGAGCACTGCTCACGGATGTTTGCCATCTCGAGGCAGTAGGGATTAAGCCCCGCATCACTGACAGCAGCACGAAACGTAGGTTCGTGCATACGTGGCGAACACGCGGCCACAACGATGCGGTCCAGACCGTGTGTGGCAATATCGGACTTTATCATCTCCTGTCCCGGATCGGAACACATGTACTGGTAATCCTTGCACACCGCAACATTCGCTACATTCTTGATGGTCTCAACAACGTTATCGATATTTACCGTCGATGATATGTTGACACCGCAATGACAGATATAGACTCCTACCTTCACCTAGTTCACCCCTTTTTTCACATCCTTGACCTTCTTGACGATGTCCCTCGTGGAGACAAGGTTCATGTGGAGGCCGAGGTGCTTGTGCTTTGATCCGAACGCCAGGCCGAGGAGCTGATTTAAGTGGAGCACG
>RXIG01000016.1 GCA_004212155.1 archaeon
GAAAAAGAATAAAAACTTACACGATGATGGTCATAGTGCTTTTTGAAGTGGATTGATAGGCATGGATGTCGTCGATGTGATGTTCCCGTATGGGCGAGATGAGCGCACGGTGCCCCTCCCACGCCGCAATCTGCGAGAGGTCATACGACCACCTGAATTCACACATATCGATGATGAACGTGCTGCAGTGACAGCCTCTTTGCGCACGCCGATATCTTCCCCTCCCCTGCGAGAGCTCGCGCGTGGCGCGCATTCGGTCGCCATCATCGTAAGTGACAAGACGCGCCCCGTCCCGCACCGCATCCTGCTCCCTGCACTACTGGAAGAGCTCCGTGCCGGCGGTATTCTTGATGGGGACATCACGATCGTCGTGGCGTTGGGGATGCACGACCCCATGAGCGACGAGGAGCTCGCAGAGATGTTGGGTGAGGATGTCGTGTCTTCGATCCGCGTCGTCAATCACGACTGCATGGACGAGTCCCGCCTCACGAATCTGGGCACGACGAGCAGGGGTACGCCGCTTGCGATAACCGATGCTGTTGCATCTGCCGACCTCGTCATTTCGACGGGCTACATTGAGCCCCACGAGTTCGCCGGGTTTACCGGCGGGAGGAAGAGCGTGTTGCCTGGTGTCGCCGGCATTGAAGCGCTCAAGCACAATCACCGCGTCGAGATGCTCGATGACCCTCGTGCCACATTGGGCATCCTCGAGGGCAATCCCATACATGAGGACATGGTCGAGGCGGCGCGCACGGTGGGTGTCGACTTCATCACCAATGTCGTGCTCGACAACGAGGCCCACATATCAGGCATTTTCTCAGGCGACGTTGTCAAGGCACATGAGGCAGGGGTCGCCTACTACAAGGAACATGCCGGCGTCTTGAGGAGTGAACGTGCCGACATCGTCGTCGCATCAGTCGGTCATCCCCTCAACAGGGACCTCTATCAATCGCTCAAGGCGGTCTTTGCCACTGCGCCGTTCGTTGCGGATGGCGGAACGATCATCCTTTACACATCAAGTAGCGACGGCATGGGACCCGCGCTCTTCAGGAAATGGATGACGGAGACGGACGACCCGTCCACGTTCTCGGAACGCATCGTCAGGGAGGGATTTGACCCGCGTATCGACCATTGCTACCTCCTCCAGCGCGTTATGCGCTCGGTACGCGTGTGTATCGTCTCTGAACGAGACGAGCTATCTAGCATACCGTTCATAACGTTATACAGCGATATCGAACCGGCCCTTGCAGATGCGCTCGATCGTCACGGGAGCGATGCTTCCATCATCGCAGTCCCGTATGCAACCCGAATCATACCGCTACAGGAGTGATATCATGATAATTAGAAAAAAACATGAACTGCTCTCACATGGGGAACGAGACGCCCGCACGGCCGTGCTCGACATAGCCGATGCGGCGGTCAGCGCAATGAATGGTGAAACTGCGACCCGTGCCCTTGTGCGCCTTGACGGGAATGAGCTTCGTGTGGGTGATGATACGTTCGACCTTTCACAGTTTCGAAACGTTTATGTCATCGGCGCCGGAAAGGCGACCTATCCCGTTGCCAAGGCGCTCGAGGACGTCCTTGGCGACCGCCTCACCGACGGCGTCATCATCGTCAAGCACGGCGAGTCGAGACGACTCTCGCGCATCGATGTCATCGAGGCTGGCCATCCCCTTCCCGATCAGGCCGGCGTCGAGGGCGTCGAGCGAATGCTCGAGGTGGCCAACATGGCCGGCAAGCTCGATCTTATCTTCTGCATCATCACCGGCGGCGCGTCCGCGCTCATGCCGTTTCCCGTCGATAGCGTGAGCCTGAAAGATCTTATAACGCTCAATGAGATGCTCCTCTTCTCGGGTGCGCCCATAGAGGACATCAATGCCGTACGCAAGCACGTGTCTCAGATAAAGGGCGGATTCCTAGCCCAGGTCCTGCATCCCGCTTATATCGTCAATCTCATCATCATCGACGAGGTGGCGGGCAAGCCGTGGGGCCCTACCATCCCTGATCCCACCACCTTCTCCGACGCCAAGGCATCGCTTGTGCGCCATGGATTGTGGGACCGTGTGCCGGCGTCCGTTCGTGACTACATTGCTCGCGGCATGGATGACCCTTCTATGGAAACGCCGTTTCCCGAAGGTGATTCGTTCATTCGCATGTACACGCATGTCATTGGTGACAATACCATGCTCTGTGACGCTGCGCTCACACGTGCGTTGTCCATGGACCTCAATGCGCTCGTACTCACATCTGAGATCGAAGGGGAAAGCAGCGACATCGGCATCGCGCTTGCATCGATCGCACGTGAGGTGCGTGCCCGCGGACGTCCCTGTTCGCCACCCTGCGTGCTCATCGCCGGAGGTGAGACCACGGTGACCATCGTGGACGATGCCCACGGGAAGGGCGGTCCCAATCAGGAGGTTGCGCTTGGCGCTGCCACGAAGCTTGCTGGCACGAGCGGCATCGCGCTCTGTGCCATCGGCACCGACGGGACCGACGGACCTACTGAAATCGCCGGTGGTATCGTCGATGGCACTACGATGCAGCGTGCTCTCGATGAGGGCGTCGATATTCACGCCCATCTTGGGCGCCATGACGCTTCGAGCGCCCTTGTGAAGATGGGCGATGCGATCTATACGTCTCCCACGGAAACGAACGTGATGGACCTTTATCTGGTGGTGATCGTATGAACGAATATGAATGGGACGGTGCGTGCATACGTGACGTGTGTGCACGGGAAGTGCTCGACTGTCGAGGAGAGCCCACGGTCGAGGTGGACGTCATTACCGAGGCCGGCATCATAGGCAGGGCCGATGTGCCATGCGGCCGTTCGCGTGGAAAGCACGAGGCAGTGGAGCTACGCGACGGCGACGACCGCTACCACGGCCGCGGCGTGATGCGGGCCGTACGCAACGTGAACACCACGATAGCCCCCTTGTTGAAGGGAAAGAACGCCTCGGACCAGCGCACGGTAGATACGCTCATGCGCGACCTTGACGACTCACCGGACAAGTCCTCGCTTGGTGCCAACGCCATGCTTGGCGTCTCGCTCGCTGCTGCCAGGGCGGCCGCAGAGTCGCACGGCCTGCCGCTCTACAGGTACCTTGGCGGGGCCACTGCCCACATCATGCCTGTGCCCGTTCTCGACATGATCGAGGGAGGGCTTCTCGCATCGACAGACCTCGACTTTCAGGAACACCAGGTCATGCCTGTCGGCGCGCCAACGTTCTCTGAAGCGATCCGCATGGGCATGGAGGTCTACCACGAGTTGGGCACGATCCTCGAACGAACGTATGGCAACCAGGCCCGAAACGTCGGTGACGAAGGGGGATACACGCCGCCCGGTATGAACGATCCGCGCGATGCGTTCGATGCTGAGCTTGCTGCCATCGAGGAATGCGGGTATGAAAAGGAGTTCGTGCTCTCACTCGATTGCGCCGCGAGCCACTTCTATGATGTAGATATGGGCACCTACACGTTCATGGGAAAGGCGACCACGCGCGAGGGCATGATCGAGTTCTACGAGGACCTCGCATCCACCTATCCTCTTGCGTCGATGGAGGATCCACTTTATGAGGATGACTTCGAGGGGTACACGATGCTCACGGAAGCCCTCGATGTGCAGATAGTGGGCGACGACCTCTTTGCCACCAATCCACGACGTGTGCAGGAGGGTATCGACAGGCATGCGGCAACAGCGCTGCTGTTCAAGGCGAATCAGATCGGAACGGTGAGCGAGGCATTCGATGTCGCCTCATGTGCATACCGCGGCGGCCTTGCGATACAGGTGTCGGAACGGTCGGGCCAGACGGAGGACACGTGGCTTGCAGATATCGCTGTCGCACTCGATGCGGGCCAGATCAAGACGGGTGTCACACGCAGCGAGCGCACGGCTCAGTACAATAGATTATTGCGTATAGAAGAAGGTGACCCGTTGGTGAGGTATGCAGGCAGAGGGTATCGAAATCCCTTTAGATTCTAGCTCTTTCGACACATTTTCACATCTGCAATCTTCGGGCGTAGTCGTCTCTGATGGCACGTAGCAGTGCGCCATAGGTGACGTTGACAAGCGTCGTCCTTTCACGCACGGTCCGGGCGATGAGCGAGAAGTCGATGTCATCTGGCGGCGTCGCCGTTTCAAGGTAGGGCCTGAACGCCTCCTCGAGCCCCTTGACCATGGTGATCTTACCGTCGATTGTGAGGTAGCTGCCACGTTCGCGCGGTGCTTCGCATCCGTGACATGACCTGTCGTTGCATCCTGACATGTGTATCACTACTAGACTGTACGAAGTGTGCATTGAAAAGTATTGTGTAAACGAAAAAGAGAAAAAATATGAGCGACATGCGTCGCTCGTGTCGTGTTACATGATGTAGCACGATGAACTCTGGTCCTTCCAACTGAGCATATCCATTGCCTCGTCGACGCTTGCGTTGCCGACGACGATGGCACGAAGTGCCCTGACGATCCCCGACGGGTTATCATGTTGAAATGCGTTCCTGCCAAGGGAGACGCCCATGGCGCCGGCCTCCATGGCCCCATGGACCATCGTGAGCAGTTCCCTGTCGTTTGCGCATTTCGGTCCGCCCGCGATGACGATGGGGACCGGACATCCGCGCACGACGTCCTTGAACGTGTCGACAGAGCCGGTGTAGTTGGTCTTGACGATGTCAGCGCCAAGCTCGGCCCCCACGCGGGCGGCCAGTGAGACCGCTTCGGGGTCGAGTCCGTTGTCGATGTTCTTGCCGCGCGGGTACATCATTGCCAGAAGCGGCATGCCGTGCAGGTCGCACTGCTCGGCTATCGAACCGAGCGCCGAGAGCATCTCGGTCTCACCCGGGCTTCCGCCCACGTTGACGTGCACCGAGACAGCCTCAGCTCCGAGGCGCAGTGCCTCGTTGACACTTCCGACGATGACCTTGTGGTCGGGGTCGGCGGCGACCTTCGTGCTCGCGGAGAGATGCATTATCATGCCACAGCGCGTTGGTTCGTGGAGATGGCGTATGATCCCCTTGTGCAACACGACTGCTGACGCTCCACCCTCATCGATGGTGGATACGGTCTTATCCATGTTGGCAAGGCCGGCTATCGGTCCCACGGTCACGCCATGGTCCATCGGTATGATCACCGCCTTACCCTTTTCTGTAATGCGGTGCATACGCACCAGCTTCCCATTCATAGCGACACCTCCAGTGTGTCTGCCAGCAGCCGGGCCGTCTCGCCCTCCGTGGCGTGCAATAGAAGAGCTGTCTTGTTGAGTATCCTGTGCGATACTACGTCCTCGACATCATTGTGTCGTGCCGGGGAAAAAACATCGTCCTCGGGCCGTGGGCTCCCAAACATGGCGCCCGAGATAAAGACGTTCCCCCCTTTTGTGCTCAATTCCTGTTCCTAGTTTCATGTGGTTCACCATTGTCGATGGCAACGGCTCTCCAAAATCATGACAGTGCAGCTCGAAAGCATAGTCCATAATCCTGGAGAACCATGCTTTCTACTAATAGTAGAAGAAACCAAAGCGATAGCTGGACCCCTCGTTCCCACAGTGCCAAGACATGTTAGAGAGATTCATACTATCAAGACGGAATGTCATTCAAGAGTTTATAAATGTTTCCCTGCTGAGGACGTCATAAAATATGGATGTAGTCATGAAAATGATAAAAAAGAGGGACCCGTTTAGGCGTTCGGGTCCCAGATGGATTCTATCTTTGTGACGTCTTCATAAATCGTACCTTCGATGGTGACGGAGAACAGACCGTCCTCGTAGGCGACTATGGCGGAATCCCGTGCATCGATGGGGAACGTCTCTGTGCCGCCCTCATGATGGATCGCAAACGTCTGGGACTGCGGATAGTAGGCCACCTTCGTGAAGAGCTCGGCCACGGTGAAGTCGTTGTCCTTTTCGGTGAACTCGCGTATGTCCCTAATGGAGACATAGATCTCGTTGGTGACGTCGCCGGTGATGCCAAGCACCTCGTCCTCAGTGAGGGGCTCGACGGTGACGACCTGCTTCATCCAGTTGCAGGCGCATCCGATGTCGACGGCAAGCATCACGGGGCCGTCGTTGTCGCCGAGGCGTTCTCCCTCCCTGTAGAGGGCCAGGATGGCCGAGTCTACGTCTGCTCGGTCGAACGAGAGGATGTAGCCGTCCTCTGCGATGAAGTTTATTATCGAGGCGTCTTCCGCTGTGCTGACGTTCGCAAGAACGCTCGTCAGGGCGGCACCTGAGTATTCCTCGGTCCCTTCCACAAGCTGCTTCTCGACCGTCTTCTCAGGCATGTCATCGAGATCCTGGTAGGTGAACGTGGTGGGATTGTCGACTGCGCCAATCACATCGACATCCCACTCTATGCTCTCCTCGCCACCGATGCATCCGCAACAGAGCACTGCGACAACCGCTATGGCAATGAGTGCACGTTTCATCTATCCACCTGTTAAGACCTGTATCTCGACGAGATTGCCTACCCAGTTGCTCTTGGAGAGGCTGGGAGCTATGATGCGAAGGGGGCCACCCTCTTCCTCTGCAATCTCCTCGCCGCCGGCGTGCCAGGCGATGATAGCATCTGCGAGGTCGGCATATGCCGCTTCCTTGTTGTATCCATCGCTTGCAAAGAACGTTACCGTGACTGCGTTCTCCACTTCGAGATGTACCATGAGGTCGCTGATCAGGGCACCGCCCCACTCGACATCGTCAGCGGTCACGGTGGTGTAGTCAAGGGATTGCAGTTCAGAAAGACCGACTTCGGAGGATTGCCCATCGACGCTCACCGCGAGCGAGTACGTTTCCTGGGGTGCCGTGGCGACCTCTATCCTCACGAGATTCTGGATCCACGTGTTGGCGGGAAGGCCGGGTGCGACGAATCGGATGGGCCCACCGTCCTCTTCGGGGATGGTGTCGCCGTTCTCGTCGTGCCATGCGAGCATGGCATCCTGGAGCTGAGCGTACTCGAGTTCCTTCTCGTAGCCGTCAAGGGCGACCATGGTGACCATCTGGGCGTCCTCGACGCCAATGTGGTCCATGAATCTGTAGAACGAGGTGCCACCCCACTGGGTCTGGATCTCGGCGCCCGTCTTCTTGACCATCGTCGCGGTGATGGTCTCATATTCGAGGGACTGTATCTCCGAGAGGCCGACCTCGGTGGGTGTCCCACCATCGACCGATACCACCAGGAAGTAGGTGTCTGGCGGGGCAGTAGTAGTGCTTTCGGAATCGTCCGAGGAAATGCACCCTGCGACCAGGGCGGTCACAAGGCATAGTGCAAGCAAGATTGGGAGTTTGCGCTGCATGAACTATACGATGCACCCTTATTTTATAAACGTTATGTCATATTGAAAATAACGTTTCTCATTCCTCGATGAGGTTCTTGAGTTGCGCTGGCAGGTTCTCGTAGGCGTCGGTCTCGGGATCCATCGTCGGGAGATAGGTCTCCTTGAAGATTGCCCTCCCCTCACCGGCGATGAGGAACTCGACGAAGTCCCTGGCCTCGTCCTCGTGCGGCGCCTCGAACGGTATCGTGAGGCCGTAGATGGTGGGATGGGCTTTGAACTCGGGCGTTATTGATGCGAATCGCTGGAACGCGAGGCGCACCCGCGCGCTGTGCTCGAGCTGTGTGAAGTCGTCGTTTCCTAGGTCTATCTGCGAGGGAAGCGGCAGGAATTCGAGCCCGAAGTACTCTGACACGTTCTCGTACTCGAACGCGTAGTCGATGCCGCCAGTCTCGAGGAGCGAGAGCAGCTGCACGCTGCTGCCGCGAAGCGAGATGCGACCGCCCGACGTTTCGAGGATCTCGGGGATCTTGATGACGTACTCATCCGGGGTCTCCTCCACGTCGATGGGCGTCGTGAACTGCCCGCCATAGATGTCCTCGAATATCGTCGGGTCATCGTAGTAATCCTCTGCGAGCTGCACGATCATGAGCGTGCGGTAGCCGCTCGCATCGAATCGTGGGTCGGAAAGGCCGAGCGCCACATCGTCGCGTGAGAATATCTCGTACCAGGTGTCCTGATTGATCTCGTCGGCATATGCGCTGTCGGGGCGATAGGCTATGCCGAGGCGATTGGTGGCAAACTGGATATACCAGTCACTGTGCGGCGGATCCCCATACATGAGCAAAGGTATGAGCGAATAATCGGCGACGGCCAGCACGTCGGCGTCACGGCCGAGCTCTGCCACCTGGCGAAGCACCTGTATGCTGCCGTGCCCCTCGATGAGCACATCGACGTCGGGATGATCTGCCTCGTATGCCTCCTCGATATGGTCCATGGACGCCAGGAGGCTGCCTGCGCAGATCACCGTGAGCGTCGTGGTCTCGGGACGTGTGGCATACCATATGCCCGATCCGAGCACGAGCACTATGACCGCTATCGCTGCGATGTGTGACCTGTTCATCTCTATCACGTTAGTTCATGGTGAGTACTTCGATGGTGCTTACGAATCGCACCCACCAGTGGCCGTCGGTGATGGGGCCGTCAGGCCCGATGACGGCGATGCGAAGCGGTCCGCCGTACTCCTCCGGTATCGATTCGCCGCCCTCCTCGTAGGCGAGGATCATCTGCAGATCGCCTGCCGGCACTTCCCCGCCCTGCTCATTGTAGGTGATGAAGTCGCCCTCGACGAACTGTCTGTAGGAGAAGGTGACCGAGTAGCCGTCCGGTGCGGTCACGCGTATGGCGCTGTTCTCGGTTATCTCCCTGTCGAGCTCGTAGAGCGCGGTGAGCGGAACGCCGGTGAACTCCATGGGGAGCGTTATCTGTCCGACGCTGTTTTTCCTGCCGCCCTCGCCCGTGACCGCAGGCATGTCCTTGAGGTCGTCGAGGGTGAGCGTCTGCGTCTCGTCGCCAACATAAGTGAGCTCCACCGACTCGCCGTCGCCAGTGATGCAGCCGGTCGTAAGTAGCATGGTCGCCACAAGGGCGATCAGGGGCAATGTGAACCATCTCTTCATGGCAGAAACGGTGCATGTAATACTTAAAAAGGTTATGTCTATGTGAAAATAACGAAAAAGACCGTGATGTTTTTATGTATCGGTTTTCATGGTGGGGACATGGACCAGTTCATACGCACGGGACTCATATTCCTCGTGTTGGGCGTGGCAAATCTGGCGCTCCTTGCCTACTATGTCCTTATATCCCCTTCGGGCGGAAGCACTATCGAGCTCGTCCTGCATGCGGTGCTTGGCGTTCTCCTCACTGCGGGCGGTCTGTTCTTCATTCGAGCGAGCCCAGTGAAAAAAGAGACCCAGGGATGACCTGGATCAGATGAGGAACGTGCCGTTCTCGTAGAAGAGCTCGTCGGCGGCGTAGACCTTGCCGCCGTCCTTCATGTCCTTGAGGATGTCAAGGTGTATGGTCGACTCGTTCTTGCCGATGGTAGGCTCCGGCGACATGCCGAGGGCAAGATGGACCGTGCCGCCCATCTTCTCGTCAAAGAGCATCTCCTTGATGAAGTCCTTAACGCCGTAGTTGGTGCCGATGGCGAGCTCACCAACCCGCCGTGCGCCCTCGTCTATCGAGATAATCTCGTCAAGGAGCTTCTGTCCCTTGGCAGCCGAGGCCTTGACGACCTCGCCGTCCTTGAACGTGAGGCGAACGTCCTCTATCTCATTGCCCATGTATATGAGCGGGTAGGTGAATCGGATGGTACCGTTGGCACTGTCCTCCACGGGACAGGTATATACCTCTCCGTCGGGGAAGTTCTTGTGTCCATCGCAGTTCACCCATCTCCGTCCCTTCGTGGAGAACGTGATGTCGGTATCCAGGCCGACGTAGCGGATCTCGTCACGTCCGTCGAGCCATGAGCATATGGTGTCCTGCTGGGCAGAGATGTCCTTCCATGCTTGGATGGGATCGTTCTCGCCGAAGAGGCATGCCGTGTAGACGAATTCCTGGTACTGTAGAAGCGACATCGACGCCTCCTGCGCCTGTGCGTCGGTAGGGAAGGCGGTGAGCGCCCACTTGTACTCACCTTTGCGCTCGCGTTCCTGTATCGCCTTTATCGTGTCGGCATACGCCTTCTGGTTGCGTGCCAGTTTCGCTGGGTCAACGCGTGAGAATGCCTTCGTGTTCGTCTCGGCGATGAATTGAATCGAGCGGTCCACGTTGCGTAACAGGTAATCAATCGATATGTCCTTCTGGTCGAGCTGATCGTCGCTCGCGTATTCATAGAAGATCTCGCGCGCATGGTGCGGCTGCATGTAGAGGATGGGGTGCGCCCCCTTCCTTAGGACCTCCTTGTAGATCTCAAGCATCGCAGGCTCGGCCTCGGGTGCCCCGGCGATGAGGACTTTCATGCCCTTTTCGACCTCAGCAGAATAATTGACCATGACGGTCGCAAGCTTTTCAAGATAATCTCCCTTCAACATATCACCTCTTGGTTTGTGTGTAGGTATATACCAACCACTATGATACATTTTTCGTTGCGGGTACCCTATATGTGTTTCCTTGAATAGTTGAGGCTGGCCCTTGGATTCATTGCCACGGCCTGACGAACGACCTCTTGGTCGTCCCTGGCGAGCTCGTCAAGGACATGCCGGGGCGTGTTCGGATTGCGAGCTACGGAACGCCGCACGCACGTGACGGGATCCTTCCCAAGGTGCTCGAGAACATCCGCCTGAGCATGTGGATTCAGAGCAACGGAAAGCCGTACCTCCCCCTCCTTGTCGTGTGCCAGCCGCTCGAGGACCGGTGGTGGAGCATCGGGATGCAGCGCTATGAATCCCTTCATGTCCCGCTCCCACGGCCTGGTCTCGTAGCGCTCCAGGGCGTTTTCAAGGGCCGTTGGGGTTGCATGGGGGTTTAACACGACCAAATGCCGTACGTTCGTGTCAGGGTCTGTTGAGAGGGCCTCGAGGATGTGCGCGGGCGTTTTGGCGTTACTGGCCACAGCCCCCCGTACCATGTGATTCTCGTCATTCGAAAGCGCCTCGAGGATCGTCTCTGGTGTCTTTGGATTAGAAGCGACCAGCTGCCTCATGCGCGGGTCTGCATCATGCGCATGCTCATCAAGGACCGAGGTAGGGACGTCCGGATGCTGCAGGACGTCCTTGAGGACTTCATCGTCGCAGCAAAGCGCGATTTTTTCAAGTGTGGCCGGTTGGACATTGGGATTTGATATCACCGTGAAGAGGACGTCCCTGTCGGCTACACGGGCATACTCATCGAGCACCTCGGGGGGCACATGCGGATTTGATACCACTGATAACTGCACATCCCTGTCAGCATCATGTGCATGCATGATAAGGATGTCTATTGGCACGTGCGGGTTGCTGATGACCGACAGACGCACATCGCAGTCATCGTCTTGCACAAGCTCCTTGAGCACCGAAGGCGGCGTCGAGGGGTTCAGGGCAACAGACATCCGTATACCCTTTTCAGTGCTTCGCGAGAGCTTCTCAAGTATCTCAACGGGTGTTGAGGGTTCGCATGCCTTGAACCAGTATCGTTGCTCGATACTAGCGTTGGTGCCTCTGAGCGTACGTTTGAGTTTTTTGCGAAGTTCGAGCCTTCCCAGCATACCACCGACGAGAAAGAATGCGCCAAGATCCATAAATGTTGTGGCTTCCTTTTCCTGGAAAAGGAGAACGATAAGTGCCAATAGACACATGATAAAAAGCTCCACAGGTGTGTGGTCGTCCTGTGTCCCTTCGACAGCCCATGGTACAGGATGGCAGTTTTGGATATCGTTGTTTGGCACATCTTGAACTTCTTCAGGCATGATATTCATATTATACTACGCATGTAATTTATTTATCCCTTGTCCCGTGACAGTGTAACGTAATAGTCTGTAGGGGCAAATAAACGATTGACGACACATCTGGGTGTGGTTATATCGGATTTACACGCTACTATATGGATATATATGGAGTATGGCAGTGTTTTTATAGATTGCACATTAAGAAACCCCTATGGACATGAGCATGGTGGCAAGCTACGCTGCAATCGGCCTTGTAACGGGCATAGCGAGCGGCATGTTCGGCATCGGTGCTGGATCCATCCGCATACCTCTGCTCCTTTTCACGGGTATGCCGCTTCTCAACGCGTTTGCGACCAACATGGTCGCGATACCGTTTTCCACGCTCGTTGGCGCGTACATGCACCGGGCGAAGATCCAGTGGGACATCGTCAAGTCATTCACCGCCGGCGGGCTTTGTGGCATCATCCTTGCCACCTACCTCGTGGGCGTAGCGCCTTCCTCCGTGCTCGCCTTGGTGTTCCTCCTTGCGGCCGTGCTCACTGCCATTGGCCTATATCTTGACAAAATAAGCGCCACGGTCTACGACAGGCTGCGGCCCACGCCACACAATCTGTTCATCGGCGCCTTCTTCGGCAACGTCCTCATCGGGATGCGTGGCGGCAGCGGTGGCACGCTGTTCCCGCCGATACTGCGCTCGATGCACGTGCGGATGCATTGTGCCATAGCCACATCGCTTGTTGCCAGCTTCTTCTGTTCGCTCGTCGCGCTATCTGGTTATATATATCGTGGGGACGCACTGATAGCCCCCGGCCTCATACTCTCTGCCACGGCGATGGCAGGTTCATACATCGGGAGCATCATCGCCATCAATACAGAAGGGCGATGGCTGAAGATGGGTCTTTCCATGCTCGTCCTGACGCTCGCGTGTTATGTCGTCTATAGCGAGTTCGCGTAAACTCATCATCGATCGACGGGAGCGATCCTGCACGGCAGGCCGCGCAGCTGGGCAGAGCCCATCTCGGGTGCAAAAGGTCTGTCGCTTGACGTGAGCACGTTGATGTTGCTCTCATCCCACCCGTCAAGCGGACCACGCTCGGGGAACCACCATCCATGCTCGGCGATGACGGTCGTCGGAGCGACATGCTTCGAGGTGCGTGCGATGTGGACGATGCGCCCCTTCTCCGTCTCGATGGTCATCTGCTTGCCCGGTTGTATGTCATACCGCTCCGCTGTCGTTGGATGGACGAGCGCAACGGGGAACGGGTGGAGCTTTCTGAGCGAGCCCACCTCCCGATTGCCCGAATGCACGAACGGTCCCATCTTCCATGTGGTGAGGAGGAGCGGATACGCCTCATCTGTTCTTAACAGAGGGCGGAATGTGGGAAGCGGGTCGAATCCCCATTCCTCGAGCTGGGAAGAGTAGAGCTCGATCTTTCCGGAATCGGTATGGAATCCCTGTGCTTCATGGTCGCCATACAGTTTTTGTGCAGGGATCATACCCCGTTCGCACAACTCGTCGTAGGTCATGCCCGACGGTTCGAGGATGAAGTCAAGCGCATCAAAGACGGTGTCCCATCCCCAGTTGAGCCCCATGCGGTCTGCCAGGTCGGCCAGGATGCTGTAGTCTGAACGGGCCTCGCCCACGTTCGTTATCGCCTGCGTCGCGCGCACCTCGGGCACGAACTCGCCCACATGGACGGAGTTGATCTCGAGATACGATGCCACGGGCAGCACCACGTCGGCAAGCGCCGCCGTCGGCGTCATGTGAAGGTCGGCCACGACGAGGAAGTCAAGCGACGAGAACGCCTCCTTGACCTTCTCGCTTTCCGGCCAGGTGAGCAACGGGTCCGACCCCATGACGTATGCGCCGCGGATGGAATACGGGGCGCCCTCGAGCATCGCCGTGGTGAGATTCTGGTGGAGCGCGAACGGCATGAGTGGGATGATGCTCTCGCGGTAGTTGACGCTCATGACGTCCCCGGGCAGCTCGTCGTGCGCGACGAGGTCGGGGTCGCCGTTGTGGCGCAGCGGCGGGCGCGCCCAGAATATGTCGCCGCCATGGATACCGAGATTGCC
>RXIG01000017.1 GCA_004212155.1 archaeon
AAAGCATTCCCCAATGCGCTTGCGGAGGGGATAGAGGATGCCAGCTTGCATCCAGTGCGCATGCCGCTTGGCACCGCGCGCGAATGCACATGAAGAAATATGACTTTATGTGCAAAGCCCCCCATCGCTTTCGACGCTATGCCCGACGTACCGAAATACATTTATAACACAAGACACATGTGAAGTGAAAATAACATCAGATCATCCTCTCTCACTCACTTCTGTGGAATATTGTATGCACATAAGGTGGTATAATGGCCGAAAACGGGAACAATGAAAGGAAAATACTCGGCATCGCGATCATAGTCCTCATCATCATCGGCGGATACATCGGCTACTCGATGTTCTTGAAGGAAGAGACGGTGGGCCCCAACGATATCGTCGAGATAAACTATATCGCATGGCTCAAGGACGATGGCACCGTCTTCGCTACGACCATCGTCAACGAGAAGAACATTACCTCAGAGACCCCCCTCGATGATTCTCATCGTTACCGTTCCATGTCGATCACCATGGGACCAAGCGAACCTTCGAAGGGAACGGTCAGGGCAGTGCCGGGCCTTGAGGAGGGCTTGATGGGAATGTCGGAAGGCGAGACGAAGATCATCGAGGTGCCAGCCGAGAAGGGATATGAAAAGGATCCGGAAAAGATAGCAGAGCAATCAAGGACCTGGGCAACATTCGACAAACTTCAAACGGCAAGTCTCAACGAGAAGGTGCAAAGGACGCTGACGATAAACGAGTCACAGTATTCAAACACGTATGGCAAAAACGCGGAGGTGGGCGATGTCGTGCGATTGCCTTCGCAAGCTGGATCGTTCCTCCCCTTCTTCACAGCAGAGGTCACCAATGTCGACCAAGGACAGGTGACGCTAACCGTGCAGGCCGAGGTTGGAACGGTCATCGAGACGAAACCATGGGACTACGAGGTCACCGAAGTAACAGACACGAACATAACTCTGACCTCCCTGGCAGAGGTGGGAAACGAGTACGAGAACGCGTATGGCACCGTAGAGGTCCAGGAGATAACTGAAGACGAGGTCGTCTTCTACCAGGTGAGTTTCAAGGAAGAAATTGAGACCCCCTACGGCCCCGCAGAGATACGAGTGGAGGATGAGCAGTTCAGCGTTTTCCTCAACCCAGAGGTAGGCAAAAAAGTAACGACCGAACAGGGCACAGGGACCATCACAGAGGTCTCAGAGGACACGTTCACCATTGACTATAACGCGCCATACAGGGGTGCCGACATCGTTTTCAAGGTACGTGTCGAGAACATCATTCAAGCTGAAGAATGAGATTCTCGCCACTACTTTTTCTTCTTTATTTACCAATCAACGATTAACGAACAAATCACCATTTTGATACATAAAAAAATGAGGATTTACCCCTATAATTAAGTGATTGTCGAAACATACTTCTTTAATTACCACAAGATTTATATATTTTCAAAGAGAGTTAATAGTACCATAGATGTTTTTTTTGCGCATATATGGTAGATTTTTTAAAAAGCGCAAAAGGAGGGAAATAATGGCTGAAGAAGGAAAATTCAAATACTTCACCCCCGATGAAGTATCAAAAATGAGCGTTGAGGAGCTATCGAAGCAGCGTGTTATCTATGGTATCGAAGACAAACCCCCTATGGGGGAAGCAATACTTCTTGGTGTACAGCATTATCTAACAATGTTTGGTGCGACATTTATCATTCCTGTATTGACAGCAAGCGCTGTCGGGTTTGATGGTGTCGACACGGCACGATTAATATCATTGATGTTCTTTGTTTCCGGTATTACAACGATACTACAGACTACATGGGGTAACAAGCTACCAATCGTTCAGGGCGGTACCTTCTCGTTCTTGCCTCCGATGTTTGTCATCACAGGTGCGGTCCTCGCACGTCCTGATGCGACATCCGACCTTGCTATGCAAGAATTGACCGGTGCCATTATCGCAGCCTCGTTCTTCGAGATTGTGATAGGATTCAGCGGTCTGATTGGTGAGATGAGAAGGATTCTTGGTCCGATTACTATCGCACCAACAATCGCCATGATCGGTTTGGCGCTCTACAACACAGGATTCTCCTGGTTGATGGAAGACTGGCGCGTGGGAATGGTGACACTTATCGCCATGATCGTCTACTCTCAGTTCTTGCGTTCCAAGAACAGGGCATTCTTACTCTTCCCTGTGTTGCTAGCAATATTGACAGGATATGCATTCGCATGGATAATCACGCTCGCCGGTGTTGTCTCACAGGGCGACGCGGGATATGTCAGCACACAGGTCCTTGAGAACTCTCCATGGATTGCGGTGCCGAAACCATTCATGTGGGGTATGCCTAAGTTTACCCTGTCGTTCATACTTGGTATGGTGGCAGGATACGTCGCCTCGATGATCGAGTCGGTCGGTGACTACATGGCAGCGGCCCGTATGTCGGGTGCACCCATCCCATCCAAGAGCCGTATCTCACGCGGTATAGGCATGGAAGGTGTCGGTTGCCTCATTGCCGGTATATTCGGTACGGGTAACGGTACGACCTCATACTCGGAGAACATTGGTGCAATAGGCCTTACGAAGGTCGGTTCACGCTACGTCATACAGATGGCGGCAATCGTGATGCTGTTACTTGGTATCTTCGGTAAGTTCGGTGGATTCTTCGGCGGTATGCCAAATCCCGTCGTAGGTGCCATGTACTGTGCACTCTTCGGTATGATCGCTGCTGTCGGTATATCGAACCTACAGTTCGTTGACCTGAACTCGTCACGCAATCTCTTTATAGTCGGTTTCGCCTTCTTTATGGGTCTTTCCGTCCCATACTGGGCAAACACAGTGACGATAGCCGAGGGCCTACCACTCTGGCAAGAAACACTGGAAGACATCGTGCTCACCATTGCAAAGACAGGTATGGCTGTTGCAGCCATCTGTGCCGGTGTGCTCGACAACACGGTGCCAGGTACCAAAGAAGAACGAGGCCTTCTTGCGTGGGAAGACGTAGCTAGTGACACATAACCCAACGCCAACTCTCTTTTTCTTTTTCTCTTTTCTTTAATCCATCCTAATAGTGATACCATGGTCGACATACGTTTCAAAAGCAAGAAGATAAAGGATGCAAAGGAACAACGGATGCGAAAGATAGAGCTCAAACGGTACCTAGAGAGCTTTACTCCTGAAACGCGTAATCAGGCGCAACTGCTCATGAGCAAGATACACCAGCATCAGCACATTGCAAACAGGTATGGCTACCTTTCGTTCATCGCCATTGCGATCACCGTGGCCGGATATTCATTTGGATTGTGGGAACCAATCTACGGGAAGTTCATCATGATCGTATCAGCGGCAGCCTTTGCAGTATTCCTGTTCCTGATGGTATACACAACATACAAGACCGACAAACTCAAGCGTGAACTGGGGGAGTTGAGAATACTAGGGCATCAGGAAAGAAAACAAAAAACTGAGGAGTCATTCATGCAACAATGAACCACCTAATATCCCTTTTTCTTCTTGATATCGTCTATCATCTCACATTTCTTACATAATGTCGATATCGAGGGTTCGCCGCATCGCTTGCAGGTCGCGATGCTCTCGGGCGTGAACTGTTCATTGAATATGGGAAATAGCTTATCGTATGTCTTGAGCAGCGTGTGCTTCGTGCCTGGCCGTTTTTGCTCCATGTCGTTGAGGAAGTCGCGCACATCGTCCCTGAACGCCTCGTGTGCATACGGACACTCTTCGAAGTCGAACTCGATGCCGGAAATCACGGCATAGAGTACGAGCTCCTTTTCCGGTATCTCGCGCAGCGGTTTGATGCGCGGGATGAACTTGGGATGCACATCCTTGTAGAACGTGCCTGTGCGCCCGAATCTGCCCATGTCCCCACGCAGCATGTTCATGAGGATCACCTGGCTCTCGTCGTCGAGATTGTGGCCAAGGGCGAGCTTGGTGCCGCCTATCTCCCGAGAGGCCTGATTGAGGATGTTGCGACGAAATACGCCACAATATGAACATGCGCCGAGGCGATCCTCGATTTGTGTGACCTCATCGAGCGTATAGCCATATGCCTCCTTGAACGAGCGTGTATGGAGCGGGACGCCTAGCTGCTTGCAGGCACGATGGACATAGGGAAGCGAAACGTCGCGATACCCGGCAATGCCCTCATCGATGACCAGGGCAGAGAGTTCAAACTGGAACTTGGACTGAAGGTCCTTGAGCATGTGGAGCAGGACGAGTGAATCCTTGCCGCCAGAGACGCCGCATACGACATGGTCGTCACGCTCGATAAGCTTGTTGATCCGTATGGTGTCCTTGAACTTCTTGAAGATGGAACGTGAAAAGCAACGTTTGCAAAGGTGTTGGCCAGAGTAACGGCGAAAGTATATCGCCCGATGTCCGCATGAGCACTGCTGCATCGGTCACCCACCTGAAACCACGGGTATGACGCGCACCTCGTCGGCTTCGCCAACGGTCTCCTCCTCCTCGACAGGTGACCCGTTCTTAAGAACGACCGCCGTCTCGAGCGAATACCCCACTAGGGGAAGGAGATCGATGATGGTGCCCTCGTAATCGACTTCGAGTGTTTGTTTCTCTCTCATGAGCACGACCTTGACCATTGGGGTCCCTCCTACATGACGTATGGTACAACGAGGCTTGCCACGATAAGCACGACGATGAGCACCGACACAAATACCGAGATGGAGCGAGCAACGCCAGCGGGAAATAGCTTCTCCATGCCCTCTCTGAAGATCCTGCCTCCGTCGAGTGGGCCGATGGGAAGCATGTTGAAAAGCCC
This sequence comes from archaeon, assembly GCA_004212155.1. GTDB lineage: Archaea > Methanobacteriota_B > Thermococci > Methanofastidiosales > NM3 > NM3. The sequence continues at coordinate 4,781 of RXIG01000017.1, forward strand.
GATGCCGACGTTGAGGAAGAATATGTATTCGAGGCTCTTGATCACTGCCCATGATGCAGAGGAGAACGCTTCAGGGAAGACTGCTGGATCGATACCGAGAACGAGGGGGGGGTAAAGAAACGCCACAATTGGGTTTATCGACCTCATCTGTGAACGGTCGTACGTCTGCACGCCTATATAGCCCACGTCCCGCTGGGGGTGGGTGCCAAGCTCGAATGAAAACGTTCCATGGTCGGTAACGAGCTCTATCATCGTGTTTGGGCTCGTTAGGTCCATGATGGATGAGAACGTTTCGTATGAGTCTATCCCATACGTTGTGCCGCCATACGTTATCTCCTGGATGACCATGCCCTTTTCAAGACCTGCTGCCTCCGCTGGTGTCCCAGGTTCAACGCTGGCTATGGCAAGCCCTGTTGCCGAAAGCTGTGGGATGACTGCAAGGAATATGATCGCGAACGTGATGACTGCAAGCGAGATGTTTGCCATCGAGCCTGCCGCGTAGACCTCGGACCTGCTTCGGGGCGTCGTATGCTCCATGCCCTCCTCGTCAGGCTCGACGAAGGCAAAGGGCAGGATGGCGAGTATGCCAACACCCACGGACTTGAGCGGTATGTCACGGAGGCGGGCGATGATGCCATGTGAGAACTCATGGACCACGACGACGGTCATAAGGCCGATAAGCGAATAGACGAGCGGAAGCGTCACGCCTGGTATGACGAGCTGGACACCTGTGGCAGACGAAGGCTTTTCTAAAAGCATGCGCCCAACGAAAAGGAAGTTTGAAGTAGTAAGCACCATGGCTCCTACGCCGACGATGAGGCCCACGAACGCAAAGGCCTTCCAGAAGGGGCGTGCACTCTGGGCTATTGCATCGATCACACCGGTAAGACGTTGGGTTCGGGCGATGATCTGGAAAGGGGCAACATCTATATTCCTGTCTGAGAGGTTGAACCGTTGCGCCACGGTCGCGACCAGCGACCATGCCACCACCAACACGATGATGGCCAGAAAAAGCGAATCCAAGATACCACCGTTAGACTAAAGACCCACGGCATGTAGTACGACGAAGGCTACGATAAAAACAATGCTGCCTATCACCACTGTCCTTGGACCCATCTTGATTCCCTGTGTGTCCTCATCGAAATACCTGATGAGGCCGGCCCCTGTCGGTGGCAATGCGCCTCCCGCACTCTCTTTTTTTGACCTCGCCATAAAAATCACTATTAAAGAGAATCATGGAAATGCGTATTTAAAGATTTCGGTACTATATCGTGAAAAACATTCACGCGCTTTTAACATCGGGGCAAAAGAGCAACCACTGACCGTTACAGTAAAGCAAACGTTAAAAGAGTGATGCGTGTAGTATATACTGCCATGGACGCCATGGCAGATCAATCATGGAGTTAATATGATGGACCCGGAAAAAGAATATGAAAAGGTTTCAGCTTATATCGATAAGATGGATGAACAATTTGACGAAGAAGTCGAACAATGGCTCAACAAACAGGGGCTAAGCGATGCGTACGAAAGGATAGATTCATTCCTGCACTCCCTTGAACAGGAAGCCGACAAGGATCTCGATGAATGGCTTTCAAAGAACAACATGCAGGAAGACTACAATCGTATAATGGAGTACATGGAAAACGAGGAGCACGAGGTAGAGGACGTTGAGGAATGGCTCAAAAAAGAAGGACTCCATAAGGAGTATAAAAAAATCGAGTCGTTCATCCAATCACAGGAAGAAAAGATGGACAAGGAACTCGACGAATGGCTCAAGGAAAACGACCTTGAAGAAGAATACAAGGATATCATCGCCTTCATGCAGGAAAAGCAGGATGAGATCGATGAAAAGATTGAACAGTGGCTAGAGGAGCAAGGATACTGAGCAATGGTCACTGCATTTTTGAGAGGAACTCTATCAAGAGGAGCAAAAACACCCAGATGCAAAAGATGACCATGAAGAGATAGAGGATATATTTGAAGTATCCAAGCATCTCTGAAACGTAATTGAGGGGGCGCGAGTACATTCGTGTGGAGGCAGCTATGTGTGCGAGCGCCACCACTGCGAAGACGTATGAGAAAACGACAAGCGACTGAAAGATAAGTGGCCATGGGCGCCATTGCGCCGATGATGCATCGAAACGAACATACCATGGTTGATCGTCCTCGAGGGGGGCATTCGTTATGAGGACGGGGTTCACGCTCTCGCCATGCGCCATGTATACGTGGGAGCCGTTCCACGATGCCTCCACCCATGTGTGTTCTGTCCCCATCACTACCTCAGCATCGTATCCTCTTTTAAGGAGCAATGTGCACATGAGCACGGCACGTCCATCACAATCATCGATTCCCTTTTGCAGCGTTTCTGAGGGGGTGGCAAGGTAATCGATGGCGTAGAACGTGGAAACGTCGGTACCGTACGTGATGCGCGACGCGACATAACAGTACACATCATGGAACACCGTGCGCTCACCGGCAAAACATGGGGGCACAAGACCTGCATCCCTGTTGTTTTTGAAGAATTTGAACTCTGATTCGATCTGCTCCAGAGTTTGCTCATCTACACGAAGAAGCATCGCTGGTTCAACTCGGCGCTGCATCTGCTCGCCCCATAGGGCCGGGTTGAGGCACCCACCGGTAAGCAGTATGAACATGACAACTATGATGCCGACAAGTGCAGAGCGCTTCGCGACCTTTCCCCACTCAATGCTCGACTGCAGGTTACTCCTTCCTTGCTTTTTTCTGCCTGTACTCCTCAAAGTAATCCTTGATGGCAAGGCCGATGACGATGCCGACAAGGCTGTAGAGCGCGCCCATCAATCCTCCGACGAACGCAGTGCCAATCACGGACGAGATAATGTCCATCTTCGCACCCGTCAACCAGTAGTAGAGGCCAACACCGCTTCCGATGAGCAACGCTCCGAAGAATCCTGCGATGTATCCTGCAAATGCGCCTACGAGCCCGCCGCCCGTTCGTGCACACTGCCATGATGCGATGCCCGTAGCGCCCATGGCCACGATGACAGATAGCGTGCTGAATCCTCTAAATCCTCCGAGGACAAACGAGACGAAAAGCCCGCCGAGGAGGCCTACGAAAAATTCCAAGAACTCCCTGTTTTTTACCATGGAGTACAAAAATCCCTTATTCTTGTAGAAAAGTCCGCCCAAGACCAGGACCTCGCCGATGACCAGGAGCAGTAATGCGGCCCAATACGTGCGCGACCCCATCAAAACTGACGTATCCTCCTCGAAGAAAACGAACGAATCCTTGAGAGTCATCATCGTCATTGTCGCCCCGTAATTGATGTCAAATCCCCGAACTTCCCCCTCGAACGAGTGCTTCCAGTCGGGCACTGACCTGTTCAATCGCTCCATGTAGAAATAACCATCGCGCGTATATCCAAAGAGTTCGCCCCAAAACGAGATGGCCGTCTTATCTACGCCTTCGAGATGTTTGAGCTGAGTGCCTGCCTTGTCAAAGATGTAGAGTGTGCCCTTGGAATCTTGAACAACGCTTGTGGAACCGCTAGAGCGCACTATCGTAGATTCAACGGAGGCCTCAAGGGTCTTCATCCATGCCATGCGCTCTTGTTTGATGTCGTATAGGTAGACAGACCCGTCTGCAGTGCCCACTATTGCGTATTGTGCAAAGGGTGATACCGATACAGATGTCACAGTGGAATCGCAGTGGCACTGCCATGAAATGGAGCCCTCGAACGTTTTGAACACATAGAAGGTTCCATCCTCTGTGCCCACGGCGATGATATCGGCGTAATGGGATATGCGGGCCGACGTGATCAAAGAAGGAAACGTATGCGTCCATAACGGGTCTGTGGATGCATCGCTATAGACATGGAGCGTGTCGGACGTGAATGTGGCAAAGCGAGTGGTATAGCCGGTCTTGCCCAGCGATACCAATCCTATCACGTCGACGGGTTCATCATAGGAGATAGTGTAATACTGCTTCAGCTCAGGCCCTGCGCCGTAAGCAAAAAGATACACGTTATTTTCAGCATCGCGTGCCAAAAATCGTTTGAGGTTGTTTGATATGAAGACCTCGCGTACGGGTGCTGCCAGGGAATAGCTCTGCGAAGCTCGAGGGCTCTTATAGTAAGAAAAATAAACGGTCGGACCGATACCATAGAAGAAGGCGTTGCCGCCGTCTGTAAGGTCGCTCGCTAGTATGTCGCCTTCCACATCGTTTGTCCAATCGGGGGCATTGGTATGCACTGTTGAATTGAATATATAAGAGGCGAAGATGACATCGATGGCAAGAAATACCATGATTAAAACGATGCCAACCGATGTGATCTTCCTTCGTTCCATTGCATCAATCCTGATGGGTTATAGGTTCTCTACATCCGTTTCTACACCCACATACCGCTCAAGGGCAATGGGCGGAACTGAGAAGCTTCCATCGTCCTCGACGATTATCATCATCTCGGTACGCCAGACGTTGTTACGTAATACCGAGATTGCACGAATCGTTTTATAGACGGTTTCCGTGCTCGTGATGATGGGAGGTATGTTGGGATTTATGATACGGAGGTGTTCCACCGTGATCTGAAGTTCGATTGTTGAGACGGCAGCAGTGTACTGCAGCTCGTCGTATTCGTAATCTTCAAACAGTTGTTGGCGCCATTCGTCAATATCAGCCTGGGTCGCCTTCGTCGTTTCCAGGGCCTCAATGAATGGAATGACCTTTTCTTCAAGAGCCACTTCATCTTCCAACGGCTCGGAGGTTATGTGATTGCCGATCTTATAACCTGTGGGAGGTCTGTAACGTACATTTCCTTCCTGATATGTAAAGATAAGTGTACATTCTGTCTCCATGAGCAAGTTGAGTGATGAACTATCAGATAGCCATCTATTGTCCCTCAAAAACTCGTCTTGGGTAGGCAATGAATAGTAGTATCCACTCGCAATTGCTATCACTGCGACAACAAAGATGATTCCAGCCCTCTTCAATGTAATCTCCATCTTCATACCACCTAATCATCATAGATCCAGCAAGCGACCTTATGACCCTTGCTAACTTCTTTGAGCCTTGGACACTCATTTTTGCATTTGTATTCATCAACGAGCTCTGGACATCTCGTATGGAATCTGCACCCTTTCGGCGGAGAAACCGCATTTGGCAGAGTGCCCTTGAGAATGATGCGTCTCTTATGCGCCTCAAATTCCGGATCGGGCACGGGAAGCGCCGAAAGAAGCGCCTTGGTATACGGGTGAAGCGGTTCATTGAATACATTTTCGGAATCGCCATGTTCAACGATCTCGCCAAGATATTGAACGGCTATCTCATCAGACATATGGTGCACCACACCGAGGTCATGTGATATGAAAAGATATGCCATGCTCTTTTTCTCCTGCAGTTCCTTGAGCAGGTTCAAGACTTGTGCCTGCACCGACACGTCGACGGCCGAGGTAGGTTCATCGAGCACGACAAGGTCGGGGTCGGAAGCAAGAGCTCGTGCGATGCCAATACGTTGCCGCTGGCCGCCAGAGAACTCATGGGGGTACCTGTTGAGATGTTCCGGTTTGAGACCCACCTCGTCGAGGAGGTCAATGACCATGTTTTCACGCTCTTTCCTCCCGCGTGCAAGCTTGAGTATGTCAAGCGGCTCTCCAACGATGTTTTTCACAGGCCATCGGGGATTGAGCGATGAATGTGGGTCCTGGAACACCATTTGCACCGTACGTCGTATCTGTTTGAGCTCATCATCATTTGCGTTGACAACGTCAAGGGTGGTGTTCTCGTCGGGATGTAGTAGGATCTTTCCGGAATCTGGTTTATAGAGCGTGACAAGGGTCTTGCCAAGCGTCGTCTTTCCGCACCCTGATTCGCCGACCACACCGAGTGTCCTTTTGCGTTGCAACGTGAATGAGACATTGTCAACGGCACGGAGATAATACGTTTTCCTCCGTACGAGCCCTCTGGTGAACGTGAAATATTTCTTGAGGTTCTCGACTTCAAGCAGTGGGTCGTTCATTCGCATTCCTCCTTTTCCAGGTCTTTTATGACCTCGTCGACATTCCAGCACTCAACGAAGTGGTCAGGCTCTACCTCCTCCATGGAGGGGATCTTCTCCTTGCAGATATCTGTTGCATAGGGGCAACGTGGATGGAATCTGCATCCGCTTGGAGGCCGTATAAGGTTCGGGACCGTGCCGGCGATGAAGCTGAGCGTGTCCTTTTTCTCGGTGATCTTCGGAACAGCGGCTATGAGCCCCTGGGTATACGGATGAAGCGGCCTTTTGAACATCGTATATTTGTCAGCTATCTCGACAACGCGGCCGGCGTACATGACACCGATGCGGTCGCTTACTTCCGCAACGATGCCAAGGTTATGGGTAATAAGTACGAGAGAGGTGTTGAACTCCTCCTTCATCTCCCTTAGCAGCTCCAACACGCGAGCCTGGATGGTAACATCGAGGGCAGTAGTCGGCTCGTCAGCAAAGATGAGCGCAGGTTCTGCAGCGAGTGATATAACGATGACGATACGCTGTCTCTGGCCGCCTGATAGCTGGTGGGGATATTTGCGGAAGATGTCCTCGGCAGGAGTGAGCTCCACGTCCTCGAGAAGTTGGAGTGCCTCCTTTTTCGCCTGCTTGTCTGACAATTTTTTATGGAGTTGAAGCACTTCCATGATCTGGTCGCCCACCGTGTATACCGGATTGAGCGATGTCATGGGGTCCTGCGTGATGAGCGACATGCTAAATCCGCGCATGCGCAACGCTTGCTTGGAAGTGAGCTTGAGGATATCAAACGGACCCTCCTTCTTTATTCCTATGCGCTTTTTCGATTCCGCATCGTGAAACAAGACCTCTCCACGCAGCGTCTTCCCGGATACGGGTAAAAGACGCAATATGGAAAGGGATGTGACGCTCTTTCCGCACCCGGTCTCGCCCACTAAGGCAAACGTCTCTCCCTTGTAGACCGCAAAGTTAACACCCTCGAGTGCCTTGACGACACCATCCTCCGTATAGAAGCGCGTCACCAAGTCTTTGACTTCCATCAATATCTCTTTGTCTGCCATTGTGAACACCTATAGTTTAAGTCGCGGGTCGATAGCGTCACGTATTCCATCACCGAGCGTAGTGAATCCCAGGATCGTCAAGAACAACGCCATGCCAGGGAAGACGGCAAGATAGATATATTTCCCTTGGGTCACAAACGAATTGCCCTCAGAGAGAAGTCTCCCCCATGAAGGCGTAGTGATGTCAGCTCCGAACCCGAGGAACGAAAGCCCAGCCTCAGTGAGGATGACGCCGGCTATACCTATGGTCAGGACGACGATCACGGGACCAAGCGTGTTGATGGCGATATGCCTGAACAGTATCGACGTCCGAGAGGCACCGACTACCTTTGCGGCAGCGACATAGTCCCTCTCCTTAATGGAGAGCACCTGTCCACGCACCTGCCTGAAGACGCCTGGCCAGCCAAAGATAGAGAGTGCCAAAAACACCATGAGCAGATGCGCATCCAGTCCTACGGACTTGCCAAAATCTATAATCTGTTCGTTCAGGCTAGGATTGGCCCTGAGCGCACCCACAAGCACGATCACGAGCACGAGGAACGGGAAGCTCATGATCACGTCGGTGAAATAGTTGATGATCTTGTCGATGAATCCGCCGTAATAGCCCGATATGACGCCAAGCGTTATGCCTATGACCGCAACGACAAGTTCCACGCCAATGCCTAGCGAGAGCGATATCTGTGAACCGTAGCATATGAGCGAGAACAAGTCCTCGCCACTCGACACGGTACCGAAGGGATGCTCAAGAGACGGCGGCAGGAGTGCGAAATCCTTCCACGCTGATGAGTACGTCTTGGGATATATGGCTATCTCCGGTGCGAATATCGCTAAAACGATAAGCGAGAGCACGATGAACATGCCAAATGTCGCCAACTTGTTGCGGTATAATCGATGCAGGAACCTATCGATGGGATCGCGCTCACCAGGGTAATTGATGGCCTTCCATCGCTTATAGAACGTTTCGAGGAAGATATACCAAGCAAGCACATACACTCCCACCACGACGAGACGGTAACCCCAGTGTGGTATCATATCCCGGGATATGAGAAACAGCCTCACAAGTATCAATGCCACTGCAATGAGGGCCATTTGCATGTAGAGCCTTCGCGTCTTTTGCTTCTTCTCCATCTCCATTTCTCTGAAGTCTTTACTCTGCATATGGTTCACCTCAAGCTCACACGTGGATCGATCTTGGCATAGAGCAGGTCAACGATAAGGTTGATGAGCACTACCCCACCGGTATATATGAGAGTCAGTGCGATAACGACAGGATAGTCGCGATAGTTTATGGCGTCGATATAGAGTTTCCCTATGCCGTTGATACCAAACACGGTCTCGGTAAGGACTGCACCGCCCACAAGGAGCAAGAACTGCAATCCCACGTTCGTGACAACGGGGATCAATGCATTTCGAAGAGCATGTTTGAGCACGACTGTGCGCTCGGAAAGCCCCTTTGCCCGAGCAAGCGTGATATAGTCCTCCCTGATGATCTCAAGCATCGAAGACCGCGTCAAACGTGTGTTGGACGCCAGCATGCCTGTCCCGACCGTCAATATCGGAAGGATATAATCTTTCAGACTTGCGAAGAATCCTATCGGGGTCCAATAATACCCATATTCCACCTCGGGAACAGGATTTACCCATCCAAGGCGCACGGCCACTATGGCGATAAGCATCATTCCCAGCCAGAAGTTCGGAAGCGACACACCGATCTGCGATATCAACACGGCGATGTTATCGATTATCGAATTCTGTTTATATGCCGCCGCAACACCAAGTGGTATCGACACGGCCACTGCGAAGATGATTGACCATAACCCGTAATACGCTGTTACGGGGAAGCGATACCGTATTAATTCTATCACGTCCCGCGGATAATAACGAAATGACTTTCCCATCTCTCCTTGTATGAATAATTGGAGATATGACACATATTGCACATACCTGGGTTCGTCAAGTCCCCATTGCTGCCTGATGAGTTCAACAGCCTCCTCGCTGCCGTGTTGGCCAAGCGAGACACGTGCTGGATCACCAGGTAACATGAATGTAAGGAAAAAAGTGATAGTATAGACACCAATCAAGACCAGAACTGCAATAGCTAGTTTCTTTGCAATGTATTCCCTCAACCCTATCACCACGCTATAACTCCTTTATTAAGAATGAGAGTTTAAAAAATAATCGTACCTTTCAGTCAATATACACTAGTCAATAATAATACTGCTTAAAAACATATTGGTGTGTAAAATTCCGCCTGAAGCTAAGGAAAAAAAGAATAAAAAAAGAAAGGAGGAGGTATTACCTCTCTTCCTCGTCGATCCACAATCCAAGCTGCTTCTCGATGTGGCTACCCATTGCACCTGCCTTGTATCCGTGGACCCACGTCTGGAGTGCGGAGGTCGCACGTGAATGGAAGAACCACCAGTGCGGACAGTCTTCCTGGAGTTGCTTTTCGATGTTGTATGCAATCTCGCGTCGCTCAGCGGTGTTGGGGTTGGTCCTGAGTTCCTGTATCCATTCATCGACCTGCTCGTTGCTGTACCTTGAACTGTTGGGGTCTGGTATGCCCTTACTCTCGAACAGGATGTAGAAGTTCTCAGGATCTGGGTAGTCAGCGATCCATCCAAGCGTCAGCAGCGTGTAATCGCCCTGATCCGCCATCTGGAGGATCGTGCCGAAGTCATACTGCTGGTATGTGGCCTCGATGCCGAGTTCCTCGAGATTGTCGAGCCAGACCTTTGCCGCCTCGGCCCAGGTGGTCGAAACGTATGAGGAAAGCTCGATCTTGAGTTCCCGACCCTCGTACTCGCGGATGCCGTCGTTGTTGGTGTCGACTATGCCCGCATCATCAAGGATCTGTTTCGCCTTGGCAGCGTCGTAATTGAACTCGTATTCATCGTAGAGCTCTTCGGAGAAGCCGAACATGCCTGGTGGCAGTGCGCCGTGCGCAGCCCTGTACCTGCCCTTGAAGATCGTGTTGATAACGCTTTCGCGCTCCATGCCACATGTGACCGCTTGCCTTAGTGCCAAGCTGTCAAATGGCCACGATTCGCAGTTGAAGTACATCCAGTAGGTAGCGAGTTCCGAGTATGTCAGAAGCTGGTCTGCGTAGTTCTCGTTGAACTCCTCCCAGTAGGAAGCGGGTACGCCAGTGATGTCGATCTGACCGGCCTTCCATGCCTGCACGATGGTGTCGTCGTTCTCGGTGAAGCGGTACCTGTACTCGTCAAGGTACGGGCGACCGGCCCAGTAATCCTCGTTCGCTTCGAGCGTAAGGTGGTCACCTGAGACGTACTCCTTGAGCATCCATGCACCTGAGCCGACTGGGAAGTCGAGCCAGTTCTTCTCAACGCCCTCTTCAGCCGTCTCTCCAACGACCTCAGACGAGGATACGTAGTCCTCTGGCAACACCTTGAAGCAGGTGTATGTCATAAGCGTCAAGAAGGGTGCAAAAGGCGTCTTGAGCGTGACCTGGAAGGTGTAGTCATCCACAGCTTCGTACGATTCCACATAATCCGTGAGGAAGTTGATACGTGCGCTTGCGTAGGCAGGATTTCCCAATCTGTCCCATGAGAAGACGATGTCATCAGCGGTGAGTGCCTCACCGTTGGTGAACTTGAGGCCTTCCCTGAGATAGAAAGTGTAGACCTTGCCTTCTTCGTCCGCCTCCCATGCCTTGGCGATGCAGGGCATTGGGTCGGTGGTACCGGGCACGTACTGCACTAGTCCATCAAAGATCTTGGAAACTACAGAGTCGGAAGCTGTATCGGTAACATCAATAGGATCGAAGTCTGAAATTTCAGCTGTCATCGTACGGAAGGCTCCACCGGTCCGTGCAGCGAAATCAACGTCGTTGTCGTCCCTTCCCAGGTACTGGTCGTAGGGATACATGACACCGTCGCCATCGAAGTCGGTGTTCTCGAAGTACGACATCCAGTCTGCGTCCATGTCCGCTGGCAACTCATTGTAGACTGTTGGCGCGGGTGTAGTCGGCGCCGCAGTGGTGGTTGGTGGTGGGGTGGTCGTTTCCTCCTCACCGCCGCCAATGCAGGCGGACATGGAAACCGCGACCAATGTCACGATCAAAAACAAAGCTCCCAATTTTTTCCAATTTTTGTTCATTTCCTTTATACCTCCTATATCTTCGCTCAGAGAGCGAATAGAAACATGTTTTTCTGAACTATTGCTATAGATGTCCTAAATCTATAGTAGAGGCATAAAAAAATAGGACAAATTTATATAAATATCTTTCGGTAAATAGGATAAATATAAGTATATATTTGTTTTAAGTGCGATAAATATACGTATTTTACTAATTTTTAGTAATTATAAGTCTATTCAATGATAAAAAATCAAATAATGTAAAATATGATTTTTATAATGAGAAAAAAAATATTATTTAACACCTATTAGGATGTATAATTCTCAAAAAAAGGGGAACATTCTCCCCTTTTTATTCATCTTTAAGGAAGTATGCAAGAAGATCGATGTCACGGACGATGCCGACGATATCGCTGTCCTCATCGAGTACCGGCAGCTGTTCGACATCGTATCGACGCATAAGACGCGCACACTCGGCAATCGTTGTGCTTGGTGAAACGGTGTACACCTCGCCGCTCATGAACTCCTTTGCCGGCTTGTTCGGGAGCTTCAGGCGCTTGGTGCCGATATAGAGCGTGCTCTTTGACTCCCATGCCCAGTCCTCGTCGTCGTTGCCCTTGTTCATCGACGTCTTCTCGGTCTCGCTCACGATCTCCCCGTTGTTGATGAGGTCGGTGTTGTCGATGACGCCCACGAGCTTGCCCATGTTGTCCAGCAGCACGACGGCTATCGACTTGGAGTAGTCCATGATCTTGAAGATGAGTGGAAGCGGCGTCTCATGCCATGCGCACATGACGTAATGCTTCATGTAGTTCGAGCACTCGTCTTCGACTTCGAGCTTCGAGAGGCCCCGCTTGATAAGGTCCTCGACCGTCACGATGCCCTCGAGCTTGCCGTCCTTAACGACCGGAAGACGGTAGATGTTCTTCTCTGAAAGTTTCACCGCCGCATCTGTGATGTCCTCGTCAGCGTCAATGGTCACCACGAGCCTCCTCATGATCAGTGCTATCTGTTCTTCATCAGGGTTGCGCAAAAGGTCGTCCAACGTGATCATGCCAACGAGCTTGTGCGTCTTCTCGTCGGTGACGGGAAGACCGGAAACGTTGTTCTTCTGCATGATCTCCAAGGCCTTCTTCCGGAGGCCGGGGACGTTAACGCTGATAACGTTCTTCGTCATCACTTCGGAAACTTTCATATGTTTAACACCACACCATTACACCAAGTAAGGCAATATAAAGATTTCTGATATTTCTGCCTGACTCGAGTAGATATGCTACAATGATTGTTTTAAAAGGTTAACGGAGGATTGGCCGTCTGGGGCCTCCTCGACCTCGTACGCATAGGGTATCATCTCCTTCACGTCCTCAACGTGGGTTATGATAACGATCTGCGAGAAGAAATGCTCGAGCGCGCGAAGCGATGAAAGGAGATTCCTTCTGCGCTCGCCATCAAGCGAAGAGAACGTCTCATCGAGAAAGAGCGACTCGAGGTGGGCGAATCCCTGTTCGCGAGACAGCGAAACGAGCACGCGGGATATCCCCACGCGCAGGCACAGGTTGATGAGGTCCTTCTCGCCCCCCGAGAAGCGGTATATGGGGTAAAACACACCGTTTGATGAGACACGTACGGTGTACTCCTCATCGATGGCAACGGCGGGATACTTCCCCTGGGTCACCTCGTTGAGAAGCCATGAGACCTCGGACTGGATAAGTGGTTTGAGGCGTTCGTGAATGTTTATCGGAATGTTCCTGAATGCCTCCTTGAGCACCTGATGGTGGTGCAGGCTCGCCTGGCACTCCTTGAGCGATGAGCGTACTTCATCAAGCTTGACACGCGTCTCTTCCATGCGTTTGCGCATGGCGCGCGCGGATTCTATCTGCTCGGATAGACGGGCCTCTTTGACGCGAAGTTCCGATACCTCCTCTTCGAGCGCCTGCTTGCTCCCCTGGGCCGCGGTAAGATCCTCGGGTGGCACGAAGACGGACCCCATCTGTTCCGAAAGCGAACGTTTCCTCCCCTCGGCATCCTCGATGCTAGCGCGTATGTCGTCTGTTTCCTTAAGGATGGCGTTCTCGCGCGCCACCTTTTCAGAGAGATGTTCGAGTTCGCTTGACAGCCGGTCATGCTCGCGCGCCTCGCGCAGCACGCGTTCATATTCAGACTGGTCAAAAGACATCCTTCGAAGCTCGTCTCGCACCTTTGTGAGCGCCCCCTTCAGCCGTCCCTCAGCCTCGCTCTGCTCGCGCGATAGGTCATCAAGCGCCTTTTTTGCAGCATCGCGTCGCGACCTCAGGTCCCCGAGACGCGTGCGTTCGCGCTCCAGGGACGAAGCCATGGTTGAGAGCTCATACTTGTCCTCCTCCGCCTTTTGCCTCTTGCGTTCAAGCGCAGCGACCTGGGTGCGGCTGTCCTCCTTGAGCTGTCGCACGCCCTCGATCTTGGCCTCGAGTGCTTTGATCTTCTTTTCTAGGCCCGCACGTGCGGAGTCGTTTTTTGCCTCGAGACGTTCGCGCAGTTCGTCTGTGACAGGCTGGTGGCAGGTGGGACATTGCGACGCCCCCTCGAGCGATTCGAGGCTCCTTCTCTCCTCTTCCAAGGATTCGAGGCGCGACCTGAGTGCGCCAAGGCGCGAACCGAGGTCGTTGATGCGCGCATCGATAAGCTGTTCGTCCTCGCGGGCCTTGGCTATCTTTTTCAAGTATGAGGAAGGGTCAACATGGGCGGATGAAAGCTCCCTGTGGCGGCGTTCAAGGTCATGCACCGTGCCTTCCTGTGTGGCGATCTCTGAGGAGAGCCGCTCCATGTCGTCTTGAGCCGCGCGTCGACGTTCCTGGTATTGGCCCCCCACTTCCTTGCATCGGCGTTCTAGTTCCTCTTCCTTTTGTTTGAGCGAACGGTACCTGTCCCGTACCTGCGAAAGCGCCGATGCTCGTTCAATCGATGGGGCAAGCTCGTCAAGGCGCTCCGATACCAGCGATATGCGCTCGCGCGCCTGGGCGATCTCCTTGAGCTCGCCCTTGCGGTCCCTGAGCCGCTGGTAGAGTGCCTCCTCCTGCGAGGCAAGCCTGTGCCGTTCGGAGCCAAGCTCCCGCCAGCGCTCGCGTTGGGAGAGGAGCGAATCCACATGCTCTGCCTGTGCGGACAGCCTGGATGTCGCTTCTTTGAGCTTTTCTGCGGCCTCCTTGTGTGCGCGGGAGAGCTCCTTCTCGTCGCCGGCGAGCTCCTTGTAGTGTTCCACGGCGGCCTCGAGATTCTCCTTTCGCTCCTTGAGCTGCACGAGCAGCGTATCGAGCTCCCGCTGCTGGCGCCTCACATCATCGAAGAACTGGTCGTAGAGCTGAAGATTGAAGAGCCGATTTATGATCTCCTTCCTCTTCGACGCGCGCTGGCTCGTGAGAAGGTCGATCTCCTTCTGGCGTATGAACGATGCCGATATGAACGCCTTGGCGTCCAGGCCGAGCGTGCGCACGATGAACGCTGTGACCTCCTTCGATGAGTTTGCCATGACCGAGCCGTCAACATAGGCCTTCGCCTTCGTGCCGTAGGTGACCGAATAGAATCGGTAGACGACGTAGCGCTGATTCCCGTAGGTGAACGTGAGCTCGACACCCATCTCCTGTTCCCCGTCGCGGACGAGCTCGTCCTGCTTGACCAGCTCCCCCTCCTTCCCTATGGTGGGGGTCACGCCGTAGAGGCACCAGCAGATCGCATCGAACAGCGTGGACTTCCCAGCGCCATTGGGGCCGAATATGCCAACGATGCGCGGGCCGAGAGAGATCTGCTGCTTGGCGTATTTCTTGAAGTTGAGGAGGTCGATCTTCTCGATGATCATCGTTCCAGACGCTCCTGTATGATCCGTGAGCCGAGATCGTATATTTCGCTGGTAAGGTTGTCTGTCATCGTGAGGTAGCGCTCGAGCTCGGCGTAGGGCGAGAAGACGATGCGCTCCCCCTTGATGTTGAGGTAGTCGGACACAACGGTCTTGTCGTTGATCGTGAAGTATGCGGCACCGCTAGCGTGCTGCTTGATCTCGGCGAAGTTGATGCTGTTTCGCTCCGCCTCGTTCATCGTCCCCGTGAACTCGATGCGCGCTATCACCTCGTCGACCTCCATCTCGTCGACGAGCTCGATGCTTCGCTCGGTGATCTCATACCCCGTCATATCATCGACGCAGAGCGCACGCGAGCGCATGGGGCGGCTTGTCACCTCGACGAACTCGGGGTCGCCGTCGACCACGTAAAACCCCTTCTTCTCGCCTATCTCATTGAAGTCGTAGCGCTCGATAGACCCGGGATAGACGATCGGCATCCCATCCCGGTGCAGTATCTGCGCCTTGTGGATGTGCCCCATGGCTACATAGTCGTATGGTGGCAGCTCCGTCTTCTTGACAGCGTCCTCGTCAAAGCACATGTATCGTTCGGAACCAAGCGAAGCGCCCTCAAGCGACGCATGCATCATCAGTACGTTGGTGCCGCTCCCCATGGGGTGATCAAGATGGGGCTGCGGGGAACCGGTGAACGGCACTGCCTTGACCGTGTAGGGGCCTCGTTCCACCACAGAAGGCGAGAGGACGACGGTGATGTGGGGCATGTCGCGGTAGAGGATCAGCGGGTTGGAAACGCCCTTGCTACGCGGCGTCTCGTGATTGCCTGGGATGATGATGGTATCGATGGCGTTGCCGGAAAGCTCGGAGAACCGCTCCTGGACGGCGCGGCGCACGTAGTTTGTGGGATTGACCCTGTCGAAGAGATCGCCGCAAATGAGGAAGAGGTCGGGGCGCGTCTCGACAACGTAATCGCAAAGCTCATGGAAAGCGCGGATGAAATCCTGCCCGCGCAGATTGAGGCCCGTCTCCGGGTCGATGCGCGAATAGCGCGTGATGCCCAAGTGAAGGTCTGCGGCATGGACGAACATCGTTATGTCACCATGTATGCGTCGAGGAACGCGTCAAGGTCGTCCTTGGTGTTCCAGAAATGGGGCGAGACGCGCACGCCACTGCGCTCCGCCACGGCGATGCGCTGCGAGAGAAGGCGCTCCACTGATGCAGATGCCCTATCGTCCTTGACGGATACGATGCCGCCGTGCGCATCCCACGGCGTCAGGACCGTGTGACCGCCATCGGTGAGACGTTCCATGAGATATGTCGAGAGCGTCATCACCTCGTCCTCGATGCGTTCGACACCGTAATCGAACATCGTCTGTATAGACCGTGAGAGACCGAGGATGGCGGAGAAGTTGAGATTGCCTATCTCGAACTTGCGTGCGCTGTGTGCAAGGCGGGTGTTGTCGATGCCAAAGTCCGTGTCGTCCTCAAGCGACGCCCATCCCACAAACGGGGGATCGAATCGTTCCTGCACCTCGCGCGACACGTAGAAGATACCGACGCCAAAGGGCGCGGTGAGCCATTTATGGGCGCCGCTGCACAGGATGTCGATGCCCTGATTCTCGACATCGACATGCAGGGCCCCGAGCGCCTGGACGGCATCAGATACGACAAGGGCGCCATGCTCGTGGGCGATGCGCGAGATCTCGAGCGTGGGCAGGCGCGAGCCTGTGTCGTAGGTGACCTCCGATATGGTCACTGCCATGGTGTCGTCATCGATCGCATCCTCGAAATCGCCGACCTCGTAGACACCGTCATGATGGCCTACGAGGCGCACGTCTCCATACTTTCTCTTCCAAGGGAGGTAGTTGGAGGGAAACTCTGAGCTGGTGGTGACGACGTTGCCGCCTGACGGAAGCATGGCACACGCCGTGTTGAGCCCCTCGCTCGTGTTCTTTAGGAACGCCACCTCATCCCAGTGGGCACCGATGAGCGCCGCGGTCCGCTGCCTGGCGATATAGACCTTCTCCTTCCACACGTCCCATGCACACTCGGCGCACATCGCCCTGCTCGTGAGGAATTCATTGACCTCACGTGTCACATAACGTGGGAGCGGCGACGTCGCCGCCGTGTTGAGGTACGTATACAATTGGCATATCTCGAACTCGTCTCGTAGATGCATGGTATCACTCGTTGAACGCGAAGTCGTCAAAGCCGTCCCGTGGCCGGGGCGTGATGCCCGTGAACGCGGGGACGAAACCCGAGAGCGGGAGCGGTACGGAGATGCCCGTCACGATCGTCTCTCCCACGTCAAGGCGGGCCATCTCGTCCTTGAACGCGGTCAGGTCGTTTTCTGAGGAGGCGACGAGGTGCTCTCGGTCCTTGACGTTGGTAAGCAGCATGATGATGACCGTGTTGAGCTGCGATATGACCTCCTCGTGGATCTTGCGGGGCATCTGGTCGACCACCATGAGGCCAACGCCGAACTTCCTGCCCTCGCGCACGATCGTCTCGAAGATCGTGAGGCGCGCGATATCGGTGGAGAGGAGCTTGTGGGCCTCCTCGAGCACGATCAGCGTCTCGGGGACGGCCGTGCCCTTCTTGTGCGCCGTCTTGTAGCGATCGAGCAGATAGCGCGACACGATCGTCGTGATGAGCCGTATGGCGTAATCGTTGTGCTCGTAGTCGCCGAAGTCGATGACCACGGTACGTCGTTTGCGGAGAGTATCGTAGATGGCCTTGGGCGCATTGAAATCGCCGCCGACGTAGGGTTGCGAAAGGAGGTTGCGCACCTTGCGCTTCAGCGCGTCGATGGTCGGCTCGAAGAGCTGATTGTCAAAGTCCTGGTGTATCGTCTTCGTGTCGGTGTCTCGCAGATAACGGATCCACCTGGTATGTTTGCGTGCGCGTATCGCTTCCACCGCCTCGCTTTGCGTCTCGTTGAGGAAGGAGACGAGCTTGAGGTCGCGCGGTTTAATCTCCTCGAGGGGCAGCGACAGCGTCATGTCCTCGCCGCTTCCCATCCCCATGACGACAACGTCTCTGCTCGCACCCAGACAGTCCCGCCGGCAGTACTCGCCGTGTACATCGAAAACGAGCGCGGGGGTGTGCATGTCAAGCAGTGTCGAAAGGAGCACCTTGACGGTGTTTGACTTGCCGCTTCCCGTCTTGCCAAAGACGCCGCAGTGGTGCGTGATGAGCGCCTTCCTATCGAGGTCGATGGGAAGGTCGAGGGTTCGCACCCTGCCGATCTCGACGGTGTCGGTGCCACGTGCGCGCAGGAACGAGAGGTCGTTCGCATCTGCCAGCCGGACGGGCGAGAGCACCTTTGGGATCGACTTGGCGCCGCGCAGCCGTCCGTCGATGATGCCGGCGACGCGCGACCTGCAGACGTAGTAGAACTGGTCGCCAAGCACAGACTGTATGTCGTCGTACACGTCTGCTCCGGCACTCATGGCCGCGACCTTGTCGGCAAGGTCGACGTCGCCCAGGTTGCGCAGTTCGAGGGATGTCACCCGCGCAAGGTAGGTGAGCTGCGACTCGATGACGACGAGCGACCCGACGTGGACGTCCTCGACATCGACAGAGTCGAGCACGCGAAAGACGACCTCCTCGGTTGAGGAAGAGATGACCTTGCCAATCATGAAGACACGTCCTCGCGTATGATAATATACTTTTTGGTCTGTCGCGGTGACAATAAGCGCACCGCTGTTTTCAGGGGCGAAAGGACGCGACTGTCGACATCAGGGATAGGTGAACGGTATCTCTATCTTGACGGGCAGATTGGGCGTAGGGATCTCTATGGTGAGCATCTGCGTCGAAGATTCCTCGTTTATCTCCTCGAAGACCACGTAGCCTTCGCGCGTCTCCTTTGCCGAATACTCTCCGCTGAGGGCGGTGGGGCTTCCCACGAAATAGACAGGCCAACGCACGTTCTGGTCGTCAACGATGTAACAGTTGATGTTGGGGTAGATCGAATGTCTCCCGTTGAGCAAGTTCTCGATGGTGAGGTCGACCCTGAAGTGCTCCGTCTGCGGTCCTGCGGTGCCGAACTTGGGGTGTGTGAAGTATCCTGCCGACTCGAGCGTTACCTTGAAGTCGGCGATGGCATCGGATGCACCTATCTCCTTCACATCCCGATACGGGGGTGCCGTCGTGGGCGGAGCCGTGGTCGGCGCTGCGGTGGTGGTCGGCGGAGCCGTGGTCGGCGCTGCGGTGGTGGTCGGCGGAGCCGTGGTCGGCGCTGCGGTGGTGGTCGGCGGAGCCGTGGTCTCC
>RXIG01000002.1 GCA_004212155.1 archaeon
AAATATAATAAATTTAGTACTATATTTTTGTGATATTATTGAAAGAAATTCATCGTTTTCAAATTAAAAAAGAAAATAAAAAAAAGAATACGGTACGAACGTACCGCTTTAAATGACGCGCCTGACCTTGAGGTCCTGCAGGTCGAGCCTTCCGGCAAGTGCCCACACGTTCTCCAGTCCGCCCTCGCCCTTCTTCTTTCCGGCAAGTGGCGAGCCCTTCCTCATCTGGGCCGATATGGCGGCCGCGATCGCGGCGAGCTGCTCGTTGCCAAGGCCCTCTGCCTCTCGGCGTGCCTTTGCGGCTGCCTGCTCCTGTTCGACCTCTTCCTTGTACTTCTGGACGAAGTTGGTGCGTGCGAGGTATCCCGTGTCGAAGTCACCGCTCACGAAGTCGGTGTTTCGCATCATGCGCTGGTGGAAGGGGATGGTCGTCTTGACGCCCTTGATGACGAACTCATTGAGGGCGCGCTGAACGCGGGCGATACACCTGTTCCTGTCCTCGTCCCAGCAGATGAGCTTTGCGATCATCGAGTCGTAGAACGGGGATATCTTGAAGCCGTCAAACGCGGCGGAATCGACGCGCACGCCGGGTCCGCCGGGCGCCTCGTAGGCGTTCACTGTGCCCGGTGTTGGTGCGAAGTCGTTGAGCGGGTCCTCTGCGTTGACCCTGCACTCGATGGCGTGTCCCTTGAAAACGACGTCGTCCTGTGCCAGGTCAAGCTTCTTGCCCATGGCGGTCTCTATCTGCCTTCGAAGGATGTCGCAGTTCGCATACATCTCGGAGACGCAATGCTCCACCTGTATACGCGTGTTCATCTCCATGAAGTAGAACTTGCCGTCCTTGTAGATGAACTCGACAGTGCCTGCCGACGTGTAGTCAGCGGCCACTGCGGCGCGCACGCCTGCGTCGCGGATCTCGTCCTGGAGTTCGGGTTTGTCGACGAGCGCTGGCGACGGGGCCTCCTCGATCAGCTTCTGATTTCGGCGCTGTATGGAGCAGTCCCTCTCACCAAAGTGGATCGCTTTGCCGTGTTCGTCGCAAAGCACCTGGACCTCGATGTGTCGCGGGTCGATGATATACTTCTCGATGTATACTTCGGGATGACCGAATGCTACGGAACCCTCGCGCTGTGCGGCCTCGAACATCTTGACGAACTCGTCAGCGCTGCGGGCGACGCGCATACCCTTGCCGCCACCACCGTATGCCGCCTTGATGATCACCGGGAATCCGATGTCCTTGGCGATCTCGAGACCTTCCTTCGCCTCGTCGACGACGCCCTCGGATCCGGGGACCGTCGGCACCTTGTTCTTCGTCACGGTAGCCTTGGCGACGTCCTTGACGCCCATCTTGCTTATCGCCTTGCTTGTGGGACCGATGAACTTGATGCCCTCGTCCTCGCATGCCTTGGCGAAGTCGATGTTTTCCGCAAGGAAGCCGTATCCCGGGTGGATGGCGTCCACGTCCGCGGCCTTTGCCGTCTCTATGATCTTGTCGATGTTAAGGTACGATTCGGTAGGCATCGGAGGCCCTATGTTGTATGCCTCGTCTGCTGTTTTTACGTGAAGGGCTTGCGCGTCGGCGTCCGAGTGCACTGCGACGGTCTTGAGACCAAGTTCTTCGCAGGCCCTGAAGACGCGTATTGCGATCTCCCCTCTGTTAGCGCACATGACTTTCTCAAATTCTCCCATTGTTACCACCTTGGAGTATGTACGCTCACTCGAGTGTCACTAGCACATCGTCGATCTCAACAGCATCGTTGGCGCTTATCATGATCTCCTTGACCTTACCGTCAGATGTAGCCTCTATCTCGTTTTCCATCTTCATGGCGACGATGGTGCAGACAACATCACCGGCCTTTACCTCGTCTCCCTCCTCGCAGTTGATCTTCGTAACGACGCCCTGGATGGGGGACACGATGGTCTTGTCACCGGTGCTGGTCATCTTCTTGTCCTTCTTCTCAGCCTTTTGGATCTGCTCTTCGGCAAATATTTCGTATTCCTTGCCGTCGATCTCGATCTTGAGTGTGTTGCCGCCCATGTCCTCGGCAGCAACATCATATGTATCGTCACCTACTTTGACTGTAAACTTTCTCATTTTCATTCACTCCTTACAGTGGTATGTTACCATGTTTCTTTGAAGGCCTTGTCTCCCTCTTCGTAATGCAGCTCTCAAGAGCGGCTATGATCTTGGGTCGAAGGTCTGATGCAGGTATGACCTCGTCCACGTATCCCCGTGATGCTGCCACGTAGGGAGTGGCGAACTTCTCCCTGTATTCTTCCGCCTTCTTCTTACGGCGTTCCTTGTACTCCTCGCTGAGGTACTCGACGCCGCCCTCCATGAGTTCGCGTCGGTGGATGATGTTAGCGGCACCCTCGGGGCCCATCACCGCAATCTCGGTGGATGGAAGCGCATAGATGATGTCGGCGCCAAGGTGCTTGGAGCACATGCCGATGTATGCGCCGCCGTATGCCTTCCTCACGAAGATCGTGATTTTGGGCACGGTAGCCTCAGAGTACGCATAGAGAAGCTTTGCTCCATGGCGTATCACACCGCCGTGTTCCTGGGTGGTGCCGGGAAGGTATCCGGGCACGTCGACGAACGTGACAAGAGGGATGTTGAACGCATCGCAGAACCGCACGAAGCCCGCGCCCTTGTCTGACGTATCGATGTCCAGGCAGCCGGCGAGTATCTTGGGTTGGTTGGCCACAATGCCGACGGTCCTCCCGTTCATGCGTGCGAATCCCACGACGATGTTGCGTGCATAGAGCTCGTGCACCTCGAGGAACTCGCCGTTGTCGGCGACGCCCTCGATGACATCCTTGATGTCGTATGGTTTTTGCGGGTCGATCGGTACGACGTCGTTGAGAGCGGCGTCGGAACGCATGGGGTCGTCACCGGTCTCAACAACGGGCGAACCCTCGAGATTGTTCGATGGGATGTAACTAATGACCTCCCGTATCGTCGCGATGCATTCCTCCTCATCCTCGCTGACGAAGTGTGCGAGGCCCGACTTCTTTCCGTGGATGGTGGCCCCGCCGAGCTCCTCGAAGGATACGTCCTCTGAGAGAACCTCCTTTACGACCTCCGGACCGGTAATGAACATGTATGACCTGTCCTTTACCATGAAGATGAAGTCGCCAATGGCAGGCGAGTAGACGGCACCTCCGGCACATGGGCCGAGGATTGCAGTAAGCTGTGGTATTACACCAGAATAAATCGTATTGCGGTAGAATATGTCGCCGTATCCCTTCAGGGAGTCGACACCCTCCTGAATGCGGGCGCCGCCAGAGTCGTTAAGACCAATAAGGGGTGCGCCCATCTTTGCGGCAAGGTCGAGCAGGCGAGATATCTTGCTCGCATGCACTTCGCCTAGGGAACCACCCATGACGGTAAAGTCCTGGGCATATACATAGACGAGTTTCCCATCGATGGTGCCATATCCTGTGACGACACCGTCGGCCGGAGCCTCTTTCTTGTCCATGCCGAGGTCTACGGACCTGTGCTTTCGGAGGAGACCTATCTCTTGGAAGCTTCCGGGATCAAGCAGTTTGTCAAGCCTTTCGCGTGCCGTAAGCTTTCCCTTGTCGTGCTGAGCTTGTATTCGCTCGTCTCCTCCGCCTTTGCGTATCCGTGTTTTATGTTCTTGAAGTTCCTTAATTTTTTCTTCAACGTTCACGTACATTCCTCCTATACGTGCATTTTCCTACAGTGATGATTGGGTTTAAGGGTAGATTTATTTTCACTGACCGAACTATCGGGTAAGGAATTCTCAACACTATTTTCTATTAGGTTAGTGGAAAATGCATATGAGTGGGTATGAATTCCTTTCTTTTACTGAGAGAATTAAAATCGTCTTTATATAAATTTTATGTTTCCAAAGACGTTTTGAACAAAAGATGGTCTACATAGTGACAATCTATGATTGTGTTCGTATTTCAATAGTCTTTCTGAACGTTGCTCATCATATGCGGGGCAGTGTACGTAAATGGTACCAAAAAAGTGCATCCTACGGTATATGCGTATCTGCAGTTCATTGTTGCGGTGTGGCGATTTCCTCTTCGTCGAGGAAATGGAGGTAGAGCGATGCGCTGACAAGGTCTGCCGAACCCCCGGGGCTGATGTTGCGCTTCTCGCACACATCGTTGAACTCGCTGATCATACGCATGCCCCCCTGTGTCAGGACGCCGCCCGCTTCGATGACCTCGCGTGCCGTATCCTTGACCATCTCATAGGTGTCAAGGCCGCAGCGCGAGATGACGTTGGTGTCCTCCACGGTGGTCATGAGCGCGAAGAGAGCCTGGAGGATGGCATCGTTGATGGTGCCGCCGCGACCGAGCACGTCACGTATCGCGGGAATCCCCATGCCCGTGACCGAGGGAAGGCCTCGCTCGACCTCGCCCCGTATGCCCGTGATGCCGTGTTCAAGGTAGAGCTTCTCCCCCTTGGTGAGCCCGTGGCCATGCGGGGAGGAGCCAAGAGTGCCAAGCTCCCGCTCAACGATGCCGTCCGTTATGTCTGCGACGGTCGCGGTGATGGCTTGCACCGTGTGGTCCCCTGACCGCATCGCCCGTCCCGATGCGCCAAGGAGGAGGTAGAAGAGGAAGACAAGTCCCTTTTGCGTGTTGACGCCCGATGTGACCTCGAACATGCGCCGCTCGGTCAGGATGCCGCGCTCACGAAGGATGGGAAGCAGCGATCGTGCATCGCCCGTGTGCTCGTACCCCATCACGGCC
Source organism: archaeon (assembly GCA_004212155.1). Taxonomy (GTDB): domain Archaea; phylum Methanobacteriota_B; class Thermococci; order Methanofastidiosales; family NM3; genus NM3. The sequence continues at coordinate 4,735 of RXIG01000002.1, forward strand.
ACATCCCTGAACCCCTGGCTCAGGACGGCGGAGCTGCGTAGGAAGAGCGAGTAGTCCATGTCCCTGTGCGCACCGCGCGTGAACGGCGTCACTAGACCGGGTTTCGGATGGCACGATACCTCGAGCAGGATGCTGCGCGTTGCAAGTTCACCGAGCGTGTCTATCGGGTTCATAGGCATTCCTCCGCCAATTCGCGTTCGAGCAGCTCGACGCCGTTGATGCCCTTTGCAAGTACCTGCGGCCCGTTGCCGACGAACTCCTTGAGATTGATCGCAAAGCCGGAAGTGAGCTCCACCTCGACATCGATGCGGATGCTAAATGCCTCCTCAAAGGCCCGGGTCGTGTGCGCGAGCTCACCGAGCTCATCGCGGCCATACCCTCTGACGATGAGGTCGAGGTCCGACGTGTCGTCGGTGTAGGCAAGCCCCGTAACGGCCTCGAGCGCGGCTGAACCCCACACCCCCAGTGGATACGACGCGGAAAACTCAGAGAGCGCCAAAAGCGGGCGCGTCCTGCGCTCATAGCTCATATGTGGCACCTCATAGGGGCGAATGGCGCGCGTGATGCGGCTTCCATGCACGGACGATGCGTAGCGTATGCGGTGCCCGTCCTCCTTGTATGGATAGACGAATCCGACGTAGACCTCCTCGGCCTCGTCGTACCACGGATCGCCGCTGTGGAGTGCGGACTCCTCCCTGCGTACGATGCCGGGGATCTGCCCCGATGCGATGAGGTCGCGGAAATGGCCTGCGTCAAGCCCCTGAAGCGCAATGTCCTGCCAGCGTGTGAAGACGAGGTCGTGGCGGTTGAATCGCATTGGCCTATCTCCTCTTGATCCAGCAGGGGTCCTTCACGCTCAGCGTCTGATAATCGAGCTGTGCCTGCACGAGGAGGTCGAACATGCGCGTCTTGACCGGTCCCTCGATGAGTATGGGCTCGCCCGTCTCGTCGGTGGGCAGCGCCGGCCGTAGCTCGAGAAGCGTCCTGTCCGCCTCGACCTTGACGTCCGGCAGGACCTTTGCGACCTTCGATTTGATGCGAAGGATGCTCCTGCACGCGCGTTCGATGGTCTGTTGGGCGTTGACCGTTGTCTCACGGACGAAGATCTCATAATCGGGCAGCGTTCGCTTGCGCATGTAGGTGATGATCTTGCCCTTCTTGTTGAGCACATGGCCCGACTCCACGACGGGGAAGCTGTCGCCGGTGGGAAGGCCGCCAACGACGGTCTCACGATATTCGGGTCCGACGGCAGAGGGCACGAACGAGATGTCCTCGCGCACCGGTATGCCGTTCATCGTGATCCATCCGAACTCCTGATTTCCGTAGATGTCGTTGACGCGGGCGCCAAGCACCTCTCGGATGATCTCGACAGCCTCGAGGTCAAGGGGCGTCCCGATGCAGTTGACGATGTCGACGTGCGGGAGCTCGTCGGCGACATCGAGCTTGAGCGCATCCTGGAGCGCGCACTTCAAGAACGTAGATTCACCGAATATGACGGTTGGCCGCTTGTAGTAGAGGTCCATGAGAAATGAATCGCGCGAGGACTTGGAGAGAAACGTCCATTCGACACCGATGTCCTCAAGGGCGTTTCGTGTGATGGCGTTGAGCAGCGGCGGATAGCAAAAGAGCGCCTTGTCGCCCTCCTTGACGCCTGCCATCTTCAGCGCCGATTTTCCCACCTCCTTTCGGTACTCCTTCTCGTTGGGCGTGATGCCCACGATGTTCTGCCAGGCGGTGGTCCCCGTGGTAAACGTGATGTATGCATAATTGAAAGGCGTATGCACTTCCTCGATGATATGCGCGGCAGTGGGACCGTTGATGCCCTTGTCCGCTAGGGTGCGCGTTTCCATCTCCTCGAACGATGGCACGGTCGAGAACAATTCTACGCTTTCCCTCAAATCTTCAAAATACGAAGAGACGTTTTCCCCGCTCATTGTATATACCCCTAGAAAATACTTGATAAAAAGAATAAAAAAGAAAAGAATAAAAAGAGTTTGCCTTACTCAAGGAGATCAGGCAAGATGTTCTCGAACTCTTTTTCCATCTTCTCAATCGCTTCTATGCGCTTGACCCTGCCGCCGCGCTCTGCGCCGACCTGGCCCCTGTTCCAGATACCGAGCTTGTCCTCGCGTCCCTGCTTGCGCAGTTCCTTGACCTCCGCGATGTTGCGGATGATGGCGTCGCGCATCTGGTCGGGATTGTCGAGCAGCTCATCGATGGTCCCGAGCTTGTAGACGAACTCTGCGCCCGATGCGAAGACGGGATTCGTCTTGACGAGTTCGTTGAGGCGCTCGAGAGGGATGCCCGTGATGACGGCGATGCTTGTTGTCGGCATGACGTGCACGATGGTGCCATAGTCCTTGGGCAGCGAGAGTATCCTGTCAGAGAGCAGTCCGTGGCATAGGAACGCACCACTGATGGCGCGTCCGACGATCATGCCGATGACGGGGTGTCCCGCAGCGCGCGCATCCATGAGCGCGAACTGGTACGAAGCCGTACCCTTGGTCATGCCCACGATCTCCTCGATCTTGCCGGGGCTGTTGCCGGGCGTGTCGATGAGGAGCACGACGGGGCGCTTCTCGTCGATGGGTTTGTCCTTGTCGGCGTCGATCGTTGCGTAAAGGGCCTGCGAGAACTTGTAGGTCTCCTCCATGCCCATGACGCCGTTGAACACGACCCTGAAGCGTGGATTCGGCCTGCGCGAGTTGACGGAGAGCACGGTACATATCGTACCGTCGAGCGTGGCCTCACCCACCATCGCCGGCGGTGCGAGGTCGGGGTCGAGGCGAGTGCTGCCTATCTTGTTCTCGACGAAGGTCTCCTTGTCGAAGATGTACTCGATGGCGTCGTGCGCCTTTCCGAGGAAGTTTGTCGTTGCTACCATGATCACATCCCCCTGCGAGGTCGTCGCTTGGCCACCTTGAGGAACTCCTCCTGTGGCATCTCGGGAAGCTCATCGAGATTCTCGTTGCCGTAATACTCCCATAGGTCCTTGGAATCATCGATCTTGAGCTCGGCCGCGATCTTGACGAGCTCGAGATTGTCCTCTACGAGCTCGGGCGACCCGAGGTGTCGGTGCTTGGAGATATCGCTCATTGACATGTCGGCGAGTTCCTTGACCTTCTCCCTGAACTCCTTGATGGTGTCCTTGAGGAGATAGTCGACGTCGCCGAGGATGTACTTGCTTCGTGCACCCATCGTCCTCCAGATGAGGGCGCGGTCGGACGCATCGAACTCGTCCTTGCCGACCTCTTGCTGGATGACGTCAGGGCCGGTCAGGCCGATCCTGCCGTAGTCGTTTGCCAGCACCACGTCGCCGCTCATGCAGACGAAGCCCTGCGCACCGTATGCGCCGAGGCTGCTTCCGGTGATCGAGATGTTTGGCACCTTGTTCTGGAGCTTCCAGAGCGCCTCCATGCACTCGGAGTGCGCCACGAGGCCTGCGTTTGACTCATGGAGCCTCACGCCACCTGAGTCGTACGACACGACGACGAGCGGCTTTCGGTCCTCGGGGACCGTGCCGTACTTCTCCTTCATCGCTTCGTAGCACTTGAGGGCGATCTTGTACATATAGGCCATCTTCGCTCCGTTGATCTCGCCAAGGGCGCCTCCTACGAAGTTACCCTCTTGAGAGATGACAAAGACCGGATGCTTGTCGATCTTACCCACGCCGACGACGATGCCGTCGTCGAACTCCACCGCCTCGCCAAGGATGACGAGGTGGGGGCTATACATCTTGTCGCGGGGGCCGAGGAACTCCCTGAACGTTCCGGGGTCGACGATACCGTAGGCACGCTCGCGCGCCGATGAACGGTAAAAGCTCTTTTCCTGTAGTTCTTCCCAATCCATTCTCATGGTATCACCTTACTGCAGTCCGCCCCCGTTCTCGATCGCTTGTTGCAACCTGCGCTTCACCACAGCGGGCGTTGCCGCGTTGTCGTTGATGCTGACCTTCACACCGGAGAGGCCCGTCTTGTCGACGAGCCTGCCAAGGACCGTCTCCCACACGTTGTCAAATCCTACCACGGTGGTGAGGATGTGGAAGCTGGCCTTGCCCTTGTAGGCGTTGCCCTTCTCGATGAGGATCTCGAGGTCCCCCGAGGAGACGATGCCCACATGGCCCCATTCATCGTTGAGCTCTTTGGGTTCTTTGGGCGTGAATTCAAAGTTGAGCTCAGTGAGTGCCATCGTTACTCTCCTCCGGAGTTCTTGCTCTCTTCGAGGTGTTTTGCGATGAAGTCTGTGTGGAACACACCGCCCTGGAATACCTTGTTGTTCATCACTTTCTTGTGGAAAGCGATGGTCGTGGTCACGCCCTCGACGATGAACTCATCGAGCGCGCGGTTCATGCGTGCGATGGCCTCTTCACGGTCCTCTCCCCAGACGATGAGCTTTGCGATGAGCGAGTCGTAGTATGGTGGTATCTCGTATCCGTCAAACGCAGCGGTGTCGATCCTGACGAAAGGACCGCCGGGAAGGATGAGCTTTTCTATCTTCCCCGGGCATGGGGCGAACGTCTGCGGGTCCTCGGCGTTGATACGGCATTCGATCGAGTGGCCCTTGAGGGAGATGTCCTCCTGCTTGTAGGGCAGCTTCTCGCCTGCCGCGACCCGTATGCCGACCTTTACTATATCGGTAAGCGAGATCATCTCGCTGACACAGTGCTCGACCTGGACACGCGTGTTCATCTCCATGAAGTAGAACTCGTTGGTCCTGTCATCAAAGAGGAACTCGACAGTTCCGGCCCCTTCGTACTTCGCCGCGAGCGCCGCCTTGACGGCCGCCTCGCCCATCTTCTTTCGCACCTCGGGAGATACTGCGGGGGAGGGACCCTCCTCGACGAGCTTCTGATGTCGGCGCTGGATGGAGCAGTCGCGTTCACCGAGGTAGATGGCGTTTCCGTGCTGGTCTGCCATGACCTGGATCTCGACATGGCGCGCGACGTCGATGAACTTCTCGATGTAGACGTCGGGGTTGCCGAACGCGGCCTGCGCCTCCGTCTGGCACGAGCGCAACGCCGCCTCGAGCTCATTTCCGTTCTTGACCATGCGCATCCCCTTGCCGCCGCCACCAGCGGTGGCCTTGCAAATAACGGGGAATCCTATCTTGTCGGTAAGCTCCTTGGCTTCCTTGTAGTTTTTAATAATACCATCTGAGCCTGGTGTGACAGGCACGCCACCCTTGATCATCGTCTTCTTGGCCGTTGATTTGTCGCCCATGAGATCGATAGACTCCGGCGAGGGGCCGATGAACTTGATATCATTGGCCCTGCACAACTTGGAGAATCGGGCGTTCTCTGCCAAGAATCCATATCCGGGGTGGATTGCTTCGGCACCGGTGACAATTGCGGCATTGATGATGTTCATCATGTTAAGGTAGCTCTTTGTTGCCGGCGCCGGACCGATGTTTACAGCTTCATCGGCCAATTTGACGTGGAGGGCGTTCTCGTCAGCATCAGAATAGACGGCGACCGTCTTGATGCCGAGCTCTTTGCACGCCCTGATCACTCTTACGGCTATTTCTCCTCTGTTTGCAATAAGGACTTTGTTAAACATCATATCCCTCCTTACCAATTCCTAAATCGAGTTGGGGCTTCATATAATCCGTCCGACCATCGTACGAGGTCCGCCATGCTCTTTGCTGCTAGCTTCGAGCGCTTTGCGTCGTTGAACGAGAGATTGAGATCCTCAGGCAGTGACACGATGCCATCCTTCCTGAGCTTCTTGGTCTTGCTCTCCTCGGCCTTCATGCCAAGAGGCGTGTAGCCGGCAACGGCACAGATGGCGTCCATGCGCTCCTTGAGCGTCTTGCACTTGTGCAGGTATGCGATACCCTCCTCTGTGACGATGTGCGTGAGATTGTCGGCGTAGATCATCACGGGCGGGATGGCGAACTTTGCCTGCTTTTGCAGCTCGAACGCATCAAGCTTCTCGACGAACACGGGGGACATGCCCTCGCCGAAGGTCTCGACCATCTGCACGACGAGCTTCCTTCCCCTGTCGATAGGACCGATGAGGTCTTTTCTCATCCCATCCTCTTTCGAGGCCTGCAGCCATCCAGGACTTGGGTGCCTTCTTCCAGGGGCGTTGCACGCCATGTTCGGGGCGCCGCCAAATCCAGGTATCCTTCCCGCTGTTGCTGCAGCACTGTTGCCGTACTGGTCGATCTGCAGCGTCGAGCCGAAGAATGCGTCTATGGCATAGTGTCCGGCAAGCTGTGCCATGACCCTGTTGGAACGCATCGTACCGTCAGGCCCAACGGGGAATATGTCGGGCTTTGTCATGAGATAGTTTTCCATGCCGACCTCGCTGCCAAACGGCATCATGGTCTTTACCCATCCCGTCTCTATCGCAGGGATCATCGTCGGGTGCGGGTTGAGCGCCCAGTGGCTGCAAATGTTTCCCTTCATGCCCATCTCTTCACCGAAGGTCGGGAGAAGGAGCTCCACTGCCGCCGTGTTGAAGCCGATGCCGTGATTGAGCGTCTTGATCTTGTACTTGTCGTAGATGCCGACAAGCGAGAGCATGGCAATGAATATCTGTGATTCCGTGATGAGTCCCGGGTCCCGGGTAAAGAGCGGCTCGATGTAGTATGGTTCGTCGGTGGCTATGACGAAGTCGACCCATTCGGCCGGTATGTCGACCCTGGGTACTTTGTCGACGACCTCGTTCACCTGTGCGATGACGATGCCGTTCCTGAACTTGCTGGCCTCGACGACGGCTGGCGTTTCCTCTGTGTTGAATCCCGTGTAGAGATTGCCGTTCTTGTCAGCTACGTTTGCCGCGACAAGCGAGACCTTTGGCACCAGGTCAAGGTACATGCGGCACAAGAGTTCGACGTAGGTATGGATGGCGCCGATGTTGATCTTGCCCTCCATGACCATAGTGGCGAGCTCCGAGGCAACGGGTCCGGAATAACAGAAGTCGACTTTCGTGGCGATGCCCTTTTCGAAGACCTTCAGGTGGTCCGACAATGCGAGGGCCGACTGAAGCATGTGAAGGTTGTTGACCTTCGTCTTGTCCAATTTGGTGAGACATGCTGCGAGGAAGTCTGCCTGTTTTTGGTTGTCACCCTCGATGTAGACCCGGTCTCCGGGCCTCAATACTGCCTCGAGGAGCGCAACACAATCGGATGCGTCGACGACCTTCGTTCCAGCTTTCCGGAACGACTTCGCGTCGACCATGCGCTTTCGTGTGTCCTCACCGGACTTGTCCCATCCTTTCTTGGCCTCTTCGATCTTCTTGTCCTTCTTGCTTACGGCCTTGCTGGGTGAGAAGAATATGTCTTTTACAAGGTTTATCTCTTCCATTTGATCACGTTCCTGTGACACCCAGCTCTAGAGAGGCTCAAGCTCAATCAGTACGTCTCCTGTTTTGACAATCTCTTCGTTTTCAACAAGAATCTTGGACAACTTGGCCTTCTTAGGAGCGGTAACCTCGTTGAACAGTTTCATGGCCTCGACGAGACCAACGACCTGACCTGCCTCAACGATGTCGCCCTCTTTTGGCAGTGGCTCGCGGTCAACTGTCGTACCGGGGTGGACGTAGGCCACACCAGGCGTCGGGGCGGTAAGCTGAATAACGTTGGTAGAAGCTGCGGGTTCGGCCGGCTTTGCCGGTGCAGCTGCCTCTTCCTCCGCTTCCTCCTCTGCTGGAAGCGAGACTTGAGGCTGTGGAGCGGCTGCCGCGGGGGCGGCGCCACCGGATGGGGATACAGTCCTGATTTCGACTGAATCCTTTCGTACAATCAATTCTGCAATTTTGTTTTTCTTACAAGCTTCAAGGATAGCTATCAAAGATTCCAAGTCTAACATTCATTTCCCTCCACTTGAATTAAAATCCTTCCTGTAGGTTTAAAAAAAATCAGAATTCCATGGTTATTTTGGAATTCCTATTTCCGTTGCGACTGCTTAACGGATGTATAAAAAGGTTTCGGTTTTGTGGAAAATAGGACACAATCCTGCGACAATGATGGCTGTTTTTGGAATGATTTTCTATATATAATATATATTATAATGATTCTGGGAATAAAAAAGGAAGGATGGTCACTTATTGATCGCCTTTACGATGAACGCCAGAGCCACGAATATGACGATGAGAGGGAAGACCATCGCCCAGTTGAAGAACCAAAACATCGTCGGGAGCGCAAAGTGGACGCCAAGCGTCCTGAGCAGCCACAGCACACCAAATGCGAGTATGACGAGGCCCACGAGCAATGTCGCGATCGACGACGCATCGCCTGAGGTGCGCGTCATGTGATCTTGTTCCTGGTCCGAGGTCGGGCGCGTTCCCTCGAGCGTTTGTTGTTCGGCTTGTTCTCGTGGTTCCTCGGGGATGATGATCCAGCACACGATGTATGCAAGGACCCCGCTTCCTCCCGCAAACAGGAACAGTATCCACAGCAATCTGATGAGCGTCGGATCGACCTCGAGATAGTGGGCGATACCTCCGGCAACGCCCCCGAGCACGCTGTCTTTTCGTGAACGATAGAGCCTTTTCATGTCATCACCTACAGAGCCCCCCCTCCCGGGGCATGAGGTGTAATGGGTAATGTTCAGTAATATAAATATTACTATTACTGTAACGGTGCTGTTGAGCGACCGTCCCCAAGCGCTGTGACCTCCATGGCGTTGATGACGGCATGGCATGAGCATGAGGTCGCAACGGCAAACCTCGTGCCTTCCTTCATCGAACGCATCACGCCAAGAAATGCCTTGACGTCGCTTCCCTCGATACCACCAACGCCAGCCGTGTCGCTCAACAGGAAGCTGCGCATGAGAAACGCCTCACCGCACGAACTCGCCATCGCGTCATCGACGAGTTTGTACATGGGCGCTGGATGCGTGCGCCCCGTGACAGGACATAACTCCGGCTGGGGGCACACGTCCATGCACATCGTGCCCTCATCCATGAAGCTTGTCACGATGATCCCGTCGTCACGGTCTGCGATGAGGATGATGTCGTCGTCGAGCCTGTCGGCCATGCGGTCGCACCCCCCGCCCCATGGTATGGCGCCAAGTGTGCGGCGGGATAGGAGGCGTATTGCCGCCTTGGCCATGAGATGCCCTGGCGAGGCAGGCACCACGATGTCGGGACACCGGTGGGCGACCACGTCAGCTATGATGTCCAAGCCGTCGCCTTGCAGGTACTGCACCACGCCACCAAGCCCGAAGTCGATCTCATCGAGCCGCTTGATGGTCCTGGTCGCGACGGCGCTTGCAGCACAGTTCTGCCGGGGATCGATCACGAGCGTGACAGCACCATGCAGTTTCGAGGTCGTGGCCGCCCTCGTACCGAAATTGCCCCCTCCGATGCATACCGTGAAGTCAAAAGGTCCAACAGACCCCATCTACTTCCCCCCATCTGCAGCACGGGCGATGCATAGTAAAAAAATCATGGCAGTTTCCCGGTGTAGCACTCCAAGACAATATTTATATATGCAACGGTTCCCCTATTATAAGGGATCGTCATGAGAATACTTGCCCTTCATTCGGATTTTATCAAGTACGAGGTAACAAAAAAGACAAAGGTTGCCGAAGAAATAGATGAGAGCCTAAAAAAGAACGAAATGGACGAATGTCTTACCGTCTTTACCAGCGTCGAGAAGGAGGACATGGCAGACATGGATGCCCTCATTGCCGAGGCTTCGAAGGCCGTAAGGGACATCGCGCGGCAGCTGAACGTGGATTCGATCTTCATCTATCCTTACGTTCACCTGACATCCTCACCCTCGACGCCAGAATTTGCAAAGGAGTTCTTCCCCCTCTTCGAACAGGAACTTGCCAAGGACCACACCGTGAAACGATCCCCCTTTGGCTACTACAAATCGTTTAACATCTCGTGCAAGGGCCATCCGCTAAGCGAGCTCTCGCGTGAGATACACGTCACGCCTAAAAAGGAGGACGAGGAGGTCGTCTCCGAGGCGCTCGTTTCAGAAGAGCGCATCACATCCTCGTGGCATGTGCTCGATGTCGATGGCTCGCTCGTCGACGTCGGCGACTTCGACTTCACTGGCCATGAGAACCTCAAAACGTTTGTCGACTACGAGATATCCGGGTCGCGCGCTGCCGAGCAGGAACCGCCCCACGTCGAGATCATGAGGAAGATGGAGCTTGTCGACTACGAACCAGGCAGCGATTCGGGCAATCTGCGCTGGTATCCGAAGGGAACGCTCATCAAGCGCCTCCTCGAGCAGCACATTACCAACGTCGTGCACTCGTATGGCGCGATGGAGGTGGAAACCCCAATCATGTATGATTTTGAGCATCCCAAGCTCTCGCGATACCTCCATCGATTCCCAGCAAGGCAGTACACCGTGCTCTCGGGGGACAAGCGGTTCTTCTTGCGATTTGCCGCATGCTTCGGCCAGTATCTCATCAAGCACGACATGACGGTATCATATAAGCATCTCCCGCTGCGCCTCTACGAACTTACCCATTACAGTTTCAGGCGGGAGCAGGGTGGCGAGCTCTCGGGCCTTCGGCGCCTTCGGGCCTTCACCATGCCCGACATGCACACGCTGGTCGCTGACATGGACGGCGCGAAAAGCGAGTTCTTCGAACAGTTCAAGCTCTGCATCAGGTGGATGGAGGACCTGGGCACGAACTTCGAGACAGGCATCCGATTCGTACGCTCGTTCTACGAGGAGAACAGGGAGTTTGTCGCATCACTTGTCAGGGAGCTTGGCCGTCCCGTGCTCGTCGAGATGTGGGACGAGCGCCCGTTCTACTTCGTCATGAAGTTCGAGTTCAACTTCGTCGACGCCCTCAAGAAGGCGTCAGCCCTCTCGACGGTGCAAATTGACATCGAGAACACGGAGCGGTTTGACCTGACCTACATCAACGAGGCAGGCGAGCGCGTCAATCCCCTCATGCTCCACACCAGCGTCTCTGGCGCCATCGATAGGAACGTCTTTGCGCTCCTGGAACAGGCGTATATGGATGGACAGAAGGGCACCAAGCCGATGCTTCCGCTCTGGCTGTCCCCGACACAGGTGCGCCTGCTACCTATCAACGAGGAGCTCGTGCCGTTTTGCAATGACCTCGTTGCGCAGCTGGGCGACTTCCGTGTCGATGTCGACGACCGGTCGGAAAGCCTTGGGAAGAAGATCCGGGCCGCTGAGAAGGAATGGGTCCCCTATATCGTCGTCATCGGCGAGAAGGAACGCGAGAGCGGCTTGCTCTCGGTACGCATACGTTCGACCGGGGAGAAGGCCGATATGTCTGTCGAACAGATGAGGGAGACACTGCGTGCGCAGACCGCCGGCGTGCCGTACCGGCCGCTCCCGCTGCCGGACCACCTCTCGAAACGCCCGAAGTTCAGGGGATAATTAATTAACCCCGCCTGCGTCCGTAGTTGTGGATGTATAAGAAGTCATTGTACTTGTTCATCGCCAACACACTCAATCGGGCGCTCAACTTCATCCTGCGCATCGTGTTGCGCATCGCATTGGGGTCGACGGGATTCGGCATCATTGCCGTCATCCTCCCTGTGCAGAATCTCATCCTTACCATCACATCGTACGCCGTGACCCCCACGGTGTCCAAGTACGTATCGGAGGACCGTGCGCGCCAGCAGGGAGAGGACCCGTATCCATTCCTTTTCGCTGTGGTCGGTATCATCCTCTTTGCCGCAGGCATGGTCCTTGCCCCCGCCTTTGCATCGTTTCTCTCACCACAGTTCGAGAAGGCGATCATCGGGCCGCTTCGCATCATGTTCGCCGTCATACCCATCGGCGTGGTCTTTTCCGTGCTCACAGGCATTTTCTTCGGGCGGCAGCGCGCCGCGATCGTTGCCGGTGCGCTCTTTCTCGTACAGGTTGTCACCGTGGCAAGCGCCTATGTGTTGGGCATCTCGCTTGGTGTCGATGGGGCGGTCTTTGCATTCATCATCGCATACGCCGCTGGGATCGCGGTGCTTCTTGTCCCCTACCTCAGGAGTGTGTCGGCGCATGGCTTCGACTGGACGCGCGCACGCTCGATGTTACGCTTCTCACTGCCGATGCTTGTCACATCACTTGGCATCGTTACCCTCTTCCAGGCAGACATCATCGTGCTCGGGCGCTACTATGGCCCCGACGAGACGGCCGTCTATGGCCTCGTCGCGCCGACCTCACGGCTGATACCGTCGTTTGCCATCGCGCTTTCCATGATGCTCCTTCCCCGCCTGTCGGAGCTTACTGCGCGACGATCCACACATCTTGCCAGGCGCACCGTGAGCAGGGCGCTAAGCGTTACCGCCATCGTCTCACTGCCGTTGACGTTTTCCCTGATGGCGTTTTCCGAGGAGGTCCTCTTCGTGCTCTTCGATACGACAGAGGCGGTCATGCCGCTGCGCATCCTGGCGTTTGGCATGTTGTGCTATTCGCTCTTCTACGTACTTTCTTCGTCACTGCAGGGGTATGACAAGCCACATGTGCCGATGTATGCATTGAGTGTGTGTGCAGTCCTCGATGTTGTGCTATGTTTCATGTTAATTCCACGTTATGGCATCCTCGGGGCAAGTGTGGCCACGGGCGCAAGCCTTGCGATCGTGCTCATCGTGCTTTTCTCATACGTTCGCCCGTCACTCGACATCCCCGTGCTCAACATGGCCGGCATCATCCCCCTTGTCGTGTTCGAGCATTTCGTCGGCATCGTCGGCGGGCCGGTGACAACGGTTGTTATTTATGGCCTCGCTGCGACGGTGTACATGGTTGCCGTTGTCCATTATAACGGGCTTCTGGCATTAATGAGGGAGGAATGAAATGCAGGTCGTAGTCATAGGGGGGGGCGCAGCAGGAACGTCTGCTGCCCTCGAGATACGCAAACGTCTTCGCGATGCGACGATCATCGTCTTCAACGAAGGTCCCCATACCGAATACTCGCCTTGTGCGCTCCCGTTCGTGATCGGGGGGCATATCGGCTCGTTCGACGACATTATCATGCATTCGCCGTCGTTTTATGATTCCATTGCCCATATCGACCTCAGGCTCTCGACAAGGGTGACGTCGATCGACCGAGACGCGAAACAGGTCCACACCACACACGGAACCGAGTCCTACGACAAGCTCGTCATCGCCACGGGCAGCACTCCCGCATTGCCGCCAGTCGAGGGGCTTGCCGAGGCATGCGCAAGCGAGCGCATCGTCGTGTTCAAGGATCTCGACGATGCCAAAGCCGTCGATGCGCTCTGCGATTCATCGAAAAGGGCACTGGTCATCGGCGCAGGTCTCATCGGAACGGAGATGGCCGTCGCGCTCAATGAACGAGGACTCTCGGTCACCATGGCAGAGGCGCTGCCGACGATCCTCCCCCATGTGCTTGATGAGGACATGGCATCGCGCGTGATACGTCACCTCACCTCCATCGGCATCAATGTTCGCACGGCTACGTGCGTCGAACACATCGCGGTCAACGGCACCCGCGTCAGCGCCCGTCTCGCAGGCGGGGAAGAGGAGTTTGACTTTTGCATCGTCGCATGCGGCGTGTGTGCCGTGACAGGGCTTGCAGTGGAGGCAGGACTCGATATTGAAGGAGGCATATTCGTCTCGGAGACGATGCAGACGACCGATCCCGACATCTATGCGTGCGGCGACTGCTGTTCGTCGGTGTGCGCCATCACCGGCAATCGTACGCTCAGCCAGCTAGGATCGACCGCGGTACGACAGTCAAAAGTGCTTGCCGCGCATTTGGCTGGCTCCCCGGTGCAGTTCCCTCCCGTGCTCAACACGGCCATCACGCGCCTAGCCGGCCTTGACATCGCTTCCACAGGCCTGACACATGCCCTTGCCCAAGAGGCAGGATTTGATACATTGTCATCCCGTTACAAGGGCCAAACACTCCCCGAGTACTACCCTGGTGGCGATGAGATCACGATAAAGCTCGTCTTCACTCCTACAGGCCATATCCTCGGTGGTCAGGTCATTGGCATATCAGGTGTCCTGACGCGCATTGACGCGCTCTCGGTGGCGATACAAAACGGTATGGACCTCGGGCAGGTGACCATCATGGAGACCGCATACACGCCGCCCGTCTCACCGACGATCGATCCGCTGTGCACGGCCGCAGAGATGGCGTTGCGACGATTGAAGAAAAAGACAGGATAGGAATTACTGGTAGGCCTGGTAGGAGACGGGGCTTCTCCCCATCTCGAGCGCAAGCTCATTGAGGCGCTCGATGCGCTTTTCGGTCGGTGGATGCGTCGAGAGCAGGGACAGCAGCGATTCTCGCTTGAAGGGATTCACGATAAAGAGGCTTGACGTGGCCCGACTGCCGTTTTTCATGGGGCGCTTGCTTGACACGCTCTGCAGCTTGAGCAGCGCTCTTGCGAGCATGTCTGGCTGTTGCGTGATCTCGGACCCGCGCCTGTCTGCGCCAAACTCCCTGTCGCGCGATATGGCCATACGGATGATCGTCGCCGCAAGCGGTATGAACACGAGCAACAGGATGAAGCCTATGATACCGATGCCTCCGCCCTGGCGGTCTCTGCCTCCGCCCCCCATGATCGTTATCCACCAGCCCAGTTGGCCAAGGTAGCCTATGACGCCTGCGATCACGGCGGCCATCGTGCTGATGAACATGTCCTTGTTTAGGATGTGGGCTAGCTCGTGGCCGAGCACACCCTTGAGCTCCTCGCGTTCAAGCAGCGACATCGCCCCCTCGGTGACCGCAACGACCGCGTTTTCCTCGTTCCTTCCCGTGGCGAACGCGTTGGGGTTCTCGGACGGGACGATCGCTATCTTGGGCATGGGCATGCCCACCGATGTGGTAAGCTCCCGCACGATCCGGTGGAGCTCGGGCTGTTCCGACTCGTCCACCACCCGCGCCTTGTACATCTTGAGCACGATCTGGTCGCTCTTGTAGTACGCGACGAAGTTGATTACGATGGCCAGTACAAGTGCGATGGTGAGATACGGCACCGGACTGCCACCTATATAGAGACCAAGCACGCCTGCCGCCCCGAGCAACAGGGCTGTCAGCGTACCCATAAGAAGAGCTGTTTTCATTCCTTCACCCCCAGGGTGTAGATCATTCCTGTTTGGCGAACATCCCGACCTTTTGCGTCTTGCGCGGCAGACGCTTCGCATCGATGACGACAAAGTCCTTGAGCGCATGCACCGCATTGAACGGGACGAGGCACATCCCCTCCTTGTCGGTGACAAGTATGTTTTTGATGGTGTCGTTAGCCGGTTCTACGATGAGGGCCGTCATCTTGCCACTGTTCTCATCTACAACGATGTCATAGAGGGTTCCTATCTGATGGCCCTGTTCAGTTACTATCATCCTGTCCCTTAAGCGTGAAGCGATAATTTTTCCCATGTGATGTCCCCCACGGTATGTATCTTACTATCGTTGAATTTTATTTAAAGGTTTTGTATAAAACGGCATGCGCGCATGAAACGGGCTAGCCCGAGGGAGTCTTCTCCCACGGGCGTTGCATCTCCGTCTATGGATCAATGATAGAGGATAGGCGCATCCTCTACCTTGAAGTCACGTTCGTAGAGCCTGAGTAGGTCCTTGTTGAGCGTAGGGCGTACACTCTTTGTCGCCTTTAGGAAGTGAGAGCGCTTCACCTGCGTGGCGTTCTCGTCTTCTCTTAGCGCTATCATGCCTGCCTCTCTGATGAGACCCTCGAGGTCTGCACCAGAATAAAAGTCCGTCTCCTGCGCTATGCGCTTGAGATTCACGTCCTTTGCCAGCGGCATGTTGCGCGTGTGCGCCTTGAGTATGCTGAAGCGAGCCTCCTCGTCGGGCGCGCCCACGTTGACCATGAGGTCGAATCTCCCGGGCCTCAAGAGTGCGGGGTCGACGATGTCCGGCCTGTTCGTGGCGCCTATGACGATGATGTTGCCGAGTTCCTCCAGTCCGTCGAGCTCGGTGAGCAGCTGGTCGACGATGCGTTCCTCGACCTTGCTTCCCACCTCGGTGCCCCTGCGTGCCGTGATGGCGTCGATCTCGTCGAAGAAGATGATCGTTGGGGAGACCTGGCGCGCCTTCTTGAAGATCTTGCGCAGCGCCTTTTCAGACTCTCCGACCCACTTCGAGAGCAGTTCAGGGCCCTTTACCGAGATGAAATTGGCCTTCGACTCCTTTGCCACCGCCTTGGCAAGCATCGTCTTGCCGCAGCCAGGGGGGCCAAAAAGGAATATGCCCTTTGGCAGGCGTATGCCGAGACGCGTGAACTTCTCAGGCTCCTTGAGCGGCCATTCCACCGCTTCGATGAGCTGCTTTTTCACATCGCCAAGGCCCCCGATGTCGTTCCACGTCGTCGTCGGCGTCCTGATGAGCACTTCTCTCATCGCCGAGGGTTCCACACCCTTGAGCGCGACATCGAAGTCCACCTTTCCCACCTGGAGCTCCTCGAGTATCTCGGAGGGTATGCGTTCCTCCTCGAGATTGAGCTTGGGCAGCATCTTGCGCAGCGTGTTCATCGCCGCCTCCCTACACAATGATTCCAGGTCGGCACCGACAAATCCATATGTCACGTTCGATATCTGGTCGAGGTCGACGTCCTCTCCTAGCGGCATGCCGCGCGTGTGGATCTGGAGTATCTCGTTGCGGCCCTTTGCGTCGGGCACACCGATCTCGAGCTCCCTGTCGAACCGTCCCGGCCTCCTCAGCGCGTCATCGAGCGCCTCGGGCCTGTTGGTGGCAGCGATGACGATCACCTTGCCACGGCCCTTCAATCCGTCCATCAGCGAGAGCAGTTGGGCGACAACGCGCCGCTCGACCTCTCCTGTCACCTCGCCACGCTTGGGGGCGATGGCATCGATCTCGTCGATGAAGACGATGGCAGGAGCGTTCTTCTCTGCCTCGTCGAAGACCTTTCGCAGGTTTTCCTCAGACTGGCCGTAATACTTTGACATGATCTCGGGGCCGTTGATGTTGAGGAAGTGCGTGTTCGTCTCCGATGCCACCGCCTTGGCGATGAGCGTCTTGCCCGTGCCGGGCGGACCACGGAGCAGCACGCCTTTTGGAGGTTTGATGCCAAGCCTGTCGAACAGCTCGGGATGCTTGAGCGGAAGCTCTATCATCTCGCGCACCTTGTTGATCTCGTCCTTCAGGCCGCCGATGTCCTCGTAGGTGACCGAAGGCAGGGTGGCCTCGGGCATCTCCCGCGCCTCCGGAATGACCTCTATCTCCGTGGTGTTTGACACCTGGACGATGCCACCCGGATTGGTCGAGACGACGACGAATCGTATCTCACCGAGGGCAAATGTCGGATTCTCGAAAAGGCCCTCGAAGAAGTCCTCGAACACGGAGTCCTTGAACGGATTGTCCTTTGGGCGCCGAACGATGCTGATGACATCGCCCTTGTTCAATGGCCTGCCTATCACGTTCTGGCGCACCTTGTTCCCGGGAATGTTGAAATGAACGCCGGTCTGAGTGGGTGCTAGCACGATCCGCTTGGCCTCCCGCACGTCGGCCTTGGACACCTTGATGATCTCACCCATGCCTGTCTTGGCATTCTTGCG
The DNA here is from genome assembly GCA_004212155.1 of archaeon. GTDB lineage: Archaea > Methanobacteriota_B > Thermococci > Methanofastidiosales > NM3 > NM3. The sequence goes on from RXIG01000002.1 coordinate 22,189, forward strand.
GATGAGGCCGTCCATCCTGATTATATCGAGCCCTTTGTCGTTTGGGAATGCCTCGACAACGATGGCCGCAGTTTTCTTATCGCCCTCGACCTCCACGACGCTTCCCTGATTAACACCGAGCTCTTCCTGATATCTTCTGTCCATACGTACGATGCCGCGTCCCACGTCTTGCTGAACTGCACCGGCTACTTTGAGCATAATTGATTTCTTATTGTTGTCAGACATTTTTGATCACCATGAACGTAAAAAGGGCTCGCATAAGTGATTCAATGTTTCCTTAACATTTTGTAAATTTAAATCTTTCGGTAACATGGTTTTTCCTTCTTTTACCGTTTCCCACGGTTGTGGACGGGAGTGCACAGGGGTATAAAAAAAATGATATATTGCCTTTGATTTCGTTTTAAATCCATAATATATTTTTTCCAAGTGCTTCATCCTTATTACTCCCTTGTGGCGGAAATGCTCGAATACCCCCGTTCCTAGAGAAGCCCGGGGACTCCCAGACCCCAAAATCGCGCATAGACGAGCACCACGAACACGGCAATGATCATCACGAACAGCAAGATGTCGCGCCTGGACATGACGAGGACGTTGATATACGTTCTCTGTCCATGCCCGAACCCGCGCGAATCGATAGCGATCGCAAGTTCCTGGGCCATCCGAATGGCGCCGACTATAAGCGGCGCGAGGATCGGGACGTACTTCTTGATGCGCTCTATGAGCGACCCCTTGTCGAGCTCGAGTCCGCGTGAACGTTGTGCGTCCATGATCGTCTGGGCCATGCCGGCGAGCGTGGGCACGTATCTGAGTGCGATGACGAGCGTAAGGCCATAGTCATAGGGAAGCCCCATCTGGGTGAGCGCGGAGATGATGTCCTTTTGCTGTGTCGTCATGAGCAGTATGAACGTGGCGGATATCATCGTCAATATGCGAAACGCCATCGCTATGCCCATGAGCACGCCCGCGCTCGTGACCTTTAGTATCCATATCTCGAAAAAGACCGTTCCCCCTTGTTTGAAAAAGGGCCACAACAGGAGCATGATGATGATAAGCGGCAGTATGGGCTTGATATAGGTGACAAACGTCCTGGGGCGTATTCGTCCGCCAACAGCAAGGATGACATAGACGCTCACGAAGAGCGCAATCAAGGGCAGTGCATCGCTGTAGAGGATTCCGAGTACGAATATGAACATGGAGAGAAGGAACTTGACACGGGGGTCGATGCGGTGCAGGAAGGAATCATGCGCCCTGTACATCGTGTACTTTATCACGGTTCCTCACCAGCGTACGAGCTATAGAACTCCTCAGGTGTCAGGCACGGTCCGCGGCCAAGGAGCGTCGAGAGCTTCATCGCATAGGGCTGTTCGAGATATGTCTGTGCAAGGACGTCCTCTTGCGCGAATATCTCATGCACCTCGCCGTCTGCCAGGATGGTGCCGCCCTTCATGAGCACGACACGCTCTGCCACCTGCACGACAAGCGACATGTCGTGCGTGACGAGGATGATCGTATGGCCCCGTTCACGAAGCCTGTGTATGAGGTCGACCATGTCGATGACGCTCTTGTAGTCAAGACCGGTGGTGGGTTCGTCGAGGATGAGGATCGACGGGTCGCTGACGATCACCGAGGCGACAGCGAGGCGCTGTTTCTCCCCTCCGGAAAGCGACATGGGGTGTGTTTCCTTGTACCGGTCAAGCCGCGTGAACGCGAGGATCTCGTCGACGCGGCGTGTCACCGTTTCCTTGTCCATGCCAAGATTTTGGGGGCCAAATGCCACCTCCTCTTCCACCGTGTCTGCAAAGATCATGTGGTCGGGATTCTGGAAGACATAGCCAACGGTATGGGCCAGTTCGGCGATCGTGCGCTTGGTCGTTGGCATGCCGTCGACGCAAACGGTGCCCTCGTACGGTTTGACAAGACCGTTGATGTGCTTGGTGAGCGTGGTCTTTCCCGAACCGTTCTCGCCGAGCAGGGCGATGCATTCGCCACGCTCGATGGAAAGCGAGACGCCAGAGATAGCATCCTCTTTCATCTCCTCGTAGCGAAACGAAACGTTGTCGAATCGTATGAGGCTCACTTCATCATCTCCATGGCCTCTTGTAAGGTAGTGCAGACGCGTGGGACCTTTCCCTTCTCATGAAGCATGTGTGTTACCTCGGCCACCTCGGGCGGGCGTACGCCGACATCATGGAGGAAGTCGACCTTCGTCAGGACGAGTTCGGGCGATCCGTCCATGATGATGCGTCCCTTGTCCATGACAAGTATCCTGTTGACGTGCTCAGCGAGGATGTCCGTCTCGTGTTCGACAAGCACCACCGTCATGTCAAGCTCGTCATGGAGCTTGTGTATGACATCAAACACCTCGCGTTTTCCGCGGGGGTCGAGTTGTGACGTCGGTTCATCAAGGATGAAGACCTTGGGAAGCATCGTGAGCGATGCCGCGATGGCGACGCGCTGCTTCTGCCCGCCGGATAGGTGGAAGGGAAACGCATCCCGGTACTTTTCCATCCGAACCACCGAAAGTGCCCAGTCGATCCTCTGCCGGATCTCGTCCGGGTCGATGCCGAGATTCTCGGGACCAAAGGCCAGTTCCTCCTCGACGGTCATGGCAAAAAGCTGCGTCTCGGGGTTTTGCAACACAATGCCGACGTCCTCGGATAGTTCGTGCGGTTCGTGCGTGAGGGTGTTTTTGCCGAACACCTCGACACTGCCGCCTATGTCACCAGTGATCGTATGAGGTATGATCCCGTTGAGCGTGTAGCACAATGTTGACTTTCCACATCCTGAAGGGCCGATTATCCCGACAAACTCCCCCTGTTCTACGTCAAACGACACATCGTTTATGATGTAGTCGGTGGAGTGCCGGTATTTAAACGATAATTCCCTTACCTTGATGGGAAGCATAGTGTTGAATGATAAGGGCAATTTATAAATCTATTCGAGATTGAGGACAGCTGCGCGCTCTCCGTACGTGAAGGACCACAACGTATATATTTTTGCTTGTTGTAACACGTTGTAGGTGTTGAAACGGCGATGACAAGCGATGTGGTGGTAGTTGGCAGTGTCGACATCGTTACCGACATGGGCGTGCGCCCAGTGCCCAATTCGAGCGATTATCTCATTACCTCGCTCAATGAGCGCATAGGCGGCGATGCGATCGATATCTCGATCATATGCTCCATGTTCGGTGTCAGGCCATCGCTCGTGAGCGCCATAGGCATGGACGCATACAAGATACTGGCGCTGCTCGACCGGCATTCCATCGACTACTCTCACCTGGTCGTGAGCGAGACGAACACGGGAAAGCGCATGGTCGTGCATGATGAAACGGGCCAAAGCTCGCTCTTCTATCCCGGCGCCAATGCCCACTTGCTCTCGTATGGCATCGACGCCCCGTTTCTCAACAACGCGCGCATCGTTCATCTGTGCGCAGGCGACGTTGCCGAATGCCGTCAGCTCATCGCCAAGGTCCACGATCCATATGTTACATGCCAGTTTGACGCACGCTCATCCCCTGCATTGTTGCGTGAGGAGGTCGACATACTCTTCATACAGGCCATGCATGCCAAGCGCCACACGAATTGCGAGACACCTGTGGAGTGCGCCAGCCATCTTGCTGCGTCGGGACCACAGGTCGTCATCGTGAACGACGGGGGGAGGCAGGCGCACATCTGCAAGGACGGCACGACCGTCTCCATATCGTTTGCTCCGGGCATGTCATATGATGCATCGCGCTACTTCACGTCGTTTGTTGGCGCCTTCCTCTCCCGGTTCTTGAGGACGAAAAACTACAAGAGCGCCGCATCATTTGGAATGGCCTATCAACATTTTGCATACATGGCGCGCGACCGCGTTGTGGACAAGGCCGCCGCTGACGTCGAGGACATGATGTACAAGATCGTGAGGGTAGATAATGAACAGTGAACTGGAACGCATAGCCCAGGGCATATCGTCCATGGAGATACGTGGTGCAGGACGGATAGCCGTCGCAAGCGCCTCCGCGCTTCGTTCGGTGGCGAACGCGTCCACCGCGGGGACCGTCGAGGAGTTCTCATCCGAAGTAAAGCACGCGGCGCGGCGTCTCGTCGAGACACGCCCGACCGCCGTTTCGCTCCCTAATGCCATGCGCTATGTCATACGCCATGGCCTCAATGGCGATATGTCGTCGGTGGAGGATGCGCGCACTTCGGTCATCAAGGCCGCCGATGATTTCATCGAGAACGCAAACAACGCACTCCATCTCATCGGCGAGTTCGGATCCCGGCGGATACTCGATGGCGAGAAGGTGCTTACCGTCTGCAACTCGAATGCGGCAATCGAGGTCATGCGCCATGCCGCAGCGCAGGGCAAGGACATCGAGGTGTTCGCCATGGAGACACGACCCCGGTTCCAGGGCCGCCTTACGGCGACTGCTCTGGCAGAGGCGGGCATCACTGTGAACCTCATCGTCGACTCGGCCGCACGATACTACGTCAGGGAGGTCGACCACGTCATCGTGGGTGCTGACGCCATCACGGCCAACGGTGCGGTCGTCAACAAGATAGGTACCGCCACCGCCGCCCTGGCCGCTCATGAGGCGCGAACGCGCGTGTCGGTCGCCGCGGAGACGTTCAAGTTCCATCCCGACACGGTGGTCGGCGAGCTTGTCGAGATCGAGGAACGCGACCCTAACGAGGTACTTCCCGCATCCGATCACATCGACGGCGTGCGCGTGCGCAATCCGGTCTTTGACATCACGCCCTCTGAGTACATTGACATCATCGTGACCGAACGGGGCGTGATACCACCCCAGGCATCGTTTTACCTCCTCACGAATCTTTTTGGATGGCACCTTACCGAACGCGACCCATGGGAGCAGTGAGCCCCCAGGGGCCAGAAGCAAAGGCTTATAATGATAAAGTGCAAGGGATGATAGTGATGACTTCTCAGGTAGGGGGAAGCTACGCATGAATGAAGTTCTTCTCCGCGCGACGTCTGAAACATGCATGCTGCAGCAGATGTCCGAGGAACTTGATATCTCCTTTAGAATCTTGCATATGATGCCTTCATTTTCGAAAGGCATGGGAGGCACCCTTCTGTTCGAGTTCAACGTTCCAGATGCAAAAATGAAAATGATCCACTCATATCTCAAGAAGAAGAATTATTATGAGGTTATCGAGGTTGAAAAGTCTGCACGCAACTGCTACCTCGTGCTCGTCAATGCGACACAATCGTGCGGCTGCGCGGCCCTCTCGATCTCCGGATGCTTCCTCTCGGGATGCGAGTTTTGCAAGGATGGCGCATACATCAATCTGTTCACAGGGACCAATGGGTCACTTGTCAGGTTCATCGATGCTCTCGAGGAGCGTGGTTATGAAGTAGAGATTCTCAAGAAGCGTACGCTCAACATCAACGATGAGCTTACGTGTCGCCAGCGCGAAGTGCTCAGGACGGCGTTCCAGCTCGGATACTTCGACGTTCCCAAGCGCATATCGCTCAAGGAACTCTCCGATATCGTTGGTGTATCCCCTTCGAGTGTCGACGAGATCATCAAGCGAGCAGAGAAGAAGATCCTTTCACATTATCTGTTGAGGTGAAGTCATGACGACCGTTGCCATACCCGTAAAGGACGACAAAGGCCCAGAGTCGAGCCTCGACCACCACTTTAGCAGGGCGCCCTTCTACGCCCTCTACGACATCGAGAACGAGTCTTTTACCATCATCAAAAACGAAGCTGCCAACAAGCCTGGTCATGAAGGTCCCCTCGAGCTGCTCGATGGCCGGGGCGTTACGGCAGTGCTGTGTGCTGGCATCGGGCCCGGCGCGCTCGATTTTGCCGCAGAGCTTGGCATGACGGTGTGTTTTGGACGTGCTCAAACGGCTTCCGACATGATCGGGATGTATGAGGCTCGCGAGTTGGAAAACGTCTCTGATGGCAGTCCCTGCGGCAGGAACTAAAGCCCGCGGTATATGCGCTCCTTGAGGCAGTTGGTCTGCTCGTCGATGTAGGATATCATCAATTCCTTGACGCGTTCCTTCGGTATCGATGAGTATGTATAATGATACCCCCTGCGCAACCCCTGCTTCTTTCGTATGATGAGTCCCTTCCCCATGAGGTTGGAGAGTGATTTTTGTATCGTGCTCCGGTGTTTCTGTGTGTGCTGGGACAGCTCTACCGCAGAGTAGGGCCGTTCGAAAAGAAGAAAGAGAATGCCTGTCTCGAGCTGATTGATGTTGAGCACGCTTGAGACAAGCTCCTCGATGTCTATACCCTCAATCTGGGAGGGCGAACAGAGGTCCTGGCTGAATGGATTCTTCATTCCATATACCTTTCAACAAGCTGTACGAGCCGTTCCTTTGGCACTGCCCCGATGACCTTGTCAACCGGTTTCCCATCCTTGAACAGGATGGTCGTCGGTATCGACATGGTCTGGTACTTCGTGGCCGTGGCCCTGTTCTCATCAACATTGAGCTTTGCTACGGCGACCTTTCCCTTCATGTCCTTGGCGAACTCCTCGAGCGTCGGCGCATACATCTTGCACGGCATGCACCACTCAGCCCAGAAGTCCACGAGCAAGAGAGGATACGTTTGGGTAAGCTCTTCAATATTGTCGTCAGTGGCGACAATCGGATGATCGGGAGCGGATGACTTGTTTTGCATGTCTTCCATCTTCTTCTTTTTGATGTCTTCTACATCGTCTGGCATTGTATTCACCATATTCAATTCCGGGCATGTCTTTATAAATTTAACTATTAGTTATTGAATACCTATTCACAGTTAAATGAGAAATCTCTTTAAGCTGCATCGCCATACTTCATCGATTGGCATGATTATCAAGGGCGCGACGATCTATCACAACGGGCGGTTTGTCACGCGCGACATCGAGGTCGCCGGAGGCTGCATCGTCCGCATCGGACTATCCATTGAGGGCGAAGACGCCGTCGATGCTTCGTCCCATGTGCTCATTCCAGGGGTGCGCAATCGCCACATGCATGCGTCGTCAGTGCTCATTCGTGGCGCGCCATCGGGAGGGGGGCTTGATGCCTGGGTACGCAACTGGTTGTGGCGATTCGAGGAGACGCTATCGCGAAAGGAGGCATACTACGGCGCACTCTACAGCATGTGCCAGATGGCTCGTGCGGGCATCACGTACTTCGAGGAGATGCACTTCCACGAGTCCGACGTCATGGACGCATGTTGTGATATCGGCCTGCGCGCCTCGCTTAGCGAGGCGATCATGGACAGGCAGGAGTGGGATGACCCTCTTGCCACGCTGGACACGACGATGGCACTCGCACGAAAGGCGCGCTCATCATCGTTAGTCGACGTCAAGATGGGAATCGTCTCCATACGCATGACGAGCGGGGAGCTCATCGATGCATGCGTCGGTGCGGTCAATGACCATCCCGATCTCTTTTCAGGATATCACGTGCATCTCAACGAGGTATCCCTTGACGCAAAAATCTCGAAGGAGGAGTACGGCGCGCTCCCTGCAGAGGTGTTCCATGATAAGGGGGTGCTCGGCTCGTCAACGACGCTTGCCCACTGCGTTCATATGCATCCGCGTGAGATCGAGCTGCTCGCATCAACGAAAAGCACGGCGGTGGCATGCATCGGTTCGAATCTCAGGCTCCACTCGGGCACTCCGCCGATCCAGGCGATGCTTCAGGCGGATGTCCCCCTGGGGATGGGCATCGACTCACCTGCAATAAACGACGGCTATGACCTCCTCTCTGATGTTCGCATCATCGGACTCATCTACGGTCTTGACCCAACCGTGCTCATCCCCCTTCTTTGCGGCTGTGGGGGGCTCGTGGAGGGCATGGAGGCAGACCTTGCATTCATCAACAAGGCCGCACTCTTCCCGTGGAAGGACATTGCCACCACGGTGAGCTACGGTGCCAATACCGGATGCATCGACCATGTCATGGTCAATGGCAGATTCATCGTATGGAACAAACGCGTCACTACCGTCGATGAGGAGCGCGTCGCCCGTAAGGCGGGCGCAGTGGCTGAAAAGGTATGGTCACGGCTTGAGTGCCCCGAGTGAGCGTTTGTCGGGGGGGCGAGCGATCCCGTTCTCGGTGACGATACTGTCCACGAGCGAAGCGGGGGTGACGTCAAAGGCAGGATTGTATGCGGCCACACCGGACGGCGCCACCTGCACGCCGCAGCAGTAGCGTACCTCGTCTGCATCCCGCTCCTCAATTGGTATGTCTTCCAGGGCCGTACACGAGAAGTCGATGGTCGATACCGGTGCCGCGACGATGAGGGGGATGCCATGATGATGCGCGAGCACGGCCAGCGAATAGGTCCCTATCTTGTTTGCCACGTCGCCATGTGCCGTGATCCTGTCGGCACCGACGACCACCTTGTCTACCCGTCCCGCCCGCATGAGCGATCCCGCCATGTTGTCTGTCACCAACGTTGCTGGGATGCCTTCCCTGACGAGCTCCCACGCCGTGAGGCGCGCGCCCTGGCACAACGGTCTCGTCTCATCGACGTAGACGTGAATCCGTTTTCCTTCGCCATGCGCCCAACGCACGATGCCCAGTGCCGTGCCGTAGCCGACACACGCAAGCGCACCCGCGTTACAGTGGGTAAGTATCGAGTCGCCATCTTCGATAAGGCGTGCACCGTGCCGCCCGATGCTCTTGTTGTTCTGCACGTCGGTCTCCGCGATGCGCTTGGCATGTTCGACGAGTCGCTCAATCGTTTCCTCGGGCCCCTCTTGATGATCGAGCAGCGCACGCTGTTCGTTGACGCCCCATGAGAGATTGATCGCGGTAGGGCGAGCACGTGCCAGGCGCGCGCAGTCCTCGACAACGTGGCGGTAAAACAGTTCTTGTGGTTCCTTGCGGTGCTCGATGGCCGAGAGTGCCACACCGTAGGCCCCTGCCGCACCGAGTGCCGGTGCGCCCCTCACGCGAAGCATTTGTATCGCCTCGATGAGGCAGTCGACCGTAGCGCATGCATGCAGGCGGTAGGTAAGCGGGAGCAATGTCTGATCGATCATCTTCACCTTTTCGTCCTCGAAGAAGATGGTGCGCAATTCTTCATCACTGTTCGTTAGATCCCCTCCTCTGTCGTGTGCTACGTGCTCACTTCGGTCCTTAAGTACTCTTTTCTCTTCTTCTTGGCTCGTACCTTTTGAAACAGCGACACGATGAAAAATCCTATGGTCGAGACGATGACGATGGTGGCGCCCGAGGCGAGATCGACGTAGTAGGACAAAAACAGCCCCGTTACGGTAAACACGAGCCCGATGCCGATGGCCAGCACCATGATGCTTCGTATGGTCGATGCAAGGAGCTTGCTTGTCGCGGCGGGAATGGTGAGCAGCGCGATGACGAGTATGACACCGACGATTTTGATCAGGACGACGACTGTGAGCGCTATGAGGCAGAGCAGAAGCAGATTGAGCGAATAGGTGGGAAGCCCCATCACGCGTCCGTAGTCCTCGTCATAGGTGAGGATGAAGAGTTCCTTGAAGAGGGCAACGGCGGTGATGACGACGATGGCTGTGAGCACGAACATGACGGCAAGGTCTTCCCTGGAGACGGCCAGTATGTTCCCGAAGAGGAAGCTGATTAGCTCCGTGGCATATCCCTTGCTCAGTCCTACGAATATGATGCCAAGCGCCATGCCGCTGGCCCAGAGCATGCCGATCGTCGAGTCCTCATCGAGGCGTATCTTCTCCTTTATCCATCCTATGGAGAGAGCCGCGACCAGCGAGAACAGGATCGTCGAAAGCATCGGATTGATGTCGACGAGATAGCTGAACCCCACACCGCTAAACGAGAAGTGTGCTATGCCCCCGCTGATGAAGACGATACGCTTGAGGATGACGTAGACGCCCACCACGCCGCAGATGACGCTTGCGAGCACACCAGCGACGAGCGCATTCCTCATGAACTCGTAGGCCAGCAGTCCCTCCATCAGTGTTCCTCCAGGACACGATGGGGCACCCCGTGTGCGATGAGCTCTATCGGGCAGTTATAGACGCGTTCGAGGTCCTCCCTCTTTATTTCCTTGTTGCCGTGGTAGTAGAGCGTCTTGTTGACGCATGCGATGTTTTTCACATGCCGCGATACCACGGAGAGGTCGTGGGTGACAAAGAGTATCGTCAACGAGTCGTTGAGGTCGTGAAGGAGTGAATAGAACTCCCTTTGCATCGTGGAATCGATGCCCACGTTCGGTTCGTCGAGGAGGAGCAGCGATGGTTCGTTGACAAGCGCCCGGGCGATGAAGACACGCTGGCGCTGCCCTCCCGAGAGCTTGGAGATCTGTGTGTCGCTGTATCTGGCCATGCCGACGCGTTCGAGCGCCTGCATCGTCGCCTCGGCGTCATCCTCGTCAAACTGCCTCAGCAATCCTTTGTTCGCATAGCGTCCCATGCGCGCGACCTCGAAGACCGTGGCGGGGAATCCTTCTATATGGTGAGAATATTGGGGGACGTAGCCAATATGCCTCTTTTCCTTACGGGGATGGTTGCCGAAGATGCGCACCGAGCCTCGCAACGGGGAGATCTCCCCCGTGATCGTCTTGAGAAGGGTTGTCTTGCCGCCGCCGTTTGGTCCGATGATGCCGAGAAAGTCGTTTTCCTCGACACAAAGCGTGATGTCCTTGAGCACGATGTGTTCACCATACGAGACCCATACGTTGCGTATGTCAACGATGCATTCTTCTGGCGCCGTCACCCGTTCATCCCCCCATTCCTTCGCGCAGCGTTTCGGCGATGTCTTCCATGTTGGCCGCATACGACGATGCGAGCGGATTGATGGAAAGCACAGATCCGCCGATCTCGCGCGCGATGGTGTTTGCGTCGTCTGTGCTGAACTGCGGTTCAACGAAAATAACGTGTATGCCGTTTTCTCGTGCAATCTCTATGACATGAGCGATGTGTTGAGGGGTCGGTTCCTTGCCTTCCTGTTCCACTGATATCTGAGTGAGCCCATAGTCGCGTGCGAAGTACGACCAGGTGGAGTGATATGCGATAAACATTTTCTTGTCTGTCTTATCAAGCGTTGAGCGAATGCTCTCATCCACCTCGTTGAGGCGTTCAACATACGCCTCCATGTTGGCGTGGTAGGTCTCGGAGTGTTCGGGATCGAGCTCGCAGAGGACATCGGTTATCTTACTTACCCCTTCTCGGGCCACTTCGAGCGAGAGCCATATATGCGGGTCGTACCCGCCATTCACGTCGATGAGGTCGATGCCCTCGGACACGTCGATAACGGTAAGGCCGGTATTGACATTCATGACCTTCTCGGCCCAGAATTCCAAGCCAACTCCGTTTCTTACCCATATCTCAGCGTTTTCCGCCTTCACCACGGTGCTTGGTGTGAGCTCGTACGTGTGCGGCGAGGCGCCCTCGGGCACGAGCACGGTGATGTCTACATGTTCCCCTCCCACGGCCTCGACCCATTCAGAAAATGGGGGGATGGAGACGATAACGTCTATTGCATCTGTTTCCCCGTCCGTGCCGCTGCCAATGCATCCTGATACCACCGCACAGGTAAGCAGACACAGTATCATGAAAAAACCTGTACGTACAGAGGCTACACCCATATATAGTCTAGTGGTTTATTATAATATAAATAATTAATTATTAATAATTATAGAAAATTATATAAAAAATTATTAACATTGGTAGTTATGGCAATCATCAGCGTATCATTGACAGACAAGATGCTCCACGACATCGATGCAGTCCAGCACGAGCTTGGATTCTCTGGACGCTCGGAGGTCATACGGGCCGGCGCCAGGCTGCTCATCGAGGAGAGCAGGAGCGAGGAGCGCCTGCATGGCACCATCAGCTCCATCCTCATCCTCCTGCACGAAAAGAAGGCAGAGGATGCGATCACTGCGGTGAAGCACGAGTTCGAGGACATCATCAACACGCAGATCCACAATCATACCATGGAGAACAAATGTCTCGACATATTCATCCTCAACGGCGATGCGGAGCGCATTCGCCAGCTTTCGACCACGTTCCAGACAAGCGGAAAGGTCGACTATCTCAAGTTAGTCGTTCCGTGAATTGTTCGTACCCCTCATTGACAAGCAACTCATCGATACGTTTCCCATCCGGTATACGAAAGAGGTGTGAACGGCATCTGCAGTCGCTTGCGCCGATGCCGGGAACGGGGGACAGGTGGCGTTGCAGCAGCGATGCGAGCCGGCATTCCTCCGACTTTTCAGACCCCATATAATATATTATCTCTATTGTGGCATGGTCGAGAACGTAGTCGATGTGCCAGTGGTGGCGCTTTTTCGTGCGCAGGTGCCGGATAACGCGCTGTCGTATGCCGCCCTGTGCCGAACCCACATACGCATATTGCCCTTTCTCCAGCGTTCGCTCCCCCTTGGCGCCGATACGTGTTGTGAACGTGGCCGGCACGTCAATGATGAGCACGTATGTTCCCCTGATCATCTTCATCCTCCAGCAGGGCAAGCACGCGCTGCTCGTACGCGATGAGCTCTTCCTGCGCCCGGTGGGCACAGCCCTTCCTATATCCTCTGTTAACGGCACCGTCTTCCACCGTTCGTGACAGCTCATCGAAGTGTGCCGCCCGTGCGATGACGCAGACATGGTCGTGATGTTTGATCCCCGAGAGTACCAGTGCAGGTCCGCCGATATCTGTCGTGAGCGTACCATCGAATGACCGGACGGGGGGAAGGAAGTCAACGACCACGTATGCTATCTCGCCTGTCGTTATCATCTTATGCACTGCCGGATGGAGCGTCTTGATCCCGCCTGCGCACATCGAGTCGAATCCGGTAACGTTGGAAACAGGCCTGCAATCGATCCCGTGTTCTGCCAGGTACGCCCGCGTGCCGGGGGTTGCGAGCACAAATACGCCTCTTGTTCGTAACGCGCTTGCCAGTCGTTCCACGCCATCCTTGTCGTGGACGCTGATGATGGCATACATGGTCATCTTCTCGATCGGAATGGTATAACTTTTTTGTGCATCTTTTGGCACTTCTCGATGAGAAATATATTTAAGTACCAATCATAAGGTGTGAACATGGATTTTTACGAGCTTGCACGCCGTTGCGCCACCCACGTTCGGGAGCATAGGGACGAGGAATTTCGCATCGTATCCCACATGGATGCCGACGGCATATCGAGCTGTGCGCTCGTATCAACTGCGCTCGACCGCCTGGGCATCGAGCACGACTACACATGCATCAAGCTCAACGAGATGAATCGGGTCGAACCTGCCGACAACATGGTATTTTGTGACCTGGGAAGCGGCCAGCAGGACCAGATCGCCGAGCTCTTCCCCGACTCATCGGTCACGATCATCGACCATCACCAGTTCGAGGATTCACTCTTTGACCATCATTTCAATCCATTCCTTGCGGGTGTCGACGGAGGGTCGGAGATCTCCGGGAGCGGCATGTCATACTTTTTCGCTCGCGCCCTTGACGAATCCAACACCGACCTAGCCCCTCTTGCCATCGTCGGCGCCGTAGGAGACATGCAGGCGCTGTGGGGGCGGCTCAAAGGAATGAACAGGGAGATCGTTGCCGATGGCATCAGCCGTGGCGTCCTTTCAGCAGATCCCGATCTTCTCCTCTACGGCCGATTCACGCGGCCCATCTACAAGTCGATCCAATTCTTCTCGGACCCGCCCATACCGGGTATCTCGGGTAGCGAATCCAACGCCATTGCGCTCCTCTCGTCAATCGGCATATCCGTGCGTGAGGACCAGTGGCGCACCCCGTCCGACCTCACCCTCGACGAGAAACAGCGCCTCGGCACCGAGATCATACGCAGGATCGTCTCCGAGCTGCCGCCCGAGTTCGCACGGCTTGCACCGAATCTCGTGTTCGGCGAGACCTACACATTCATCAATGAGGAACGCTATTCCCCGCTTCGGGACGCATCCGAGTTCTCCACGTGTCTCAATGCGGCGGGACGCCACGACTGTCCTGACATTGGCGTCGAGGTCGCAAAGGGCAACCGAAGCATCTACTACGAAAAGCTCATGTCACTTGTCCGCAGGCATAGACAGCAGCTTGCCAAGGGCATAGGTCTCATCGAGTCGCGTGGTATATCGCGCCTCTCCCACCTACAGTACTTTGACGGAACGGGCATCTCCGACACCCTTGTCGGCACGGTCGCCGGACTCGTCCTCGGTTCGAAGGAGTGCGACCCCTTCACCCCGCTCATCGGCTACACGCCCACCAACGACCACATGCTCAAGGTATCGCTTCGCTGCTCGAAGCTCCTTGTGGGGCGCGAGCTCAACATGGGGCGCATCCTGCACGACGTGTCGCAACGTTACGACGGTGCAGGGGGCGGCCATGCGTTCGCATGCGGCGCTTTCATACCGCACGAGCATATCACGCCGTTTCTAGAGGACGTGTCGCATGCAGTTGGAGCGACCGCAGAATGAAGCGCAAGCATTTTTAACCGAAAAGTTTAAAAATGACCGTTGTTTACAACAAATCCGGCACGGCGGTCACAGCAAGAGAGCCACACCTGGTCTCATTCCGAACCCAGCAGTAAAGCCTCTTTGCGATTCGGGTTGTACTACCCTCGGTGGGAATCCCGAGACGCTGCCGGCCCCTTATGTTGACGTTGCCCGGGTAGTGTAGTCCGGTCTATCATACAGGACTGTCACTCCTGTGACTCGGGTCCGAATCCCGGCCCGGGCGCCAACTTTAAGATATAAACGGGTGATGGCATAGATTGTGGAGAATATGGAGGCCATGTTTTTTAATGATTCTTACCGTAGAAGAAGAAATTATAAAGGTCTCTGGTGCGCCGCTCCTCAGTATAAACAACGTAGATGGGCCTGTAGCTCAGTCTGGAAGAGCACCTGGCTTTTAACCAGGTGGTCGCGGGTTCAAACCCCGTCGGGCCCGCTTCTTTATCAATTATTAGTGTCTCAAGTAGGGTGATGTCGTTATGAGCAAGGTAAATATAGTCGAACATGAGTTGGTTCCCCAGCACATCGTATTAAGTCCGGAAGAGGAAGAGGTTGTTTTGAAGAAGTATAACATAGACAGGAACAATCTTCCCCTTATCAAATCGACTGATCCGATAATCCAGGAGCTTGAGGAGCAGCTCGCAGAACAATCAGAGGACGAGGGGAAGGTCTCCTTGAAGGGAAGAATTATTAAAATCATCAGAAATAACTCTCCTGCAGGCGAGGGAGTGTATTACCGTTACGTAATTGAGTAGAGGTAGATGTAATGGATGGCTGGCCAGTAATCAACTCATTTTTTGAAGAAAAGGGATTTGTGAGACAACATCTCGATTCGTACAATGATTTCGTGACCCGTGGGCTTCAGGAGATCATTGACGAGATCGGTGTCATCGAGACCGATTTCGACGAGTTCAACGTAAAGTTTGGTAAGGTACGGTATGGACAACCGGTCATCAAGGAGGCAGACGGTTCAAAGCGTGCGCTCTATCCGTCCGAGTGCCGGTTGCGCGGCCTTACGTACTCCGTTCCTCTCTACCTCGAAATGTGCGCCCAGATGCCCGACGGCGAGCTCAGCGAGGCTGCCGACGTCTACGTTGGCGAGCTTCCCGTCATGCTCAAATCGGTATCGTGCGTCCTGTCCAACAAGGACAACGATGAGCTTATCAACCTCGGCGAGGACCCGAACGACCCGGGCGGGTACTTCATCGTCAACGGCACCGAGAAGGTGATCGTTGCCATCGAGGACCTTGCGCCAAACAGGATACTCGTCGAGAAGGACGACCGTACCGAGTCGTGCATCGCCAAGGTGTTCTCCACCAGACAGGGCTTCAGGTCGCTTGTGAAGATAGAGCGGAAGCGCGATGGCATGCTTGATGTCTCGTTCCCCTCGGTACCTGGAAAGGTGCCATTCGTCGTGCTCATGAAGGCGATGGGCCTCACCTCCGATCAGCAGGTCGTAATGTCTGTTTCGGCCGACCCGGAGATCCAAAAGGAGCTTTTGGACAATCTCGAAAGCTCAATAGACATCACGAGCGAGGAGGACGCACTTGATGTCATCGGCAAGAAGGTAGCCATAGGGCAGCTGCAGGAATACCGGCTCAAGCGGGCCTCGGACTCGGTCGACAGGTACCTGCTCCCCCATATCGGCACTGAGCAGGAGGATCGTCTGAGAAAGGCGTACTACCTCGGCATCATGGCAGAGCGTGTCATCGAACTCGCCCTTGGGAAGCGCGACGAGGACGACAAGGACCACTACACGAACAAGCGCTGGAAGCTCGCGGGCGAGCTTCTCAAGAATCTTTTCAGATTATCATTTATCCAACTGACGCGCGACGTCAAGTACCAGCTCGAGCGAACATATGCCCGTGGCAGGTACGACGCCACGAAGCAAAGCGAGTTCATTCGCAAGTCGGTGCGATCCGATGTCCTTACCGAGCGCATACGCCATGCCATCGCCACCGGCAGCTGGCCAGGTGGACGAACGGGTGTGTCGCAGCTCATGGACTCGGTCAACTTCATGTCGAGGCTCTCACATCTCCGGCGTGTCGTCTCACCGCTTTCGCGCAGTCAATCGCATTTCGAGGCACGCGACCTCCATCCGACACACTGGGGCCGCATTTGCCCCAATGAGACGCCGGAGGGCCCGAACTGTGGCCTTGTGAAGAACATGGCGCTTATGAGCGCCGTGTCCGTTGCCGCCGACGAGGAGGAGCTTGAAGGCTACCTCAACAACATGGGACTGCAGGAGCTCGACAAACGTAGCGGCCCCCAGCAGCTTACATACGTCTATCTTAACGGGAACCTCATCGGGCTTCATGAGAACGGTGACGAACTGGTTGAGAAGGTCAGGAAGGACCGGCGCACCGGCTACATATCCCGTCAGGTCAACGTCGCCTACTACCCGCTCACAAAGGAGCTCCACATCAACTGCGACGGCGGCAGGGCACGACGTCCGCTCATCATCGTCGAGAACGGAGTGCCCCTCCTCACGGAAGGAGTCATCGAGAAGCTTGCCAAGCGCGACCTTGTCTGGCAGGACCTCGTTGACCAGGGCATCGTCGAGTTCCTCGACGCAGAGGAGGAGGAAAACGCGTTCGTGGCCGTCTACGAGGAGGAGCTCACCCCCAAGCACACCCATTTCGAGATATATCCCGGCTCGATCCTTGGCATATCGGCAAGCATCGTCCCGTTCCCCGAACACAACGCCGCGCCGCGCAACTCGTATGGTGCCGGCATGGCCAAGCAGGCGCTCGGCTTTGCCAAGGCGAACTTCAAGTGGGGGGTCGAGACGCGCGAGCATCTCATGCACTACCCACAGGTGCCCCTTGTCAACACACGTGTGCTCGATGCCGTTGGGTTCGACAGGCGCCCCGCGGGCCAGAACTTCGTCGTAGCCATCATGTCGTATTACGGCTACAACATCGAGGATGCACTCGTCATCAACAAAGGATCGATCGAACGTGGTCTTGGACGCACATCTTTTTTCCGCACGTACGCCACCGAGGAGCGCAGGTATCCTGGAGGACAAGTCGACAAGTTCGAGATGCCCGACCAGACGATCCGCGGGTTCCGCGGAAACGAGGCGTACCAGTACCTTGGAAACGACGGCATCATCGAGCTCGAATCAGTCGTCTCGGGCGGAAGCGTCATCATCGGACGCACCAGCCCGCCCCGTTTCCTGCAGGAGCTTGACGAGTTCGGCATTGACATCGCCGGCAGGGGCGAGACATCGATAGCGATACGCCCGGGAGAGGAAGGTATCATCGATATGGTCATCATGTCAGAGACCCAGGACGGCAACAAGCTCGCAAAGATAAAGATGCGAAATCAGCGCATACCAGAACTTGGCGACAAGTTCGCATCGCGCCACGGACAGAAGGGAGTTATCGGCTACGTCATGGCGCAGGAAGACATGCCATTTACCGAATCAGGCATCGTTCCAGACCTCATCATCAATCCGCATGCCATCCCTTCGCGTAAGACGGTGGGTCAGATCCTCGAAATGATAGGCGGCAAGGTTGGAGCGCTCCAGGGCCGCTTTGTCAATGCCACCGCCTTTGACAACGAGGACGAACCCGACCTCAGGAAGGCGCTCACCGAGAACGGATTCAAGCACTCTGGTAAGGAAGTGCTCTACAACGGCGTCACGGGTGAGATGATGCTCGCCGACATCTTCGTCGGGGTTGCCTACTATCAGAAGCTCCACCACATGGTTGCCGACAAGATGCATGCCCGTTCCCGCGGACCACGCCAGATGCTGACGCGCCAGCCAACGGAAGGCAAGGCGCGCGAGGGTGGTCTTCGTTTCGGCGAGATGGAGCGCGATTGCCTCGTAGGACACGGGGCCGCAATGCTGCTCCAGGAGCGTCTGCTCGAGTCGTCAGACAAGTACAACGTGCTTGTTTGCGGAAAATGCGGCAGCCTTGCCGTCTACGACAAGATGCGCAACCAAAAGTACTGCCCGTTATGCTCGGAGGAGATCGACATACACGTCGTCGAGGTCTCGTACGCGTTCAAACTGCTCATACAGGAACTCGAATCGATGCTCATACGTCCCAAGCTGACGATGGAGGACAGGGCGTGATCGTATGAATGAAGAAGACATTATGCTTTTTGGACCGCCGAAGAAGATCAAGGAGATTTCGTTTGGCGTCTTCTCCCCGGAAAACGTTCGCAAGGTATCAGTTACCACCATCATACAGGCCGATACCTACGACGACGAGGGGTACCCCATCAACGGAGGGCTCATGGACCCGAAGCTTGGCGTCATCGATCCCGGCCTGAAATGTCGGACATGCAACCTCAAGTTCGGCGAGTGCCAGGGCCACTTTGGCCATATCGAGCTATCGCGCCCCGTCATACACGTCGGGTACTCGAAGGAGATCTACGACATTCTCAAGGCAACGTGCAAGGAGTGCTCGCGGCTTTTGCTCACTGAGGAACGCATCGAGCATTACGAGGAGAAACTCCGCCAGGAGGGTGTACGCGGCAGCATACGCCAGTCAATCATATCGGACGTGCTCTCCGAGGCAGCGAAGAAGAAAGGCGTGCTCAAGGACTCGACATGCCCCCATTGCGGCACCGACCAGCTCAAGGTGAAGTTCGAGAAGCCTACCTCGTACAAGGAAGGTGACAAGAAGCTCACGCCCTCCGACATCAGGGAACGCTTCGAGAAGATCACTGAGCGTGATGCGCGCCTGATGGGTTGGAATACGGAAGTCTCGCGTCCCGAGTGGGCAATACTTACCGTCCTCCCTGTGGCACCAGTGACGGTCAGACCATCGATCACCCTTGAATCAGGAATACGTTCGGAGGACGACCTTACCCACAAACTTGTTGACATTATACGCATCAATCAGCGACTCAGGGAAAATCTTGACGCGGGCGCGCCGCAGCTTATCGTCGAGGACCTCTGGGAGCTCCTCCAGTACCACGTCACCACATACTTTGACAACGAGGTCTCGGGTGTGCCTCCTGCACGCCATCGCTCAGGCCGCGTGCTCAAGACCCTCACACAGCGCCTCAAGGGAAAGGAGGGACGATTCAGGAACAACCTTTCGGGAAAGCGCGTCGACTTCTCGGCACGCACGGTGATATCCCCCGATCCCAACATCTCGATTAACGAGGTGGGCGTCCCTGATTTCATAGCAATGGAGCTTACTGTGCCCGAGCGCGTAACGTCGCGTAACATCGAGCGCATGCGCCAGATCGTGCTCAAGGGCTCGAATGCATACCCTGGCGCCAATTACATCCTCCGCCCCGATGGCAAGCGCAAACGTGTCACTGACATCACGAGCGACATACTGGCCGAGGAGCTTGAGGAGGGCTACACGGTCGAGCGACACCTTCGCGACGGCGACATCGTGCTGTTCAATAGGCAGCCGTCGCTGCACAGGCTCTCGATCATGGCGCACGAGGTGCGCGTGATGCCATACAAGACGTTCCGTCTCAATCTCTGCGTCTGTCCGCCATACAACGCCGACTTCGACGGGGACGAGATGAACATGCACGTTCCCCAGACCGAGGAGGCTCAGGCAGAGGCGCGCATCCTGATGCGCGTGCAGGAGCAGATCATCTCGCCGCGATTCGGCGAACCGGTCATCGGTGGCAGCCAGGATTATCTTTCTGGCGCCTACATCCTTACCAAACGCGGCACCAGATTCACCCGTTCTCAGATGGATCAGATGATGTATGTCTCCGACATAGACGCGGTGCTTCCCGAGCCTGCGGGCGAAGAGGATGGCAAGCCCTACTGGACAGGAAAGCAGGTCTTTTCGCTGCTGCTGCCAGACGACCTCAACATCTCATACAAGTCCAAGATATGCCAGAAGTGCGACGTTTGCGAGTACCGCGACTGCAAATACGATGCGTACGTCCTCATCGAGGATGGGGTGCTCAAGACCGGCGTCGTCGACGGCGCTACGTTCAAGGCACGGTCGAACTGCAAGCTCCTCGACAAGCTTGTCAAGGACTACGGCACCGACGTGGGACGCAAGTTCCTTGACTCGGTGACCCGCCTCATCCTATGGAGCAACGCGCTCATAGGATTCACCACGGGCATCGACGACGAGGACCTCCCCAAGGAGGCGCTCAATCTCATCGAGAAGGTGCTTACCGAGGGCAAGGACAAGGTCAAGCGCCTCATCGAATCGTATCGTGAGGGGTATCTCGAGCCACTTCCCGGCCGAAGCGAGCGCGAGACGCTCGAGTCACGCATCATGCAGGCACTCGCCGAGGCGCGTGACAAGGCAGGCACGATCTCAGAGCGTTACCTTGGCATGAACCGGGGCGCTGTCGTCATGGCAAAGACCGGTGCGAAGGGTAACATGCTCGACCTCACGCAGATGAGCGCTGCGCTTGGACAGATGTCGGTGCGCGGCAACAGGCTGCATCGCGGATATGCGAAACGATCGCTTTCATCATTTGACCGCGAGGACCTCAGCGCAGCATCGCGCGGGTTCGTCTCATCATCCTACAAGCAGGGGCTCAACCCCAAGGAGTTCTTCTTCCATGCCATGGGCGGCAGGGAAGGCCTCGTCGACACTGCGGTGCGTACCGCCCAGAGCGGCTATATGCAGCGCAGGCTCATGAACGCGTTGCAGGACCTGAGCGTCCGTTACGACGGCACCGTGCGCACCAACGACGACATCATCGTGCAGTTCATGTACGGCGAGGACGGCATCGACCCGGCAAAGTCGACGTACGGCAAGGCCGTGGACATCGACTGGATCGTCCACAAAAACATAAAAGCGAAGAAGGGGGCCTGAAGTTATGGTATCTGAAGACTACCTCAGGGAACGCATCGATGCCGTGCTCACCGAGAAGGTGTCTCATGTCGTGAAGGCTGAGGCGGAGCAGAAGCTCTTTGCATACAACGAGGAGCACCCGTTCTCGGAGGATGAGCTCCAGGCGATACTCGATGACATATGCGTCGAGTACCGCAATGCATGGGTCGACCCAGGTGAACCCGTCGGCACGGTGGCCGCACAGAGCCTTGGCGAGCCCGGCACACAGATGACGCTCAACACGTTCCACTATGCAGGTGTCGCCGAGATCAACGTGACCCTCGGCCTTCCGCGCATCATCGAGATCGTCGATGTGCGCAAGGATCCATCGACGCCCGTCATGGAGATCGCTTTGGACAAGGAGCACAGCGCAGCGCGAGACACCGCCATCGAGGTGGCACGAAGGATTGAGGGCACCACCGTGGAGAACGTTGCCCGACAGACGGCACTTGATGTCATCAACACCGAGTTTCACATCGACCTGGACAGCGAGCGCATGGAGGACGCGGGCATTACCCTTGACACGATCATCAAGAAGCTCAAGAAGCTAAAACAGGTCGAAAAGATACGATATGACACTGAAGAGAACACGATCATCATCTCGCCAGGGAACGTGACCCTCGTTAAACTGCGCCGTTTCTCCCAAAAGGTAAAAGCGTTACCTTTAAAAGGTCTCAAAGGCATTGAACGAGCTATGGTAAAGAAGGAGGGAGACGAATATTACGTCTATACAGAAGGTTCGAATCTCTCCGAGGTGCTCAAGGTGCCAGGCGTCGACTTCACACGCACGAAGACCAACAACATCTACGAGATATTCGAGGTTCTCGGCATCGAGGCCGCACGAAACGCGATCATCGCCGAGATACAAAACGTACTCGACGAGCAGGGTCTTGAGGTCGACAGACGACACATCATGGTCCTTGCAGACGCCATGTGCCTTGAGGGCGAGATACAGCAGATAGGCCGACACGGCATCACAGGCGAGAAGGCCAGCGTCCTTGCCCGCGCATCGTTTGAGGTCACCACAGGTCACCTCCTCGAGGCCGCACGTGAGGGCGAAAGGGATATGCTCAACGGTGTCACCGAGAACGTCATCGTGGGCCAGCCAATACCGCTTGGCACAGGTATCGTTGACCTTATCATGAAATCGAGTGACACTGAGGAGGAATGATAATATGGATATTGCACGTGAGATACGAAAGGCTATTGAGACGGGGACTGTCATCCTCGGCACCAAGGGGTCGATGAAGGCCCTCAAGAACGGCGAGGCCAAGCTCATCATCTATGCGGCCAACTGTGCACCGGACACGAAGGACGACATGGCGCATTACGCCGCCCTTTCCAACATCCCCACTTACGAGTACAAGGGGACCGGCGTGGACCTCGGCATGGTGTGTGGGAAACCGTTCATCGTTTCGATGCTGGCCGTCAACTCCCCCGGTGAGTCAATGATACTCTCAGCGGAGGGAGCGTGATGGGTGTAAAGCTGGGTCCCGAGGAAATACGTTACATTGGACTGTTTGAGAGCATCACCGGCGCGACCGTCAAGGATTGTGTCGTAAGCGACAAGGAGGACACGATCGTATACGTGGTCAAGGAAGGCGAGATGGGCCTTGCAATAGGCAAAAAAGGCGCTAATCTTGCTCGTGTGCGCGAGATGATCAACAAGTCCATCGACGTGGTGGAGTACTCGGACGACCCACGCACATTCATTGAGAACATCCTTAAACCGGCAAAAATAAACAGCATCCACATCAACAAGAAGGATGACGACAAGGACGTGGCCGTCGTTGACGTCAACAAGCGTGACAGGGGCATTGCCATAGGGAAGTCTGGAAAGACGATCCACCGGGCGAAGCTCCTGCTCAAGCGTCATCACGACATCGACGATGTCACGATAATGTAAACATTTATAAATCAACGGAGTAAAACACGCATATCTTAGCGAGGTGAGAGAGAGCATGAAAAGTCCAAGAGGAGAGTTCGCTGCTCGCAACTTATATAAGAAGCGACAGGTCATGCGGTGGAAGGACATCGATTACAAACGCCGCGCACTCAATCTTAGTGTTAAGTCCGATCCGCTCGAGGGAGCCCCCATGGGGCGAGGCATCGTGTTGGAGAAGGTGCCTGTCGAAGCAAAGCAGCCCAACTCGGCTATCCGTAAGTGTGTGAGAGTTCAACTTATCAAGAACGGAAGACAGCTTACTGCCTTCTGTCCAGGCGACGGCGCGATCAACTTCATCGACGAGCACGACGAAGTGGTGATCGAGAGCATCGGCGGACGAAAGGGAGGATCGATGGGTGACATCCCCGGTGTGAAGTACAAGGTGACGAAGGTCAACAGGGTTTCACTCAACGAAATGGTGCAGGGTAAGAAGGAGAAACCGATCAGGTGATATCATGGCCGAACAATATGAGATGAAGATCTTTGACAAATGGGAATTCGACATCGAGATCGAGGATGAAGGCCTGAAACGATACATCACGCTTACCCCCCAGCTTCTTCCCCACTCCGGCGGTCGCCACGAGGCTCACCGGTTCTGGAAGATCAAGCAAAACATCATCGAGCGCCTTGTCAACAAGGCCATGCGATCGGGTGCGGTCAAGCGCAAGGTCAGCGGTCGATTCATCCGACGTCATGGCGGACTCACGGGCAAGAAGCACAAGGCGTACAACACGACAAAGGAAGCGTTCGATATCATCTATGAGCGTGTCAAGAAGAATCCGGTCGAAGTGCTCGTCACGGCCATAGAGCATTCATCTCCCCGCGAGGAGACCACCACGATCGCCTATGGCGGTGTGAAGTATCACCAGGCGGTGGACGTTTCACCGCAACGACGTATTGACATCGCACTGCGAAACATTACCCTCGGCGCGAGCGCGCGGGCCTTCAAGTCCAAGATTTCCTACGCCACTGCGCTGGCAGAGGAGATCATTGCCGCATACGAGCGCGACATGAAGAGCTTTGCCGTCGGCAAGAAGGAAGAGATCGAGCGAATCGCAAAGTCAGCTAGGTGATACGTATGGGAAGAAAGGAAAAGATGGCAAAAGCAGCCCAAGAGCTAATGCACAAACCAAAGCAGATACGCAACATCGGTATCGCGGCACACATCGACCATGGCAAGACCACGCTCTCAGACAATCTCCTTTTTGGCGCTGGCCTCATGGCCGAGGAGCTCGCAGGCAAGCAGCTCGCACTCGACTTCGACGAGCAGGAGCAGGCACGCGGCATCACCATCGATGCCGCCAACATATCGATGGTCCACGACTTCGAGGGCCACAAGTACCTCATCAACCTTATCGACACGCCGGGTCACGTCGACTTCGGCGGCGACGTCACGCGTGCTATGCGCGCAATAGACGGTGCGATCATCGTTGTCTGTGCCGTCGAGGGCAAGATGCCCCAGACGGAAACAGTTGTGCGCCAGGCACTCAAGGAGCGCGTCAAGCCCGTGCTCTTCATCAACAAGGTGGACCGGCTTATCAAGGAGCTCAAGCTCTCCCCGCAGGAGATGCAGGCACGCTTCATGAAGACGATCACCGAGATCAACAAGCTCATCAGACAGATGGCACCACCCGAGTTCAAGGAGGAGTGGCAGGTATCCGTCAACGACGGGAGCGTCGCGTTCGGTTCCGCCTATGCGAACTGGGCGATCAACGTCCCCTATATGAAGGAGACAGGCATCACGTTCAAGGATATCATCGACATGACACTTGACGGCCAGTCCAGGGAGCTTGCACGAAAGGCACCCATCCACCAGATCATCCTTGATATGGTCATCGACCACCTTCCCGACCCCGAACAATCGCAGCACTACAGGATTCCGCAGCTCTGGAGACACGACCTCGAGTCCAAGACCGCGCGGGACATGATCGAGTGCAACGAGCGTGGCAATGTTGCCATGGTGGTCACGAAGATCAACGTCGACAGGCATGCAGGCGAGATTGCTACGGGACGACTTTTCTCGGGAATGCTCAAGGTCGGACAAGAGGTCTGGCTCTCAGGCACGAAACAGAAAAAGCGTATCCAGCAGCTTGGCATCTACATGGGCCCCGACAGGGAGAGTATGGACGAGGTGCCGGCTGGCAACATCGTCGCCATCACCGGTCTCAAGGACGCCGTAGCAGGGGAGACGATATCGACCGGTCCCGAGCCGATCGAGCCCTTCGAGGCCATCAAGCACTATAGCGAACCGGTGGTCACGGTCGCGGTGGAGCCTGAAAACCCCAAGGACCTCCCCAAGCTCATCGAGGTGTTGCGCCAGGTGGCCAAGGAGGATCCGACGCTTCAGGCCAAGATCGACGAGGAGACGGGTGAGTACCTGCTCTCGGGTATGGGCGAGCTCCACCTCGAGGTCGTCGAGTACCGTATCCGCAAGGACAAGGGCGTTAACATCAAGACGTCAGAGCCTATCGTTGTTTACCGCGAATCGGTCAACGGCACGTCACCGCAGGTCGAGGGCAAGTCTCCGAACAAGCACAACAAGTTCTACATCATCGTTGAACAGATGCCCGAAAACGTCTACCAGGCCATCAAGGAAGGCACGATCCCGGAAGGTCGAATCAAGGGCAAGGAGATGCAGGAGATTTTCAAGGAACTCGGATTCAGCAAGGACGAGGCCAAGGGCATCGAGGACGTCTACCAGGGCAACATGTACCTCAACATGACGCGCGGCGTTGTGCACATCGGAGAGGTCCGCGAGCTTATAATGGAGGCGTTCCACTCCGTGATGGACAAGGGTATCGTCGCCGGTGAGCCCACGACAAAGCTCTTAGTCAAGCTCATGGACACGAAACTTCACGAGGACGCGATACACCGCGGTCCCTCGCAGGTCATCCCTGCCGTGCGCCAGGCGCTCTTTGCGGCCATCCTCTCGGCACAGCCGGTGCTCGAGGAGCCGCTGCAAAAACTCTTCGTCACGGCCCCACAAGACTTCATGGGTTCTGTCACGAAGCTGATTCAGTCGCGTCGCGGCCAGATCCTGGACATGACGCAGGAGGGAGAGCTTACCACCGTCATCGCCAAGACACCTGTAGCGGAGATGTTCGGATTCACAGGGGACATCCGCGGGTCCACGGAGGGCCGCGCGCTCTGGACCACCGAACAGCTCGGTTATGAGCCACTTCCGCGAGAACTCCAGGAGCCCATCGTCCGCGAGATACGCATGCGCAAAGGCATGAAGCCCGAGCCACCAAAGGCGGCCGACTATCAGAATCCGCAGGGGTAGGTGCAGTGCTCACGATAGTGGCATGCACCACACTTCTCTTTTTTTATCTCTACTTCTTTAGGTTCTTCTCGTTGTTCTACGATACGTTTCACTTCATCAAGCAGCGCTAGCACGTACTCCTTATGCTCATCATCGATGAGAACTGGTACCTGCCTGTCGATAGCGGTGTACTCGATGATGCCAAACGGTACGGGGCGGCCGCGCTGGCGCTCGAGGAGGAGCGCGTAGGCGGCAAGCTGGACCTGCTGTCCCGGCGTGGGCTCGTCATGGTATGCGCCCGTCTTGTAATCGACAGGCACAGGGCCGCTGCGCCGCTCATCGATCTTGTCGATGCGCCCGCGCAGCCCGAGAGGTCCGTCCTCGATCATCTCCTCGGCACGCTGATCGGGCAGCACGATGTCGATCGCCGTTCGCACGTCGGTTGCAGCCATGGCACGTTTGATACGTGCTGCACGCACGATGCTTTCCAGCTTGAGCTCCTGTTTCAAAAACGACATGAGCTCGATGGGGTCGATGCCTGCCTTCTCGAGCCGAGGTCGGAACTTGAGCACGGCGTTCTTTGCACACTGATACCCGTTTGAATAGATGATCGACTGGATCTCAGAAAAGGGAGTCGATTCTTCGAGTGCATTGGTGAGCACGATGCGCTCCCGCGCTTCCCGATCCTCGCGCACCTTGTGCAACACAGTCCCGCGCACCATTGCGGGAGTGGGCGGCACCTTTATGCGCCGCACCTTCTTGAGGTAGACGAGGTGGGGGCACCAGACATAGTCGCAGAGGTCAGTTACCGTTATCATGATACTCACATGTGGAGACGTAGTGGCACGTGTCGCACGACGATGTGTTCGGAGAGAACTGCGAGCACTGTGCGATCATCGAGCGGAAGCTCTTGACCTGTTCCTTGGTCCCTTCGTCGATGGGTATGTAAAAGGAGCGGTCACATGCGGTGAGATAGGCCGCCGATAGAGGCACCTCCTCGCCCAGTTCGAACGAGACCAAAAGCGCGTTCGCCTTGAGCGCCATCGTGAGAAGTTCCTCCTGACGCGATGTAGGGAGCATCCAGGGTATGAACTGTATGGGAACCGGTCCATGGGGCATGCGGGCAATGAGTGACACCGTCCCGACAATGCGGTGCCGGTAGTCGACGATGCGGCGCGCGACCATCTCGGGCGGATGGGCGACAATGTTTGCAAACTCGTCGCCACATGCGCCGCTGCGCCGGATGCACTCTCGGCAGGCCTGTTCATGAACCATGCGTTCCCGAGAGAGCTCGTGGGCGACACGGCGTTCGACAGCCTCGTAGTCGATGTGGTCCAGGTGGCGCGAAGCGCGCGATATGGCATGGGCCACGGCTACGTCGGTGAGTGCGTCGTATGCCTCCGTCACACTGTCTGGTCCCGTCGCGTGCATTGAAAGCTCATCACGCTCGTGCGCATAGAATGCTTCGCGCGCGCTGGTGGCAATCAGCTGCCATATCCGGTCATCGCTCGGGTCGGGGTACGTTCGTTTGATTGTCGAGAGGTAGTATCTGTATGGGCACGCACAAAACTGCAGCACCGCCTCGTTGGATAGATACCGCCTTGCCACTCAATCACCGTCTATCTCCAGTGACATGTCCACGGCCGTCACCGAATGCGTGAGCGAGCCCATCGAGACGATGTCGACGCCCGTGTCGGCGTAGTCTGCTATGGTGTCTTTGGTTATCATGCCCGATGCCTCGAAGAGCGCCTTGTCGTGCCCCTCTTCCCTGAGGGTCGCGATGACCGTGCGGATCTCGCCAGGGGTCATGTTGTCCAGCATGATGATGTCTGCACCCGCAAGTGCAGCCTCACGCGCCTGGTCAAGCGTCTCTGCCTCGACCTCTATTCGTTTCGAAAATGAGAATTCTCTTGCCTGTCGCACCGCCTCTGTGATGCCCATTAGCTTGATGTGATTATCCTTGATGAGGAACATGTCGTCGAGGCGCCATCGGTGGGGGTCGCCCCCTCCCGCTATGATCGCCATCTTGTCGAGCTGCGGAAAGAGCGTCTTTCGCGTGCCAGCGACCTTCACGTGAGGGCCTGCCAGATCGACACAGGTGCGCGTTGCGGTGGTAATGCCGCTCATGTGCTGTAGCACGTTGAGCACGGTGCGTTCGGCCGTGAGGATGTCCCTGATGTCGCCTTCAAGCGTGCATAGCGTCGTTCCTTCGTTGACAAACGATCCGTCGCTTACACAGAGCTGCGTGCGAACGTTGCATGTCGCAAGCAGGTCGCAAGCGACCCCCAGGCCGGAGATGTATGCGTCTTGTTTCACGCGTATGCTTGCACGCACCTCCCTGGGAGCGAGAAGCTCGGTGGTGATGTCGCCATATCCGATGTCGTTGTCCAGAAGCGTTCGCAGGGCCCCTATATCCATGTGTATCAATGGCCCTTGCACGATATAACGATTTCGGTCCTATCCCGTCAATGCCCCGTAGTCGATCTCAAGAATGTAGACCTTGTTGCGGGGATTTGACGTGTCCTCGTAGATGACTGTAAAGGCGTCGTTATTGAAGAACTTGTTCCAATTGACCGGCACGCCAAATCCGCCGCCGCGATAGGCTCCAAGCCATCCGCGCGTGGCCATGTTGTCAGAGATGTAGACGTGGGTGATCCCGTAGCGCTCCCCTATCGTTTTTGTGAGCCCGGGGTCTGATGTTTTGTAGAAGTCGTAGATGTCGTCCTGGACCTGTGCTGGCGCCTTGATGTAGTCGTTGAAGTCGATGTTGCGCAGCGGGAACAGTCCTCCGATGAGCGAACGGCCTGCGCACACACCGCTAATCATCTGTCCCGTATAGTAGTCGGCCACGATGAGGTCGTCGCGTTCTGAATTCGCCTTGAACCACACGGCTGCGTCGTAGTCCTCGATGAGGACGCCCGAGTTTGTGATCTTGGTGTCCATGTCGTAGTCGGGCACAGAGAATCCTGTGAGTGTGAAGTAGCCGATGCATGCGAGAAATATCATGAATCCATAGGCGAACGCGCGCTTGTGCTTGCGCAGTTCCATGATAAACAGCGACGAGAGCAAAGCGAACGGTTGTGCGAGGAAGATATAGAAACGATACCCCTCGAGGGGCCGCACCGTCGTCTCCCACATGAGCCCGTATTCACGCACGATGGAGAGGATGTTCTCACTGAATACCTCATAGAGCATGAAGATCGTCCAGAGGATGAGAAATGTCTCGAAGGCATTGTTGAGTATGAAGCTTGTGCTCTTCTTGTCGGTCTGGTAGGAGAACAGCAGTGGTATGAATATGATGGCGAGCACGCCAAGCAGCGCGCGCGTGGTGAGGAAACGCTCTGCGATGTCACGCAGCCCTATGGCAGCTGAAGTGTTCGTCGCTATGAGCGAGGTCGCAACGACCAGCAACACAAACGATGCGAACGTCAACAGCGGGGGTGCCCCGTGCCAGCGCCGCGCCAGGGGTGCGCTAATGATGGGGATGGCAAGAAACACGAACAGGACGACGACGAGGCTTACGATCGCAAGATAGCTTGGAGAAAACGAGCTCTGGTAGAAGATGAACGTCTTCGTCCAGGCGCCGATGTTCCCTGCGTTATGCGTGAAGAATGTGGCTATGGCGCCTATGAGCAGGGCATCGATCATGGCGACGATGAGCGCGAATGCGCGCGATGTCTTGAACGCCGTCACGAAGAGGAACGCGGCTATGGCGGCAAGCATCGAGACGACAGGCGTCGTGACGGTCTTGCCCGCGAATATGCCGCACAAGGCTGAGAGTATGATCGTGAGCACGGCGATGTGCCATGGATTTGACGTCGTGTCCCTGTTGACATATGAGAGACGGTCGACGAGAAGGTAGCCGAATCCGATGAATCCGAGTATCATGAACGGTGCGCCGTAGGCGGTGAGGTGTGAGCCGAACGTCTGGAGCAGCGTGGATGTCGTGATGATAAATATCCACCAGTAAAACAGGAAGTCGGGCAGCCACCACCAGCTCGAGATGATAAGGCTCACCACGAGGGCGATGGCGGTGAACTTGATCTCATTGCGCACGGGACGCCTGTCCAACTTGAGCGCTATGAGGTAGAGCAGCATGAGGCCCACCGTAATGAAAAAGGAGAGATGGGTGAGGAAGTTGATCCCAAGCAGCACCCCTATCCCGAGCGCCGCGTTGCGCGAGAACCCGTATCTCTGCCGTGACAGGTAGACGAGCACAACGGGGATGACCATGAGCGTGATCACCTGCGGGTCGGCTATGGCGCTGTACAGTATGAACGAAGGTGTGATGGCGAGGATGATGAGTGCGATGCGTGCTACCATCTTGTCGTACCATTCACGCACAAGGAAGTAGAAAGGAATGGGGGTGAACGCCTCGATGAAAGGCACGATGCGGGTCATGACGGTGGGAAGGTCCATGCCCGAGATGACCGAGAGGCCTGCGAACCCTACCATCGAGAGGGGCGGATACCAGAGCGGGACATCGCCGTAGGGGATGTATCGAATGTCTGGTATGGGCAATGAATGGTAGTCAAGGATGTGTTGAGACATGCAGATCCTATACCAGACGTCGCCGAGGAAGACGGGAAGATGGCTGTCCATCTCGAGCTTCGGGGCCAGGCGTATGAAGACGCCAAATCCGTAAATTATCAGGATAAGGAGGATATCGTGGTCTTTGAGCCATTGTAAGAGGGATTTGCCTTTCATGCTTTGTTCCGTCCTTACTGTGTTGACAGGTCGTCTATGTTGGTGGCATAGATGTCCGGGTTGTCCTCTGCCGTTCCCGTCTGCATGCCGTCAAGGTCGTTTCGCCAATCGACCCACACGATGTATGTGGCATATACCTCAGGGCGTTCCTGATCGAGGACTGATGTCGTTACCTGGCGAATCGTGCCGCTCTCGATGTCGTTGAGGTAGATGTCCTTGTTGCCGTTGCGGTCGTCCTCCCAGACGATGTACTGTCCGTACACCGACGGATTGATCTGATTGGTGGGGCTGCTTGTCACCTGGGTCTGCACATTCGTTGTCAGATTGTACCTGAAGATGTCCCAGTTGCCGTTTCGATTGTCCTCCCAGACGACAGTATCGCCATGGATCGATGGATTGAACTTGATCGACCGTCCGCTTGTGATCGTGCTTTCGTTACCCGTGGCGATGTCGTAGCTAAAGATGTTGAACTCCCCGAACCTGTTGTCGAGCCATATGATCGTATCATCGTAGATGCGCGGAGAGGTCTGGAACGGTTGCAGCTCGGGGTCGTCCATGGTGATGCGCTCCTCTTTTCCGTCCTCGATGTCGTACATGTAGATGTCCGAGTTGCCGTGGCGGTCGTCCTCCCAGACGATGACCGAGCCGTAGATGTCGGGATTCGTCTGATTGAACGGGTCGTTTGTGATACGCGAGGTCGCTCCGCTCTCGATGTCGTAGAGATAGATGTCCCAGTTGCCGTTTCGATTGTCCTCCCAGACGACCTTGCCCTGCCATGTGCGAGGATGGCGCTGATCGTTAGGGTTGTCGCTTAGGTTTACCTCGTCCGACGAATCGAGGTATTTGATGAAGATGTCCCATTTGCCATCCCTGTTGTCTTCCCACAGGAAAAACGCCCCTGCTCCCTCCATCTCCCCCATCACGGGGTTGTCCTGGTCTGCGAGGCTGCGCGTCACGGGAAATGTCAGGTCTCCCGTCGGTTCTATGGCCGTCTCGTCAAGCGCATAGACGGTAAGCGCAGTTATGACGAAAATGCCGATGAAGAGGGTGAGTATGCCTCGCCCACCGATGGGCAATCGCCTCTGTTTGCTTGTTTCCCTCTTTATCTTCGAGCGCTGGATGAGCGAGACACCGATGCCCATCACGGAGAGGAATCCGATCACGAGCAGCGAGAACACCATCTCGTTGCGTGTTATCTCGTTTTGGGTAAATGATGTGTACTGATATATGGTGCCAAAGATGCCACATGCCAGGATGAAGACGATGAGATGGTTCCATATATAGTTGAATCCCCGCGTGTATGCGCTGATGACGTTGCCGGCAAGCGCCGCGAGGATGCCTATGTAGAGCAGCGGGAACGAACCATCGAAGAAGACGGTGAAGACGTAACGCACCGATTCCCAGTTGAGGTAGGGCACCATGCCCCATTTGATGTTCTGGAATCCGTTGTAGGCGCCATACGCTGCGATGACGAGCGCTACGCTGTAGGCGATGAGCTTGATCTTTCTGGGCGTTATGCGCTCCCTGACGTAGTCGTCGACGCCAAACCCCTTGGCAAAGAGGTAGATGCCGACGATAGAGAACGTCGAGAACCACCCATACTTGGTGAACTCGGGAAAGAGGTAGGTGAACGCGTAGATCAGGATAATGATGCCGGGCAGCCCGAGAAGCAGTCCCGATACCTTGCGGTCCTCCATCATACGCTTGAGATAGCGGTGGAGGATGAAATAGGTGTCCTCCAGGCTCTCGCTTTGTTGCACCGTGACCCGTTCGATGGACACGAGTGACAACTTCGATTGGAGTATGGGAAGGATGTTCTCGTCCTCCCTGCCGTCGGTCACCAGGATGGTGTTGCGCGTGTCATAGAGCGAGATGATCGTGTCGAGCTGCTCGGATATGACCATGTCTGATGTGACACCGACCTGCTTGTCGCCCGTCACACATGCAACATATACCTCGCGCCCCTCGGCCTCGAGCTGGTCGTAGAGCTTGATGCAGTGGAAAAGGACGTTGGTGTCAGATTCCGTCGGGTCCTTCACTCCCAGGGCAAG
Source organism: archaeon (assembly GCA_004212155.1). GTDB lineage: Archaea > Methanobacteriota_B > Thermococci > Methanofastidiosales > NM3 > NM3. Next base: position 55,363 of record RXIG01000002.1, read on the forward strand.
CGCAGTATCCATAAGTGCCTTTTTTCCCAGAATAGGGCCATTTATGCCTGTTTTATCTCCAATATCGTTGTCTCTGTCGACACCGAGAACGAGAATTTTTTTTTCCACGCTTTATCCCCTTTATATGCGGCAATCGTAGTGTTTTCTATAAATGATTGTCTATAAAAAGTTTCTCTTCTTGTGGCTTGCACATAACGGCAACTTTGAACATAAAGGCCCAATTGGCTGAACATGAAGCTATGGCAATTTCCCATTGTTATAGGCTATTCCATACATATTCACTGTATGCGTTCTCATCCTAGTCTCTTTCGTGTACGCATATCAAACGCGCCAGGTGGCGCTGCGGGACTGCGTGTTCGCAGAGGCCTGTTCATACCGGCGACGGCAGCGTTGCCAACGCTGACGTGAACGTAGCATACTACATACTGAGAAAGACATTTCCCAATGCGTTTGCGGGGATAGAGGATGCCATCTCGCATCCGGCACGCATGCCGCAGGCACTGCGTGCGAACGCACATGAAAAGATGCGACCTTATGTGCGAAGCCCCCTCTTGTAGAGGACCCAGGTAGGCCTACGTGATGGCCCACTCTTTCAAAAATGCGACGCATGGCGACAATGCTATCAAAAGGTCGTATGCATTGATTATTTAAATGGCGCATGACCTCGTGGCCACTACGCATTGAAAATGAACAAAATCAGGAGGGTATGGAGTGTATTGCTAAAGGAAGTTGGATTCCTGTAGAATCCGCACTTCCTCGGTGCTTAGCTTCTCGCCGCTAATGAATCGGTCGTAGAGGTCTTTTGCCTGGACGTTGATCTCGTCCATCATCTTCTTGTTCTCTCTTTCCTTTTCCTTCGTGCGGCGGACATGTCCTTCAGCCTTTTTCTCGCCAATCTTGTCCCTGTGCCTGTTCATCTGGTCGCGTATCTTGCGAAGCTCGGCATAGGTGTTGTTGAGCACGGACTTCTTCGCTAAAAAGTCCTGATGCGCCTTGTCCGCCACCTTCTTGGTCTCGGATGCGCGCTGAGAGTAGTATGTTACTCGCTCGTGATATTTGGCTGATTCCTGTGAGAACTCAACAACCTTTTCGTGTTCGGCATCGATATCCTTGCGAAGCTCGGATATCTGTTCGCGCAAGCTCTTGATCTTGTCACGCGTCTCCTTTGAGAGCTTCGTAGACTCAAGGTCCTTGCGCATATCGGCTATGTGAGTTATGAGCTTATTTTCCTCTTTGAGAGAGAGGACTGATGTTTCAAGTTTCCATTCCATCTCATCGATGCGCTTTTGCAGCTTGAATGGATTGGGAGAGGAACCGTCCTCATCGGTAAGTTCCTTCTTTATGCCCTTTAGCTCATCCTTTAGCTTAGAGAGTTCTTTGCGCTTTTCATCGCGTCGTTCCTTGTAGGCGGCAACTTCCTTGTTGGCCTCGTCCCTCTTCTCCTTAGCTTCCTTGAGCTGAGCCAATAACTCCTTGAATTGTTTATTGTTTTCATCTCTCTTTTTGATGCTTTCTTCTATTTCTGTCTTGAGAATATCGATTTTGTCTCTGAGCTCCTGATGTGATGTCTTTAATGTTCCAAGCTCTTTGTATAAGTCGTCTTCCAACTTGACTCCCCCGTAGAATTAGTCATACTTTATGACATCCCTTTTTAAATTTTACCGTCTCGGACCCGTGTAGCCTCTTCATACCACCCCTCGGGGAGTAGTTAATTTTTTATAATAGCCGGCATTATGTCTCGATGGTGTTCCATGATGTATCTCGTTCTCGGCCCCGGAACAGTGGGCTTTACGATCGCCTCGGCGCTCAAGGAGCGCGGGGAGACCGTAACGATCATTGAAAAGGAGGCCTCACGCGTCAAGGAGCTCAAGGAGAAGGGATTTGCCGTTATCGAGGGCGATTTTTTCTCTGCAGCATCGGCTGTGCGCAGGGCGATTGAGCAATCGAGCGTGATCTTCATCCTTACGGGCAAGGGCGAGACCAACAGCAAGCTTCTCACCTACGTTTATGACCTCAATCCCTATGCGTTCATCGTGGTGAGGGCCACGCGGCCCAAGGATGTCAAGGAGCTCAAATCCCGCGGTGCGGGTGCTGTGATCACGCCCCAGACGGCTATGGCAGAGGTCGCATTGCAGAAACTCCATTCCATAGAGCGCATCGAGCGAGCGCGACGGCTGAAGCAGGGACTCAAGCGCGGAGAGCGTGTTGGCATCATCATGCATGATAATCCCGACCCCGATGCGATCGCGTCCGCCATGGCGCTGCAAAGGATCGCCGATAAGCAGGGGGTCAGTTCGGACATCCTCTATGGCGGCAACATCGGCCACCAGCAAAACAAGGTGTTTGTCAATCTTTTGGGCATCGACCTTGTGCGCATCGACGAGTACAACAAATACCTCCTGAGGGGTTATGACCGCCTGGCGTTCGTTGACCTTTCATCGGATGCGAACACGAGCATACTTCCGTCCGACATCACGCCTGATATCATCATCGACCACCATCCAAAGAGCGGGGACTATTCCCTCTCGGTGGAGGACGTACGAAGCCACATAGGCGCCGTCTCGACGATGCTGACGGAATATCTCGTCGACTTCGACATCGAGCTCAATGAATCGCTTGCCACGGCGCTGCTCTATGGCATCATGACCGATACCAACAACTTCAGGCGTCGCATATCCCGCGAGGACGTCGAGGCGGTGGCGTGGTTGCAGACGAAGGTCGACCAGGAGATGCTCTCGAAGATTGAAAACCCCACCATCTCATCCGAGGTACTAGACATCATCGGAAAGGCGGTGCTCGGTCGCGAGGTGGTCAACGGGTATGTCATATCGAACGTTGGCTACATCTCGAACAGGGACTCGCTCCCGCAGGCGGCCGAATACCTCCTCAATCTGGAAGGGGTCTCGACCGTGCTCGTCTTCGGCGTGCTCAACGACTCGCTCTACATATCTGCACGCACGAAGGATATCAAGCTCCATCTGGGACAGACGTTGGAGGAAGCGTTTGGCACCATCGGCTCGGCAGGAGGACACGTGTCGTCGGCCGGGGCGCGCATACCCCTTGGCATCTTTGGCATGATCGATGACAAGGAGATACTCAAGAGCCTTGCGGGCGAGGCGATAAAGAAGATGTTCCTCAAGGCAGTCGACGTTTACTAATCAATTTCTTTAGAATTCCTTCATGATGCGTACGCCATGCGAGGTGCCGATGCGCGTGGCGCCCGCTTCGATCATGTCCTTGACAGCCTCGAGCGTTGAGATGCCGCCTGCCGCTTTCACGCCCACGTCGTCGCCAACGACGCGCCTCATGAGCCTGACATCCTCAACGGTGGCGCCGTACCTGCCGAATCCGGTCGATGTCTTGACATATGCAGCGCCCGCACGCTTGGCAAGCTCACATGCCATGACCTTCTCCTCGTCGAGCAGGTCGCATGCCTCGATGATCACCTTCACGGGCACACCGAGCGCGACAACCCGTGCGATGTCGTCTTCCACATCGCCGAATCGCTGGGACTTGAGCGCGGCGAGATTGAGGACCATGTCGAGCTCATCGGCCCCGTCGTCGATCGCGATACGGCCCTCCTCTGCCTTGGTCTCGGTCTTGTTCTGCCCCAGCGGGAATCCTACGACGCAGGCTATCTTCGTGGGTGACCCGTCGAGATGCTCGCGCGCTGTGGCCACCCAGTATGGATTCACACATACTGCGCCAAATCCGTGTTCAATGGCCTCTTTGGCTAGAGCGGTGATATCGTCGTGCGTAGCGTTCCCCTTGAGTTGAGTATGATCGATCATCGCTGCTAGTCGTTCCCTGTCGATATCCATACATCTCACTTTGAATACGATTTAATATACTTTACCATCTGGGCCTGAGCACCATCGGCGGCAAGGGCAGTATGTCATTATCGAGACGAGGGGAGAGTGGGCGTGGCCGAAGCAGAAGCATGGGCGCATTGTATCAGAAACTGAAGATGATTCTTCATTTGTACGTATCTGCGAATTATATTTACCAAAAGACTTTTAAGCTAGCTGCAAAGACTTGCATGGTGTCATTTCATGTCCATAAAAGTAGGCATTGTCGGGTATGGAACCATTGGCAAGCGTGTTGCTGACGGTGTTGCTGCATCACCAGGCATGGAGGTCGCGGGGGTCACAGGACGCCGCTACGCATGCAAGATGGATATCGCCAGGCAGCGGGGCTATCCCGTTTACGTCGCACCCGATGGTGCGTCAGAGTTCCAGGACCGCGGATTCGAGGTCGGGGGCACGATGGAGGACCTTTGCGAGGAGGCGGACATCATCGTTGACGCCACCCCCAGCAAGGTACCTGCGCAGAACATGCCGCTCTACGAGGCCAAGGGCGTCAAGGCGATCGTGCAGGGTGGTGAGGACCATGCGCTTACCGGATTTTCCTTCTCGTCCCTTGCCAACTATGAAGAGGCGCTCAACAGGGAGCACGCCCGCGTGGTATCATGCAACACGACAGGACTCTCACGGCTCATCTCGACGCTCGATGGGGCATATGGTGTGGAAAATGTCTTTGTCACGCTCATACGCCGCGCCGCAGACCCGAAGGAATCGAAGAAGGGCCCAATAAACGCTGTGAAGCCCGTCATGGGCGTCTCACACCACGGCCCTGATGTGATGACGGTCATGCCGCACATCAATATCTACTCGATGGCCGTTGCCGTGCCTCACACGCTCTCACACGTTCACACGCTTCGAGTACGCCTTGAGACCCCGCCGACAAAGAGGGAGCTTGTTGAACTTTTCGATTCAACGCCGCGCATCGTGCTCAGGAAGGGCAAAGAGGGATTTTCCGACACGGCCCAGATAGCAGAGTACTATCGCGACTTCAGACCGCGCTACGACATGCCTGAGCTGTTCATATGGGACGAACCACTCGATGTCGTCGACAATTACGCATATATCATGGCCAATGTCCACCAGGAATCGATCGTCGTGCCTGAAAACATCGATTGCATCAAGGCCATGTGCGGCATGGAGACTGATAAGATGAAGGCGATCTACGAGACCGACAAGGCGCTTGGCATCGCTAAGGACAAGCGATGTTACACGTAGGTCAAAAATACCCCTAACCTTTATATTTTTCTTTTTTTGGCTGTAATTCCAATACTTTTTTATTCCTTTTGTAAGCAAGTAGTGAACGTGATACGATGCGAAGGGCAGTGATTACGCTTATGTGTGCACTCATGCTACTGGCAATGGTGCCGCACCCCTCATACGGTCAACCGTTCGATCATACAGTAACGATACATGCGCCAGCGGTCGCGATGCAAAATGGTTCATATGTCGGCACGGTGAGCGAGATGGTCGTTGGTATCTCGGAGGGGGATGGTTCGATCTATGTTGAGACCTGGCCCCTGTCCGAGATCGATACGCAGGCATCTGCGCGCATCGCTGTTTCAGTGGCAGGGGAACTCACAGGTATGGACATGCAGGCTCATAATTTTTACTACTCCATCGTCTCCGAGGCGCCCGTCATCGGGGGACCTTCCGCAGGCGGCATCCTGACCGTCGCTACCGTGGCATGCCTCAATGGATGGGAGATGGACCAGGACGTCATGATGACGGGCATGATCAATCCCGATGGGTCCATCGGTCCCGTGGGCGGCATATACGAGAAGGCGAAGGCGGCCCATGAATACGGCATCACCACATTCCTCGTTCCCGAGGGCCAGGCAACGGTGCAGCACGATGACGAGACGATCGACCTCAGCACGTATGCACCTCGAGAATGGGGCATGGAGGTCAAGGAGGTCTTCGATATAGAGGATGCAATAGCCGAGTTCACAGGGTATACCTATGAGAAAGAGGAGTTCGAGGGCGACCTCGAAGTTGACACGTCTTTTTTTGCATCAGATGTCGAGGCGGAGCTCGCCTTGACCAGGGACCTCAAGGAACAGGTGACCGAAGAACTCTCATCAGCATCGATCAGCGAGAGCATACGTTCCGAACTTGCCCAGAATACGGACTCGGCAGACCAGCGCATCATCGACACTGAAAAAGCAATTGAGGACGAGTTGTACTACACCTCGCTTTCATACCTCTTCCAGGCGCGCATATCATATATGTATGTCAGCTATTCTCTTGAATACCTCCAAAGCGATGATCGCGGCTCGGTCATGGCTTCAACGCTCGATGACGTGCAAGCGTTCATCGACGAGACGGCGTCGATGGTGGAGGAACGTTCCGAAGATCTCGAGGGATACTCGGCGCTTGAGGCGTACTCTGCTGCGGAGGAACGATCGTTTGAGGCACAGCGCTATCTGGACGATGCGAAAAGGCAGGTCACCTTAAACGATGCTGCTTCTGCACTCTACAATGCAGCGTTCGCATACGAGCGTGCGCGCACGAGCCGGTTTTGGCTTGATGTCATGGAACGTTGTTCAGGCGGCGAGTCAATCGACATGTCGGCGCTCGAGGCAGATGCAGAGACACTCATCAACGATGCGAACCTAACCTTCATCTACGCGACAAGGCTCAATATCTCCAATTCACTCATAACGAATGCCCAGGAGCTCCTCCGGTCCGCTCAAAAGGAGTTCAACAATGGCAACTACGCCGCAGCACTCTACGATGCGATGGAGAGCAAGGCGAGCGCATCGGTCGCCATCCAATTCTTTGCGACGGGCGAGGAAGGTGTCGAACTTGCGATGCAGCGCGCCAAACAACAGGCAAGCGAGGCCATACAGCGTCAGCAGTCCCATGACATCACACCCGTGCTCTCGATGTCGTACTTCGAGTATGCTTCGACGTTTGAGCAGGACCAGTCGTACGGGCAGGCGACGATGTATTACAAGTATGCAAAGGGCATCGCCAACGCGTTCAAGTACACCAAGGGCGGATTCACGCCCGGTACGCCCGACGTATCAAACGGCGGCGAGGAAAGTACTTCAGGCATACCGCTTGTCCCTGTTGGGACGTTCATAATCGGTGCCATCGTCGGCATCGGGGTGGCCCTTGCGATCAAGGGTAGGTCGAGGACGCAATCTTTATAAGGAATGATCCTCTTGGTGAGTGATGGCGGGCCCGTGGTCTAGTTGGTCATGACGTCGCCTTTACGAGGCGAAGGTCACGAGTTCGAATCTCGTCGGGCCCACTCGCCTTGTTATATTCTTCTTTTCAAATAACGTTTTTATGGCTGCACGAGTTCATAGTTGTGTGGCACGTATACCTAAGGACCTTCTCACATTGGAAGGGATCGAACGAATGCTTCATGCCCGTTGTCGCATCATGGGCAAAGGTACGTATCGTTGCACCCTGAAGGACTCTGATGGCGACATCATCTTTTACCTCTTTGACGAAAGGCGTGGCAAGGACCATTTTGACAGGAAAAGATGCGAGCAAGATGGGTCAAGACATCATCTTATCGTCTTCTCACAGAGTGAGGACCGCATGACAATCGATGCGCGCATCGGGTCACACAACTACCACCGTGCCATCGATGCAGGGCATGGCACAGAACATGGTGTCGAATTGCTGCATGACGCATTGCGACACCCCAGCGATCTATGGGGGTGGCATAGCTTCCTTGAGCGCAGGGACGTCATCGCACTCCTTGCGTCACATTGTGAAAAGGGCATATCCGCACTGCAGGGAACGCTCAATACCGACGATGCCACTCGTTATGTGCTGCAGTTGCTGTTACTCGATCACCTTGTGCATCGTGGACACCTCTGTGGTAGAGGACCGTTCCAGGCGGTACCTGGACGCTCATCTCATGATGCCGTACCTTGGTCGGAACAGGTCGCTCGCCTTATAGGGCTCATGGCGTATCCACCTCATGAAGCAGAAGCGGAGATGGTGCCACCGCTTGGTCCCTCGATACTCCTTGGTGGAGCCGCCCCTTCTACGAACATCCCCGATCCGTTCTTCTACTCCGCTGGTGATTGGTCGTTTTTTCCTCTTCCCGTTTCTCGTGGAGAGCTTGATGTCCATGTGATAGCTCACGTTGCAGAAGCCATATTGGATCAGGAAAGCCGCAAGACGTGCGGATGCTTCTTTACCCCACAACCGTTGGTGACCCATATGTGCTGGCGTACCATTGTCCCATGTGTCGTATCGATGGCAAACGGAGCCAGCGCAACATCGTACCACGGAGCGGACGAAGGGCTTCGCTCGGGCGATCCTGCCTGGCTCGATGCGTTCACACATGCTCTCCGTAACGTCCGTATCGTCGATCCTTCCTGCGGAAATGGCCATTTCCTCGTAGAGGCCCTGTCAACACTCGTTCGATTGCACGAAGCACTCGTCGACGTTCATCCTCAGGCAGCAAAGGATATAGACGCCCCCTGGCACTTCATCGAGCACTGCATCTGTGGCGTGGACATCTCTGCGATGCTCGTTGACATGACGCGCCTCAGGCTGCGCATGAAGGCCTTATGCAGCACAGGTGAGTTAAGGGATGTAGGAGACCGCTGCCATGTGGGCAACGGTTTGCTCGGGACCATACGGCAAGATGAGGATGGAAGGACTTCCCCTTCGCATACCACCTACGCAGGGGATGGGAGCGTTCAAGGGAGCATGCCCCATGAATGGACAAAATGGCATGCAGACGTGTTTTCGAAGCGTGGTGGATTCGATGTCGTCATCGGCAATCCCCCTTATGGCAAGGTCAAGAATCTCGATCTCCCGCGTACCGAGAAGCGTGCCATCTCACACATCTATCGAGAACGATTCCCAACACTAAAAGGCAACATAGAGTACTCACGTCTCTTCCTTGCGCTCTCCATCGAGCTTCTCAGGGAGGGAGGGCACTGTTCACTCGTCGTTCCCTCTATGGTGTGGGGCGATAGTGATACGCACGAGCTCCGCACACACTACGTGCGACATGTGCTCAGCGAGGTTTACCACTTCCCATATGAAACGACCCGTACCATCTTTGGCGGCGCCGTGCTCTTCGAGGTCTCGGTTTTCGTGGGCCGGCTGTGCTCGAATAACATGGACGGCACAATAACATTTTTTCCTTCTATATCAGTGCCCGAGATCTTCTCAATGCGATCCATCATGGGCATCGATACGACCATTAACAACATACTCTCCTCATCTCATCTCGCACGACTCCCCCTCCCGGTCGGGGGTCAAGGAGGCCACGACATACTTTCCTACATGTCATCGTTCCCACGGCTGTCCGAGATGAATATGGAAATATTCGTTGGAAAGGTGGATGAGACACTAGACAGGGAGCATCTCTCAGCGGTACCAACTGAAGAGCTTCTCATCGCAGCAAATCATATCAAGGACTGGCATGTCGAGCTGGATGGTCTGGGATCGAAACGATGGGTGATACGGGGTGAAGACGTGCGTGCCAGACGGTTGCGCCACCCCATCGCAGGCGCGACGACAGTAGGTGAGCTCATGGACGGTTCCCCAAAGATCGTGGGACGGCAGATGGCCCATCGTGGCGAGAAGAAGAAGCTTCACTTCTCCCTTCACTATGGCCATGAGCTCCTTACCAATGGTGTCAGGGTCATCGTGCTCCCCGATGCTTCAAGGGATGACTATGCCTTTCTTTTGGCAGTTCTCAACAGCTGCGTCGCAAATTGGGTCTTCTCTGCATACTCGCTCACATTCAACGTGAAGCCCTATGAGTTGCAGGACCTTCCGCTCCCTTTGCCTGAATCATATGAGAGAACGGTCATCAGGACACTCGTTGAACATGTTCTCCTTGCTTATGAACTGGAATGTGATAAGAAGATGCGCGACTTTTTCGTGTTGTTACTCGACGTGGTGATGACCGAGCTCTTTTGCCTGCGTCGATTCGTCAGTGATGCGACATATGCGAATTATGGTAGCACCATCATCCCTCTCGTAGCGAACCACCTGGACCAGCTGCCCTTTGCAACCATTATGGAACGCTCTCGCTCTTACGGCGCCATACGAAGCATGACCAGGTCGAAGCTGGTGGAGACGCACGCGGCGATGTATGATGACATGGAACTGCGCAATGCCGTTTTGCGCGTACTCGCCCATCCGTGGGCAAAGATGTTTTTCCAACACCATGATCGCAGGGCGCGGCCCTTCCCATAACTATTATAAATCGTACGGCACGAGTGAGGGCAATGATCGAGCGAACGTTCATCCTCCTTGATGGCATCGGCGACAGAATGGAGCGCACCCTCTGGGACAGCGGCATTACGACATGGGGCGACTTCATGGGTGCATCGTCGGTGCCGCGCATCTCTTCGCAGCGCAAGCTCCGCTACGACAAGGACCTGCTCAAGGCATCGGCGAATCTCTCTGTCAGAAACGGCGACTTCTTCGCTCACCGGCTCCCCGGCAACGAACACTGGCGCCTCTTCGAGACGTTCAGGGACGATGTCGTCTACCTCGACATCGAGACGACGGGTCATTTCGCAGGCAACGCGACGACGGTCGTGGGCCTCTACGACGGCGCGACGTTCAAGGCGTTCGTGCGCGGCAAGGACCTTACGCGCGAGGCGCTGGCATCGGCGCTTGACGGCAAGAAGATGGTCGTCACGTTCTTCGGCCGCGGATTTGACATCCCCGTGCTGCTGCATGAGTTTGACATCCCCGTGCCGCCGCTTCACTTCGACCTCTGCTTTGCGGCCAAGCGCCTCAACATGCATGGAGGGCTCAAGGTGATCGAGCGGGAACTTGGGATATGCCGTTCCGACGACACGCAGGGCCTGTCAGGTGCCGACGCGGTGCGTTTGTGGTACCGCTACAAGCGGCACGAGGACGAGTCTGCGCTCTCAACGCTGCTCCAGTACAACAAGGAGGACGTTGTGAATCTGGAATATCTCGCTTCAAAAATATTCGAATCACTAAAAACCAAAGTAACAGGGAGTTTCTGAATCGTACGACACATGAAACATGTCCCACAAAAAAAGAGGCGCAACTTAGTTAACTATTTAAATTTGCACAAGCAAACATAATGTATTACATCTATTACATCGGTGATATGATTGCCACGATTGACAAATATAAAGAGTGCCGGTAAGGACATCAGCCGTTATGTTGGTTCCATGTACCGGAAGGAAAAGAAGGAGGAGAAAAAGATCGGCCTGCTCGTTGATGGGCCCAACATCCTCCGAAGAGAGTTTGCCATTGATTTGGAGGACATCCGCAGGATCCTCGATGACCTTGGGGATATCCGTATCGCCAAGGTATTCCTAAATCAGTTTGCCTCCCAGGGCCTTATTGAGGCCATATCCAATCAGGGATTCGATGTCATCATCGTTACCGGCGACACCGACGTGCGCATCGGCGTCGATGCGATGGAGGTCATCTTCATGGACAGCATCAACACAGTTGCGCTTGCAACGCGCGATGCCGACTTCCTCCCCATACTCATCAAGGCCAAGGAACACGGAAAGGAGACCATCGTCATCGGTGCCGACCCTGGGTTTTCCGTGGCATTGCAAAACGCCGCAGATTATGTTATCAAGATGGGTGGCGAAGAAGTGAAGCGTGACGACGAGGTCTACTTGTAATCCCCTTTTCCCATTTATATGTCAAGGACGGTCACGGAGGCCGCATGGGTCTTGATGAACTCCTTTCGGGGTTCGACCTTTTCCCCCATGAGTATCGTGAAAATCTCGTCCGCGGCGACGGCGTCCTCAGAGGTCACCTTCATGAGCTTTCGATATTCGGGATTCATCGTCGTTTCCCAGAGCTGGTCGGGGTTCATCTCGCCAAGACCCTTGTAGCGCTGGACGCTGTAGTTGGGGCCTAGCTCCTCGCCGATGCGTTTGCGCTGCTCCTCGTTGAACGCATAGCGTTCCGTCTTGCCCTTCTTGAGCTTGTAGAGTGGTGGCTGCGCGATGTAGATGTACCCCGCGTCGATGAGGTGTTTCATGTATCTGTAGAAGAATGTGAGAAGCAGTGTCCTGATATGTGCCCCATCGACGTCCGCATCCGTCATGATGATGATCTTGTGATAGCGCGCCTTTGATACGTCAAACTCGTTGCCTATGCCCGTGCCGATGGCCGTTATCAAGGCAAAGATCTCCTTGTTCTTGAATATCTTGTCGATGCGTGCCTTCTCGACGTTGAGGATCTTTCCGCGCAGCGGAAGCACCGCCTGCGTATGCCTGTCGCGCGCCTGTTTGGCAGAGCCGCCTGCCGAGTCACCCTCGACGATGAAGACCTCGCTTTTTGAGGGGTCTTTGTTCGAGCAGTCGGCAAGCTTTCCAGGAAGTGCCGACGACTCGAGCACGTTCTTTCTCCTGGTGAGCTCACGCGCCTTGCGCGCCGCCTCTCGCGCCTGCGACGCAACGGACGCTTTCTCTATGATCTTGCGTGCGATCGATGGATTCTCCTCGAGGAACTCTCCGAGGGACTGGGTGACCATCGACTCGACGATGCCGCGCACGTTGCTGTTGCCCAGCTTCATCTTCGTCTGCCCCTCGAACTGGGGATCGGGGATCTGGACGTTTATCACACATGTAAGCCCTTCCCTGCAGTCCTCGCCCGTAAGCGAAGCGCCGTTTTTGAGGATGTTGTTGTCGCGGGCGTAATCGTTGAGCGATCTTGTGAGCGCTGCCTTGAATCCGCTCAGGTGCGTCCCACCCTCGATGGTGTTGATGCTATTGACGAACGTGTAGATCGTTTCGGAAAACGACGTGCTGTACTGCATCGCTATCTCCACGCTCACCGCTTCCTTGGTGTTGGTGAGAAAGATCGGTTTCTCATGCAGCACCTCCTTGTTCGCGTTGAGCTTTTCCACGAACGAAACGATGCCGCCGTCGTACTTGAAGTACTTCTCCTTGTTGACACGCTCGTCCTTCAATACGATCTCGATGCCCCTGTTGAGGAACGCTAGCTCGCGCAGGCGATTGGCGAGCACGTCAAAGGTAAAATCGATGTTTTCGAAGATGCCGCCGTCTGCCTTGAACGAGATCTCAGTCCCCGTCTCGTCGGCATCGCCAATGACCTTCATCTCGGTCTTTGGTACTCCCTTCTCGTAGCGCTGGTAGTAGACCTTGCCGTCCCTTCTCACCTTGACCTCGAGCCATTCTGACAGTGCGTTGACCACGGAGACGCCGACACCATGGAGGCCGCCTGAGACCTTGTAGGTCTTGTTGTCGAACTTTCCCCCTGCGTGAAGCTTAGTCATGACGATCTCGAGCGCGGGCTTCCCGGAGAGCATGTGCGTGTCGGTGGGAATGCCGCGCCCATCATCAGTGATGGTGACGGTGTTGTCGCCCCCTATCTTGACGGTGATGACTGAGCAAAATCCTGCCAGTGCCTCGTCGATACTGTTGTCCACGACCTCGTAGACCATGTGGTGGAGTCCTCGAGCGTCCGTTGACCCTATATACATCGCAGGGCGCTTTCGTACTGCCTCCAACCCCTCGAGCACTTGGATATCGTTTGCACTATATTCGTTTGTCATGAAAATTCACCGTCAGAAGGTATGGTATTACCACTGAATCGTAGTTTAAAAATATTGCTATTCGTCAGGTTCGCGGATAAAATTCCATTATTCGTTCCAAACGTGTTCGCGCTTGTCGATGATGCGTTTGGCTTTGTGGGTCGCGCGCGGCAGCGTGTCCTCGTCGTAGACCACTACCCGCGCGGAGACGCCGAGCGCAGCTTTGATGTCGTGTTGGATCTTTTGTTCGAGCAGGGCGAGATTGCCTTTGAATCTATCGACGTGTTCCGTTTCCACCGTAAGCGAATCAAGGTGATTTTCCCGTGTCACGACGAGCCGGTACTCGCCGGTAAGGTCCTCGTTCGAGCGAATGATCGATTCGATTGCAGAGGGCATCACGTTGACGCCCTTGATGATGAGCATGTCGTCGACACGTCCGTGAATGCCTGTCAGCCGCAGGTGTGTCCTTCCGCACGAGCACCGGTCCGTCTCGTACGTGACGATGTCTCCCGTCCTGAATCGTATGAGGGGCCGTGCCTCCTTCCTGAGCGTCGTAAGGTACATCTCCCCCTTTTCGCCCTCTGCGACATGCTCGTTCGTTTCGGGATCGATCACCTCGAGGAGCATGTGGTCCTCCGCAAGGTGGAGGCCCTCCTTGGCAGTGCATTCACCCGCGCAGGCGCCGAAGATATCCGAGATACCGTAATAGTCGTGCACGCTGGCGTTCCAGAGCGATTCGATGCGGCGTCTGGTCGTCTCGATCGACCCTCCCGGCTCACCTGCGACAAAGAGGCGTTTGATCGACGATGCGGCAGGGTCGAATCCCATCTTCTCCGCCGTCTCGCCGAGATACCACGCATACGAGGGCGTGGTCCAGATGACGGTAGGCTTGAACTGATCGATGATCTTTATGAGACGTTCTGAGGGTATCGTGCCCGCATGGATGGAGAGCGCCCCGACCTTCTGGGCACCAAGCACACATGGTCCTCCCACAAAGAGTGAGAAGTTGAGCGCATGACAGTACCTGTCTGTGTTGCGAAGGCCCGAGGAATAGAAGAGGCGTGCCTCGTAATCGATCCATTCATCGAAGTCGCGCTGGGTGAACGGCGATGCTGTGGGCGCCCCCGTTGATCCAGATGATGCGGAGATGTAGACGACCTTCTCCTCCGGTACGCACAGCATCCTTCCAAGCGGTGGCATGGCTTCCTGGTCCTTTCGGATGTCATCCTTGTCGCACACAGGGAGTCGCGCTATGTCCTGCATCGTGCGCACATCCCTGCACTCCTTGGGTATGTGGCGCGCATAATATGGGCTTTGTTTCACTGCATGGCGTACCGTTGCCCGCACCTTCTTGAGTTGGTAGTCCTCGAGTTCCTCGCGTGGCATCGTCTCTATAGGGTCCCAGTATGTCATCTTGTGATTCACTCCCAGTAGCACAAAGAATTGAAGTAGTATTAATATAGTTTATTGTATAAAATATTCTTATTATACTTCTTTATTTCCTATTGGTACTTAAGGCTCCTTCGCCGAATCAGATGGGGCGTATGGCATCGGGACCAACCAATAACCATATTAGCGCGCATGTAGAATAACCCCATGCACGACATAGGGTGGCAGCTCGAACGAATAGCCGAGATGGTCGATGTACCACCGCGCCGAAGGGAGGATCCGTTTCGCGTGCTCATTACGACGATCCTCTCCCACCGCACGAGGGACGAGAACACTGAAAAGGCCGCTCAGATGCTCTTCGATGCATACCCTTCCCCCAGAGCGCTTAAAGATGCGCCCGTTGACGAGATCGAACGCCTGATACATGCAACTGGATTCTACTCCGTGAAGGCCGAGCGCGTCAAGGAGGTTGCGCGCATCGTCGATGAGGAGCGAGATGGCGTTGTCCCTGACACGCGCGAGGGTCTCGAGGCGCTGCCTGGCGTGGGGCCGAAGACGGCCAACTGCGTCCTCGTCTATGCGTTTGAAAAGGAAGCCCTTCCTGTCGATACTCATGTGCACCGCATCGCCAACAGGATCGGATGGGTATCGACCTCGTCTGCGGAATCAACGGAGCGAGAGCTTGCGGCCGTCGTGCCCCGTAGATACTGGGGAATGCTCAACGAGACGCTTGTCTCGTTTGGAAAGCAGATATGCCGACCCATACGCCCACTGTGTGCGCTATGCACGATATCCTCCTCTTGCGACTACTACAACGAGTCAGTTTCACAAATAAAGGAAAAACATTAAGTCAAATGTCTCTAGCAAAACCAATAGGCTTAAAAGTCTCGCATCACGTGTTTTCTATGGTGAGCAATGTGAGCGATCTTGAGTTGACCAAGGCAAGCAAGACGGACAAGATAGTAATATACAACAAGAAGGGCTCTATCGACGAGACCGCTTGTCTCTTTTGCGGAAAGAAGAAAAGCGACGGCGTATCCAAGATAGCTATCGACTACGGTGCGGGGGTCCTCTTTGCCCGCGTATGTCAGGAGGACCGGAGCAAGACGCTTGGCGAGTTCATCGCCGAGGCGGTATATGCAGCCTCCGAGGTCGAACTCGATCCTGAATCCAACATGCAGATCGACTTCATCATGCACCAGTACGAGGAAGAGTAGTCCTTCTCTTTTATTTATCATACAGTTCTGGAGAAAGGCGCGGCACCATCGCCATGAGGACGGCATGGCGCGTGAAGGCGGTACGGTCGATATGCCCCTTTGAAAGCATGCCTATTGCGCCTTGTTCCCTTTTTATGTTTTCATTCCCGCTCAGTGTTGCGAAGATGTCCCCGATCTCGTGACCCTTCTCGACCTCGCTCAGTACTGAAGGGGGATAGGCGAATCCTCCGCTATGTCCCACTGTCATCCATCCATCCGTGTCGAATATGATGCAGTACTGCACATCGAGGGACACGCCGCGCACCGCATAGATGCCTGCCTCGATGCCGATGCCGTAAGTGGCACCTTCCACTGATTCGAGCGCATGGCAGGCACGATTGCGGGCACCGTCAAAGATCGTTTCCAAGCCAATGGGCTGGGGCGGCACGTTGGAATCGGCCTCGCATGCACGGACGGTGCACGAGATGCCACGCGCGTCGAAGATCTCACACATGACTTGTGATACTGCCCCTACCTTCACGGGATTTCTCGATCCCACCGACACGGTCAAGTCACGTGCCTGTTGTGCGTTCATCCCGCTTCACCTTCTCGATCATGGCCCGTGCCGCATCGTTGGTGCCATCGATTTCAAGCGCGATCTCGGCAAAGGCGTGCGCCTCGGCGAGGTCCCCCTCGTCGTAGGCGATCTTGCTGCGGTAGACCCATGTCTCTGCATAATTGCCCATGATGGGCGAGTGCATGATCGTCTCGAGCACTTCCTTTGCTCGTTCCTTGTCGCCCATGTCGTAGAATCCAATGGCGCTCTGGCTCATGATCCGTTCGTTGTGCGCAGCTTTTGTCATGGCGGTCTCGAACGCGTTCCGTGCCTCGTCGTAGCGCCCCTTGCGCACGAGCAAAGACCCTTTCATGGCCAGGAGCTCGTGATTCTTCTTATCGTAGCCGTACGCAAGCTCGTAGCATTCGATCGCCTCATCGTATTGTCCCAGTTTTGCCAAGAAGAAGCCCTTGTTCTGAAGAAATACGGGGTTCCCGGCACGCTCGCACAGAGCCTGGTCGACGAGATCGAGCGCCGTGGAATAGTCGCCGCGCTCGGCTGCCTTCATCGCTTCGCGATTGAGGCGTTCAGGGCGAAACATGAACTTATCGAACACTCCCATGTTTGTTCCCTCGTGCCCACGCTTATTAATTTTTTCCGGTGTAGGGCTTTGCGCATGGCGCATTGCCCCATGCACGAATCTCCCGCATTAAACGGTTGATTATCAGTTATCCAAACCAGCAAAAATTTTTTTTCATTGACTGCCCAGGGGCGCCCCATATCCCCTAGGTGGCCTCTTCTATTCATGCAGGGGCACATGATGTGGTGTTTGTTATACACGGCGCGCTACGAACGGAAGCTCTGAAAGGGGTGTGATGAATGGGGGAATGTCTATTGATAGCTGATCGGGCGAATGGGCGTCGCTTCCAAACGTTATCTGCACGCCTTGAGATTCCGCCTGCTCGTAGAGCCAGGCGGGACCCCCGTAGCTTGCGTTATATTCGATGGCGATGGTGTGTTCTGACATCATATCCAGAAGGTAGTCCCAATCGGAACACAACACCCCGGGGGCGAACGGGTGGGCCAGGATGTCGATGCGTTCCCGCACCATGTTGCCGACGAGGTCGGCAAGGTCGTGTCCGCAGGTTGCGTGAGCAAGCGAGTAGTCCGCCTTCATATGGCGTGCGCCGGTGCGGGGGATCGTGCGTTCGATGCCGAAGTATGCGGCAATGCCTTCGAGCGGCTCGCATGCGGGGGTCGCATCGTGCATGACGAATCCGGCCGTCGCGATGCCGAGCTCGAGCAGCGTCACGTAATAATCAGAAGGCGAGAATCGGACGGGCGAGTGCGTGTCTAGGTGTATGTGTAGATCATAGATTCTTCCACGTGAATTGCTGTTTGGCATATGCGTCACGCTTGTTCATGGCGACCTTGAGGCTGTCGCGTGCAAGGTTGAACTCAGGCATGAGCTCGAGCGTGGTCTTGTATTGCTTGATAGCCTCGTCGAGGTCGCCCTCCTCGAACATGATAAATCCCAGATTGTAGTGTGCCTCGGCGTAGTTGGGGTCTACCTCGACAGCCTTCTTGAAGTACTCCGTGGCCTTCTTGTAGCGTGACTGGAGC
This sequence comes from archaeon, assembly GCA_004212155.1. GTDB lineage: Archaea > Methanobacteriota_B > Thermococci > Methanofastidiosales > NM3 > NM3. The sequence continues at coordinate 73,486 of RXIG01000002.1, forward strand.
TTGTTGATGACGCCCATGTTGTTAAGGAGGACGGCATTGTCGGGCGTTTTTCGCAACTGGCGCTCATACGCACTGAGCGCTTCTTCGAGCTCTCCAGCCTCGAAGTAGCAGTCGCCAAGCTCGCCCCACGCCCACGTGTTGTTCGGTGAGTCCTTGAGCACCTTCTCGAGTGCCTCGATCTTCTCGGCGAGGTCGCCCATGGACTCGAGCTCCTTTTGCATCTGTTCCTCGGAGCGATATGGGCTGTGCATGCGCATCTCCTCCTCGAACTCCTCTTCTGAGAGAATAGGCTTCAGGGCCTCGTCTATCTCCTCCTCACCCTCGTTGTATGATACGGTCTGGAGCTTCGGCTCCCGTGGCACCACGTCCTCCTCGGTACGTAACGCATCGTAGAGGGAGGAGAGCAGCTGGGCAGCCTCTTTGTACTCCCCCTTGTGATAGTGGGTGGTCGCCTTATCCAATCGGGACGCATACGTGCGTTTCCTGCCCGTGTTGGCAAGCGATTCGACCATGGTGAGCACGTTGGTGTAGAGGGTGTCGTACTTTTCCTTGTATCGGTATGTGACTACGTCGCGCTCAATGTTTTTTTGAACGCGTTTGAGGTAGAATCCGGCGCGACCGTAGAGGCCCTCGTCCGCAAGCTCTATCGCCTTCTCGAAGTCGGGGTACATATGCCGTGATATCCCCTTGTCCTCGAGGTAGGATACCTTCTCCTCGAGGTCCTCGATGAGCGACTGCATCATGCCTCGCTTCGTCATCACGGGTGTGGCCTCCTCCTCGCGGCGCTCCGACGTGTACTCTGCCAGATTGTGCTGTTGGGATATGAACGCGTCATAGCTGCGGTCGAGCTCATCCATGACCTGGTACGGCACACGTTCGAGTCTGAGTCCGTTGAGCACCATGCAGCGCACGTCGCCATCGTGTTCGGGATGTATGACCATCATGACAGAGACGGGAAACGCGTCCTCGAAGCGGGCCTGGGTCTTGAACCGTTCGAACGGCACGAACGATGTTCCTTCCTCTTGGGCATACCCCCACCCAATGAGCTCGAGGTGGGCCTTGTACTGCGGAAGTGATGCAACGGTATCCGAAGTGAACGACTCCATATCCACATCGATTACATAGAGATAATTCTCGTTTTTTGAATAAAATCCATACAGAAGGAACGTTTCGTATTCCGTGGTCGACGAGACGACCATATCGTAGACGTCCCTTAGTATTTTTACCCGAAGGGTCATGTCAATCACTATACACTCTTTTATATGTTATTAAATACCTTTCTGTGGTGTGAATGTGATTTGTTAGTTGTAACGTTGTTTCTTTCCTGAAAATCGATGGAAACGTTTTAATAATCTTACAGACTGCATCCATATGTGGTAGAATGAAGGTATTCGGTGTGTATGGGTATAAGAATTCAGGCAAGACGGCGGTCGTCACGTCGATCATACGTGAGCTTCGTCGGAGGGGAAGGAGCGTGGCTGCGGTCAAACACGTTTCGCATCCCGACTTCACCGTCAACGCCCCAGGGGTCGACACCGACCTCTTTTCAAAGGCTGGCGCCAGGTCGATAGGCATCCTCAGCGATGAGGAGACGACGATAATCTACAAGGACAAAAAAAAGCTGCTTGACATGATGCCGTTTTTCCATTCAGATTATCTCATACTAGAGGGATTCAGGCAGGCGCTTGTGCCCAAGATCATCACTGCGCGCAACAGCGACGAGCTCGAACAGGACTTCCGCAGGGAGGTCTTTGCCATAAGCGGCCTAGTCGCGAACGAGATATCGGAGTACAAGGGGAAAAAGGCCGTGCCGATAGGCAAGATAGAAAGGCTTGTCGACATCATCGAGGAGAAGACATTCTCGAAGATACCAGAGATTGACTGCAAAGGGTGTGGCCTCTCATGCGAGGAGATGCTCTATGCCATCGTCGAGGGAGAGCGGACGATTGACGATTGCATGACGCTCAAACAGGACGTCAAGATCTTCATCGGCGATCGTGAGGTCCAGCTCAACGCCTTCGTCCAACGGTTCATCAAGAACACGATCACTGGTATGCTGTCCTCCCTCTCCGAGTACAAGGAGGACACGATAACGATCACCATAGAAAAGTGATGGGATGGAGCAGCGCCATCTGCGGGCGATCAGGGAAATGCTTTCGGATGATCTTGACGAATGCGAACTTGGCCTCATCCCCACACGCTATGAGCTCGTCGGCGACATCCTGCTCTTGTCCGTTCCAGCAGCGCTTCATCCAAAAAGACATATCGTTGCCGCCGCGTTTCAAAGCGTGCTAGGCGTCGCGTCGGTCATGGAAAAACGCATCGTCGAAGGCGAATATCGCATCCCAGCCCATGAGCTGCTTGCAGGGCGACGCACGACGACCGTCCACAATGAAAACGGCATCCTCTACAGCATCGACCTGTCCTCGCTCATGTTCTCATCGGGAAACATCAATGAACGCATACGGATGTCGCGTGTCGAGAACGTCGGCACGGTGATCGATATGTTTGCCGGCATTGGTTACTTCTCTCTTCCTCTGGCCAAGTATACAAGATCGCATGTCGTTGCACTGGAGAAAAATCCCCGTTCATACCGCTACCTGCTCAACAACATCGCACTCAATCACCTCGAAGATCTCGTCTCTGCACACAATATCGACTGCAGGGAGTATGGGGGACCGCTCGCCTCGCGCATCGTCATGGGATATGTCGGCACGACCGACCGATTCCTTCCCACTGCGTTCTCGCTTGCGCGGGACGGATGTATCATCCACTATCATCAGACCGTTCCGGTGGATGGGGCGCGCGAGGAGGTGGAACGGCAACTGTTTGACGCTTCTGCGGAGAGCGATGTGTCAACAAAGATACGCACGCTGCACATGGTCAAGAAATACTCGCCCGGTGTGGTACACGTCGTTGCCGACGTGCTGGTATCGCGTCGCGACACACCTTCCCGTGAAAAAGATTTATTAAGTGAGTAGGGGGTATGTGCAAAGATGTTTGAGATAAAGGCCAAGGACGGCTTGGGGCGTATAGGTCGCTGGCAGGTCGGCAAGAAGACCGTTGAGACACCGACGATCATGCCGGTCATCAATCCAGGGAAGCTCATCATCACCCCCCGCGAGATGAGGGAACGATTCGATACGGACGTTATCATCACCAATTCATACATTATCTACTCCTCTTCACGCCTGAGGGAGCGGGCGCGACGCAAGGGCGTGCATGCCATGCTCGACTATGATGGGGTCATCGTGACCGATTCGGGGTCGTTTCAGCTCATGCAGTACAAGGATATCGGAGTCACGAATGAGGAGATCATCCGATTCCAGAACGAGATCGGCGTCGATGTCGCCACGTCGCTTGACATACCGACGCTTCCTGACGAACCGTATGAGAAGGCCGAGCGTGACCTCGAGACTACCTTGGCGCGCGCACGCGAGGCGCGTGCTCTTCGCGATGGACCCCTCAATGGCACTGTCCAGGGATCGACGCACCTCGACCTTCGCCGCCGATCGGCCCGTGAGATGGCGGGCGTGGGCTGCGACGTGCACCCCATCGGCGCTGTCGTCCCGTTGTTTCTCGACTACCGGTTCGGCGATGTCGTGGATATCGTGCTTACCGCAAAACAGGAGCTCTCGCCAGCCGTGCCCGTGCACCTCTTCGGCGCGGGGCACCCCATGGCGCTCTCGCTGTTCGTGCTGCTCGGTTGCGACCTCTTTGACTCGGCTGCCTACGTGCTCTATGCAAAGGACAACAGGTATCTTACCGTTTCGGGCACCAAGAAGCTCGAGGAGATGCTCCACTTCCCGTGCATGTGCCCCGTCTGCAGGGAGCACACGCCCCACGACCTGCTTGCCATGGATGACGATGTAAGGACGCGCCTGCTCGCGCTCCATAATCTACATGTCACCTACGAGGAGTTCAAACGGATAAAACAGGCCATTCACGAGGGGACGCTGTGGGACTTCGTGGAGATGCGTGTTCGGGGCCATCCAAAGCTCTACTATGCCTATCGCAAGGTGAAAGAGCATGCTGATTTCATGGCCCGTTTCGATCCCCTTGTGAAACGTTCGACCGCCTTTTACACGGGAGAGGAAACGGCATGGCGCCCGATCTTCAAGACGGCGCTTTCCCGTGCCCGCGAGCGCGTGAAGCCTTATCAGACCGTTGCGCACCCCATCTTCGGAGACATCCCTGCGTCACTCATCCACACATACCCCTTCAACATGGAGATGGACCGTGAGCTCGAGGCGGACGTGCCCGAACGCACCATGGTGGAGGAGATCGCCGACTACCAGTTCGGCCATGGCGCAGGAGCCCGATTATGCACGGGCGCGACGCTCTCACACTCGCGTAGCGACCGCGTGCGCTCGATCATGTCCGGCGACGAGGTCGTTGCCACGGTACGCGCCCGCGACGGGCTGCTGATCCTCGGAACGGAGGGTCAGACACGACTTCATGAATTCCTGGCACCACCGCATTACCGTGTCGTCGTAGACAACGAGGTTGCCTCGTATGCCGAGGCACATAGTGACGTCTTCTCCAAGTTCGTGCGCGGCATCGACTCCGGATTGCTTAGCGGTGAGGAGGTGCTGCTCGTCGACGAGGGGGACCGGCTTCTCGGTTCAGGAACGCTGCTTCTCGCACCCGATGAGATACCTCACTTCAAGCGTGGTGTGGCCGTCAGGACGCGCCGCGGGGTGGAAGCTGAAGACGATCAGTCATGAGACATGGATGATGTGCCGGCATCACTGCGCCACACATGCCCACCCCAAAATATACGTTTGCGATTTTCTGGGCTTTGCCCATATGCCCCTTGTCAAGAACGGTGATGCGTAAGGCCTTTTTTCCTGTAGGCGCACTACAAGCATCGCACATCGTATGCAGCATGCAGGCGAGCAGCACAACGAGTCAGGTGCGCTTGCCCATACCCCGTTTTTCGAGTGGGCGTTGCGTGGCAACCCGTATCGACCAATAGTTTTATATTCGTGCGGTCGTACACACTCTTTCATTCATTTTTACCGAGGGTCATAGAGATGGAATTCTGTCCAAAATGCGAATCTCTCATGCTCCCCACCAAACGGGACGGAAAGACGGTCATCGTGTGCACGAAATGCGGATACTGCCGCGACGTCGACGAGGTGGGTGACGCATCGAAGTATATTGTCAAGGAAAAGATCGAACACAAACCCAAGGACACGCTCGTCGTCATCGACGACGACGTCGATACGCTCCCCAAGACTCGCGAGGAGTGCCCAAAATGCGGCAACAAGGAGGCGTACTGGTGGGAATTGCAGACACGCTCTGGCGATGAACCGTCCACCAAGTTCTACCGTTGCACCAAATGTTCTTATACATGGAGAGAGTATTAGGCGATTGTATGCCACGACGAATGACTGCCAAGGTCGTACGACTTAATGAGATACACACCGCCACGCGCGTTGCCGTCATAGGGGCCATCATCCACAAGGACGATGACAAGATCACCATCGATGACGGCACCGGCCCTGTGGACGTGATGCTTTCCCAGGACGTACCATATGAGGTAAAGGACGTCGTTCGCGTCATCGGCCGTGCGTATGGTTCGACCATCGAGGCAGAGATCGTCCAGGATGCCAACGGTATCAACACCGACCTCTACAAGCGCGCTCTTGGCATCATACAGACGTATCACGAGTATTGAACATGGCGCCTTGGGTTGCCATCGAGCCTTCATCTATATCGACGTGCGCCTCAATATAGTATAACCCTGAGAAAACCTTTTAATGAGAACAAGAATAGTATTTTAAGCGGTGATTGTGATGTTCGAAGCCAAAATAGAAGCGAAAAACTGGAAAAATGTTATTTCCGTCATTGGGAGCATCATAGAGGAAGCTCCTCTCAAACTAACTCCTGATGGCCTCACACTTCGTGCGATGGACCCGTCCCATATCTCACTTATCGACCTTGAACTGCCCAAGGACCAGTTCATCGAATACTCCATCGATCAGGAGCGCGTGGTGGGCATCGACGTTGATGAGATGTCTCGTGTCATGGGGCGAAGCAAACCTACCGATATCATGATAATTCGTGCCGACGAGGATGCGAACAAGCTCTTTATCACATTCGTTGGCGAATCGAAGCGCCGATTCGGATTGCCCATAATCGACACACCTGAACAGTCGAAGCTCAAGATGCCCAATTTCCCCACGAGTGCCATCGTGGGCATCGACGCATCGGTGTTCAAGGATGGCATAAAGGACGCGTCGATCGTTGCCGACCACATCACGCTCGAGGCGATGGAGGGGGCGTTCGTGATGCGCGCCGAAGGGGATATCGGCGATATCGAGTCGAACATCGAGGAGGACACGCTCGTCGAGTTCAAGTTGCAGGAACCTTGCAAGTCGACCTTCAACCTCAGCTACCTTGCAGACGTCTCGGGATCCATCACGGGACCCATCACCCTCGAGCTGGGAAGCGACTCGCCCTTGCTCATGAACTTCGAGATGGGGGGCGCAACAATTAAATTTGTCCTTGCTCCAAGAATCGAACGATGATCGAACTTGACAAGGCACTCGCCCAGGAGCGTGCGGAGCGAACGCTAGCTCCCATAGGCGAGGCACTCTTTGAACAGGTTGCGCGATACATAAAAAGGCTTGAATCTCTTGCTTTAGAGGCAGAAGGAATAGATAATGAGATTTTAGTTGCGGAAATTAACGATGTTAAGAAAAAAATGACATATCTCTTTGAATTTCGGTTAAAAAAGATAACATGCCTTGATGACACTCATTTGATAGCCGACGAACAAAAGATTTTTAAACACTTCTATTCATTGAAACAACAATACCGTGCGGAGCTACTCGAACCTATCCTCAAGGGAGAATGCACGTTTGAGAGAGACGGGTTCATAAAGGCGAAGGTGCTATCACCGCTTCCCTCCTTTTTGGATGGCGAGTTGCGCTCATACGGTCCATACAACCCCGGTGATGTTGATCATTTTCCAGAGGAGATCCATGCGTTGTTGAAAAAGCATGGCGTGATCGAGTAGGATGGTGAAAACGATGTTAATGCCAAAGACGAGAAGAACATATTGCCCCTTCTGTAAGAAACATACCGTTCATACAATAAAGGTCGTCAAGAAGAAGAAACGTGGCGAGCTCTCGGGTGGTCAGAGGAGATTCCGCAGGAAGATGGCGGGGTATCACGGATATCCGCGTCCAAAACCATCAGGCGAGAAGCCAACGAGGAAGCACGACCTTCGGTATGTGTGCAAGGAGTGCAACAAGGCACAGACTAAGGCAGGATTTAGAGTAAAGAAGCTTGAGTTCAGGGAGGCGAGGGCATGACCCCAACATCCAAGTTTGTAAAGATCAAATGTGATGACTGCGGAAACGAGCAGGTCGTGTTCAGCAAACCGGCAAGCAGCGTCCGCTGCCTCGTATGCGGCAAGACCGTGATCGAATGCACTGGCGGGCTCGGCGAGTTTAAGTCTACGATCGTTGCTGAGCTGGAGTGACCATAATGTTTGAGCTTGAAGAGGGATTCCCGGAGGTGGGAATTTACGTCATATGCACCGTCAAGGACATATTCCCCTATGGGGCAATGGTGCGTCTCGACGAGTACGACCTCGAGGGCATGATCCCCATTCGTGAGATATCATCAAGTTGGGTCAAAAATATTCGCAACCATGTCAAGGAGAATCAAAAGGTCGTCTGCAAGGTAACGCGCGTCGATGCGAAAAAGAGACATATAGACCTCTCCCTTCGCAAGGTCACGAATCATCAGAAGAAGGTGGCCGTCCAGCGCTACAAGGTCAAGAAGAAGGGAAATAAGCTCCTTGAGTACTTCGGGACCCAAAACAGCATCCCATCCGACCAGTTGCTTGACATCTACAACAGGATAATGGAGAACTACTCCACGGTCTATGAGTGCTTTGAGGAGGCAGTGGCCGACGGCAAGGACGTGTTCGAGGGCATGGTGCCTCCGCAACACATCGATTCGCTCTACGAGATCGTATTATCCAACATCGAGATGCCGCTCATCGAGATCACGGGCGAACTGTCCCTGTCATGCCCCACCGGCGATGGCATAAACGTTATCAGACAAACGCTCTCCGAGGCGCGTGACACATATTCTGACGATCAAGTGACCGTTGATATGCATCTTCTCGGTTCACCCCGTTACAGCGTCAAGGTGATAGCCGAGGATTACAAGAGCGCCGAGAACACGCTTGACAAGGTCGTCAAGGATGTCACAGACCGCATGAAGCGACATGATGGAGAGGCATCGTTCAAACGAAACAGGTAACCGGTGCCCACGACCATGAAGCTGAGAAAATGCATCGAATGTGGAAGGTATACTCTTCACGACCCATGCCCCTGCTGCGGGGCTCAAACACAATTTGCGCGACCACCGAAATATTCGCCGAAGGACAAATATGCCCGATATCGGCGCATGTGGAAAAAGGAATGTAGTGAGAAGTGATCCATGTGAAGGAGACCATAATCAGATCTCTTAAAGAGATAAAAGCAAAAAACGTTATATTTATTGAAGGATTACCCGGCATTGGCCTTATTGGCAAGCTCGCTGCCGAGCACCTGATACAGGAGATCAAGGCGGAAAAGATCGCAGAGCTCTATTCACCGCACTTTCCCCATCAGGCATTGGTGAAAGAGGACTCATCTGTCCGACTCATGAGGAACAAGTTCTATCATGGGAAGGTAGGCGACACCGATCTCATCATCCTCGTCGGCGACACCCAGCCCTCTCCGTCGAATCCCTATGGCCACTACGAGATCGTGACTGCCATACTCGATTATCTCGAACAGTTCGAACCGTCGATGATGTTCACGCTTGGCGGATATTCGACAGGCGGCGAGGTTGTGGAAAAGCCGCGCGTGCTCGGCGCCGTGAGCGATGCTGAGCTTGTGGGAAACTATCAGGACACGGGCATCACATTCAGGGACGATCCCGGCGCTGCCATCGTCGGTGCGTCTGGCCTGCTGCTCGCCATGGGTAGGCAGAAGTCGCTCAACGCTATGTGCCTCCTGGGCGAGACGCCCGGCTACATGTACATCGACGCTAAGGCCGCCAAGAGCGTCCTTGAGGTCCTAGCCACCATCCTTGAGATCGACATCGACATGACAGCGCTTGACGAGCGTGCAGAGGAGACGGAGAATCTCATCAACAAGATCCAAGAGATGCAGCAAAAGTCGGCGACGCAAAACACGCCCGAGTTCGGAAAGGATCTTGGCTACATAAGGTAATCTTCTTTTCTTACCTTATTTTTTACTTCTTTTCCTTCTATATACCGCAGCACGTTCTCGCTGCAGTAGCGTACCGTACGCAGTCGCCATCCCTCGACCATCGCTGCATTGTGCGGCGTGGCGAGCACGTTTGGCAGCTCGAGGAACGGGTGTGCCTGTTCCCACCGCGCGCCCTTGTGTGGATAGTGCCACCATACGTCAAGCCCCGCGCTGAAGTCGGGGTGTGACACGAGGTGTTCATAGAGGTCGCCCTCGACGATGATCTCACCCCTCGATACGTTGATAAGCGTTGCATCGTCTTGCATCATCGAAAGGGCCTTTGCGTCGATGAGCCCCCTGGTGTGCACCGTGAGCGGTATGGAGAGCACGATGAAGTCAAGGTCGTGGAGTATGCCGTGCAACCCTCCGAGCGTGACCGTGATGTCCGCATCGCTTGTCCCCGTGCTGTTTACCGCATAGACCTCCATTTCAAACGCCCGTGCGTACCGGCCGATGCGCGCGCCTATCTCACCATACCCAATGATGCCGATGCGTTTTCCCGCAAGCTCGGCCGCTAGGGGCGACTGTTGGGAGAAGACTCCCTTGCTCAAGCTTTCATGATGTTCCTTGATGTGCTTGGAAAGCGCAAGGAGCATGGCAAACGCATGTTCGGCAACAGGTGTGGCATTGCTCCCGGAGCATGACGCCACGGTTATGTGGGAAGGAATCGAGGAAAAGTCAAGGCGGTCGACGCCAGCGAAGAGGTACTGCATGAACTCAAGCCGCTTCATGGACGAAAGGAGCGGGGCTACCGTGCGCCACGAACGAAAGATGAGCACCTGTGCATCGCCCATATCTCCCTCGGGCGTCACATCGTCCAGATAGGTGACGTTGTGTCGGGAGAACGTGTGGTCGAAGACCTCTCGTTCCTCTTCACTATACGTTCCTTCAATGAGAATGTTCATCGTCGCATCCCTCTTGTCACTCGCTGTCCGCCTCGCCCATGGAAAAGCCATGCGTGCCGATGATGTCACCAAACGTGTAGTAGACGCCCTGGGCGTAGATTATGGGATTGAGCTTGTCCGTATCAGGGCGCGCATGCATGAGCACCTCCTCGTCGATAGCGACGGAGGCTACCTGCCCGATGAAGAGGTCGTGCGAGCCAAGGTGGACCGTCTTGTCAAGGTAGCATTCGATATTGACTGGGCATTCCTTGATCCGCGGTGCACTCACCTTTGTTGACGCCTCGGGCGTGAACGAACACTCTTTGAACTTGTCGACGTCCTTTCCCGATACGCTTCCGCACAGGTCGACCTTCCTGACATCGGAGGCGCGGGGGAGGTTGACGACGAAGTCCTTTGTCTCCATGATAAGGTTGTATGAGTATCGTGTAGGGGTGACAGCGATGCTTACCATCGGCGGGTCGAGGCATGCCGTCGATGCCCATGCGATGGTGATGATATTGGGCGACTCGAGCGAGCCGCATGATACCAGGACGGCGGGATGGGGGAAAAGTGCGGTATAGGGGGCGATATCCTTTTTCATATATCCTCTTCGCACTGGAAATTATTTAATCTTGTGTTCGGCCGATGAACGCCCAAAGGCATGAACGCATTGTATTCATCAGGTCTGGTATTTGTCAAGGCCCATCTTCTGTTCTCCGGAAAAGTAACTAAGCACGAACTCCCAGGCATGTTCATATCCTAGCGAGGATGGGTCCCTGAACGTCTGTTCTAGGCGTCCCTGCACGTTCGAGCGAAGAAGCTTGGCTGCCCCGGCATCCACCTCATTGTGAAGGAGCTTGTAAAAGAGGCTGTCGCGTTCGTTGTTCTCAATGGAGGCCACGAGGCCGTAGAGGGCCTTTTTGTACCCTTCTTCATACGATGAAGCAGGTGCGTGGCTCGCTGAGAGTATGTCGCTTGCCTTGTTCGTCTCGCCCTGCTCGAGGAACCGTATGAGCTTTATCGTGTCAAGCTCAGTAATCATCGTACTCACGCTCTGTGTCTGAGAGCAGGTAGGTCGCTTCGTTCTTGGCTATCTCTGCTATCTTCCTCGAAAAAACGCCTTCCTCTACACGTTTTTGAAGCAGGTCCTCGTCTATGATCTCCGGTGCCTCACCCGGTCGGCGCACGACGTCGATCTCGAGGTCGATATATCTGATGCGCGAGGGAAAGATCTCGATAGGCGTGCAGATGTTGTGGTATTCCCCCTTGATGGTGCTGTCGCGGTCATAATAGGTGTGGGTAAAGTGCCACGCCCCTTCCTTCATCTCGGTGATCGCATAGTCTCCCGGCTCCTTGGGCACGTTGAGTCCGTCGTAGTGTCCGCGCGACGAGATGTAGCGTTTCAGCTTGATATAGGGGGGTGCGAACTTCTTCACCTTGGCCCCCTCGATGTAGACGGGGTGCGAAGAGGGCTTTATGTGTTCGAGCGTTACGTCGTCGCCTATCTTCGGACCCTTCACCTGCCTGAACACGGAGGTGAACAGCTCGTCGATCCCCTCGATGTCACGTTCGCCCTTGATCTTCTCGATGACGTCGACGGCAAACGAGATGTCGCGTCCTGCCGATTTGAGCATGTGATGGTACTCGATCGTAGGCACGACCTTGCCACGGATCGAGTCGAGAGACTGTTTCGTCTGTCCACCGAAGATGACCTTCATGTGGTGCTTGCCCTCCTTGATCAGGCCGGGGCCCTCGAGCTCGGTGAATCGGTCCATGACATACTCTGCGTTCTTTGCAAGCTCCTGGGCCTCATGGAGCAACGTCTCCTCTCCCACGTACTCGGACGACGTCCTCCAGAGGACGCCGAAGTTCTTCGGCTTTGCGCGTTTGCCCACCTCGATGAGCCGTTCGCGCTCAGACTCGTCACGTATCTTACGCGAGATCTTCACATCGTTTTCAGGTATGATGACGCAGTACTCGCCCGAGAACGTGATCCTCGTCGTGAGCGTGGGCTTGCCGTTCATCTCCAACACCTGGACGAGCACCTCTTCCTCCTCCGTCTGTTCGGGGAGGATGCCGATGTCCTGGCCCAGGTTGATGATGGTCTCGTGATTCGTCTTGATCACGGAGCCCTTGTAGATGCCGTATAGCTCGATGTTTGACTTGAGGATAAATGCGTCGTTGAACGTTTCCACCATATCACGCGCGATGCGTTCGAGCGATTCCTTGTCGCCCACCATCGAGATGCCCTGCAAGTCTCGGGTATGCTTCACGTCGACGTCTGGGATGTCGTGCGTCTCGTAGGAGGGAAATCGTTCCCGTATAACATCCGACATCTGATTGATCATGTATTCCTTGTTGATAAAGAATTTTGTAAGGGCGGTGGTATATATTCCCCTAATTCGTATTGATGTCATGTGATTCACCATATTTGTATACTTTCGTTCCCCCCCTCATCTTATATTGCAAGATGCCGTATCTTGTGAGCACATCGAGGATCTCATCGATCCTGTTCTTTGAGAGGGAGAGATTGTTTTCGATAAAACGAGGTTCTACCCACATCACGTTCTGATCATGGAATGATCGTATCTCCTTGATCACCATGGCCTCGTCCGTTTCGAGCACCGACTCCGGATTGTTCTTGACGAGAAGCGACACCTTCCGTTCATACGTTTCCACCCGAGTGTTGAGCGAAACGACCTTCGCATCGAGCGCCTCCACGCGTTCCATCAGGTCCTCTCTTTTCTTGCCCTCGATAAACTGTCTGAACGTGATCTCCGTGAGTTCGGCCGTGACTTCCCCTATGAACAGTGATAATACGTATTCTGCGCTTACCAAGCTCCTTTTGAGGAGTGATAGATGTTTAGAAAACGTCGTACGGTCACGCGCCTGCAGCGACTCCTTGAGCGCTTCCAGCTTCAATGCAGTCTGGTAGAAGAACTTGCATAGTTCGGTCGAGTCCTTCTCTATGCTCTTGTTCGAGAAGAGCACACTCGCCTTCTTCCCCACCTCCTCTACGGTGTACATGGAGTTTATGACGGTCTGATAGAGGAAGGAGAGCGTTTCCACGGTGGCAGAATTGTGCTCCATATCGTGGAGTATTTCTGTAATATGGAGGAATTCATTTTTTACCTCGTGAACTTGTTCCTGCACCTTTTCTATCTCAGCCTTCTGTTCCTTTTCTATTTCGACCATGGCATAGAAGTTATTTCGTTTCGTCCTTATTAATGTATGTTTCTTGCCGTTGACCCGTGCGCGATGGGGCGGCAGCATTCATTACGGTCACGCCAATCACCCGGCAATGGCGACATAGCCACCAGGACGCCGCCCCGAGGCCCATAAAAATGAAAGGTGCCAAATGGGTCGTTATGCCCTACCCCCTCCAAAAGAGATTAGGCAGTGCATGTGGTGCAATGGGGCGCACATGTGCACACCCGCAGCTACATGTGCCCTGAGGGACATAGACGAGATTTTTTATATGTTCATTTTCATACGACTAGCAACACAGGTGATACGATGGTCAGTGAAGAGATCAGGTCAACTATTTGTGAATATCATGACAGTGGCATGCATATCAACGAGATAGCAGCACGTCTCCTCCTCGACGTATCGACCGTTCGAGACGTCATCGAGGAATACGAGTCGCAACACAAGAAGATCAAGGAGAAGGATGAGCGGTATTCTTTTGTTTTGGAACAGCTGCAACAGGGCGTTCGAACGCTTCATGAGCACAACGAGACGCTCTTTTCCCAGGGCCTCTATGACGAGTACTTCATGGGATATGAAGAGATGCTTGCATCGCTTGAACTCTACCTTACTGCGCTCGAACAGCGCGAATCCGAATTAGGGAACGATACGTAAAAAACGTAAGAAATATATAAATATTATAATGAAGATGTATATGGAAAGAAGGTAGTCGCATGGCTCTTGAGATACTGGGACTTGGTCTAGCCGCACTCCTGGCGGCGGTCGTTATATTCTTTGTCGTAATGGCGTTTTTCATCTGGATCGGCGCAAAGTTCGCCGCCATCAAGAATGCGTCGTTTGGCAATGCATTCGTTTCGGCCATAGGCATCACCATCCTCACCATCGTGCTTGGGGCCGTGCTCGCATTGCTCAATATCACCAGCGGCGGCCTCGTGGGGACCCTCATAAGCATCCTCGTCACCGTATGGGTGATCAAGTCCGTCTTCGACACAAACTGGGGCCGTGCCTTCATCGCATGGATCTTCTCAATCATCGGAGCCTTCGTCGTTGGCATCATCATCGTCGTCGTGCTTGGTGCGTCGTTGTTGTGAAAAAAAGGCTGCCCAGCACAACCAACCTTTTAAAAATCGTCTGAAATAGGAACAATAATTATTTAAATAGTTACGATTTACCAACGTTCTAACTTAAATAATCTTTTCCATCTTTCAAAGATGACATTTAGTTGTATTCTAGTGGTGGACGTAAATGACCAATAGTATATATTCTTGTATGAAATGTGGCACATGTACAGGCGCATGTCCATCAGGTCGCGTCGTAGCATTCAGGACGCGAAAGATCGTCGAGGACCACTGTAATGGTGAGATCGACCTTGGCGACGAGTCGTTGTGGTATTGCACCACATGTTACAACTGCATGGAGCGGTGTCCGAGACACATCGACATTACCGATGATATCCTCGGCCTGAGGGAACAGGCATACCGCGCCGGAAAGGCGCTTTCCCCCCACCTCAAGGTGCTGGGGTATCTTCACAAGACGGGACATGCAGTCCCCATCAACGAGAAGGTGGCCGACAAGCGTGCATCGCTCGGTCTGTCCCGGCTGCCCCCGACGACCCATTCCTACGAGGATGCGCTTGAAGAAGTGAGGCGCATCCTCGAGGGGGAGGGTGTCTCAGGTGAGTAAGACGTTCTCGTTCTTCCTGGGATGTCTCATCCCCAACAGGTTCCCAGAGCTCGAGAAGGCATCGCGATTCGTCTGCGACGCGCTTGACATAGGCCTTGAGGAGATGGAAGGCGCATCGTGCTGTCCGGCCCCAGGCGTGATCAAGTCGTTTGACAAGACGCTCTGGTACAAGGTCGCCGGTAGGAATCTCTCGCTTGCCGCGGCACAGGGCAACGACATCCTCGTTCTCTGCAACGGGTGCTACGGTACGCTAAAGGACGTTTCAATGGTGCTTCGCGAGGACGAAGGTAAGCTCGGGATGGTGCGCGACTCGCTCTCGACCATAGGGCGAACCCTGCCCTACGTGCCCGACGTCGTCCATATCGTCGAGCACCTGTGCTTTGATTACGGGTTCGAAGAGATACGAAAGCGCGTGACGTCGCCGCTCTCGGCAAACGTGGCCGTGCATTACGGGTGCCACCTGCTCAAACCGGCGCGCTACAGGGGCTTCACGTCGTTTGAGGACCCGACGTTTTTTGATGAGCTCGTCGAGACGACCGGCGCCAGGAGCGTGCCCTACCTCGAGAAGAACTCATGCTGCGGAGCAGGCGGCGCCGTGAGATCGGGGCTCAAGGACCTCTCGCTTGACATAGCGCGTAAGAAGGCCGCGTCGATCAAGGGGGCTGACTGCATCGTCACCCCCTGTCCGTTCTGCCACATGCAGCTTATGGAGGTTTCAGAGATCCCCGTCATCTACATCACCCAGCTGCTCGGGCTCGCCCTGGGAGGAACCCCTGAGGACGTTGGGATGGAGGGACCGTTATGAACAAGTCGACAGCAGTCATAGGTGCAGGTATCTCGGGCATGCAGGCTGCGCTCAGCCTCGCCAACAGGGGCATACGCGTCCACCTCATCGAGAAGACATCGAGCATCGGCGGCATCATGGCCCGTCTCGACAAGACCATGCCAACGCTCGATTGTTCGATATGCATCCTCTCGCCCTTCATGCTCTCCGTCGCGCGCAACCCGCTCATCGAGGTCCACACGCTCACCGACGTCGTTGGCGCCACGAAGCATGCCAACGGTTACATGCTCACGCTTAACAAACGCCCGCGCTACGTTGACATCGACAAGTGCACGGGTTGCAGGGAATGCATGGCGAAATGCCCCGTGAAGATCAGCCTCCCCAACGAGGAGAAGTTCGGGACCGTCAAGGCGATCCATTTTGATTTCGACCAGGCAATCCCCGCCGTCCCTCACATCGAGGCCGATCGCTGCCTCATGCTGACGAAAGGCAAGTGCGGCAATTGTGCCAAGTTCTGCGACAAGGACGCCGTCGACTTCGAGCAGCAACCAGAGGAAGTGGCAATCGATGTGAGCAGCGTCGTGCTCGCAACGGGCGCCCGCCCATACGACCCCACCGACCGCCCCGAGTATGGCTACGGGAAGTACAAGAACGTGATCACGGCGATGGAGCTTGAACGCCTGCTGTCCGCATCAGGCCCCACAGAGGGCGAGGTCGTGCGCGCAAGCGACAAGAAACACCCACGGCGCGTGGCGTTTATCAACTGCGTCGGGTCGAGAGACCATCGCGTCGGACGCGGCTACTGCTCGAAGGTCTGCTGCATGTATGGCATCAAGGAGGCTCTGCTCGTGCGCGACCATGACGAGGATGCCGAGGTCACCATCTTCTACATCGACATCCGTGCCAGCGGCAAGGGTTACGAGGAGTTCTTCCAGAACGCCAAGGAGCGCATTCGCTTCGTGCGCGCCAGGCCCGGGGAGATCCATGAGCTCGAGAATGACGACCTCCTCGTCCGCTACGAGGACACAGAGGCACAGGAGGTGCGCGAGGAGACCTTTGATATGGTCGTCCTCAACACGGCGCTCGTGCCCACCGAGGACACGCACGAGCTATCCAGATTATTCGGCGTCTCCACCAACGAGTATGGCTTCTTCACGCCGCCCGCAGACATCTCAAAACCCATCGATACCGATGCCGCTGGCGTCTACGTCATCGGCGCATGTCAGGGGCCAAACGACATCACCGACTGCGTGTCCCAGTCGATAGGCCCCGTTGCCAAGGGATACGAGATGGCTGGCGACATCAAGCTCCCAGAACGGGGAGAACTGCCGGGCGCCCCGGACGGGCCGCCACGTGTGGGCGTCTTCGTATGTCACTGCGGCAAGAACATCGGTAGGTACGTCGACGTGCCCTCCGTGGCCGAGTATGCACGTAGCCTTCCGGGCGTCGTCTATGCCGAGGATTCGATGTTTACGTGCTCCGATCAGGGTCAGTCGTCGATCAAGAAAAAGATCAAGGAACATAAGCTTAATCGTGTCGTCGTTGCCGCATGCTCTCCCAAGACCCACGAGGCGACGTTTCAGGAGGCGCTCGAGGGGGCAGGGCTCAATCCCTATCTCCTGGAGATGGCAAACATCCGCAATCAGTGTTCCTGGGTGCACTCAAAGGAACACGATAAGGCCACGGAGAAGGCAAAGGACCTCGTCAAGATGGCCGTAGCAAAGGCGCGCCTCCTCGAGCCGCTCTATGAACGCGAGGTAAATGTAAATCCCCGCTCAGTCGTCATAGGCGGCGGAGTCACCGGCCTTATTAGCGCCTTGGAGCTTTCGCAAAACGGATTTGCCGTCTCGCTCATCGAGCGCTCCTCGACACTTGGTGGAAAGGCGAATCTGGCAACGAACCAGCCCGATGGTTCAAATCCAAGCGACATTGTGCAGTCGCTTTCCAGGAAGATCAAGGAGGATGATGACATCACCGTTCACTTCAACTCGGAGGTGACAGCGGTTGACGGATTCGTCGGTGACTTCACGCTTACCTTCTCGACGCCAGAGGGAGAAGCGAAGGTGCCGTGCGGGACCGTTGTCATCGCAACTGGATTTGACTTTGCAAATCCTGCCAGCAGCGGATTCGAGTGCAAGGGTGACGTGATCAGCGAGGAGCGCTTCATCGGCCGCCTCAAGGAGGGACGGCTCGAGGGGAAGGACTTCGTGTTCATACTGTGCGTCGGGTCACGCAACGAGAAGCATCCGCACTGCTCGCGATTCTGCTGCCTCTCGTCGCTCAATCAGATCCGGGAGCTTTTGGAGACGCACCCCGATGCGAACGTGACGGTGCTCTACCGGGACATCCGCGCATACGGCTATCATGAGGACATCTATAAAGACGTGGCCGACAGGGGAGCACGCTTCATCCGTTACAGCCCCGAGTCGATGCCGCGCATCAACTACGACAACAACACGCTCATGGTCTTTGATACGACCTCTGACACGACAAAGCACATCCACTTCGATTCATGCGTGCTGGAGCGAGGGGCCATACCCTCCAAGGGCACGGACAAGCTCAGGCAGCTTTTCAAGGTCTCGTCATCTCCATCTGGCTTCTTCGCCGAGGCGCACCTCAAGCTTGCCCCCCTCGACACGGCCCTTGACGGCGTTTTCATAGCAGGGGGCTGCCAGTATCCAAAGACCATATCAGAATCGATATCCCAGGGTGTCTCGGCTGCTGGCCGCGCCGCGATTGTGATGGGAAGGAAGGTCTATGAGGTCATACCGATAGCAGCCTCTATAGATCCCAACAGGTGCGTGGCGTGCAGGCTCTGCGAGAAGCTGTGCCCATACAGCGCCTTGCGCCTCTCGGATGACGGCACCCATATGGACGTCATCACCGTCTCGTGCAAGGGTTGTGGCACGTGTGCGGCGTTCTGCCCGTCCAACGCCATCACGCTTTCTGGGTTCACCTACGGGCAGGAAAAGGAAATGATCAAGGCAGCACTTGAGGAGGATTCAGAATGAGCTTTGAACCACGTATCATCGCGTTCCTGTGCAACTGGTGCTCCTATGGGGCGGCAGACATGGCAGGCACGTCACGGGTGCAGTACCCATCAAATGTGCGCATCATCAGATTCATGTGCAGCGGCCGCATCGATCCAAACTTTGTCGTCGAGGCATTCCTTCGCGGCGCCGATGGCGTCATGATGACGGGATGCCACATCGGCGACTGCCATTATATCGACGGCAACTACAAGACCGTCCACCGCTACGAGTTCCTATCACACTACCTCGATGTCCTTGGCATCGGAAGCGAGCGGCTCAAGCTGGCGTGGTGTTCAGCGGCTGAGGGCAACAAGTTCGCATCAGAGGTAAAGGAGTTTACCGATCTCATTCGTGGGCTTGGGCCAAGCCCAATGCGGGGGGATGATGATGAATAAGCTCTACTGGGGCTGGGCCACCGACGAATCGATGCGCCTCGGTGGCGAATCGGGTGGATTCGTTACCGCTCTGCTTCGTTCTCTCATTGATGATTATGACGACGTTATCGTCATACGCAAGGTCGGCACCATCTTCGAGGGGTCGGTCGTCTCGCTCTCGTCTGCCGATGAAACGAAAAGGGTGCAGGGCGCTCTTCACTCAGTGTGCATCGAGCTTTCCCACTATATACGCAAGGGGAGGAGAACGGCTATCGTGCTCAAGCCCTGTGATGCGCGCGCAGTGATCGAGAACATCAAGCGCAATCACGTCGACAGGGACGAGGTGCTGCTGATCGGCCTTAACTGCGGCGGCACGCTGCCGCCGGTGCCCGCGATGAACATGTTGAGCTCACAGTACGACCTCCAACCGGATGACGTCGTGAAGGAGGAGATCGACAAGGGCAATCTCATATTTACCACGACCGCCGGCGACGAGGTGAGCAAATCAATAGACGACCTCGAGGCAAGCGGCTACGGCCGCCGCGAGAGCTGCAGGTACTGCGATGTGAAGATCCCCACGATGTGTGACCTTGCATGCGGCAACTGGGGCACGCCCTCGGGAAAGAACATGACGTTTGTCGAGGTGTGCACCACCCATGGCATGGACGTGCTCACGAACGCGATCGACGCCGGCGCCGTCGATGTGAAGGAGCCGTCCGAGAAACTGTCGACCATCCGCACGAAGGTCGAAGGGGCCATGAAAAAGCTTGCACGCACGTGGGACAAGAAACTCCTTGGACGCATGCGAGACATGGGCGAAGCTGAACGCCTCGAACATATCCAGAGGACGCTTGCGCCGTGCATCGGCTGTTACGGATGCCGAAAGGCGTGCCCCGTCTGTAAGTGCAGCGACGATTGCAAGTGCATGCAGTTCGCGCCAGACGACGTCTACCCCATCTCGTTGTTCCATTCGATCCGTCTCCTGCATCTCATGGAGTCATGCATCGGGTGCGGCAACTGTACCGATGTCTGCCCCGTCGACATCCCGCTTGCGCACCTGCACCAGCTGTTTGCGCGGAGCTACGAGTCAAAAACGGGCTACAAGCCAGGCATGTCCGTAGACGACGTCCCCCCGCTCTCACGAGGTGATTTCCCTGAAGGTTATTGATTCACACTGTCCAGGATGCAGTATATTATGCGGCGTTCACATCATCGAGGATGGGGACACCGTCGATATCGAGTTCATGAAGCATAGCGTCATCAACCATGGCAAGCTATGCCGATTCGGAGTGGAGCTTCCCTCCTACTATGCACAGCGCCTTGATACATGCTATGTCAATGGCGTCGAGGCGACATACGATGAGGCCATTCACGCGGCTGGTGCCTCCTTTCAGGCATGGTTGAAGGAGCGGGGCCGCAGCGATGGTGTCATCCTTTGCACGGGCGACGCCACCAATGAAGAGCTTCTCGCCCTCAAGCGCATGGGCGAGACGTTTGATATCAGGCGCGCTTCCGGTATCGGCCATATCGTGTCCACGCTCGGACCCTCATCGATGCAGAAGAAGTTCGGGTATTTCGAGGTCATCGAGCACGCAAAGAGCATCGTTTTGGTCGACGTCGATCCCTCTGTTCGCTATCCTCTTATCCTGCGCAAGATCCAGATAGCACGCGACCAGGGCGCAGAGGTCGTCTCGATCGGCGCAGATAAGGCGCATGTGAGCCACGTGGCAGATACGGTCTATGCAGTGACGCCAGACAAGGTTGCTTTGACACTTCAGGATATCAAAGACGATTTACCCTCACACACGCTTTTCATTTGCGGCGTGGGGCCCTATTCGGACATGTCTGCCGTGGTGGAGGTAAACAACATCTGTGCGGCGACATCGTCTCGCGCCATGTTCCTGAAGGACCACGCCAACTCAGAGGCAACACTCCCCTACGAATTTGACAATATGCGAAAGAGCGTTGACGAGATCCTTGATGACATCGAGTCCGGACGCATCTCAGCCGTTATGCTCGTCGAGACGCCATACATGGAGACCTACCTCGACGATAAGCGATTCCGTGCTGCTTGTGAATCGCTCGAACACTTCCTCATCGTCCAGTCACGGCCCCTCTCATCGCCCCCCGGAAACGCGATTGTCATATCCATACCGCCGTTCTACCAGCGCAAGGGCACGGTCGTCAACATATGCGGCCGTCTTCTTGAGATGGGCGGTGACAAGGAGGGTGCATCGCGCGCATGCAGGGACATCATCACAGCGGCGGGGCTAAAGGCGCCACTGGACTACGAAGGGATCAATGAAGATGCCATACGCATGCATGAGCGATGGTATTCCCACAAACCGGAGTACCGGCGGGTCCCCCCACCAGAACGCAACTATCCCACCACACCGTTCCATGTTTATGAGCCGAATCCCTATCTTCTCCGCGCGATGCCGTATCCCGTGGCCAAACGGGCATCTCCGGAGGTCTATGACACTGCGCGGACAAAGGAGCGCTACGTGAGAAAGGATGCAGTGGCCAAAGGGGTCGTGCTTGCGTATGAACGTGACAAGCGCTACACAGACACCATCAGCCATTACGAGTGAGGCCTTCTGCATGGGGCGTCATCATCGGCGCCTCATGTGAGGTCGTTTATGAAGAGTTCGAGCATATCGATGCCAGCGACGATGCGGGGGGCGTGTGTCTCAACGAACTCCTCGCGTTCCTTCTCATTTCTTGGCGCCTGGTTCTCATATGCGTCCATAGCCGCTGCACCGTCGTAGTCAACGAGTGCGAATCTGGCACCATAATCGGTATCCTCAAGCATGATGTCCTCTCCTGTCACCACGGCAAGGTGGTAGGGGTGCGAGAGGAGCGCATGGGCCAGCTCGTTTGACGATGTGGCGCCACGTATCATCATCTCCCTGCGATAGGCGTTGAAGTTGACAAACAGGTAGAACGTGCCTTGCGGCTTTGTGGCGTGGAGATAACCTATCTTGTTTATCCTCCTTGAAGCATACGTGCCGATGATATCGTGAATGGCGCGGGTCACAGAGAAGTAATGGTCGATTTCTTCGCTATGTTCGTACGCTGCGATGCCCGCGTACTGGATAGGGGTGGAGACGTTCGTGTAGACCGTTGCCGCCACCTTCGCGAACGCACTCTTTACCTTTTCAGGGCATGATGAGGGCAGTATGGCGTACCCCAGTCGGTATCCTCCTGCCGACCGGTCCTTAGATATGCCGTTTGTGATGAATGTCCCTTCAGGGTATATGGCGCCCATGCTTGTAAAACGCTCGAAATCATATGTGGTAAGCGCATATATCTCGTCTGCGAGTACGAGGGCACCGTGCTTGTCGCAGACCCGAGCGATCTCGGTGAGCTCCTCTCTCGTGTAGACTGCGCCCGTGGGATTGTGCGGATTGTTGAGCACGAGAATGTGCTGACCCTTCTTTTCTGACAGCACCTTGTCAAGGTCGTTGGGATCGAGCTTGTATCCTTTCGAGGGATCGAGCTTGATGGTGTGCGAGTTCTTATGTTTTAGGCTGATGAGCGGCCCGTATCCGATCCATGAAGGGGTCGGTATCACTATGTCCCCCTCTATGGTATCGAAGATGATGCTGATGATCTCCTTTGTGCCAGGGCCGACAAATATCCTGTCCGTGTCTACCTCAAGGCCATAATAGCGTTCCATGAACGATGCGATGGCGGTCCGCAGCGGTTCGATGCCAACGGTCGATGAGTACGTGCCCTTGTTGGCATGTTCGCAAAGTGCGCGTTGCACGATCGAGGGTACGGGAAAAGGCGACTGTCCAAAAGCAAACCCATAGTAGTCGAAAGCACATGAATTTTTTGTACATTTCCTCCTATGCTCTGATATGAGGTTCCCGATGCGTACGTTCTCGGGCATGGTGATCTTTTCAACATAGGGTTCGATACGTATTTTGGATTCCATCACTATGTATTATGTCATACATCCTTTAAATTATTTTCATAAAAAATACTGAAAATGCGTCGTTTTCCCTTCTGTTCACGGCGCTTCACAGCCGCCCCTGCCGCAGCGGGCAACACCTTCACGTTCCCTGCTCTTGTTTCGGTAGATAGTGATACCTTTGCAATCGGATGCCCATGCATGGGCGAACGCACCCTTGACATCGTCGACGGTGGCGTCTTCTGGCATGTTGATCGTCTTGCTGATGCCGCTGTCAATGTGGCGTTGCCAGATGGCCTGCATGTTGACATGGTCGCGCCAGTGCAGGTCATGGGCAGTGACCATCAATGCGCGCACATCCTCCGGGATGGAGTGGTGCGGCGTCCCGCGTGTCGCGTAATGGTCTAACACCGCGATCCGATCCAGGCCGTATGCGTCAATGAGCCATTCCATGGCGGGCTCCACCATCAAGGCAGTGGTATCGCGGTGAGAAGGATCGCGTATGCGCCGACGGTATACGAACGAGAATATGGGCTCGATGCCAGGCGATGTACGTGCGATAAGCGACGTGGTGCCAGTGGGTGCCACGGTGGTGACACGCTCGTTGCGCCTGAACGGGTCGCCGCCCCTCCACGCGGGGTAGGGCCCCTTCTCCTCGGCGAGCACGGCCGATGCGTGGTGTGCATGGCGCTTAAGCAACGATGCTGTCCTTTCTGCAACTTCGTATGATGCCTTGCTGCCGTAGGCTACGCCCATTCGTATGAGCATCTCTGCAAACCCCATGACACCAAGACCGATCTTTCGGTGGCGAAGCGTCGTTCGTGCTACCTCCTGCAGCGGATAGCAGTTCGTGTCGACGACATCATCGAGAAATCTGACCGCAGCATGCACCGTATCAGCGAATCCTTCCTCGTCGAACGCGCCGTCGTTCACGAATCGGGCGAGATTCACATGGCCGAGATTGCATGATCCGTAGGGGGCCAGGGGTTGCTCGCCACAGGGATTCGTGCAGCGTATGGGTGCGTTCTTGTTGGATGCATTGACCGCATCGCGGAAGAAAAGGCCAGGCTCGCCTATTTGCCATGCGCTCGTGCATATGGTGTCCCACAAAGGATGATCCTCAACATGCTGCATGAACTCGTCATCGACGCTTACGGAGATGTTGAAGTTTTCGAGCGCCCCCTCGTTCGCCTTGGCGCGAATGAACGCCTCGATGCCATCATGCTCCCTGTCGAGCATCCCCATCATGGCCCCGCTGCGTTTGGTCTTCGATCGCATCATGTCACACATTGTGTCAAACAGTGTCATGACGGGAACGACACCGCAGGAACACCGGTCAGGTCCCCGGGGCGGGATGTCGCTGAAGTTGAACCCCACCCCACCGCCACCCTCAAAGATCCTGGCAGTCGCGTGGAGGGCCGAGAAGATGCTGTCCGTGGAGCCCCCTATGGGAAGCACGAAGCAGGCAGAGAGCTGCCCCGTGTTGCATCCGGCGTTCATCAGGGTGGGGGAGTTTGGCATGAAGCGTCCCGAGGACATAAGCGCATAGAACGTGCGTTCCCACCGCAGTGATGCATCCTCTGCCCGTGCGATGTGATGTGCGACACGCCGGTACATCCCCTCCTCGGACTCGCCACGGTAAAGATATCGGGACCGTATCACTTCATCACGAAGGGTGAAATCTATCATCTCCTGAGCGGTCACATGCAGCATTCGTGTTCCGATGGGCACGCCACGTATTCATCGTATCTTATACTCTTCCCATCGGACCCTTTTCTCTTTTATGGTGTCGCGCACATCGCGCTCACGGGTCGAGAGTCGCGCATTGCCGCTCTTGACCTCTACGAACACGATCTCCTCGAGACCGTCGCCATCCATGCCCTCGAAGACGATGAAGTCGATCGGCTTGCCAATGAATCTGACCTCGTTTGGATTATGGCCAAAATCGGGAAAATACGGTGCAAGCTGTTCCCCCACCTGTCCGCCTATGACCGCCCTTGATCGCGCAGCTGCGTCTTTGCGGATAGCAGGAAGCTCTTTTGTCCATTTGCGATGCTCCCGCGCCATACCGAGGCGCGCGCCGAGGTATACGCCGGCGATAAGGAACAGCAGAGCGCCAAGAAGGTAGAAAACAGCGTCGTTCATGATGCCACCTGTGAAAAGCTTAAAAACCATGGTGCGGGGGAAGGGATTCGAACCCTCGAACTTCTACAAGACTAGGCCCTGAACCTAGCGCCTTTGACCAAACTCGGCAACCCCCGCTTGGGCATGTATCCCGTTTTATCCTCCATATTTAAAGGTTTCTTAGGCCGTGGCTTTTGCATATTCGTGGCCCATCGAACATTGTGTATGGTCCTTCAATACAGGGGGGAATGTTGAAGGCATCTGGCACGAGCCGTTGCGCTCTATAGCATTATCTTGGTCGATTTGGGAAAGCCAGAGGAGTAGGGGGAGTCATCAACGATGAGCGAATCTGGTAAGAAGTGTGAACAATAGGAGCATGGCGTCCTATTGTTCAGGTTGGAGGATAGAGATTTTCCATCTCTAGGGGAGGATTTATTGGTTTCAAAGAAACCATGTTGCCACCTCAAGTACCCTATAAAAATTTTTTCACTAAATCGTTGACGATACGATACTTCTCTATCCCTCTTGATGAATCCCACCACCTTTCCCCCGCGTATTTCACAAGGCGAAATACATGTTCGATGCCTACCAGATGACAGGGAATTATTGCCGCCGCATTCCCGAAAGCTTTAAATAACTTAGAGGGATTCTAGGCGTAATGGTGTGTGATATGTGCCAATTTTGATTCATGTATCAATATTCCTCACTAATATCTCATTTTGGAGGTCTTATTCTTGAATGATGTCACCCAACTAATCGATGGTCTGTCCAATGAAGAGAAAAAGGTTTTGAAAAAGCTCTCGCAACAGGGAGGAGGGCCAGCTTCCGTTTCATCGCTTGAAGACGAAGGTCTCTCCTCAGTTGCCATCAATCGGGCAGCGCTCGGCCTGGAGGCCAAATCGCTCATTTCAGTCGAAGAGAAGACCAAGACGCACATATTCGTGACCCCTTCTGGCAAGGAACTTCAAAAGGACGTGCCCGAGCGTACGGTGGGACGGGCCGTCTTGGAACAGGGCAACTCAGAAGCGTTTTTAGACGAGCTCGATGTTGACAAGAAGACCTCCGGCATCGCCCTCGGATGGCTCAGGAAGCGCGGATGGGCGACCATTACCAAGGAGGAAGGGCGGGTCAAAATCATGCTAACCCAAGACGGCATCGACGAGCTCAGCTCGCCCTCATGGATCCAGCAGGCGCTCACACAAATAGAGGATGCCACCATGGGCATCGACGACCTCAGCCCCGACCAGCTCTCGGTGCTCAAGGGCCGAAAGGCAGTGGAGACAAAGGAGGAACGCACGCGCTCCCTCTCTCTCACAAAGAAAGGCATCGTGGTGGCGTCTCACGACCTCCTGATACGCGAGGAAGTGACCCAGATCACCCCCGAGCTTCTGCGCGACGAGGCGTGGCGCTCTTGCGAGATCAAGCGGTTCAACGTCGAGGCGCCCGTTCGGCGCATCTACGGCGGAAAGAAACAGCCGTACCTCGCCTTCCTTGATGGGATTAAGCAGCGATTGGTGGCCCTGGGATTCACGGAGATGCGTGGACCGCTCATCGAGAGTGAGTTTTGGAACTTTGATGCCCTTTTCCAACCACAAAATCATCCTGCCCGCGACTGGACCGATACGTATAGGCTGATATGCCCCTCGCATGGCCATCTTCCGCCCGAGGACGTCGTGGCAGCGGTGAAGTCGTCACATGAACGGGCCTGGCGCTACACATGGCAGCATGAGCGGGCGACAACGCTCATGCCTCGTGCCCACGGCACGTGCCTCTCGGCACGGCAGCTTTTCCAGGGCATCGACGTGCCTGGTAAGTACTTTTCCATTGCACGATGCTTCAGGCCCGATGTCCTTGACAAGACGCACCTTGTCGAGTTCAATCAGATCGAGGGCATCATCTGCGACCCATCGCTTACGTTCAGGAATCTGCTCGGTATACTCAAGCAGTTCGCACGCGAGATCGCCGGGGCTGAGGATGTACGGTTCTATCCCGATTATTACCCGTTCACGGAGCCGTCTGTGCAGATGTCTGCCAAGCATCATGACCTTGGATGGGTGGAGTTTGGCGGTGCAGGCATATTCAGGAAGGAGCTCACCGAGCCTCTTGGCGTCGATATCCCCGTCATCGCATGGGGCCTAGGTGTCGACCGTTTGGCCATGTTCAAGCTTGGCATCGATGATATACGTTATTTGTTCTCGGACGACATACAGTGGTTGCGCGATGAGGAGATGATATAGATGCCGACGATTGATGTTTCATTGAAGGACGTCTCACGACTGCTTGGCACGACGGTGACTGCCGAAGAGTTTGATGACCTCGTGCTCTTTGCCAAGGGCGAGGTCGACGATGTCAATGGCGACGAGGTCAAGGTCGACCTCAAGGATACGAATCGCCCCGACCTGTGGTCAACGGAGGGAATCGTGCGCCAACTTCGCGGTATAGCAGGCACGCATCGCGGTCTTCCCTCATATCCTATCGAGGAAAGCGACGTGCGCGTGATAGCCGACCCGGCACTGCGCAATGTGCGCCCATACTGTGTCAATGCCGTTGTTACCGGTCTCTCGATAGATACAGCATTCCTTTCCCAGATCATACAACTCCAGGAAAAGATCGCCCTCACGTTCGGTCGCAAGAGGAGGGAAGTGGCTGTAGGCATCATCGACTACGACAAGATCACGCCCCCTATCCACTACAAGGCGACATCTCCCAGCGAGAACGCATTCGTGCCGCTTGGATTCGACCGCCCCATGACGCCTGCCGAGATCCTACGCGAGCATCCAAAAGGTATCGAATACCGCCATCTCGTGGAGGGAAGCGACGTCTATCCGCTGCTTATCGACTCAAAGGGCGTGGTGCTGACCATGCCGCCAATCATCAACTCAGAGCACACGGGAAAAGTGTCAACGGAGACGAAAAACATATTCATCGATGTGACGGGTCATGACCTGGAGACGCTCAAGGTGGCGCTCAACGTCATCGTTGCGGCGTTCTCGGAACGAGGTGGAACGGTCCATGGCGTCACGGTCGAGTACGAGGATGGGCCCGTGAAGGTGCCTGACCTCACGCCCCGAACGTTCACACTTGAGAAGGATTACGTCAATACGACACTTGGCATCATGCTCGAGGACGACGAGCTCATCGAGGTGCTCGAGAAGATGCGCTTTGATGCGAAGGTGGCGGGAAATGCGCTTACCGTTTCATACCTGCCGTATCGAAATGACATCATGCATGCCAACGACGTGGTGGAAGACATTGCTATAGGATATGACTACAACACGATGGAGCCTGTCGTGCCACAGCTGTTCACCACGGGGCGCACGCTGCCGCTCACCACGACGATCAACACGGCCCGCGAGCTCATGATCGGCCTGGGATTCCAGGAGATAACATCGTTTACCCTTTCCAGCAATGAAACGCTTTTTGACCGTATGCGCCTCGAGCGCCCTGGCGATGTGGTCGAGATCGAAAATCCCGTCTCGCTCTCGTGGGCGGTGCTTCGCAACTGGATCACGCCATCACTCATATCGTTTTTATCGAAGAACACGCACAGGGATTATCCGCAAAACATCTTCGAGATATCAGAAGTGGTATCGATCGACGAGACGAAGGAGACGATGGTTGACAGCAGGTACAAGCTCGCATGTGCTCTGTGCCATTCGTCAACCAACTTCACAAAGGTCAAGGAGGCACTCGATGCGTTCATGCGCAACATTGGGATTACGTATGATGTGGTCGCAAGGGAACACCCCTCGTTTTTGGACGGCAGGTCCGGGGCGGTACTGGTCGACGGCGCGCCTGTTGGCATCATAGGAGAGATGCATCCGGAGGTCATCACCGCGTGGGGCATCGAGATGCCCATCAGCACGTTCGAGCTCGAGCTTGAACGGTTACTCGAATGATTTCACGACCATCTCGAGCGGACCCTTGAATCCGCTCTCCTTTGCTTTCTCTTTCGTGATCGAGCGTTCCTTTGCCATCTTGGAAAGGAGCGAGTGGATGCCGCATCCGTACTGTATCGCCTTCTTCTTGCGTTCGGCGATCGATTCGGGAAGCCCCATCTTCTCCGCGATCTTGCGCAACACCAGTTTGTTGTTCCTGACGTTGATCTTTGTCATCGTCTCGGTCGAAAGCGCGTATTCAGTCATCTTGGGGGTGAGGTATGGTGTGGTCAGGTGGCTTCCACCAGCCCTCACGGCGAGCTGGTCGCGTTCGAGATTCGTCCTTCCTATCTCTGAAAGGTCGTTTAGTTGCATCTTCTCGAACGTATCGGGGGATTCCTTGTATGCGAGATTGTAACGGTGATATCCTCCGAAGAGCTCATCGGCGCCCTGCCCCGATACGAGCAGGCCGGCATGTGTGGTCCTCGCGGCCATGTAGAATGGGAACGCAATCTCGAAGTCAAGGACCGAGCCTCCCCCGATCGCCTTTGCGAGGTCCGTACCGTAGCGTTCGATGTCCTCGATGGTGAGGTCTATCGTCTGGAGGCTAATGCCGAGTTCCGTCTCGAGCGCTTCTGCCATCTCTCTGTCCTCGCAGCCTTCCTGACCGACCGTCACGAGAGAGACATCGGCGTACTCTCGCGCGCAATGGGCAAGCAGTGCGCTGTCGATGCCCCCTGAGAAGAGGATGGTGAGGGGGCTGCAGTAGGCGGCACGGCGCCGCAATGCATTGTCGAGTTCCTCCTTGATTAGGGGAAGCGTGGTGAAAAAGTCCTTTCGTTCTTTTTCGAATTTGAACTTCCTACGTTCGTATCGTTTCGTGACCTTGTTGTTCTTTACAACGACGGTCTCCCCCTCTGCAAGCCGCCCGGTCTGTTCGCCCTGGAAGCCTTCTCGTCCTGTCGAGAACTGGTAGACTGGTTCGTGTTGAGTGAAAAGCGGCATCTTTCCATAAAAGTCGCGTGCTAGGCACAGTTTCCCGTTGTCAAACGATGTGAGCACATATTCTCCATCCGCCTGATGCACGAACGCGGAGAACGCCTTTGCCGTCTCATCGATCGAATCACCGAAATAGTCGTTGAGGTCCTCATCAGAATAGAGCTTTCCAAAGAAGAATCCCTCGCCAAGGCATCTGCCTTCCCTTCCGGTGATGGCAACACCAGGCTCTTTGACGTATAGTTCGCGTTCACCTTCCTGTTTGATGTGATTCACGAGTGCCTCTAATTGCTCACTCGTACCGAATGAGCCGCATATTCCTCCCATGGTAGTAGCTTATCGTTGTGATATATATCAATTTCGGTCCTCGTGGCGATGCTAAATTTTTTTAATCGCTGATGCCACGTTACTAATATGCCACAACGCATCCATGTGATGGTCGAGGGGAAGGTCCAGGGAGTCTTTTTCAGGGACACGACACGACGAAAGGCTCTCGAGCTCGGTATCTGCGGATGGGTCCGCAACGTTCCCACGGGCGAGGTCGAGGCATACTTGGAAGGCAGCGAATCGGCTATTGATGCAATGCTTGCGTGGTTGTGGGAGGGTCCCCCCCATGCATCAGTGGAGGACGTGCGTGTCATATCCAAGGAACAGGGAGAATCAGAATACGCTTCATTTGATGTGGTGTATTAATCCTCTTCCTCTTTTCGTATCTCAAAGACCACGTCTTTGGGGATAGCAAGGTCGGCTTCTGCCTCCACCGCTTTGAGAATAGCACACGGGACGGGACAAGCGCCATGATTGATGTGTTCGTCCGCCTTTGAGTAGACCTTTGAATTGTTAAATCCATTGAACAGCTCGTTCATTGCATCAACGATGCCAATCTTGAGCTCCGAGACATCTGCGCAATCTGAGGTGATACTGACATAGACGTGTCCTGGAGCAACGAGCTTGGCCTCGATGATCGTCTTTAATCCACACGCACCCGGATTTAACTCAATTATGGTCATGCTAGTAGGGATGGGAGAATTTCATATAAGGTTTTCTGTTTATGCGTGGACATCCTCTTTTAGCAGTAGCGGGACACTGTTTTAGATTGTATTATTCATAATAATTAACAATATAGTAATCATGAAAGTTCTCACCCCAAATATCGCGCAATTGGAATTTTCAGGTATAGTGCATGGGATGGGGCAAAGATTCTTTGCATGCAAAAATGATTTTTGTATCATGTACTTTTTTATTTCATATTAACGTACAGAATATTCCTTGATGACTATACTGAGTTATAATATTTCGCTTAATAGAATTTATGTAGCATGTAGCAACGAAAGTTTTTTATATTAAGCTTATAATGATTGGTCGACGGTAGTAGCTAATCTTACTTTTGATAACGCTACCGAATTAATTTTGAGGAGGAAGGAATTTGGCAGGAGATCCAAATATCTTGAAAGAACTTCAAGGAATCGTCGGCGAGGAGCAAGCAACCTCGGACAAGCACATCATGTACGCATATTCGTACGACATGTCGTTTGTCAAGAACAAGTTGCCTGCATATGTCGTCTTGCCAGAAAATGCTGAGGAAGTTCAGCAGATAGTAAAGTTGGCAAACAAGACAAAGACGCCTTTGATTCCATATGTTGCAGGTACCAATATTGGTGGCCTATGCATTCCAGAAAAAGACAATTCAATCGTCATGGACCTCAAGAGGATGAACAGAATCATCCGGATCGATGAGGATTCCCGATATGCTATCATAGAGCCTGGTGTTTCCCATGCTCAGCTTGCCGAAGAACTGTACAAACGGGGACTTAGATTTGGCTGGCCTGTTGGTCCACCATCGGCTTCCGTGCTCGCATGTGCGATATGCCATGGCATTGGTGGTATTACAGGTAGGTACGGTCTCAACAGCGAACAGATTACCAGCATGGAGGTCGTTCGACCTACGGGTGAGGTAGCCCGCGTTGGTTCGTGTGCTATTCAGGAGGATTCGTGGCATTCATTGCTCCCGTTGCCGCTTCTTAACGGTCTTTTCACCGGATGGCTTGGTACCACTGGCGTGGTTACAAAAATTGGCATATTTACGCCCGCAATCCCACCAGAGGTAGAGATAGTCACGACGGCGACAGACACGTTACAGGACATGTACAAGTACATGCTCCAAATGGGACGCTATGAAATAGCTGATGACCTTACCGCCGTCAGCTGGTGGTTGTCTCAAGTACCTATCCCATATCCCTACAAGGAGAAGCCAAAAGACGCTCCCGAGTGGAATAGCTACGCCGTTTTGTACGCGTACACACCCAAGGAGCTCGAAGCAAAGCTAGAGATGTTTGAACAGACCGTCAAAGACCAGCAAAAGGCTGGCAGCTCACTCCAGGTCACACAGTATCCGGAGGAGGCACGACGTGCTCGAACTGAGCTTCCCTCACAGATCGTTGGTTCAACAAAGAACTACTCTAAGGAAGCCGGAGGAGGCATCTCATGGCCTGGCACGTTCACACCTGCAAACAGGTGGGTCGACGTCTGGGAGAAATGGAGAGATATCTACACCAAGAGGAACCTTTCACCTTCTGTGCGCGTGACTATGTACAGAGGTACTCACTACGGTATGCTGAGGGCGATGACGCCCCTTAACAAGCAATACCCTGACCAGGTCGAGAACGCTCGAATGGCTATCGTCGAAGCACTCCAAGTGCTCCTTGACAATGGCGGTATCCCCTACAAGCCCCCAGTGGACTTCTGGAAGGAGATCTTTGACCGTGCAGACCCCGGATTCGTACAGTTGATCCAAGATGTTAAGGACTTTATCGACCCGAACAACATCATGAATCCTGGAAAACTGCTCTATAGGTGATTCTCATGGAATGGAATTTTAGGAACATTGACAAAGAAGCCGAGCTTAACCTGAAACACTTCTTCTGGAAGTGTACCGCATGCGGTACCTGCAGAAGTGGTTACACCTTTGGTCCGCCTCCTACCTTTAGGAAGATATGTCCACAGGGCCAGAAGTTCGGATTCGAAGGCTTCTTCGCTTCGAAGGGTAAGGCAGCACTTGCCCGATGGATGACCTCCGACCCCATTCTTAAGAATGAGTTTGAATGGACCCCTGAATACCTTAAGACACTCTACACCTGTACCGGATGTGCAGGATGTCAGAACCAATGCCAAATCGACTTCAAACCACATATCATTGACACCATCGAGGCAATGAGGGCAAAGGCTGTTCAGGACGGAGTAGGACCTCTCAAGGATCACAACGTGCTCGTGCAGTCTATGAGGAACAACGACAACCCCTACACCGGACCTCGCGGCATGCGTGCCAAGTGGATGAAGGGACTTGATGTCAAGGACATCAACAAGGAGGACTCATCGGTTCTCTACTTCGCAGGGTGTACCCCTGCCTACAACGCCCCTATCCGCCAGCTCGCCGTCAAGACGGTCAGCGTCTTCAACAAGATCGGCGTGGACTTCGGTACGCTTGGCAAGAAAGAGGTCTGCTGCGGTTCGACCGTACTCAGGCTCGGTGCCCGCGAGGAGTTCAAGCGCGTTGCTGAGAAGAACCTCGAGATCTTCAAGAACCTCCATGATGAGCGCGGCGTCGACACGATCGTCACATCGTGTGCAGGCTGCTACCGCTGCATCCTGGAAGACTACGAGATCGCAGACGACTTCAAGGACTACATGGACGGCATAACGATCAAGCACACTGCAGACTTCATCTACGACCTCTACAAGGAGGGCAAGTTCGAGCCCAAGAACGAGATCGACATGAAGGTCACATACCACGACCCGTGCCACCTTGGCCGCCACGTCAAGGACTGGAAGGTCGACTGGGATGGTTCACAGCAGTGGAAGGGTTCATACCTCGATGTCGAGGACAAGGGTACGTTCGAACAACCCCGTGAGCTTATCAAGGCGATCCCGGGCATCAAGTACGAGGAGATGCGAAGAAACCGCAACAACTCATACTGCTGTGGTAGCGGCGGCGGTGTCAAGACCGCATTCCCCGACTGGGCAGCCGAGAACGCAGCACTCAGGGTTGAAGAGGCCGAGCAGACAGGTGCAGAGAAGATCATCACCTGCTGTCCGTTCTGCCACGCAAACCTCAACGACGGTGCCAAGGTACGAAATTCGCAGCTTAGGACTATCGACTTAGTAGAGCTTCTTGACGAAGCTCTCTAATTTTATTTTTTCTTTATTTTAGGAGGTTTAAGACATGGCTATAAAAGTAGACCCAGAAAAGTGCATCAACTGTGGTGCATGCGAGTTGGGATGTAGTTTTTACCGAGACGAGGTATTCACTACTATGTCTGCATCCGTTATGATGTATCGTGAAGAGAAGAAGAACTACTTCGGTATTATGCTCAAGAGAGAGGACGACATGATCCTTGGTCGTCCCGAAGGTGTTGAGATTCAAAAGGAAGGAGAGGAATCTGACAGTGATGCTGGTGCTTCAGCAAAGCCCATTTTACTCAGGGAACCCTGTGACAACTGCAAGAATGCGATGTGTGTCAGATTCTGTCCAACCGGTAGTTTGATAGAGGTGGATTAAATGGATTATTTGTACACCGAGTATTATCTCGTAGTAGATCTTGCCACCGGTGAGGCCGAGGAAGTCGAACTCGAAGAGGAGTTCGTCCAGGAGAACGTTGGCGGGGCAAAGCTCAACATGGCATTGTATGAGGAACACAAGGACGGTGACCCAGTAGTGTTGGGTACTGGTCCTTTCACGAGCACTCTCGTCCCGGGCGGTTGCCTTGGCGTCATTACGGCCAAGAGCCCCGTGACCGGCAACGTTGCCCACGCTCCCATCACCTGGAACGCCGGTGCCGAACTGAAACTTTCAGGTTATTCATTCGTCGTTATCAAGAACAAGGCCGACAATCCTACCTACCTCTGGCTCCACGATGAGATCGCCGACTTCGTAGACGCATCCGCCCTCTGGGGCAAGGACGTCTGGGAGACGGTCGACGTCATCAGGGACGAACAGGGAGAGGACAGGATACAGTTGCTCTCGATCGGCAAGGCGGGGGAGAACAAGCTTTCGACCGCCCAGATCATGAACAACTACTGGGGAGACGGTGACCGATTCGGATTCGGTGCGCTCTTCGGTGAGAAGAACCTCAAGGCCGTTGCCGTACGAGGCATGGGCGAGCTTGACATCGACGACGCCGAAGCGTTCATCGAAAAGACTGAGGAACTCCTTGGCAAGGTCAAGTCAGCGCTCCCAGGAAAGAGCGGTCTTGACGCAATCGACTTTGCTGACATCCCTGACGACGCCAAGGCGGCGCTCAAGAGCCAGCTTCACAGGGTCGAGGCGGACTTCAACAATCCGTTTGCATACAAGTTCTTCCTCAAGTACCGTGAAGATCCCAGTGTCATGAAATCGACCGACGTCGAAGAACCTGGCGTGCTCATCTCAGACCCCATGGGACTTGCGGCGCTTCTCAAGGCAGGCGTGCCAGCAGATGCTGTTGGCGAAGTGTTCGAGAAGGCTTTCAAGCTAGGTCTCAACCCTGCCGCGGTTGCAAGCAAGCTTTCCGGCAAGGACAAGGACGCCGCGCTCGCCGAGCTCGATTCACTGGCCGAATCATCAGAGGCGGAGAAGTTCGAGGCAACGTTTAGCCCCTTCGCACCCTCAAGCGACAGGATGGAAGCAGCATATATCGCTGGCATCTGCCCTGTGCTCGCTTCAAAGGTCGAGGCGCTCAATGCCGAGATGTTCGCCGAACTGATGTCTATCGGTACAGGAATGGACTTTGACGCAGATGCTTTCAAGATGTAGATAAACTAAGAACCTTTTTAGGTTCTTTTTTTATTCTTTTTATAAAGGTGGAGAGGACGGTTGGATAGCATCGCTCGGTCCCAGAAGATAGGTATCTATATCGGAAAGGGTGCATCGTATTCATGGATATGGTTCGTGAAGACGTTTGATGCGCTCGGATTCCATAATGTGTACTTTATCGATGAGAACGATGTATGTGAAGGCGTTCTCCGACATTTCGATTGTTTCATTCTTCCAGGCGGCGATCCGTTTCAGGTAGCAGAGGGACTTGAGACCGATGGCCTTGCAGCTATTCGTCGATTTGTCGAGGAAGGCGGCACCTATATCGGTGTATGCGCAGGTACGTATCTGTCCATCATATTCCATGACGATCCCCTACCGTGGTTGAACTTTGAGAAGGTCCCGGTGAACAATTTCTCTTTAGACCCGCCGGAGGCCATACGGATGAGGTACAAATATCTTGTTTCGTACCAGGACGGATATGTGTACCATCCCGTGCGTGGCCCTCTAAGGGTCACGGATGGCACCACTTCCTTTTCTGCTCCACTCTACGGCGGACCGCCAATGATCGCTCCACGCGAGTACATCATGCTGGAATATGAGGGATTTGAGGACAAGACGCTCTATCTAATAGAGGAGGATAAGGCTTTCGAGACAATGGTAGGCTACGCTGCAGGCATTCATATACCCGTCGGTGCGGGACAACTCTATTTATTTGGTCCCCATTGTGAACACCCGCAGTATCCGCGGGCAAACAACTATCTCAATGACGTGCTCGTACGCATCACTCCTCAAGCAGAAGGTCCAGGACGTACTGCTACAGACATCCTTCGCGGTGAGAAGAAGAAACGATTTCTCAAGTCCGTGAAGAGGGAATTATCTTCTGCCCGTATCATTGCAAGCGGCATGACCGATCTCCGTTGGAAGATCGGTGAGAAGATATGGGAAGACGAGAAGATAACGTATTTTCTTACAGAAACATGGAAGACGATTAAGCAGCTGCAAAAGCACGACTGTCTTCCTGTTGAAGGCCCTTCTACGCTTATTTCTATGGCTCGAAGGATTCATGTGCTGCTCTCAGATATTCGGACGCTATCCAAGGAGGGACGTGACACGAACACTGAGGCGGCAGAGCTCATAGATCTTACGAAGCTTCTATCAAAGGGTCTCTTCGATTGTTATTTCAACTATAAACGAAGGAGTTGGATGCCTGATGGAAAAGACTGTGGACGAGATTATTCGGGAGGGAAATGCCTATGCATGCATACAGTGCGGTAGGTGCACCGGTTCGTGCCCTTCGGGAAGGGAATGCGGATTTCGTACCCGCATGATCATACACATGGCCAAACTTGGCCGTGACGTATTTAAGATGGACGAGTTGTGGGACTGCACCACGTGCTTCACGTGCCAGGAACGCTGCCCCAAGGAAGTTAAGATTACCGACATCATCATCGAGCTTCGCAACCTCGCGGTGAAGAACAGCTATTATCCAAGCATGGCCGACGTGCCAAAGATCATCATTCAGAATCTCTACAAGACGGGCAGCGGCCAGCCGCTCTCCCCCGAGGTGCAAAAGATGCGCTCGATCATCGGCCTCGAGAAGACGCCCTGCGACGTGGGAAGGGACGAGGACGACCTCAGGGCGTTCCAGAAGCTCCTTGACGGCCTCCCGCTCATGCGATGGGGTGATATCTGATGCCAGACTATGCGTTCTTCCCGGGCTGCATCGCAAAGAACGTCTACCCCGGCATCGAGAAGGCCACCCGCATCGTCAGCGACACCCTCGGGATCGGCCTCACCGACTACGGCTACTCGTGCTGCCCGCCCCCGGGCGTCGTCGCCTGCTACGACAAGGACACGTGGCTCGCACTCGGCGCGCGCAACCTCGCACTCTCCGAGGCGGACAACCGCGACATCATGACGATCTGCGCGGGCTGCTACGGCACGCTCCACAACGTCTGGCACGCCCTGAACGAGAACAGGGCAAAGCGCGACTTCGTCAACGACCACCTCGGCAGGATCGGCATGAGCTACCGCGGCACGTCGCGCCCCGTCCACTTCGTCGACGTCCTTGACGGCATGCGCGACACCATAAAGGAGAAAAAGCAGATCGACCTCGGCCTGCGCGTCGCGGTCCACTACGGCTGCCACTACCTGAAACCAACAGACGTCACGGGCGAGAACTCCGAGGCGCCCACGGTCCTTGACGAGATCGTCTCCCTCGTTGGCTGCGAGAGCGTCCCGTTCAAGGACCGCCTCACGTGCTGCGGCGCGGGCGGCGGCGTCATGAGCGGCGAGCCCGACCTGTCGCTTCGCATCATGGAGCGCAAGCTCAAGAACATCAAGAAGGCAAACGTCGACTGCATCGTCAACATCTGCTCGTTTTGCCACATGAACTTCGACCAGAGCCAGAAGAAGCTGGAGTCATACGACATCCCCGTGCTCCACTTAAATCAGCTCCTCGGCCTGGCGTTCGGATCAAAGCACAAGCACCTCGGCCTCCACATGAACCTTGTCTCCACGAGGGACATCGTCAAGAAGGTCAAGGATGTGAAAA
>RXIG01000018.1 GCA_004212155.1 archaeon
CCAATCGATGACCCCCCCAACGCTTGCGTGGTAGAGGTACCCATCGGCCAGATAGAAATAGTACTCCATGGGCGTCCCGCCGGCGGCCCATGACGCACCGCCCGTGATGGAGCCGCTCTTGGGACTTACCACGGCATTGACCGTGGTATCGTCGATATACTCGGTCATCGTGCCGCCGGTGTTGACGAGATGGAGGTCGAACGACTTCATGACGCTTGTCGGCGACGAGACGCTCGTGCTCTTCACGAGGGCTCCTGTCTCGAGATTCAACACGTACATCCTCGAGTTGGTGCAGACCACTGCCGTGCTTTCCCCCGCCGACTGGCTGTAGCCCAACACCGGCGTGGTCACGGCATGTGATGGAAGGGAGTATGTCCATATGGGCGATCCGGACGTGACATCGATGATCGCCACCTTATCGCCGGCGCAGTAGAGTTTGTTGTCAAAAAATATTGGGTCGACGGTCGGACATGATATGTCCCCGTAATGCCAGATGATCGTGCCATCGGATGCATCGAGGCAGAAGACGCCTTCCGTCGTGTTCACATAGGCCCTGTTGTTGAAGACGACTGGCGTGTGGTAGTTGTCTCCCCCGACAGACTGCTGCCAGCGCACGACGCCGGTGTCCCTGTCGATGCACGAGAATATGCCCGTGTCGGCATAGATGTAGACATACCCATGCGCCACGGCAGGCTCTGAGAGAGCACTGTCGGACCCGCCGAGGTCGTGGCTCCACAGGAGCGACGGCGCTGCATCGACATCGTTGGGCGTGGCGAAGGTGCGGTGGAACATGTATCCTGACATGATGTAGTCCTCCGTGGTGATCGGCTCAAGCGGCGGAGGTGATGTGGGTGCAGGAGTGGTAGGTGACGCTGTCGTTGGAGGGGCAGTTTGTGAAGGTGACGCAGTTGGAGCTGCGGTCGTAGGGGGCGGTGTCGTGGCCTGGACAGGACATCCGTCGTTCTCAACAGGCCCGAACAGGAAAGGGCACTTATCATACTTGTCAACGATCGTGTCACCGTCCGAGTCCTTTACCTCCGCCCCGTAGGAAACGGAGAGTGACCCGCCGGTAAACGATATGGCAAGGAGACCCTCGTTATATTGGTAAAACAAAAAAGCAGCTATTACGATTAATATCAATAAGAAAAACCATTTCTTACCCATAATGATAAAGTGAAGGAATCATATATATTGTTTTCCTTTATCTTGGCCTATGCGAGAATCCTTGTAGTATCAAGCAATGATGCTTTTTTCTTTATTTTTGTAGGTACAATGATGCCCATTCAGTGACATATTAACAGATATGTTTTTATTTTTGGTCTCAGAAGGGAGGATTCCATGAACAATAAAGCGATACTTCTACTATGCATGCTGCTTTTTACCTCGCTCATCACAGGATGTATCTCGTCCGATTCTGACACCGATACCACCCCGGCACCGACCACCTCAGCTCCAACGACGACGGCGCCTCCGGAAACGACGCAGGCCCCCACCACCACTCAGGCCCCGACGACAACAAGCCCTCCTACGACCTCGCCACCGGCGTTTCAGGGGATGGATCACGCCTGGCCCATGGCCAGACACGGTCCCTCCTCCGATGCCCAGACGGGTATGGACCTTCCCGCATCTCCATCGCTCGCGTGGTCGAACACCCTGCTTGCCGATACGCCTGTCGTGGAGTATGGCAACGTCTACGCGTTCGTGCGGGTCCTGGGCGACGAGCGCATATTCTCGCTGAGCTGTTTCGACCTCGAAGACGGTTCGCTCGTCTGGAGCACGCCCATAACGGGACGTCACAGAACATGTCGTTTTACAGTGCCCCGGCCGTGGGCGACGGCAAGGTGCTCATCGTACGCGAGGGCACCGAAGCGGTCCACCTTACCGCTTACGATGCCATGACGGGAGAAGGCGTCTGGAACTACGAGCTTTCCCCTACCTACAAGCACTATTTATCCCCCGTCATCGTCGATGACGCCGTTTATATGGCGCAAGGACCGTTTGAGAGAGATGGCGAGGTCGTGACGCACTGTACCGTCATACGCCTCGACCTCGCAACGGGGGAGGAAGTATGGACCCGGACGCTCGATGAGCCTGCGGCGTCCCATGCAGCGTATGCAAACGATATGCTCTTCGTGACAAGGATACACATGTATGATGGCAGGACCTACATCTCGGCGCT
Organism: archaeon; assembly: GCA_004212155.1. GTDB lineage: Archaea > Methanobacteriota_B > Thermococci > Methanofastidiosales > NM3 > NM3. The sequence continues at coordinate 2,180 of RXIG01000018.1, forward strand.
TGATGCCGATACGGGTAATGTGGTATGGTCGGAAAACATCGCCAGCGAGGCCTACGACATGTCGTGCCCGGTGATCATCGACGGCAACGTCTACGTCGCCGTTGGCGCCAACAACGCAGAGTACAGCTATATCACGCGCATCATCTGCTACGACGCCGAGACGGGCGACCATATCTGGGCCACGACCCAGGACGATAGCTACCACGTAGGATGGCATGTGTTTGCTGCCGGGGGAGACTTCATGATCCCCACCGTCATGAGCGAGGAGACGACGTTTACGGCCTACGATGCAGCGACAGGCGATGTCACGTGGAGCCATACGTTTGGCGATGTCATCGAAGGGACCTCGAGCACCGATGATACGATAGTCTGCACGTGGACGTCGAATCCGTTCGCGGGTACCGAGGACTACGACATGCACATCGGGCTCTTCGACATCGCGACACGGCGGTTCGTGGAGACGTATACCGAGAGCATGCCAGGCTCGGACTACTGGGTCAGCTCATGGATGCCCGCGCTTGCCGGCGACTCGATCGTCGTCTGTCTCGGTGCTAAGCTCATGTGCTACAACTAGGGGATATACCCCTTTTTCTTTTCTTTCAATTACCACCGGTTTTTCCTATCATTCCGATAGTACGCTAAGCATGTCGAGCGGCACATAGAATCGTTGATACTGTCCCTTGCACGATGCATCCGGCACCACCGTCGCACGCTTCGTGATCCGTGTGATCGTGCCGGTGAACATGGCCCCCCGATGTTCGAATCTGACGCGTGTTCCGACCGAGAGGTCGCGGGTCCCACCGTTCCGACCATCGGTCCGTAGCGTGTGCTTTGTATCGGTGTGGCCAAATATGGCTCGAGCGAGCGTCTTGAACCGACGCTTGCCACATGACGAACGACCGTAGAGCTCGAACTCGAGGATATGCACGAGCTCGTGCTCCATGATGCACATCATGGCCTCGATGCTGGATGTGACACGTATGCCATTGACGAGATAGTGGTGTCCTTTCTCGATGAAGGGACGCATGATAAGCGAACGCGACAGCACCAACTCGTAGGTCTTCTTACGTCTGTCGTACTTGACGCGCCCCCCCGTCCTCGTCATCCTGGTTGAGAAGCGATATGTTATCCGTCCCGCTATGCGTTGATATACATGGCCGTCGAAAAAGAACTCGTCATAGAGGTGAAGCATTTTCTCGATGTCAGCTTCATCGAGGTCCACTGACGTGGGCGTGGTACACTGAGAGTGACCCGCTTCCATGCGTCTTCGTATGATTTCACGCCGCGTCTCTATGGTAGGAGCGTCGTTGCATCGTGATGCGCATTCTGCAAGGGACATGGTATCACCATTCTGGGAAAATGCAGATAAAATGATTTGCATGCAGATGACGATATGTTTATAAACGACGGATGAGACCGTGACCGATGGATACCATGTCACAGAACGTTGTCGTCATCGGTGCGGGCATAAGCGGCCTGCTCTCGGCGCTCGCGCTCGCAAAGGAGGGACATCACGTGACGGTCGTCGAGCGAGAGAGCGAGGTGGGCGGCGTCTGCAGGAGCTATCGCGTGGGACCCTACAAGGTCGATACGGGTCCGCATATCATCACGCGACTGAACGGCGGGCCGTTGCGCAGACTTATCGACGACTACTTCGACACCGTGCCCGTCTTCGTGCCCCATGGCGAGTACTATGTGCGCTCAAGCGACAAGATGCGCCCGTTCCCCTGGACGCTCAAGAAGTTCGCCCTCTTCGATCCCATCCCCAAGTCCGACCGCATCGAGCTCATCCAGACCATCACCTCGGTCTTTTCCCAGCGCGCGCTGCGCATGCTCAATGATGACGTGTCGGTGCAAGACGTCATCCACAATGCCACGCTGAGTCCACAAACGCTAAGCTTCATCGATACCATGTGTAGATTCATGACGGGAACAGGGATGGAACGTACCCCCCTCACGCGATTCTTCGACTCACAGGATTACAAGAACAAGAACAAGAAGGAGGTGCAAGACCCGCTCGATTATCTCAACGGCATCAAGAACGCCATCACGAAGAAGGGCGCCCTGGACCAGTACTATCCGAAGGGGGGCGTGCAGACGCTCATCAACGCGATCATGTCCTCGATGCCCTACGACCTGGTCGAGATCCGAACGTCTCACGAGATGACGGGTATCGAGACGCGCGACGGCGCGGTCACGGGTGTCACGACAAAGAGTGGCACGATACCCGCCGACATGGTGATCTACTCGCCGCTTGTCTCCGAGCTCCCCACGTATCTGGACGGCCTGCCCGGAGACTATGTGGATGAGCTGACGTCGCTCGAGACGGTCCGTGCCCTGACGTTGTGGCTTGGGCTCGACGAACCGTTCTTTGCCACCGACGGGAGCGAGATATGGATCGACAGCGACCCGCCGTGCTGGGTCGTGCCGACGACCAACTACGATGCGGCGCTTGCCCCCCGCGGCCATCAGCTCGTGGGCATTGCGACGAATCTGCGCCCTGATATGGACATCGAAACAGTAAAGCGCGACCTCCTTGCAGCGATTAAGGATCGGTTGCCAGGCATCGAGGACCATATAATGATGGAGCACTGGCAGGTGCTCGTGCCCGAGAAGGCTGCCTGGGTCGTCGGCAGGAGGATGCCTGCATGCGAGACGCCGGTAGGGGGCCTCTACCTCGTCGGGACCGACACGATGTGCAAGTCCATGGGTGTGACACGTGCGTCGTACTCGGTGCTAGAACTGCTCGATACACTCAAGAGGAAGGGCATCATCTCGTCGTAACTACTTCTTTTCATCCTTGATCAGGCGCTTGCCCAGCACTGTGACATCATCACGTGCGTATCCCCTGTTGGCATAATACGTGATCACATCCTCGTTCGATGTCCGTACCATGAGATTGATCTTGGCACACCCTCGCTCGAACAATTCCCGTTCGGCACACTCCATGAGCCGTGATGCGATGCCCTGCTGCTGGAACGCGGGCAGCACGGCAAGATAGTATATCCAACCACGATGGCCGTCATAGCCCGCCATGCACGTGCCGACGAGTCGCGATCCAACGGCAGCCACAAAAAAGAGTGACGGGTCCTCTGCCATCTTTCCTCCTATGTCGCGGCGTGGGTCATTTTGCGGCACTGTGAGCCCGCACGTTTTCCACACGTGGACGACGTCGTCCGTGTCGTTATGTTGAAAAGTGCGAAAGCATGTCGCTTCGTTCATGGGCTCACTCATTTGTTCATGAATGGTGTAGTGACAAGCTCATCGTGGTTCGGTGACCGGCCAAGGCGTTCAAGTATCGCATCGCGTGCAGTAAGGCGAGCAACAAAGAACCGTGCAGGCGCACAACACATCAGGATATCCCGGAAGTCGGCAAGCTCTGTATCGACAAGGCGCATGAGCGCATCCTCGATGGCACCGACATCCGAAAAGGAATATGGCTCCATCTTCATGAGGCGTGCTATCTCCCCTAGCGTCACCGATTCCTCGCTCTTGTAGACAAGCATCTCGAGCACTATGAGCTCAAGTGTGTCATCATCGATGGAATCAGCATCGATACCGGGCCATGGCGGTGGTCGGATTGGTTTGCGCGTTTCAAGTGCCATTGGAATTGATACGAAACGGTACTTTATATAATATGTCCTCCGAGATAGGTCGTAGACAAAGGTGATATTATGAAGGTAGTAGCGTTCAACACGAGCCCGCACGAGCATGGCAACACGTACCATCTCCTGAAGCGGGTGCTCTCCGTCCTCGAGGATGAGGGCATCGAGACCGAGCTCGTCTTCATCGGCGGCGAGGCCATAAGCGGCTGCACCGCCTGCCTGGAATGCAGGAAGAACAAGGACGGGCACTGCGCCATCGATACCGACTGCATCAACGACTGCATCGACAAGATGGTGGCAGCTGACGGCATCATCATCGGCACGCCGACGCACTTTGCCGACCTCACGCCAGCCGCCAAGGCGCTCGTCGACCGGAGCGGATACGTCACGCTCGGCAACGGCGGCCTTCTCGCACGAAAGGTGGGTGCGGCTGTCGTCGCGGTCAGACGGGCCGGCGCCATCCATGCGTACGACTCGATCAATCACCTCTTTGGCATATGCAACATGATGACCGTTGGCGCCTCGTACTGGAATCTCGGGATCGGTTTGAAAAGCAACGATGTCGAGTCGGACGACGAGGGCATGCGCACCATGGACAATCTTGGGCGCAACATGGCATGGCTCCTCAAGGTCATCAACACATACGAGGGATAAGATCACAGGCGGCACGCCATGAAGACGAGCGTCTCATCACTTTCGAATCCGTGCCGCTGGTAGAATCGCTCGGCAGGCGTGGCACGTTTCGTGAGAAGCGTTATCGTCGACACGTCCTCGGCAGTTAGCTCTCGTTTCACATGGTCGAGCAGTGCCGAGCCTAGTCCCTCACCCTGGCGGGTTGGCGACACGAAGAATTCCACGATGAAACATTCGGTGCCCTCCCACCAGGAACGCAGGTGGCCAAGTGATGCGCCTATGACCTCGTTACCGTCGCACACCACATGGCCTCGAAAGGTGGGGATGGCAATAGTCTCCGAGAGATACGTACGCACATGTTCGCGCGATGGCCATTTTTCGTTCCACGGCTCGGCCGAGAACGCTTCAAGGAACACATCGACCACTGCCTCGAGGTCGTCCTCATCATACTGTCTGTAGTCCATACGATAACGGCGTCATTCGACTATATTAACCATTCTTTCACGTCACGGACATGTCACGCCGAGGATGACAGCGACGTCCTGGGTGCTCCCGTATGATATGGTGAGATGGTCGTACGCACTAAGCATGTCCTCGAGGCTCGTCACATGCACCATGTGCTCGCTTACCGTCGCAAGGTGTGAGATCGCCTCGTCGTCCCAGTAGGTGCCCATCGACTGCCGTATGCAGGCATAAAATGAGTTGATGTCGTCGAGCCGCTCGAGGAGCAGCGTCGAGACGAGCGTTGCAGAGATCGAAAGCTGTGGCGAATCGGCCTGCCCAGAGCTCACATCGGCTAGCGTTATCGCGTCCTGACCGGCCACTATGCAACTGAATGTCGCACTGCCTTGTGTCATGCCACGGTAGAGGTACGTCATGGTCGCACTGGAGCCTGCCGCGACATCGACTGACGCGGGCGTCGGCCCCTGGTGCTTTGTGATGTGTTCTGCCCCATCGACATCCCAGGTGGTAACGGATACTCCTGTAGCGGCGGTCTGACCCGTATTGGTCACCGTGACGACGACTGAGGCCGTCTCACCAGTGGATATGGATGTGTCGTCAAGGCTCACCTCCACCTCGAGATGGGCGGGCGTTGGAACAGCTAGCGACGCTGTCGACGTGTTCGACGTCACCGGCCCGCCGGTGGAGCTGCCGGTCGCATGGCCTGAAAACGAGAGCGATCCGCCGTGCGGCCCCGGGTCGAGCTGAAGCGACCAGACAAACGCCGTGCTGCCCGACCCGGGGAGTGACGCAGGCACGTTGGACGGGCCTGCGGTCATCGTGAAGTCGGCCGTACCGGTCAACGTATAGGTGACGTGGGGCTGTACCGATGTGATCGTCGTCGTGCCGCCGTTTACCACATGGAGCGTTACTGTGCACGTGGTGCCGGTGCGTACGGCTGAAAGCGTCGATATGAGCCGTGCGAGGGGATTGACCATTACCGCCGACGTGGAACATGTCGTTGAGAGCGATGCCGATGTGGCGCTATCGACACCTTTGACGGTGGCATTGAAGCTTACCGAGCCGCCGGACGCGCCACAGCCGAGCTGCACCGTCCATGTGAACTGGGTCGACTGGCCCGGAAGCAGATTGGCAACAAACGGCGTCCCCGATATCACCGAGGCGGTGGCAGAGCCGCCCGTCACGAACGAGAGGGGTTGTGGCGTGACGCCCGTTGCCAGTGACCCGCCCGTGTTCACCACGTTGAGGCGCACCTGCACCTGCTGGCCGGACGTTACCGAGGGGACCGAGACCTGCATGGAACATGCAAGCGATGCGGGGGCCGCGGGTCCCCCGAGCGTGAGCGACGGGTCGCCATAGAGATTGAAGTCCATGATGTTTTGCCAGCCAAACGCCTTCCAGCCGTAGAGGTCGGTGAGGGCATGCTTTGCCTCGTAGAGCGCCTCGCCTGCCGAGACGCCCATCGAGATGAGCCTGTCGACATACTCATGGCCGATGTCGGTGTTGGTGCGCGCCCCCTTCATCGTCCACATGCCAGGCGCATAGTAGCTGATGCGCGATGCGCTCACCGTTGTCATCGCGCCGTTGAAGAGGGCCACGTAACCGATATTGTTTGCTACCTCGGGCGTGCCGTTGTTGCACGCGCACATGAAGACGAACGTGTCAGTGGACATCTGCATCGATGAGAAGTCGGCCGATGTGATGAACGCGGGATAGAGTATCTCGTTGTGCTCGGGGATGCCGTCGCCGTCGTCGCTGTTCCATATCTTTCGCACGGCCCCCTGTGCGTAGCCATGACCCCACCAGAACACGACGCCATAGTCGTTGACCCACTGGCCGATGACATTTGCGCGCGTGAGCGGACCGTCATATTCATAGGCACTCGTGGGGACCGCAGAGAGGCCGCCTGTCTCGTACATGACGAAGTTGGAAAATCCGTTGGGATTGGCAACCGTAGTGATCGCCTCGCGGGGCATGTCAAGCCCGTCGGTACGCGCACCGAACGTCGAGAGGTCCGAGCGCACCTCGCCGCCGAAGTTGGAGATGGCCGCGGGGATCATGATGCTGCTGTTCGCCCCGTTGTAGTTCATCGCACGCTGCAGCAGCGCGTTGAGCTCGGTGATGGAGTTCATATAGACGGGAAGGCGGCCCACATAGAGTTCGGGCCCGAAGTCGACACCAACCGTCGTCTCGGTGCCGTCGGGGCCGAACTCGCCGAAGTACCCGTCCCCGTCGACGTCCCACGAACCGGTGAGGTCGGCGTAGAAGTGGTCGGTGGGGATGCCCGCGGCGGACGTGCCCTGGGGCCAGCACATGAGCATGGGCACGTCACCGAATGCGTCTCCAGTCGAGGGGTCATCAGGGTCGGGATTGCCAATGAGCAGCACGTAACGCAGCTGCTTGGGATGCTGATTGGCAATGAGCCAACTACGGATATTGATCGCTCGTTGCTGGCCACCAGCATATCCGTAGTCATCCTCAGTTATGACATAGACCGTAAAGCCCCTCGACTGGAGCCAGTTACGAAAGAGCGGAAGGACGGACGACGAGTTCTTGACGTAGTTCGTCGTGACGATGACGTATCCCTTGTATGACGAGGGCGGCGGCGCTCCCTTCACCTGGTAGACCATCGACTGCCAGCGCACCTCCACGGAAACGGAGAGGTGAAGCGTGAGGGAACGTTCGATGGGGTGGTAGCTCATGGCGGTAAAGACAAGGTGTACCTCGGTGGTCTCACCCGATGTCGTGACGCGAGCGATGCGCACCGGTTCCTCTGGATAGCTGTATGGGGCGCCATAGACCGACGGGTCCTTGCCGTCGATGAATCCCATCTCCACCGATTCCTCAACGGTCGTCGGCTGGGGAGCGGGACCGATCGAGAACGGGCCGCCGATGGGTACCGAGACGATGTCAGTGAAATGCAGGGAGACGTTTTGCGGGGAGACGATCCCAGGGAGCTCGACCACCCTCGTCTGTGTAGGAAGCAGGGGCGTGCCCATCTGTCCCGCAGTGAAAAATCCCTCCATCTCGATGGTGTCATACGGCGTGCCCTCGATGATCGAGAACTCGTTGGCACTAAAGAAGACATCGATGGATTCTGCCGCCTCGGACGGCGGCATGAAGGACAAGGGCACCAAAAGCAACAGGCCCACTAACAGGGGCCCGTACATGCATTTCAACAGACCCCTCCTCATACACTATACTATATGTACGCTTCTTACATTTATATTTATCTTTAAATCGAAGTAAACAAACGACTACTTGTGTTCTTTAAAATAACAACAGGAAAAAAATAGCGTATAATTGAAATAAAAATTAAATCTATAACAAAGATGTAAAGAAGAACAATAATGGGAATATAAAAAAATATATAGAAATGGATTCGTTTCTACCCTAACCGATGAGCGTAGAGAGCTCATCCATGGCAGCTTGGGCGTGTGCGAGTTGACCCAACGCATACATCGCGTTCGTGAGACCTGATGCATGTTGCATATGTGTCTGTATTCGTTCGATGAGCATGACCATCTCTTCAATAGGCTCTTGTGGGAGCTGCATTGATAGATCGTTCCAAACAATAAGGGCATTTTTAAGTTGCGTATGGGCTAGCGGCATCATCGATACCGGCGACCAACGTATGGGGTCTGTAACGTCTACTCTAAATATCCATTTACTGTAAGAGTACATCCACTGTTGATTCAGGGCCGTTCGATACAAATAGCGTTTATTCTCTATGTCATAATCGTCCCAAAATCCAAGAGCGATGTGCAATGTATTACCAGCATCGAACACGTATGGATAGGTGAAGACGAGGAAGAACGGTCCATGTCCAAGCTCGACATCGGCTGGGATGGTCGTCCAATCAGCAGATGATGTATATAGCGAGGATGTGAACGAGAGCTGATCGGATATGGGCGTTCCAGGAATGAACATGGGGCCCCCTGGGTTTGGATTCACTACTGCAGAGTAGAACTGAAAGTGGAATTCATTTGACACATACGATATATACCTGACAGACACGGCCGTAGCCTTCCCCTGATGCGGCATTTCAAAGAGAACTGCCGCTTCCCACCACGCACCATGCTCCCCGTACGTGACAGCATAATTATACGTTCCATCATCGTATTTGAGCGTCATCGCCGCCAGAGAAGAGGGCAAAGCAAGAAGGAGTATAAGAATAAAAGATAATAGGCATGTTCGAACTGTTCGCATGGATTATATCGCCGTTGACCCCATATAAATATTTCTTTTTAATAGGGGATGGTAATCATCGCTTTTTAAACTAAATATGTGTTAAATGGAACGAGAGGCTGTAGGCACCCCATGGTATCCTCGCACGTTATGGCCATCCACCCTATGCGGCAACACGTTGAATGAAGCTGTAATCGTGGAGGCGTTCCCCTGTGCAACAGGTGCGACGACACATCAATAGCGTCATCACCAAAGTATGCAAAGATATATGTAATTGTAATCAGTTTGATATTCAAGGAGATAACAGATACGAGGGGATATTACTATGTTCATCGCATCGTTCGAGGATGAACCCGCCTTTCCTCCAGAGAGGCGGGATAAACACGTTCTCTATGAGGACGAAACGCTCACCATGCGCCTTGTCGACCTTGGAGAAGGTGACGAGATACCCCACTGTCAGATGAGGGAATCGGTGTTGTTTTATGTTCTGGAGGGCATAGTCACGATCACGGTCGATGATACGGATGCAACGCTCAGGAAAGGACAGTGCCTTATCACCCGTCCTGCTACCCTCTCGATGAGGGCACACGAGCGTACCCGTATCATGGGCGTCCAGGTCCCGGCACCGGAGGATGCTACATGAGTAACGACCACCTGGCACTCGAGGCGTCCCACCTTACGAAGTTGTTTGGGACATTAAAAGCGGTCGATGACGTGACATTTTCAGTGCAACGTGGTGAGATATTCGGATTCCTCGGTCCAAATGGCGCTGGAAAGACCACCACCATACGCATGCTTACCGGACTGCTCACGCCAAACGAGGGAAGGGTCATCGTGAACGGTATCGACCTTCACGACCACATGATCAAGGCAAAGATGCAGATGGGCGTCATCCCGGAGGTGGGAACGACCTATGTCGACCTGACAGCTGAACAGAACCTTGCGCTCACAGGGAAGTATTACGGGCTTTCCCGCGAGCGTATCCGGGAGCGTACGAAGGAGCTCCTCGGCGCCCTTGGCCTCTATGAACGAAGGGGCGACCCCGTGCGCACCTACTCCAAGGGCATGCGCCAACGTCTGAGCTTCGCCTGTGCCATCATACACGAGCCCAATGTGCTGTTCCTTGACGAGCCCACAGAGGGGCTCGATGTCCAGAGCAGGCGGCTGCTCGTCGACATGATACTCGAGCTCAACATGAAGGGATGCACGATCTTTCTTACCACGCATAACATCGAGGAGGCAAACGCGCTGTGCCAGCGCGTCGCCATCATAAACAAAGGACGGCTCGTAGCTCTCGACAGACCTGAAGCACTGCGTTCCTCCTTCGAGAAGACGCAGTCGCTTGAGGTCTCATTTGACCCGCGAATCGCCACTGACACCCTGTGCTTCGGCCACGTCTCCAAGATCGAGACGAGCGGAGATAAGATGATCCTCTACACGGACGACCCTCACGCGACTATCAAGCAGGTGGTCGACGTTGCGCAGCAGGAGCATGCCCGGATCCTCTCGCTTCGCACGCGAGGACCGAGCCTCGAAGAGGCATTTATCATGCTCACCGACGATAAACGCCCAGGATGTGAGATCGTTGATTGATACGTATTTTCTGCGCGGCATCGCGGTCACCGCTGAAAAGAACATGCGCATCTACTACAGGAAGGCTCCTGTCGTCATCTTCGGACTACTCTTCCCCCTCTTCATGTTCGTTGCGTTCTTTATCGGTAGGGAGCTAGAGATCGATCTCTTCTTTCCCGCCTTCCTGGCGATGACGCTCTTTTTCACCTCATCGTCTGTCGGCCCGCTCATCACGCCGTGGGAAAAGCAAGCGCGTACATTCGAACGGCTCCTTTCATACCCGCTCACGGTCGGTACGCTCATACTCGGAGACATGGCGGCGGGCATGTTGTTTGGGGCCGGCATATCGGTGCTCGTCCTCCTCCTCGGTGTGGCCTTTGTCGGCATAGGCATCTCATCGGTCGTCTTGTTCCTGGTGGCATTGCTTTTGGGTGCCATTTGCTTCGCATCGATGGGTGTGCTGCTTGCAGCACCCGCCTCCAGCTCCCCTTCAAACATCATGATGCTCTCAAGCCTCATCAGATTCCCGCTCATCTTCATCAGCGGCATCTTCATACCGCTTGGCGAGCTGGAAGGTCTTCGTCTGGCCGTCTCATATGCATCGCCCCTCACCTATCTGGTCGATGCGATGAATCATGCGGCCGGTGGCCCGACGAGCATGCACGTGGCAGTTGACATCGTGGTGCTCATCGTCGTCAGTGCGATATTCCTCATAGCGGCCACTGCCATCCAGAAGCGCTCGCTCACGAAGGGACTTTGACGATCAAAGCGGCATCGTCCCCGTGACGGCGAGGAGGATGGAAAAGAGCATGGGCTGATGGAGCAGGTAGATGAAAAGCGACCGCCTTCCCATCACTGATAGCGCGCGTATCGGGGCCACGTCGCCCCATGAGGGGACGTCCACGATGCGTTCGCCGCCCGGGTAGGCGATGCGTCCCACGCCTATGCCGAGAAGCACGACGCCCCACCACGGCAGCAGCGGGAAGTAGTCGGCCGTCGCCACGCCCCATGTCTTGAGAAGGGGCCAGAGGTAGATGGGAAGCTCGTAATGCTGATGCCATACCGCCACGCCCACGGCGATCACGCAGGCGCCGACAAGCAGGCTTGTGCGCGTGCGCTCGAGGAAGGGTCCCGATATGATGATCGAGACGCCGATGAGGTGGAGTATCCCAAAGAAGATGGGCATGTCGGGGATGACGAGCACGGTGAAAAGCGAGAGCAGCAAGCCCCATCCGAAGATACGCGCGCCGCGCCGCACCTGGTGGGAGAGCGCATTGCTCCGTTGTTTCCTGCGCATATGGCTGATGGCAAGCGATATGCCGGCGACGAATAGAAACGATGTGGCGATGACCGATGCAAAGAGCAACCACCATCCTGCGATGGGGTCGATGTCTATCAGGTCAAAGTAGTTGAGGTCATACGAGGCATGGTAGATGACCATCAAGACGATAGCGACGCCGCGTCCGGCATCAATCTCCCAGAACCGTGTGGATGGTGACTGTTGTTTAATTAAATTACCACCTTTATGTGTCATCCGAATCGGGCATGGCTCGGCGAAGCGTGATGACAAACACACCCCCTGGGTCGTTGTCATGCACACAGATGGCGCCACCATAGCGCCTGATGACCTCGGATACTATGAAGAGTCCCAGGCCCGTGCGTGCTTGGGGTCCGTAGGAGAACTCCTCATCAAAGATTTTGTCCTTAATGCTGGCAGGTATGCCAACGCCGTTATCGGCTACTATGATGTCACACCATGTGCCTCGGGGCCGTATGGTGATGTCGACCCGGTCAGCGCCGCCATGCACCTGGGCATTGCTTATTAGGTTGTCCATCACGGAAGAGAGGCTATCATCAGCATAGACGATGCATTCGCCCTCGATGCAGACATCGATGTCACCATAAGAGGAGGCGACTCCCCGTATCGTCTCTTCAAGCGATACCGGTGTGAGGTCATCAGATGATAAATAGGTCTCGAATCCTTTCATACGGCGGATGAGATCGATGCTGCGTCTAGTAGAGCGCATAGCCCGCTCCAATGCCTCGCTATCGCCTGTTTTCATGTAAATGTCTATTGTACCGTTGATGATGGAGAGGTCGTTTGATATGTCGTGGCGCAGGATCTTGTTTACTATACGAAGTGTCTCGATAAGCTTTTCGGCACGCTCCGTGGCCAATCGCTCCTCGGTCACATCGATGCCTATTGCCACGATGAACTGCCCCGATTCACCCACAAGCGATACGTTGTTCCAAAGAACGAGGCGTTCACCCTTGGACGTGAGCACCGGATTGGTATACTCGGTATGACCGTACTGAAACGTCTTGTCCATGATCGTATACACCTCATCGCGAAATGAAGAGGGGATGAACTCCTCGACCCAGTTGTGCCCAATGACGCTATCTCTGCTAAGGCCAAGCATTTCCTCGCATTTCTTGTTGAAGAGGAATATTTCACCTTTCATGTCCAAGCCTATTATAAACGAGTTTGCCGTTTCTATGACTGAATCTAGGAATCGTTTCTCCCGTTCTAGCCGTTGCTCCATCTGCTTACGTTCTGTGATGTCGCGCGCTATGCTCAATATGGCTTTTCTACCATCAAACTCGATGAGCCTGCTGCTCAGCTCGGTGGGAATTCTGCGACCGCCCTTTGTCACATGAACAGTCTCAAAAAACATGCTGCCACGGTCCATCAATTCTTCGATCTTTTCTCTTAGCTGTGCTTTGTATTCGGGTGCATCGATATCTGTAGGCGTCATGGTCATGAGCTCTTCAAAAGAATAACCCAGTCGGCGGCGTGCCGTTTCATTTACTTCTAGAAAGGACCCGTTGAGATCGTGGATGAAAAGGGCGTCGTTTGCCGTATCAAACAGGGTCCGAAATCGATGTTCGCTACGTTCGAGCTTTTCAAGGTAGCGGCTGTTTGCCAGCGCCACGGCAATCAGGTCTGCAAACGTGGAGGCAAGTCGGGCATCGTTGTCGGTAAATCCGCCTTCCTTGTTCGAAAGACCCATGAGCCCGACGGTTGCCCCTTCGATGGAAAGGGGTGCGAACAGGACATTATCGAGCGGTGAATGCCCCTCGGGAAGTAATGACGTCCACGCACTATGAGAAAAATCATTGTCATACATAGCTTTTCCGGTGCGGTAGACCTCGCCACGGAATCCGCGGATCGGCATGGGCAGGGTAGGGTCGACGGTGCATCCAGTGTTGCCTGATTCGAGGAACAACACCTCGTTGTTCGTCCCATCCTCGCTCAGTAGGGCGATATATCCTGCCGTGGCGCCGATGAGCTCACGTGCATGGTCGAATATGGTGCGGGCAGTGTGTTCGAAGTCCCGATGGCGTTCATAATCCATGACGGCGTGTGCCGCCTCGAGAAGCGCGGAGACCTCGTTTTCTCGTTTTCTGGAACGTTCAAGCGCATCAGAAAGATATGCCTCCGGCACCGATTTGCTAAAATGCGCTTCGACCGCCATGCACAGGCCGTCACCGAAGCCTTGCGACACAGGGAGCCTCTTAAGTGTAACATGGAACGAAGCGGCCTTTCCATCGAATCGCCGCAAATACGCATCACCACTCCATAAACCGTCGCAGCGTGCAGAAGAGATCGAATCGTGTGCCACATGCGGATCTTCCCAAAGCTCACAGATATCCATATTGTACAGCTCACGACCGTGATGACCGCCCATCAATTCGGAGAATGCGCGATTGGCAAAAGATATGGTTCCTTTTTCATCCGTAACAGCTATGGCCTGGGGCAACGAGTCAAGGCCAGCTTCAAGCCTAGTACAAATCACTTCCTTTTCGCAGTCTTTTGTGATGTCGCGTAGAAACCCGCCGATTACGTCGTTCCCATCCGCCTGCTCAAGGAGGAACTTGCGCGTTTCGTATGTCCTGTCGCCTGCTACCCTAGTGCGAGGACCTGACTTTCCGTGTATGAGTGCCTGCCTGTCACCCTCAACACATTGGCAGGCCAGGGGGTCGGACAACAGGTCTTCGGCCGTTTTGCCGAGTATGTCCGCCCGTTGCCTCCCAAGGAACGCGCAGTATGCCTCGTTGACGAACAGGTAGCGCAGGTCTGCTCCCTTGATGAACGCGGGATAGGGAAGTTCGTTGAGAAACGTTTCGAACCACTGCTCCTTTTCCTGTAGTTTCTGTAATGTCTCTATCCTGTCTGTGATGTCGATCCCCGAACAGATGTATCCGATTATGGAACCGTCATCCTTGCGGATGGTAGAGTTACGCCATAAGATGGTGCGCTTCTCGCCATCCTTGGTAACGACGACGTTCTCGTTCGTGATCACGGTGTCTGGCCCGCTGTTGCGCAAATGCTCAAAGACGGCCCACACGCTCTCTCTCACGTGGTCGGGGTGAATGCACCCAACAAACGGTTCGCCCTCTAAATCATCGAGTGAATATCCAAGCACATGCTGGCCGGCGCGGTTGATATGTGTAAGCCTGCCGTCAGCATCGAATGCTATTACGATGACATCGACCAGAGAGAAATAGGTGCGAGTAAATTCCTTCTCCTCATGGAGCTTCGATTCGAAATCTGCTCGCGTGCACCCTTCCTCGAAGAATCTAATCTGTGTGAGGATGGCGTTGTAGATGCGGTCGTATGATGCGAACTCACTGTCCTTGGGAAAGTAATCGTTTGCCCCGGACTTGAAGGCCTCGCGTGCAATGCCCTCGTCGCCTTGCCCAGTGAGCATGATGAAGGGGAGAAATGAGTGACGGGTACGAAAGAAACGCAAAAGGTCTAGACCGTTGCCGTCAGGCAATTGATAGTCGCAAAGCACACAGTCGTAATCATTTTGGACGAGGCGCTCTCTCGCCTCGGTGATGGTCCAGGCAACATCGAAGCGAATAGGTATGTCGCCGTACTTTTGTGCTTGACGGGCCATCTGGAATTGAAACATCTCGGCATAATCAGGATCGTCCTCTACATGAAGAAGACGAATATAGTTCTCCATGCATTAAATTTTGTACACCGTTCTATTTAAGTATTGTTTTCATCGTTCGAGGTATAACATGCCAAAAAACATGGAACCTGGGGTGCCTTAAAGCCACCACAATCACTAACGGTTCACAATCGGTCGAATCGATCGAGGGCGAGCAGGGCCTCAAGTGTCAGGACGCCCGTCCACAGCGTCTTGGCCCGCTTCCAGTGCTCCTCGTACTGGCCCCACGACCACGTTGGCTCGACCTTGCCGTATCGCTCGAGCGTGTCGACGAGGAAGTCGAGATTCTCGTCGACGAGGTCGTCGGCGATGCCGAAATGTGGCCCGTCCGGATCGTGTACGAACTTGAGCGGTGTCGGCACGTAGTGGAGCTCCCACGCCTCCCTGTCGGTGTTGACGAGCTGTGTGGCCGCACGTGTGATCGGCTCCTCGAGATTCGTGGCCACCGACTCGGGAATGAGATGATAGAGCCGTATGAAACAGTAGACCTCATGCTCTGACCTGTACTCCTCCTTTTCGGTGAAGTAGTCGATGGCGTCGTTGAGGAGATGTTCCACATGCAGCGTCGTGACCATGTCCCAGTAGCGGTAGAGGTAGCCAATGAGCTCGGCGGTGGGATTGCCCCACGACCTGTCGATGACGGTCTGGCCTTCCTCCTCGTCGTAGTGCCACCAGGGCGCATGCGGATGGTCGTTGACGGTCGGGGGCACGGCATACCACCCGTTTCGTTCAGGTACGAACGTGCGCTCAAGGTATGAGACGGCCCGGCGCACCATGAGCTGAGCCTGTTCCTCCTTGTCGACACTCGCCAGGTGCCGGAGCCCAACCGAGGTCGCCATCGGCGATGAGTGGGGGAGCGTGAAGTCGAGTTCGATGCCGCCCCCGAAACCGCCGTCGTCGTTCTGGAACTTCTGGAGCTCCCGTAGCACGGCGCACGGGGACCCCTCGTCAAAATGCATCTCGGCCAGCTTGACATCGAACGGACGTGCGTTGTTGTCGATGAATTGTCTGGCCGCGAGGTAGGAGCTACGCTGGAGGAACTTCATGATGTCACCATGCATACTAGACAATATATGGTTAAATATTTGTCGTCATGCATTGCGCAGCCGTGCAATCGTGTCTTATCACCTGTTTCGTGCCATCACTGCCCCCGTTGATAGTTCACCGATGCACGAGCCGAGCGCCCCGGCCGCATCGCCCCCCTGTTCCTCGATGCACCGTACCAACGCGCTGCCCACGATGACGCCATCCGCACCTGTTGCCAGCACCTCCTCCACGTGCAGGGGTGTCGATATGCCAAACCCCACGGCAAGCGGCCTCGAGCATACCGACCGGGCACGGGAGACGAACGTCCCCAGGTCGCCTGACACGTCATGTGACACACCGGTCGTGCCGAATCGTGAGACGAGATAGACATAGCCTGTCGTAGCCGCGTCGATGCGTGCAAGGCGTTCATCCGGCGTGTTGGGCGCTGCGAGGAACACGGTCTCGACGCCATGGTCCTCGCATGCGGCACATAAAGCGGACGATTCCTCGATGGGAAGGTCGACCGAGAGCAGTCCGGTGACGCCAGCCTCACGCGCATCGCCGACGAATCGCTCGATGCCGCGCCGATAGATGATGTTGTGGTAGGTCATCACCACGACCGGTGTGTCGTCGACGTCGGTGAAGCGGCGTATCGTCTCGAACACGCCATCGACTGTCGCCCCTCCCTCGAGCGCACGGGCGTGGGACGCCTGTATCACGGGGCCGTCGGCGATGGGGTCGCTAAACGGCATGCCCATCTCGATGACGTCGGCATGGGGGGAGAGCGCGTGCATGAACTCGAGCGTCGCGTCCATATGGGGGTCGCCTGCCGTGATATACGGTATCAATGAACGTCTCAACCGCATCCGAGCGCCTCCATCACGATCTCGAGGTCCTTATCGCCTCGTCCCGAAAGATTCACCACGATCACGTCGTCGCGCGACATCTCGGGGGCCATGCGCATGGCCTGGGCGAGCGCGTGTGACGACTCGAGGGCGGGGATGATGCCCTCTGTCCGTGACAATGCCTTGAACGCAGCAAGCGTCTCCTCGTCGGTGCTATGGACGTAGCGAGCACGTCCGATATCGGCAAGATGCGCATGTTCGGGCCCCACGCCCGGATAGTCGAGGCCTGCCGAGATGCTGTGCGTGCCCCTGATCTGGCCGTCGTTGTCCTGCAGGACATACGAGTGCATACCATGGAAGACGCCCCGCTCACCGCGGGATATCGTGGCGCAGTGCTCGAGCGTGTCGACCCCCTTGCCCGCAGCCTCGACGCCGACGAGGTCGACATCGTCATCGATGAAGGGGTAGAAGATGCCCATGGCGTTGCTGCCGCCACCGACGCATGCGACGACCGCATCGGGGAGCGAGCCCGTCTGCCCGATCGCCTGCTCGCGCGCCTCGCGTCCGATGACGCTCTGAAGGTCGCGCACCATGGCGGGGAACGGGTGGGGCCCCATGACCGACCCGATGAGGTAGTGTGTCGTGGTAAACGACCCGGCCCAGTCGCGCAGGGCCTCGTTTATGGCATCCTTCAATGTCCGCGTGCCCGTCCGGACCGGCACGACCGTTGCACCGAGCAGCTGCATGCGAAACACGTTGGCACGCTGGCGCACCGTGTCCTTCTCGCCCATGTAGACGAGGGTCTCCATGCCAAGCAGCGCGCCCGCCATGGCGGTGGCGACGCCGTGCTGGCCGGCACCCGTCTCGGCGATGAGGCGACGCTTCCCCAGGTGGTGGGCAAGGAGCGCCTGTCCGACGGTATTGTTTATCTTGTGCGCCCCGCCGTGGAGCAGATCCTCCCGCTTGAGATATATCTGGGCACCCCCAAGCAGCGTGGAGAGATTCTCGGCGTGATAGAGCAGGGTGGGGCGTCCGCAATAGGTGCGCAGATAGCGGCCAAGCCGCTCCTGGAACGGTGCGGACGGCATCACCTCCTCATACGCTGCTTCGAGCTCCTCGAGCGGCGGCATAAGCACCTCGGGGACGAACCGTCCCCCGTATGAACCAAACTTCATAATGATACCTCCTTTCGTAACGCGCCCCTGGCGTTGGCGGCATACCGTGCCACGAGACGTTCATCCTTCGAGCCGTTGTGCTCGGTCCCCGACGATGCATCGACCCCGTACGGGTCGACGTATGCGACCGCCTCGGCGACCGTATCGGGCCCAAGGCCCCCGGCCAGTACTATGTCATGGTCGCGTGCGACAAGCCTGCTCACGCGCAGGTCGTGTACGCGTCCTGTCCCCCGTCCCGTGTCAAGCAGCGACATGTCGGCATCGTATCGGTCGATGTCACGCGATATGCGCGCTGCCTCAATGCGAGGGTCGCTTGAGCGGGAAGGCACGGAGTACGCCTTCATGATGGAGACGTCGTGGCGCGAGCGGATGCGCTCCAGCTCTGACGGGCCGATCTCGTCGGTGTGGACCTGGATGTGCGTGGCACCGGTCCGCTCGATAAGTACGTCCCACTCATCGGCCGACGCGCAGGTCGAGACGAGATAGGTGGGGATACGGGCTGCCATGATGAGCGAGCGGGCCCGTACGAGCGTGACGCTGCGATGCGACGCACTGGCAACGACGACGCCGGTGGCATCGGCATGGCGGGCCACAGTGTCGTGTTCGCCGCGTGTCCTCACGCCGCATACCTTGACATGCATCACACCACCCCGCACATGGTAAGGAAGTTGCGCACGATGGCCCTGCCCTCGTCGGCGCGCTCGCCAGTGAGCACGCTCTCGGGGTGGAACTGCACGCCCTCGATACGGCGTTCAAGCGAACGTATGCCCATGATGGTGCCGTCCGACGCCGTCGCGCTTACCTCGAATCCGGGCGGGCAACGGGTCACGGCGAGCGAATGGTAGCGTCCTGCGCGAAACGGCGATGCGATGCCGTCAAAGATCGTGCGCGCATCGTGGAAGATGTCGCTTGCCTTTCCATGCATCGGCGCCACGCGCGAGACCGTGCCTCCAAACACATGCCCGATCACCTGATGTCCCAGACAAACACCAAGGACGGGCA
The DNA here is from genome assembly GCA_004212155.1 of archaeon. Classification (GTDB taxonomy): domain Archaea; phylum Methanobacteriota_B; class Thermococci; order Methanofastidiosales; family NM3; genus NM3. The sequence continues at coordinate 21,649 of RXIG01000018.1, forward strand.
CGAGCGCATGGGTGACGATCGTCGGCACGTTGCCGACATACCGTCGCTTCTCGGGCGCGCCCGGTCCCGGGGAGATGATGATGCCGTCTGGCGCCAGCGCATGCAGGTCGCGGGGGGAAATCGTGTTGGGGACGACCTCGACCTCGTCGTGAAGCGAGACGTAGTCGGCGAGATTCCACACGAACGAGTCCCTGTTGTCGATGAGCGCGATCATATGCCACCCTCCACGTTGAGTGCCGAGAGCACGGCAGACATCTTTTTTTCCGTCTCATCGAACTCCGTCGAAGGGACCGAATCGGCGACGATCCCTGCCCCCGCACGCACGCGACACGCTTTGTCGAACTGTATCATGCGTATCGCTATGGCGGTGTCGGCGGTCCCGTTGAGCGAGAAGTATCCGGCGCATCCGCCATATGCGCGCCTGGGGGAGCGTTCTAACTCGGAGATGACCTCCATGGCACGGACCTTCGGGGCGCCCGAGAGCGTCCCAGCGGGGAATGCGGCCGCCAGGGCGTCATACATCGTCGCGTCGGGGCGGAGCTTCGCCACCACCTCGCTTTCGATGTGCTGCACGCGCGCATACGGCACGACCTCCATATAGGTGGGGACGTGAACGGACCCGGGCAGTGCCACCTTGCGCGCATCGTTTCTGGCAAGGTCGACAAGCATCACGTGCTCGGCCCGTTCCTTCTCGTCCTGCAGGAGCCGTGTGGCCAGCGCCCCGTCCTCCGCATGTGATGCGCCGCGTGTTGTGGTGCCTGCGATGGGATTGATATGGAGCGTGTCGCCTTCCACGCGCACCATCGTCTCGGGAGAGGACCCGGCGACCTTCATTCGTTCGAACTCGATGAGGAAGAGGTACGGGCTCGGATTCGCCCCCCTGAGGCGCAGATAGGCCTCGAAGGGCGACATCGGCGTAGATACCTCGTACTCACGTGAGAGCACGACCTGGAAGACGTCGCCGGCAAAGACATAGTCCCTGGCACGCTCGACCATGTCCTCGTAGCAGGCCCTGTCCGCATCGGTCCTCCGGATCGACGACGGGTTCTGGCACAGCCCCACCTCCATGGTACGTGCCTCGGCGACGATGCCGTCGACATCGTGCCCCTCGTGTCCGGGAAGGCAGCGATAGGTAAGCGTATCATGGACATGGTCGTAGACGAAGGCACCAGGATAGAAGCCAAAGCACGAGGGCTCGGCAATGTGGCCACCCACGTCCGCATGGACCGAGTCGTATGCCGCATAGCCCACGAAGCCGCCCACGAATCCCTCGCCGTCGACATGACACTCGTGAAGCGACTTGAGCGCCCTGAACGGGTTGCGTTCGGACGAGAGGTACGAACCGTCGACACGGGTGCCCCCAGACCCTATCTCAACGGTGTATGCTGGATTCGAGGATATGTAGGTGTATCTGGCATGAGAACCCTCCTTCGTGCGCGACTCGAGCATGAACGGATCGCGCCCCTCCCTGCGAACGGCGCCGTAGAGGGCAAGGGGATCGACGTGCTCAAGCCTTCGGATATGCATTGCGTATCACCTTCAGTTGTCGATAGGCATCGCCCATGAGCGTCTCACGCGCGATGTCGGCACACTCGTCGTAATCGCGCCCCGTTGCGACATGCAGCGCCAGTGCGCCGTTGAGCGTGAGGAGCACCCTGTCCTCGCAGATCCCGTCACCGCGCAGCACTGCCTCGATGCGGCGTGCGCTCTCCTCGGGTGACGAGACGGGAAGGATGGGGGCAGAGCGTATGCCACACTCCTTGGGCGTGATGGTGGAGGCAGAGACCTCGTCACCGCATACCTCGAGCAACGTCGTCGTGGAGCAGGGATGCGCCTCGTCGAGCCCGTCGCCATGGACGACGAGCGCACGCGTGACGTCCATATGGCACAACGCCTCGGCCACGATGGGAAGGAGGTCGCGATCGGAGACGCCGATGAGCTGGTAGCGTGGCGATGCGGGATTAGCGAGCGGGCCAAGGATGTTGAAGACGGTGCGGATGCCAAGCATTCTCCGTACGGGCATGATGCGCTGGAGCGCGGGATGATAGAGGGGTGCATGCAGGTAGGAGAATGAGCAAGCATCCATGCCGTCGTGCACCGTGTCGGGTGCGGCCACCACATTTATACCCAGCGCAGAGAGCACGTCCGAGGAGCCGCTCTGCGACGTGATGGAACTGTTGCCGTGCTTGGCCACCCGCGCATGACACGAGAGCATGAGCGCCACAGCGGTGCTCACGTTGATCGTGCACGCCCTGTCGCCGCCGGTGCCGCACGTGTCACACGTCATGCCAAGGTCGACCCTGAGCGCATGCTCGCGCATGGCCATGGCAAGGCCTGCAAGCTCGGCGCCGCCGTATCCCTTCGCCTGCATCGCTGCGAGATATGCTGCCATGCGCACCTCGCTCTCGTCAAGGAGGCATGTGAAGAGCTCGTGTGCCTCATCGAAGTCGAGATGGCGCGAGACGACGGCCTCTAGCATGGACCCACCCCCATGAACTCCTCGAACTTCTGCTCGATGGACGGCGCGCGCATGAGCGACGTACCGATGAGCGCCGCGTTCGTATGGGCAAGCGCCCGTGCGAGGTCGGATGCGGTGTCGATGCCGCTCTCGCTGACAAGCAGCTCGTCCGTATCGATGAGACAGGCGATGGATTCGGTGACCGAGACGGTGCCGCCATCCCGTTCGAACGCGGTGATATCCCTGTTGTTGATGCCGATCATCGTCGTGTTCGATGAGATGGCATGAGGAATGTCCTCAGAGTTGTGCACCTCGACGAGCGTGTCGAGACCAAGCGAGCGTGCCACGTCGACGAGCTCCGCCGTGCCTTCCCCAAGCGTTCGCGCTATGAGGAGCACTGCCGAAGCGCCTGCTGACGCCGTCTCCTCGAGCTGCTCGCACGACGTGACGAAATCCTTCCTCAATACGGGAAGGTCGGTCATGTCGCATATGGAACGAAGCACCCCGAGCGAGCCGCGAAACATATCTGCGGTAATGTAGGATATACCGACGGCACCGCATGTCTCGTATGCCGAGACGATGTCCTCGATGCGACGGTCGCCCCTCAGGTCACCCAGAAGGGGAGAATAGCACTTCACTTCCGCTATGATGGCCGGAAGCGAGCGTGAGTTCTGCGATGTGATGGCCCGGGACAGGCCAAAATACACCACCACGTGTTGAATGCATACGCCAACACACTGCGTATAGTTTATAAATTTATCTGAAAAAATGTAGTAATTAATACACTGATGTACAAAACTGTAGACATATTGGTGTGAAACGAAGTAAATGATGTATATTCTTTTATGTTTCCTAGCGAGTCATATACCCCCTGTTCGAATGCACGATACGGTGCGCGACATACGCCGCCCCAAACCCGTTGTCGATGTTGACGACGCTGATGCCGGGCGCGCAGCTGTTGAGCATGGCAAGGAGCGCCGAGAGTCCCTCGAACGAGGCACCGTAGCCCACGCTCGTGGGAACAGCGATGACAGGCGCATCGACCAATCCCCCGACCACGCTCGGCAGGGCGCCGTCCATGCCCGCGACGACGATGACCGCACCGGCGCCCCGTATCATGTCGAGATGACCGATGAGGCGATGGATGCCCGCGACGCCGACATCGCCGATGAGCGAAACATCGTCGCCGAGCATACGCGCCGTCTCGGCGGCCTCCTCGGCCACAGGAAGGTCTGACGTGCCTGCGGTAAGGATCACGACCGGTGCGGTGCTGGATGAGGGTGCCGGCTCGCCGACGGTGATGACCCTGCCCAGCTCGTTGTAGTGCGCATCGGGATGGTCGCTTCTCACCACCTCATAGACCTCTGACGTTGCACGCGTGGCGATGACGGGCACGCCGTGGGTGCGCATGGTGGAAATGATCCGTGCCACCTGTGCAGGGGTCTTTCCCTCGCAGAGTATCGCCTCGGGTCCGCCCGTACGGGCCCCCCTACCCGTATCGAGCTTCACATCACCCATGTCGACGTAGGTCGACGTGGAAAGGCGCCTGAGCGCCTCGTCTATCGAGATGGTCCCCTCGCTGATAGCCTCGAGTATCGCGCGTACGTCGTCAGTCCTCATCGCCGTGCACCTTCTCAAGGTAGTCCTTGAGCACCACCGCATTATTTCGTTCCCTGTCCTTGACGGCATAGAGGAGCGTGACGATGTCGTGCTCGTCCATGATGCTCAAAAGCTCTTGTACATCATCATCACGTTCCTCGAGCTCCTTGACGTACGCCTTCTTGAACCCATCCCAGTCGCCATCCCCCTTGTGATACCACGTGCGCAGCTCGTTGCTGGGGGCAACGCTTTTTTTCCATGCGTCAAGCTGGGCTCGTTCCTTAGAGACGCCTCGCGGCCACAAACGGTCGACAAGCACACGGTAGCCGTCGTCGTCCGAGACGTCATCATAGATCCGTTTAATTCGTAGCATGATGCTACCATATGGTAGAGGTCGTTAATTAATCATGTGGGCTCATCGTCGAACGAACCATGCTGGTACCCTTTGAGGTCGAGTGCCACATGGCCGAATCCGAGGCGTCGAAACACCTCGTCGACATCGTCCATGACGGATCCTGAGAAGAAGAGATGGCGCTCCTCGGGCGCCACCTCGATGCGTGCGACGTCACCATGCACGCGAACACGCACCTTCGAAACGCCGACCGTTTCACGCATGTAGAGCTCTGCTTCCTCGAGGCGTGCGAGCATCTCATCGTCGACGGGCGTGTCGTAGGGCAGCCTCGTGAGGAGGCATGGCGACGAGGGCACGGCAGCGACCTCCGGTGCGAGTCGGCGAGCAAGATAGCGAACGTCTTGCTTTCCCAACCCCGCTTCCGCCAGGGGGCTTTTGACATCTGCCTCCTCGAGGGCGCGAAGCCCGGGCCGGTACTCCTCGAGCTCATCGGCGTTCGTCCCGTCCACGAGGGTGCACCCGCGCGCCGTGGCGACATTGTGCATGGCACGCACCATGTCGCGCTTGCAGAGGTAGCAACGATCATACGGATTCTGACGGACATCGGGAGGAAAGTCGCGGACGATGACGTCATGGGATATGTGGCGCAGCGATGTGAAGTATACGGCACGGTCGACGCACTCCTGCTGTACGTAGGGGTACGCGATGGTGATGGCGTGCACATCGCCCTCGAGCACCTCGTGGGCGGCCTGGAGGAGGACCGAACTGTCGACACCCCCCGAGAACGCGACCAAAACGCTACCGAAGGGGCGCAGCGTGTTAGCAAGCCGCTGGTATGCGTCACTCGCTCGAACATCCGTCAAAGGAACGGTACACCTCCTCATAGATCCGTTGCAGCGAGACACCGTGCTCCTGGGCCCGCTGCCTGCACTGCTCGTACTCGGGCTTCATGTGGACGCATTCGCTTCCCAAGAACGCGATCTTGACCGTGATGTCGCCAAACGGCGTATGGACGGTGCCATATGTGCGATTGAGCATGTGCTTCGTGACAGGATGGGTGCGGATGCCAAGGGTCGTCGACTCCTTGAAGACGACGGAGAGGATATCGTGCTCGAGGTCACGCTCGTAGAGCACGCCCACCTTCGTCGCAGGACGGCCCTTCTTCATGATGATGGGGGTGTAGAAGACATCGGAGGCGCCTGCCTCGAACAGCTTGTCGCTTAGATGCTCGTACTGTTCTGGATTCATATCGTCGATGTTGCACTCGGCCATCATGGCATGGCCCGTAGCCCAGATGCCGCCCGTGGTGTCATCATGGCAGAGGCACGCCCGCAGCAAGTTTGGTATCTCGAGGTCCTTGGTCCCGAGACCGTAGCCGATGGCATCGATGGTAAGGTCGAACGAATCGGTGAACTCGTCAACGATCGAAGCGAGGATCGCAGCTCCTGTGGGTGTGGTCGTCTCAGACTGCACGGCGCCGCCTCGAACGGGGATGCCCGTGAGAAGCTCGGCCGTGGCGGGCGCCGGTACGGGGAACGTACCATGGGCACAGCGCACCATGCCGCCGCCCACCTGGACAGGGGATGATATCACCTTGTCAACGTCGAGGTATTCGAAGCAGAGCGCCGCACCAACGACGTCGACTATAGAGTCAAGCGCTCCCACCTCGTGGAAGTGCACCTCCTCGAGCGTGGTGCCGTGCACGCCGGCCTCGGCACGGCCCAATCGTGTGAAGATGTCGATGCTTCGTTCCTTGACGCGTTCAGGAAGCGAGCTCTTTGTGATGAGCGCCACGATATCGGTATAGGTGCGCGAATGGTGCGAATCGGGGGCGATGACATCGACCTTCGTGCCCGTGATGCCCTTTCGGGCTTCGCGTCTCACCCCGAGGCGAACGTCCTCACCGAGGCCGAGCGCACGAATGCCTTCTTCCAGATAGTCGACGTCGACGCCCAGCTCGATCATCGCGGCAAGATTCATGTCGCCGCTGATGCCGGAGAAGCAGTCATAGTAGAGCACCTTCACATCGCCACCCCCTTTAACATCATGTCCGTTCGCGCTCCATCTTTCGTGCGGCGCGCAGTGCCCGCCACCGCTTGTATCTCAGATAGCGCTTGACGAACCAAGAGATGAGGCGTGTGCTGGGGCCCTCGAACTCGCGTTCGACATCATCGAGGAGGCGTGGGATGTCGAGCTCCTGCGGGCAGTGGTCGAGGCATTGGCCGCAGTTGGTACAAAGCGACGGCTTCGACGACTTCCCGTTCGTGATGCCCTCGAGCCACACGATGTAGGCGCGCAACGCGCCCATGTTGTCGCCGAACATGTGCTTCATGTTGTAGACCTCAAAACACGCCGGGATGTCGACGCCCTGGGGGCAGGGCATGCAGTACTGGCATCCCGTGCAGCCGATGGCGGTGAGCTCGCGGTATTTCTGGCGCACACGATCGATGATCTCGCGCTCCTCCTCGGAAAGCGAGTTGGGCTTCGCCTCGTCGGCCACGCGCATGTTCTCCTTGATATGGTCCTCGTCGTTCATGCCCGAGAGGAGGAGTGCGACCTCGGGGTGGTCCCAGACCCACCGCAGCGCCCATTCGGCAGGGCTGCGCTTCACTGGTGCCGAGTCCCATATCTCCTGTACCGAAGGGGGAACATTGCCGGCAAGGGCGCCACCGCGAAGCGGCTCCATCACCATGATGCCAAGGCCCTTTCTGGCCGCGTACTTGAGGCCCTCGGTACCTGCCTGATACTCGGTATCGAGGAAGTTGTACTGAAGGAGGCAGCAGTCCCAGTCGTAGGCGTCGACGATCTCCTTGAGGACGTCGCGCTGGCCATGGAACGAGAATCCCGCATGGCGGATGCGGCCATCAGCCTTTGCTGCGTCGAGGAACTCGAGCACGCCGAGCGTGCTCATCTTGTCCCAGTTCTCCCTGTTGAGGTTGTGTACCAGGTAATAATCGATATGTTCGGTCTTGAGCTTTGCAAGCTGCGTGTTGAGGAGCTTGTCCATGTCGTCCCTCGTCTCGGTGGACCAGGGTGGCAGCTTGGTGGCAAGGAAGACCTTCTCGCGGTATCCATCGGCGAGCGCCTTGCCAAGGAACGTCTCGCTCATGCCCATGTGGTACGGCATGGCGGTGTCGATGTAGTTGACGCCGTTGTCGATGGCATACCGTATCTGTCGCATGGCACGAGGCTCATCGATGACCGCCCCCTTCGTCGGGAGGCGCATGGCGCCGAATCCGAGGACGGAGACCGTGTCGCCCGTCTTCTCAATGGTGCGATATTGCATACTATCCATTAGACTAAGGCATTTTAATAAGTTGTGCGCTGCATGGTATTGATGGACGTGTTATGACCCTATGAGCATATAAAGGCAGGATACAGGTACTATTTTCATTTACTTGTAATTGCATAGTAGTACCCATGGAACAATCCATAGGTATTTGCAGCATCAACTGTGCGGAGTGTGAAGCATACATCCTCACGCGGAATGCAGATGCGGCCGGTCTCGAAGCACTGGCGAAGAAGGGGTCAGAAGGATTTCGGCCACTTGGGAAGGAGGGCGTCATGTGCGATGGATGTGCCTCGAAAGCAGGTCCTTTTTTTGTGTTCTGTGAAGAATGCGAAGCAAGACAGTGCTGCCGTGGAGGAGGTCATGCGACCAGTGCTGAATACGACGACTTTCCATGCTCGAAGCTAGAAGCGATATACGAGATGTGCCCCGAGGCGAAGGAAAATCTCGGGCGGTTGAGATAATAGGTAGGCTATTCGGTCGCAATGATGACGTTTGACGCCTTTATGACGGCATGTACCTCTTTTCCCTTCTTGAGCCCAAGGCGTTCTGCAGATCCCTTGGTGATGACCGAAACGATCGTCTCACCGCCGGGGAGCTTCACGACCACCTCGGCATCGACCATGCCCTCGGTGACCGATTCGACAGTGCCCTTGAGCACGTTTCGTGCACTCAGTTCCATGATATCACCCGGTGCCACACTATGCGTTCCATCTATTTATTTATTGTCATGTGCATTTTTACCAGTGGGGATATTCTTTTAACGTCCCCTTCGGAGTATGACCCATGGGAGAGGAAATGATCAAGACGACATGCCTTCGCTGCCTGGCAGGATGCGGCATGTACGTCCGTCTCAGTGACGGAGTGCCGGTCTCCGTCGAGGGCGACCCTGACAGTGTCACGGGACAGGGCATCCTCTGCATACGCGGTAAGGCAACGCTGGAATATGTCTATAATGAGAACCGATTGAGGGTACCGCTCATCCGCGAGGGCGAGCGTGGCTCAGGCAGATGGCGCGAAGCAACATGGGGCGAGGCGCTCGACCTCATCGCGTCTACGTTTACGCAGCTGCGCGACGACCATGGGGCCGAATCGGTGGCGTTCATCGAGGGCGGTTCCAAGGGTTATCTTGACGCATGGCTCTCACGGTTTTCCAACAAGTTCGGTTCGCCAAACGTCACGAAAGCCGCCCAGCACTGCTTCCTCCCCACGTTCTTTGGTTCTAAGTTCACCTACGGGGCCCTGACGCGACCCGACTTCGAGCATCCCCCTGAATGTCTCGTCGTATGGGGGGCAAACAAGCACGAGACGGCGCTGCCGGAGGGAAAACGCAAGGACATGGCGCTTGAAAATGGCAAGACGCTCATTGTCATCGACCCTGCGCCCACTGCGCTTGCCCGCAAGGCCACCGAATGGGTGTGCCTTCGCCCAGGCTCGGACCTGGCCCTGGCACTCGCATTCATCAACGTCATCATACGCGAGGGACTCTATGACAGCGGGTTCGTCGATGCCTGGTGCGAGGGATTCGATGAGCTCACGGAACATGTGGCAGCATGCACGGCCGAGTGGGCCGAGACAAAAACCGGTGTGCCGGCCGAACAGATCACACGCATCGCCCGCACCTATGCCACGACGAAGCCTGCGGCCATCTGCTCGGGCAACGGGCTGGAACACTATCCCACGAACCTCCAGATGGGTCGGGCGCTTGCCATACTCCGTTCAATCACCGGCAATCTCGGTATCCATGGCGGCGACATATTCTGGGCGCGCCCGCCGCTGCGCCACAACGGCGACCCCGACCTCGTCGCGCACGACGAGCTGCCCGGGGACGTCATGAGCGTCAACTA
>RXIG01000019.1 GCA_004212155.1 archaeon
CCCACGCGGTGGAGCTGCGGACAGGGAGCGTCTCCCTGTCCCCCATGCACTGCTCGAGGAGCGCGTATATGCGCTCCGCGTCCCGTGTCCGCACCGGCATGAGTCCCTATCAACCGCAATCTATATAAACATTTCTATGGATATACTAATCATGCGTAAGCTTTCAGTGATCAAAGGGGACTTCACGCTCACCGACGAGGTGGAGATCGTGTTCGAGAAGACGGTGACACCGTTTGGGAACAGTGCCAAGCTTGATGTTCCCAAACGGTATCTGGGCAAGAGGGCCTATGTTTTGATCCTTGATGATAGTGAAGAGTAGTTTTGTCCCAACGCCTTCTGGACCAATGCATTTTTATATCCTTATCATGTTATCATCAATGGTATCCATTATGATGGGGGTGACCAGATGCGATATCGTTCATTGATTCTCTTGTTCATTATACTCACTTCACTTACGACGATGCCACCAATGGCGGCAGCCGACGAACCCGAGCTTGAAAGGGATTTTTTCATAGACTCGGAAACGGGCATCCCTAATTGCAAGATCGTCGTCGGTGCTAAGGCTGCGGTATCAGATGTCATCTCGGCATCATGGATAGCGACACAGATAGGGTCGATGGCCTATTATACGGTAAAGGAGGCATCTGTCAGTGAGACTTCGGTAACGTATGACTCGCTCGGTACGCTCTACAATGCCGTCGACGTGCCTGACGATGTGCCGATGATGCCAGACCTTGGTCCGTATGACCCTACAAGCGGCCCTTCATCGATATCGGTGATACCCTATTCATGCACCAAGTCGCCATCATGGAACTACGATGCGTACATCGATGCCCAAACAACGTTTTCGGAGGGGCAGAACTGGTTGGTCGATACAGGATTCTCATTTGAGACTCTTGCCATTGACCTCTCATTTGCGATACCGACACCTGATGCGTCTTCACCCTTTGCACCTGATGCGTCCCAGACGTATCTCCCCAAGGATGATGATGAACGCATATATCCTGCCGTGTTCCCACGCAGCTACTGGGGCGTCGAGATCGACGGCACGTCATACGATCCTCGAGGGGGTGCAGTATACCGGGTCATGATCTACGGTCTTGCAGACCCACTTGATACCACCACGATATCCGCGCGTTCGACCGCATCGCATATGCGAGACCCCATTTACTCGAAAAATACCCACGAACTCTACAATGAGACGGGAAAGGTATACTTCCTTGGACAGGAGTATCCTGCGTTGAGCGTCGGGACCGATGGTAAGGGATACGACTACATGCTCTACGGCACACCCCACTGGAACTCGGTAGAGGCGCGGGAGGGAACGGCCTACGTGACACAGACGGGATGGACGGTCGAGTTTACCTCGATAAATATCTATGATTCTACGGTAAGCATCACGGCCACAAGCGATGAGGGAAGCTCAAAGGACATCGTCATCGGCGAGGGCGAGTCGTTTGCCTTTACGAGTGAGGTCGTGCCGGGCGTGTCTGTCCCCGTCATGGCGATATCCATCTCATCGCTGGCCATACGCTCATCCAAGGTCGCAACATGCTCAATCTACTCGCTCTCCGGCGTCGGTGCCATGAGGGAGACGATCTATGAGCTCGATGATCCGTATACGGTCAGCTCAGACCATGAGTGGTATCTTGATATCATGCCGTTGAACGGGACCCAGCGGCCCGATGTTGACAATGACCCCGAACTCTACCGAACGGGCAATCCTAGCTATAATGCGTCTGATTCGCTATCGGTCCATGCCCCCGCGGCGGATAAACCCCTGTGTGTGCCCTATCTCGAGCTATGGCTTGCCACACCCATCGTCGCAAACGGTTCCGGATCGATCTCAGTGCCACTCTTCTCTACGGAAGAAACGCATTACGCCACCATGGAAGTAACTGACGATGATACCTCTGACGCCATGATATCGGGACATATACGCTTCACGCGCAAGAACATCCAGGAGACCACAACGGTACAGCGAGTCGACATAGAACCACAAGACCTGGCGATCAAGGACACTGAGATAACTTCGGACATGAAAAGCGAATACAATCTCATCCTCATCGGGGGGCCTGTCGCAAACAAGGTGGTACAGGAGATCATAGCGCTCGGACTGACGAGCTTTGAAACCTGGGCCACGTCAGTAGGGGAGTTCCAATACTATGCTGATGTCTTCGTAAAGGGCAAGGATGTCATCGTCGTCGCGGGAAAGGATCGTGAAGCCACCCATGATGCGGCGAGGTCTTTTTTGAATTCCTTATCCTCACTGCAATCCAGTATCCAGTGAATGGAATGAATTTTTTTAAAATTAATGCATGATATTATTTAATTGAACCATTACACACATTATGGATATTCCAAAGCCTTTTTTAACACAAAATATGTATCCATTAGACGCATCAAGAAATCATTTCATGTGAAAAGATTAAAGAGTGACGGTGTAAAGGTACCATCATGCATGACCTCGAAAAGCTTCATGATAATACATTGACCATTGGCATCGTGGGCGTGGGCTACGTCGGCCTCCCACTTGCCATGTGCTTTTCAAAGGTGTTTACCGTCATAGGATATGACACATCAAGCGAACGCATCGCGCTACTTGAGGGGGGCAGGTCGTATATTGACGACGTGACCGATGCCACCCTGGCGGATGTGGTGGGCACCTCGTTTTTTCCCACAAACGATCATGCGCGACTCGCCGAATGCGATGTGATACTTATCTGTGTCCCGACACCTGTCAAAGAAAATCATGTGCCAGACCTTGGGCCCGTCGAGAACGCCACGAAGACCATCGCCTCGATCCTGCGCAAGGGGCAGACGGTGGTACTTGAATCCACGACATATCCCGGGACCATGGAGGAGGTGATGAGGCCTATCCTCGAATCGTCCGGCCTATCGGCGGGGACCGACTTTTTCCTCGCCTACTCGCCCGAACGCATAGACCCGGGCAACAAGCACCACACGATCTACAACACACCAAAGGTCGTGGGGGGCATGGACGAGCGCACGACGACGTTTATAACAGCGCTCTACCAGAAGGCTATCAACGCTCCGATCGTATCAGTGAGCAACATTCGCACGGCCGAGGCAACGAAGATCTTTGAGAACGTGTTCAGGGCCGTGAACATAGCGCTTGTGAACGAACTGTCCATCGTCTTCGACCACATGGGCATCAACACGTGGGAGGTCATACAGGCGGCATCATCCAAACCCATGGGATTCATGGCACATTATCCCGGGGTGGGCGTGGGCGGCCACTGCATACCCGTCGATCCCTACTACCTGTCATACAAGGCGCGAAAATGCGGTCACACAACGAGATTCATAGAACTTGCAGGTCAGATCAACTCGTACATGCCGGTGCATGCGACATACCTTGCGCTCGATGCGATGGCACATGCCGGCGTGACGATACACGACGCATCGGTGACGGTGCTTGGCGTGACGTACAAGCCCAATACGATGGATACGAGGGACTCGCCATCGTTTGACATCATACGCCATTTGCAGGGCATCGTCAAGACCGTCACGTTCCACGACCCGTTCGTCGATGATATCGTGGTGGACGGGTCAGCGTACAAGAGTGTGAAAACGCTCGAGGAAGCGCTCAATTGCGACTGCGCCATCCTTGCAGTTGACCATGAGGCATACAGGGGCGTTGAAGCGCTCCTTGCTCGATCGAACGTTCGCGCCGTAGTCGACGGGAAGAACTTCCTTGACAGTTCATCCATCCCGAACAAGGTATACAGAGGCATAGGAAAAGGTGGTATGCAATGAACATTCTCACGGTCGTCGGGGCACGGCCAAATTTCATCAAGGTGGCCCCACTACTTCGACAGTTCAAAAGAAATGACATATCATATGACCTCATACACACGGGGCAACACTATGATGTGGCGCTCTCGCAGGTCTTTTTCGAACAGCTTGACATCCCAACGCCCGACCACTACCTCGGTGTCGGCAGCGGCACTCACGGCGTGCAGACGGGAAAGACCATGATGAAGATCGAGGAGATACTCATGGAGCAAGACTACGACCTCGTATGCGTCGTTGGGGACGTGAACTCGACGCTTGCGGCTGCGCTTGCGGCCGTTAAGCTCCACGTGCCTGTCGCACATATAGAAGCGGGATACCGGTCGTATGACATGCGAATGCCGGAGGAGATCAACAGGGTGCTCGTAGACAGGGTCTCCCAGCTCCTCTTTGCCCCCACGGAGACGGCCGTCCTCAATCTCATCAACGAAGGGGTGTCACAAGAACGTATCTTCCTCGTTGGCAACATCATGTGCGAGACGCTCCTTACGAACATGTCCAAGATGTCGCGTCCGTCGGAGATAGAGGAGGATGAGTATGTGCTCCTCACGGCACACCGCGCAGAAAACACTGACGATCCACAACGTCTCCGCTCGATACTGGAGGGCGCATCTGCGTCTGAACTGCCCGTGCTCTTCCCTGCCCACCCGCGCACGGTCCAAAAGCTCGGGGACCTTGGACTGCGTGAATGGGTAGAGGAAACATCCTCGATTCGCATCATCGAACCGTTGACATACCTTGACTTCCAGTATGCCCTCTCCCATGCACGCGTTGTCCTGACCGATTCTGGCGGCGTTCAAGAAGAGGCGCTCATGCACCACGTGCCCTGCCTCACGCTGCGCACGAACACCGAGCGAATGATCACGCTCCAGTATGGCGCAAATACGCTCGTTGGCATGGAAGCATCCCGGATCGCAGCGCACCTCAGAGAGGCGCTGCAAGGCCATCGTGGCTCGTGGCCAATACCACCCTTCTGGGACGAACACGTCTCAGAGCGCATCGTAGGACACATACGGCAACACTCAGACCTGATATCGATACCCTCAAACGACATTATCATGCCGTGACATCGATGCGGCGCCGCGCGTGGCATACGAGCCCCACGACCGAGACGCCCAGGGGCAGGAGCATGAAAGGCCATACGTGACCGATATAGTGTGAAGCCAGCGTGTCCGCATACGCCGAAATAGACGCATGTCCCAATGCGTCTGCTGTGGAACGGATGTATGCGGCGATGGCCATCATACCGATGAATGAACCGATGCATGAGAGGACGCCTCCGTGGATGAACGCACGAGAGGTCGGTAGCTCTTCTTTTTTCTTGTAGCCCATGAATCCGACGGTGCCAAGGATCGCCATGCCCATCCACCGCATGTACGAGAGGACCGTATAGCGGATGTGTATCGAATCCACGGCCGAACCGTTGAGGAAAAGTGAAACAGGCAATGTCTCTGGTATGAGTTGTTCGAAGTACGTGGCAGGCAGTGGATATGACGTGGCAAGGTAGGCGGCAAGGGTGCGCCTCAGAGGAACGATGGACACCTGTGATGACAGGTCCCCTCTTCCAGCGATGCTGTCCAGGAATGAAGAGACCACAATACGTCCCTGCTGCCTGACCCATGAATCTGAAAGCGCATCGTGCAACCGTGACGCGAGCTCGTTTGCATCTGACATCATGACAAACGCGGATAGGATCGAGCCAGCGTCCTCTGCCACCAATGTAAGGAACGCTTCATGTTCAACGCTCTCATCCAGTGCCGAGACAAGACGTTCTTCCGAGGTAAGGAACGAATACGACACGGATGAGACGAGCACAAGGGAGAGGCATAGCGCCCCCACGAGCACAAGTGCCCAATATGTGCGAACATCCATATACTACAGTGGTAGGCGCCATTTAATAGTATTTTTTGTAATAAGGAAACCGGGGCACATATTTTTATTCAACGCGCCATAGTCATCGTATGGGCCTCGTGCATCGCATACGCCTCGATCCGCCTCTGCTGGTCAAGGGCATGGTGATGGGCATTGCAAACATCATACCAGGCGTCTCAGGAGGAACGCTTGCCGTCGTGCTTGGCATCTACGACCAGCTCATCGGTGCCATATCCGGTGTGTTTCGCACACGACAAGACAGAGGCAAAAACGTCTTGTTCCTTGCCCATGTGGCGGGAGGGGCCCTCATTGCTATCACTGCGCTTGCGACGGTGATCGACTTCCTCTACGAGAGCTACACGTATCCGACGGTATACTTCTTCATCGGACTGATAATGGGGAGCATACCGGTGGTCTATCGGCAACACACCCAGATGCGTCCGTCACCCGTGCATGCTGCGTATCTTCTCGCCGGTGTCGTCTCCGTCATCGCACTTACGCTTCTTGCCCCCGATAATGGTGCGGCGGTCTCTGGCAATGACGGGATAGTGCTTTTATTCATCGCTGGCATCGCAGGCGCTGCAGCGATGATCGTGCCGGGGTTTTCGGGCTCATTCGTCCTGGTCGTGATGGGTGTCTACTGGCGACTCATCGATGCGGTCAATCAATTCGACGTCGTTACACTCATTCCCCCTATCCTGGGGGGCATCGTAGGTATCGTCTTCGTCTCCCATGGCATCGAGATCGTCCTCAAGCGGTATCCAACGAAGTTCTACTACTTCATCATCGGGCTCCTGATTGCATCCGTATGGAAGCTCTACCCCGGCATGCCGCACGGCGTGATGCTCGCAGCAAGTGTGGTCACGCTCATCGCCGGCGCACTGATGGCCATCCGCTTGTCAGAATAGATTTTTAAGCGATGACGCGAAGAGAAGGGATGTATGGCCTCGTGGAAGAACACCGAACGGATAGGAAGGATGATAGGAACGGCGCAATCCATCGTGTTGCCAACGCGCGGATGCTCCTACGACCAGTGCTACATGTGCTCATACTCTAGGGAATGTCCCTCTGTAACTCCGGAAACCATTGTCGAAACGTTCGCTGAGTCGTTCGATCCTTCTGTCGACAAGGTCAAGATCTTCACATCGGGAAGCTTTCTTGACACCAAGGAGCTCGCCCTCGACCAGATGACGCGCATCGCAGACATCGTCGCATCGTCTGATGTCCGCGAGCTGTGTGTGGAAACACGACCCGAGTTCGTGAACGAAAAAACGCTGGCGCAGATCAAAGACCATCTTGGGGGGATATCGCTTGAAGTTGCCATAGGGCTTGAATCAGCAAATGACGATGTGCTGACCTACTACATCAACAAGGGATTCACGTATGCAGACTATGAGTCAGCATCAACCCTCATCCATGCGCTTGATTGTCATGTCAAGACATACCTGCTCCTCAAGCCCCCGTTCATGACAGAGTATGAGGCGATGGTCGATGTCGTCGACAGTGCCAAGGCGATAGAGAAGATAACAGATGTCATCTCGATAAATCCCGTCTCGATCCATAAATACACACCATTGGAACAGTTATGGCGGAAGCGCTCGTACCGGCCGCCCTATCTGTGGTCGCTTGTATCGTGCCTCAACGAGGTGCGAAAGATCGACCCCCAGGTCATGTCCCATCCCGTCGCCGTGGGTAAGGAGCGGGGCATCCACAACTGTGGCAGCTGTGAGCAGGAGATAATGAAGCAGGTCGAGGCATACAACCTCCATGGCAGTGCCATCGACGCGTCGTGTCCCTGCAAGGACGAATGGGAACACGAGCTCACGAAGGTCTTTTCTTAATGTGAGGAGTAGAGGTCGTCTTTGGGATTGAACGCCTCGATGACGTTGCCATCGGGATCAAGGAAGTAGAAGAAGCGCTTACCATCTATTTTCTCATTGCCGTGCACGAGCGTGAGAGGGGCAGATATCGTCTTGACGCCGTCATGGACAAGTCGTGCGTAAAGCTCGTCCACATCTTCGACCTGGAATGCGATGTGGTTGAACGACGAAGGTGATTCATCAAGTGGTGGTGAGAGCTCAACAAGCTCGATCGTTACCTCGTTTTTCTCATCTGAGAGTACCGCAAACGTCGCATCGAAGCCCCTGATGCCCGTCACGGTCTCGAACTGGGGTCCGCTGATGGGATGTTCAAACTGCGGAGCGAGCCCCAGATAGCGCACATAAAACTGCTTGGAACGGGAAAGATCGGATACCCGAAGAGCGATGTGGTTGAATAGTGCCATGGGTATACACTGGTTCAGACTATTTTTTTCTCCTTGAGAAACGACACAAAACATGCGCGGGAACAAAAGTACATTCGTGCGAGATGCTTGGGATCGCGCCAAAATTCCAGTACGATGCGGCCCTTGTTATGGATATCGAAATCGGTCTTGCAGTTCTCACAGGTCTTTTGTTTCCCCTTCATGTCGTTCACCACCATTACATGCAGTCGAGCTTTTTATAACTTTTTGATAGTATGGGGTTAGCACATGACGGCCCATTCCAGGCAGCTGTTGCCATCGATCGCACGTGATCGTGTTGGGAAAAGGATGGTCTTACTACCATGTGCAAAAAGCCTGGTAATACGGGCGGTCTCGATGAACGGTCACATGGGGTCTAGAGACCACTATGTGTAAGGCCGTCATCATCTGTGGCCTCGTGCTCCACCATCGGGGATGGAAGCCCTGTCACGATCGCCATCACTTGAAGGTAATCATCGAAACGTTCATCGATGCATGCGCCCCATATTGAGTTGATCGACGGTGATATGAGTGTGTGCACCGTATCACATGCGTCAAGTGCCTCCTCGAGCTTGAGGGAGGGTCCCCCGGTAATGTGGAGCAGAGCGCCCGTGGCACTGCGGTAATCGCCGTCGGAAAGCGTCTGGTCCAGTGCCATCCTGACCGCCTCCCTCCCCTTTTTTCCATCCTTTGCGCGACCGAGGCCCACAACAGCATGGCCGCCCTCATGCATCACCTGTTTCACATCTGCGAGGTCGATATTGACGAGCGCAGGCGTGGTAAGGATGCCTGATACGCCGCGAAGCATTGAGAAGAGCACGTCATCGACCATCGAGAACGCACGGCCGATAGGTTCGTTGGGGGCCCGCTCGAGCAGTGTGTTGTTATCGATCGTGACCACCGTATGCGCAGCCCGTTCCAGTTCGGCAATGCTTTTCCTTGCGATCGCGCGCCTTCGGGGCCCTTCCATATGGAATGGAAGCGTCACGGCAGCAATGACAAGCGCCCCCGCATCGCGGGCACACTGTGCCACGTACGGTGCGGCACCGCTACCCGTGCCGCCGCCAAGACCCGCAGTGACAAAGACGAGCTCCGTGTCGCGCACCATGTCCTTGATGTCGCTGCGGTGTTCCTTGGCAGAAAAGAGGCCTCTGTCGGGATCGCCGCCTGCCCCCAGCCCCTCGGTGAGCTTTTCCCCGATGACCATCCTCTTGTCGGCCTGTGAGGCTAGAAGATGTTGTTTGTCCGTATTGAGGGCGATCGTCTCGACGCAGGGAAGGGCACCTTCCCGTGACAATCTTGTAACGGTGTTGTTGCCAGCCCCGCCAACGCCCACGACCTTGACCCTGACATCAGGCACTGAGTCAAGCATCTCGAACGTGTGATCATCCGTATCGTCCGTTGTATCACCCATATGTGCGATACATTTCTTCGAAATATGATAAATCTTTCGTTTTTTCAGAAGAAGACAAAAATGATACATTGTATCCATGACGAGTAACTAGGATCTCACAAAGAGATGCACACCCCACGCATTCATGCCACACGGGATGTCGATCCACACGATGCGTGAAAAGGGATCGTGGTTGCTGCGGCATCGGGCTCGTATCACTCTGTGACCGTAGTGTGTGCAATCCGTCGTGTGTGACGATTAAGAAATCCTTTTATATGAACGTATAATAAGATATGTGGTGATTAGATGATTATAACGACCACGTTCACCGTGCCAGGGAAAGAGATAGATGAGGTCATCGGCATTGTTCGGGGAAATACGATCCGTGCAAAACATCTCGGAAAGGATATTGTTGCAGGTTTCAGGAATCTCGTAGGCGGAGAACTCAAGGAATACACTGAAATGATCACGGAAGCCAGGGACGAGGCGATTCAGCGCATGCTCGAGGACGCAGAGAAGATGGACGCAGATGCCGTCGTCGGTGTGCGTATGATGACGTCACAGGTTGCAACGGGTGCGGCCGAGATTCTCGTATATGGTACGGCGGTACGCCTAAAGGAGTAGTAGCATGGACGAAATAGTGGCCCGTTGGCTCCTTTTGACAGCGATTTTCCTGGGAGGGGAGATACTCATAAGAACGTACTATCTCCTTGGGCCCACGTCAGGGAGCCTTGTCAGCGCCGTTGCGGCGCATCTTGAGTTTCCATTCTGGAGCCAATGGGCGCTCTTCTTCTTCATCGCAATGATCTTTATCGTGTTGACGAGGGAGCTAAAGAAATAGCTCAGTCTTTTTTCATGGAGCTGTACCCTCGTGCAAGTGAGCAGTTTACCTCGACCACCTCTGCGTTGAATCCTTTCAGGTCCTCAGGCACTTCGGGCAAGCCGTCTGCTTGTGCCTGTGATGAGATCACTGTGGATGGTGCTACATATCGCCCTTCATCGATGGTAACGCCGCTTACGGTCGCGTTGTGCCCAATGAAGGCTCGCGGTCCGACGCGTGATGATGCCACAACGGCACCGAATCCCACGAACGCCCCCTCACCGATTGTTACGGGCCCATGAACGATGGCGCAGTGGGCTAGCGACACCTTGTTGCCAATGATCACTTCTCCGCCTTTGAGGCAGTGAATGACAACGTTGTCCTGTACATTGGATTCGTCCCCTATGACGATCCGCTCGCCCTCATCAGAGCGTATGCTCGCGCCCGGTGCCACGTTGATGTGGCGCCCCAGCGTCACGTTGCCAATGACACTCGCCGTGGGAGCGACTGAAGACGAATCATCGATCGTAGGATATGCTGACTCTTTCCATGAAGTTTTCGGGTTCTTCCCTATCATTTCATTCACCCACCATAACGAATGAACACGTATTCTTAAACGTTCGTGCGCAGCGTGCACGTTGGCTTTTTGAAGAAAAATCCTTATTATCGTGCGACGAGTGATTGTCATGGATATTGCAAACAAGGTCGCTGAGCTGATGCGTTCCTCATCGCATGTCGTGGCGCTCACCGGCGCAGGCATATCCACAGGGTCGGGCATACCGGATTACAGGGGCTCCCGCGGCATCTGGACCAAGGACCCATCCGCTGAAGAACGTGCATACGATGCATATCGTGTCTTTACCAAGGACCCTGTGAGGTACTGGAGTGAGGGGTATGGCACGCACCCCCTCTATGACGACTTCGTGTCCTCACGGCCAAACCGCGGTCACCTTTCGCTCGCACGGCTTGAACGCATGGGTATCGTGCAGTGCACGATCACGCAAAACATCGATGACCTGCACAGAAGAGCGGGCAGCAACTCCCTCATAGAATACCACGGTAATGCCATGATGCTTCGGTGCGTAGCGTGTCGCGCGCGCGAACGCCGCGATCGTCACGAGTCAACAATCGATGCGAAAAGACCCCCCCTCTGCCCCTCATGCGGTGCGCCCATGAAATCAGATGTGGTGCATTTTGGAGAGCCCATCCCTGCCGACACCGTTGAAAAGAGCCATGAAGAGATGGCCAAGGCCGACATGCTTCTCATATGCGGGACCTCTGCTGTCGTGCATCCGTTCGCCTCGCTCCCCCTTCTGGCGCGCAGACACCATGGGAATGCCGTGACGATGGTGGAGATCAATCATTCCGATACACCGCTTTCAACCATGGTGGATTATCCCATACGGGCCTCGACAAGCGACACGCTCGAGGCGATCGCATCACTTATATGAACAAGAACTTCGGCGATTATACAACATCCTTTGCAAGGGAACACGAGATGCCGTAACGCTCGATGCATTCGATGCACTGCTCATCATCGCACAGCTCGGTGCTCAAGTATCGTTCGCCGCCATCGGGCATGATGGCCACGATCGTGCCCTCATCCATACCTTGTGCCACGTCAAGCGCAGCAGATAGTATGGCGCCCGAACTAGGTCCGCAAAACAATCCCTCGCGCAGTGCAAACAATCGCGCCGCGTCCTCGGCATCCCTCAAGGAGACGCGCACCCTCCTGTCGATCATCCGCGGGTCGTATATCGAAGGGATGTACGAGACATCAAGATTCTTCAATCCGGGTATCGGGTCATCGGGGTACGGTTCGACCCCTATCGTCTCGATCGCAGGGTCAAGCTCCTTGAGGCGCCGTGAAACGCCCATGAGCGTGCCCGTGGTGCCCATGCCACCGACGAAGTGGGTCACATCGCCATGCGTATCGTCCCATATCTCCATTCCTGTTGCACTGTAATGGGCATCGATGTTACACGCGTTGCCAAACTGATTCGGCGCGAAGTATTTAGAAGGCGATTGTCGTACGATCTCGTCCACAAGGTCTTGCGCCCCGTTCATGCCCTTTGCCCCATCGGTAAGGATGACCTTGGTCCCAAACATGATCAGTGTCTTCCTGCGTTCAATCGACATCGTGTCGGGCATGACGATCTCGCAAGGATATCCCTTGACCGCACAGACCCATGCTATGCCAATGCCTGTGTTGCCGCTTGAGGCCTCGATGACGGTCATGCCGGGTTTCAGGGCGCCAATTCTCTCAGCATGCTCGATCATGTGCTTTGCTATCCTGTCCTTTATCGAGCCGCCCGGATTCATCTTCTCAAGTTTCACATAGAGCGTGACCCCGCTAGGCGTGGTGAGGTTGTTAACCCTGAGCATGGGTGTCTTTCCAATAAGATCAAGTGCTGAGTTCACGATCATTGCCATTCACAACCCCAGCTTCCGGTATGTGTTAATAAACATTGTGTGGAAGGAACTCACAAAATGTCGTAATCATCTGGCACACCCCATAATAAGTCTTAAAAACACTTTTGTCATCGTAGCACTATGCGCTCGGTGTCCAAGGACCAGATCCTCCACGGCCCCATCGTACGGGTGCTGTTCCTGCTCGGATGGCCCATCATGGTCTCAAGCTTGTTGGGAACCGCCTACACGCTCGCCGATACGTTCTGGCTTGGACGGCTAGACGATGCGCGCAACGCCGTTGCCGCCCTGCAGATATCCTGGCCCATCATCTTCTTTTTGATATCATTTGCATTCGGCTTCGGCAGTGCCGGCATAGCACTCGTATCACAGTACACGGGAGCGGACAACATCGAGGAGGCGGAAAAGTCTGCCGGACAGGTCATCTCGATATCGATGCTCATAGGGACCGCGATAGCGCTTATCGGGTTCTTGATCTCACCGTTCATCGTCGGCTCCCTAGGTCTTGAACATGACGTGTCCCTGCTTTCCACAGAGTATATGAGGCTCATATTCTTGGGTCTCCCGTTCATGTTTGGATCGTTCACATTCGGATTCATCATGCGGGCGTATGGCGACACGATAACACCAATGCTCGTTGACGGCTTCGCAGTAACGCTCAACATCATCCTCGACCCCCTCCTCATATTCGGCATCGGTCCCTTTCCCGAGATGGGCATTGCAGGTGCGGCCTTGGCAACGGTCCTCACGCAGTCATGCGCCACGCTCATTGCGCTCTATCTGCTCTTTGCTGGACGCGTTGGCCTAAAGCTTGCGCCACATCATCTCAAGCTCGAGAGAGCCAAGGTGCGAAAGATACTCCATATCGGGCTTCCCGCCTCCGTCGGTCAATCCGCCACAGGATTTGGGTTTTTCATCCTCATGTATGTCATCGCAATGCTTCCCAACGATACCATTGCCCTGGCGGCGTACGGAATAGGGGACAGGGTGGTCAATCTCATCTTCATTGCGATCAACGGGTTGAGTGCGGGCATCAGCACCGTGCTGGGACAGAGCCTTGGGGCACAGGATACGCGACGCGCAGAGGAATCGGTGCGCAAGGGCACGACAGTGATGTTTGCCATCCTCGTGACGTGCGCGGTGCTCGTCTACATCTTCCGCGGCACGATCGTATCGTTTTTCATATCGGATGCGGAGGTGATCGCCGAAGGTAAGGCATTCCTCTCATACTTCCTCATCGGGATCCCGTTCTTTGGCCTGTTTAGCGGCATCAACGCAGCGTTTCGTGGGTCGGGACACAACGTGCCGTCGATGATCATCGAATCATCCCGATTATGGGTGTTGCGCATACCCCTGGCCTATATCTTTGGGATAACCCTGGGGTACGGTGCGGCAGGCATATGGATCGGCATGGCGCTAAGCAACGTGATAGGGTCTGCGTTCGCGGTCGCGTACTTCAAGACAGGCATATGGAAGGAGCGCGTCATTGACTAGAATGCAGCTCCTTTTTAAGCTTCGAGACCCTGTCGCGCAACAGGATGGCCCGCTCGAAGTCGAGGTCCTCGGCAGCCTTGCGCATCGTGTCCTCAAGCTCTTCGATCACTGCGGGAAGCTCGTTTCGTGGCACGCCCTTGACGTCGGGCACATCGCCAGCCTTTTTCTCAATCGACTTGTAGATCGTCTCGGGCTCGATGCCGTGCTTCTCGTTGAACGCCGCCTGGATGGCGCGCCTCCTGTTCGTCTCATCGATCGCACGACGGATCGACCTCGTCTCCTCATCCATGTAGAGGATGACCTTTGAGGCCACATTGCGTGCCGCCCTGCCTACGATCTGTATGATCGAGGTCTCGTTCCTGAGGAATCCCTCCTTGTCGGCATCGAGGATTGCTACGAGGGCGACCTCGGGTATGTCGATGCCCTCACGCAACAGGTTGATGCCGACTAGGACGTCAAACGTGCCAAGCCGGAGCTGGCGTATGAGCTCTGAGCGGGTAAGCGTGTCGATCTCTGAGTGCAGATAGCGCACCTTGATCTTGTGTTCGCTCAGGTATTCGGTAAGCTCCTCTGCCATGCGCTTTGTGAGGGTGGTCACGAGCACGCGAAAGCCTGCCTCAGTCGTCGCGCGGATCTCTTCGATGAGGTCGGTGATCTGCCCCTTTGTGGGACGGGTAACGATCGGGGGGTCGACAAGGCCTGTTGGACGAATGATCTGCTCTACGATGGCATCCGACGTTGAGTACTCATACCGGGCAGGGGTGGCCGACACGAACAAGACATTGTTCATGTAGCGCTCGAACTCGGGAAACGTGAGGGGCCGATTGTCAAACGCCGATGGCAGCCTGAATCCGTATGCGACGAGTGCCTTCTTACGGGACCTATCGCCGTTGTACATGCCATGTACTTGGGGGATCGCCTGGTGCGACTCGTCAATGACCATGAGGAAGTCGTCGGGGAAGTAGTCAAGCAGGCAGTACGGGGGGTCGCCTGTCTTCCTGCCGTCAAAGTGAATGGAGTAGTTCTCTATGCCCTTGCAATAGCCCAGCTCCTCGATCATCTCAACGTCGTAGTTGACGCGTGTCTTGAGACGATGTGCGATGAGCGGGTCATCAATGGTTGGAAGCACTGAGGCAAGCTCTTTTCGTATCGACGAGATGGCGCGCTGTTTGGAGTCCTCATCAACGGCAAAGTGCCGTGCGGGGAAGAGATAGTAGTAGTCGAGACGCTCCTTTTCCGTAAGGTCGTATCGGTCGAGCACGCAGATCCTGTCGATCTCATCGCCGAAAAGCTCGATGCGAACGATGTCGTCCATGTATGCGGGCACAACATCGATGACGTCGCCGCGCACCCTGAACCGTCCGGGAAAGAGTTCATCGTCGTTGCGTTCATACTGTTGCTGGACGAGAGAGAGGATGAGGTCGCGGCGTGGGATGCGGGTGCCCACCCGAAGTTCGAGCGAGAGGCGTTCATACGTCTCTGGGTTGCCCAGGCTGTAGATGCATGAAACAGACGACACGACGATGACGTCGCGGCGCGTGAGCAGTGCCTCGGTGGCAGAGATCCGCATCTGTTCGATCTTTTGATTGATGGAGGCGTCCTTCTCGATGTAGGTATCGGTCGAGGGAAGGTACGACTCGGGTTGGTAGTAGTCGTAATAGGAAACGAAGTATTCGACCCTGTTATCTGGAAAAAACGATGTGAACTCCCTGTAGAGCTGGGCCGCAAGCGTCTTGTTGTGAGCAAGGACGAGCGTTGGTTTCTGGAGCTGCTCGATGACATGCGAGACGGTAAACGTCTTGCCGCTGCCCGTCACGCCGAGGAGGACCTGTCGGTCCAATCCCTTGTTGAAGCCCTCAACCAGCGACCGGATCGCCTTGGGTTGGTCTCCCCGTGGCTCAAACGACGATCTAACGTCGAATCGTTTACCTGTTTGATCATTCATCTGTCATACCCTTTGTTCGAAGCAGCGTGTGATATGAGATGGCAAATCGGTGTGCCTCATCCCGGATTTGAATGAGCAGTCTCAACCCTTTAGAATGTTTCGGAAGCACGATGGGGTCCTCCCGTTCCCGAACGAAGAGTTCCTCCTCGCGCTTGGCGATCGCCACGAGCGGCAGGTCCACACCAAGCTCGCACAGTGCTTCGGCAGCGGCATTGAGCTGTCCCCTCCCTCCATCGATCACGACCAGGTCGGGTAGCGCTGACCCATCGTCCCTAAGCTTCCGGTAGCGACGCCACACGACCTCGTGCAGTGCGGCATAATCGTCGATCCCCTCTACCGTACGTATGCGGTACCGTCTGTAGCCAGATGGCTCCTTCACCCCATGCTTGAACTGCACGGAAGACCCCACCATGTAGCGGCCGCTTATGTGGGATACGTCAAAACATTCGATACATGCGGGAAGTGTGGGAAGGTCGAGCCGTTGGCGAAGGTCCTCCATCATCTGGCGGCGCAAAAGGAAGTGAGTCTCGATGTTGCGCTTGACAAGGTCGAGCAGCTCCTTCTTGCGCCCGCGCTTGGCAAACGTGATATAGACCTTTGAACCGTGCAGCTCGCCCAGGTAATCGGCGATGGCGTCGTCTTTGGGCGCGTGGGGCACCACCACCTCCTTGGGAACCACGGTATCGGCATAATACTGTACGATGAACTCATCGAGAAACGCCTCGTCGTTGGCGGTGAACTGAAAGTCGTCCTTTGTCGTCATCACGCCACGTTTGATGTGAAATACCATAAGGTATACTGTGTCATCCTCGCGCACGTAGTTGATGATGTCCTCATCATGGTCGACCGTCCGCTCCATCTGCTGACGCTCGTGAAGCGAGGCAAGCGATGCGATCTGGTCCCGCAGCACAAGTGCCTTCTCATAGGCCTCGTTTGATGCATGTTCGTGCATCTCTTCGGTAAGTTCCGTTATGAGGTCGTCCACCTTCCCATTGAGGAACGTTTCTATCTGCCTGATGCGCCGCCCATACTCCTCCTCCGATATCGCACTGGAACACGGGGCTGAGCACGTGCGGATGTGGGCACGCAGGCAAGGGCGTTTCTTCATTCTGTTGCAGCGGCGTATGCCAAACGCCGAACGGAGCGCATGGACGATGTTGTCGCGCGCCTCCCCGTTGACGAACGGGCCGAAGTACTTGCCCTTGCGCGTCTTGTCGCGCACGACAAGCAAGCGAGGGAAGTGTTCCTCGGTGATGAGGATGTATGCATACCGTTGCGACTCTTTGAGGTCGATGTTGAATCGCGGGCGGTATTGCTTGATAAGGGTGCTTTCGAGGATGAGCGCCTCGACCTCGCTCGAGGTGACGATGTAGTCGAGCGAGTCGATCTCGGATACGAGCAGTGCGGTCTTCGGGTCGTCCTGCGTGGAGGAGAAGTACGACCGTACCCTAGCGCGCAATGCCTTTGCCTTCCCCACATAGATGACCTCTCCGGAATCGTTCTTGAAGAGGTAGCAACCCGGTTCGATAGGCAGGTCTTCAACTTGTACCATGCTGCAACACGTTCTTGAGATATTGTCCCGTATAACTCTTGGCACATCTGACAACATCCTCGGGCGTGCCCGTCACAACGACCATGCCCCCATCCTCACCGCCCTCGGGACCTAGGTCGATGATATGGTCGGCAGTCTTTATGACATCGAGATTGTGCTCGATCACGACGACGCTGTTGCCCATGTCAACGAGGCGATTCAGCACGTCGAGGAGTTTTTTCACATCATCGAAGTGCATGCCTGTCGTTGGTTCGTCGAGAAGGTAGAGAGTATTGCCAGTCGCTCGCTTCGAGAGCTCCTTGGTGAGCTTGATGCGCTGTGCCTCGCCGCCAGACAATGTCGTCGACGACTGACCAAGCTTGATGTAGCCAAGCCCCACGTCGCTTAGCGTCTTGAGCTTGCGCCGTATGGATGGTATATGCTCGAAGAAGACGAGTGCCTCCTCAACGCTCATCTCGAGCACGTCAGCTATCGTCTTTTCCTTGTATGTCACCTCGAGCGTCTCCCTGTTGAACCGCTTCCCCTTGCACTCCTCGCAGGTCACATAGACATCAGGAAGGAAGTTCATCTCGATCTTGATCAATCCATCCCCGCGACATGCCTCGCATCTTCCCCCCCGGACGTTGAACGAGAACCGTCCCGGTTTGTAGCCGCGCAACTTGCTCTCCTTGGTCTGTGCAAAAAGCGCCCGTATGTCATCAAACACCTTGATGTAGGTTGCAGGATTGCTTCGGGGCGTCTTGCCGATGGGAGACTGGTCGATCATTATCACCTTATCCATCTCAGGGGGCGTGATGATTTCACGGTGTGCACCAGGGATGTCCTTGCTACGGTAGATGCGCTGCATGAGCGCCTTGTAAAGTATATCATAGACGAGCGTTGACTTGCCACTGCCCGACACGCCGGTCACGACGGTAAGCACGCCTGTGGGAATGTCGATGTCGATATCCTGAAGGTTGTGCTCCCGTGCCCCGATGATGCGTATCGGTGCCTGCGGCTGCCGGCGCTCCGTTGGCGTTTCAATGACGAGCGAGCGCGAGAGGTACCTGCCTGTAAGGGATGCGGGATGTGCCTCGATCTCCTCGGGCGTACCGGCTGCGACGACGTTACCGCCATGTATGCCTGCTCCGGGGCCCATGTCAACGACATGGTCTGCCTTTCGTATCGTGTCCTCGTCATGCTCGACGACGATAAGGGTGTTCCCTATGTCTCTAAGGTGGTGCAGCGTCTTGATAAGCAGGTCGTTGTTCCGTTGATGAAGCCCTATGCTTGGCTCATCGAGTATATAGACGACGCCCATGAGATTCGACCCTATCTGGGTCGCCAGACGGATCCGTTGGGCCTCCCCTCCTGAGAGCGTGCTTGCGGCACGGTCGAGCGTGAGGTACGAGAGGCCCACGTCGTTGAGGAACGAGAGGCGGGATGCTATCTCCTTGAGCACCTGTCTGGCGATGTAGCGCTCCTTGTCGGTAAGCTCGAGGGCATCGAAGAACGACAAGGCATCCTTAATCGAAAGTTCCGTGCACTCGATGATATTCTTACCGTTGATCTTAACGGCAAGCACCTTGTCCTTAAGCCGTTTTCCCTTGCATGCAGGACATGGGACAAACCGCATGAAGCGCTCGATCTCGTGGCGTCGGTAATCGGACTGCGTCTGGCGATAGAGGCGCTCAAGCTGCGGGATGACACCTTCAAACTCCCTCTTGTACCGTATGTGTGTGTTGTTGTCATCAGAGTCGTAGCGCATGTCAACCTTCTTGCTCGTGCCATAGAGCAAGACGTTGAGCTGTTTCTCTGTAAGGGTTTCGAGGGGCGTGAAGATGTCGAATCCATAGGCCTTGGCCACACTCGCTATCTGGCGTATCCTCCATCCATCAAACGTTTTCTTGTATGCCCTGATGGCTCCATCAGCGATTGATAGAGAGCGGTCGGGCACAACGAGCGACGGGTCGATCTCCTCCTTGTAACCAAGTCCGGTGCATGCCTCGCATGCTCCAAACGGAGAGTTGAACGAGAACATCCGGGGCTGGAGCTCCTCGAAGGTGATATCGCACACAGGGCATGACATCTTGGACGAAAAGAGCCGTTCAGTGTCCTTGCCCACTACGATAAGAAGGCCGTCCCCGCGTTCAAGTGCGACCTCTACCGCTTCCTGAAGACGCGTTGAATCAGCAGGGTCAAGGCGGTCGACGACGATCTCTATGTCGTGCTTGACGTAGCGTTCAAGTGTCACCTGCTCATCGGTGCGCACCATCTCCTTGTCAACGCGCGCCCTTCTGAATCCGTCCTTGTTCAGGTCCGACAAGAGCTTCTCGTATGTGCCCTTCTTCTGCCGAACGACGGGGGCGAGGATGATGATATCCTGGCCGCGATACGCATCCTCGATCTCACGGGCAATGGCATCAGGCGTCTTCCTCTCGATGCGTATGTTGTGGACCGGACAGTACGGTGTGCCGATACGGGCATAAAGAAGGCGCAGATAATCATAGATCTCCGTTACGGTTCCCACCGTGGAGCGGGGGTTTTTCGATGTCGTCTTCTGTTCTATCGATATCGCAGGGGATAACCCATCTATGGAATCCACGTCTGGTTTGTTCATCAGTCCCAGGAACTGCCGTGCGTATGCGGAGAGCGATTCGACGTAGCGTCGTTGTCCCTCTGCATAGATCGTATCGAAGGCAAGCGTCGATTTGCCAGACCCCGAAAGGCCGGTGATGACTATGAACTTGTTCCTTGGCAGCGTGACATTGATGTTTTTCAGATTGTGTTCGCGGGCGCCACGGACGACGATGGAATCTTGCATATATCTTGAAGGAAAAGCGAGGACATTTATAAGGGTTATGGAAAGGGAGGAATCCTGATAGAGCAGGTTACACAAACTATATGTATGTAATGATACATATCAGACAATGGGATATCATGAAGGAAAAGACGATACTTGACACGATAGTTGAGAGTGGAGAGTTTATTACCCTCACCAGGGCCCTTGGACTGGCGAACATGGCAAAGATACTCAATGGAAAGGGTCCCTTCACACTGTTTGCTCCAACCGATGAGGCGTTCGAGGCGCTTGGGGAGGACCTGGTAGAGGAGATACTTGACGATCCTGAGATGCTCGATGAGGTTCTCTTATATCACATTGCCTCTGACACGTATACTAGTAAGACGATGTGGGACCACATCTCCGAGCTTGAGGACACAGTATCGATAACGACCGCACAGGGGGAGCCGCTCATGGTACGGGTGGACACCGGATTAGGTGTTGAGGACATCGTGATCACGGTCAATGGTGCCACTGTCGAGGAAGAGGACATACACTGCAGCAACGGCATCATCCATGTGGTAAACACGGTCCTCTTTCCACCATCGCTCTACGATCATCCATGCATAGGCGCTAGCAAGGAAACGCGTGAAAAGGAGGGGCCACAGCGCACATCGAGCGCCACGCCCAAGTTCGAGATATACAACGACAAGACAGGCAGGTTCAGATTCAGGCTCAAGTCCAGTGAGGGCATGGTGATCGCCGTTGGTGAGGGATTTGCCACCAAGCAGGAATGCCTGGACGCCATAGAGCGCATCAAGACGAATGCCAACTCCGCAGACATCATCGACCTGACGTGAGATCACTGCACCTCGTGCAGGTAGGCCTCGTCCAGGCCCTCGGGACACTCGCCGATGCGAAAGTCGCGGTCCCGTTCACGGTCCTCGTCGAACATGTTGCTTGTCGTCTCGGCGAAGTAATACTTCGTGCCATCATATTCATAATACGTTCCGGAAAACGTTGGCAATCCAACGCCCACGGCCAGATGGTCCTCGTACTCGATGATGATCGCAGGGATCCCCCGAGCCTTGAGGAGAGAAGCGTAGAGGAACGTCGTGTCCTCGCAATCACCAACCTTGTCAAACAGCGTCTCATCAGGATATTTCCAGTACTCCCCCACGCCTGTGCTCTCCTCGTCGGTCATGTAGTATATCGCGTTGTGTACGAATGCAAGCGCCAGCTTGGCATAATGCGTCCGATCCTGTGATAGCTTTTCTATCTCCTCGGATATCGAGTCGATAAGTGTCCATTGATGGTCGTAGACAACATAGTCGTTGAGCACACCGCTGTCCACAGGATATCCGCGTGGGATGGTGCGTTCCTTGTCCTTCCAGTACCCGAGGTAGGAGTAGGAGGAATACTGCCAGAAGTAGTAATCCTCATACTCATCACCGAACGTGACCCGGTAATATGTCACATGGTCCTCCCACGCAGATGATGATGGAGGGGGCGTGCTCGTCGATGTGCTGCACCGATCGTACAAGTCCTGGTAGTCGCTTTGGAGCGCCTCATAGCTTTCGTTGAGCTCCTCGTAGTCATCTTGAAGCTCCTCGTAGTCATCCTCGAGCTGTTCGCACTCAGCGACGGTGCCTTCATCCTGAGATATACATCCTGGAAGGAGCAATGCAATGAACAGGACCGCGACAACGATGAAGAAAAGATAACGGTTCATGGAAAAAAAGAGGTAAAGAGGATATTTATACCTTCGTGTGGAACCGCGCATGAAGCGTATCAAAAAATATCCTTGAATGTGAACGTTTCGTGACGTCGGGGACCCACCGATACGCCGTAGAGGGGAATGCGCAACTCGGACTCGATGAACTTGAGATAGCTCTTGGCATTGGCGGGGAGCGAATCGTAGCCTTTTTCGAGCACTTCGTCGCAAGCAAAGTCCCATCCGTCGAACTCCTTGTAGACGGGTGTGCAGCGTGCAAGGACATCCATGTTCGCGGGAAAATGGTCCATGACCTCTCCATCGACCTCGTAGCCGGTGCAGACCTTGACCGTGTCAAGACCGCACAGCACGTCGAGTTTCGTGATGAAGATGCCGTCGAAATGATTAAGCATGTGGGCATACTTTACAAGCATGAGGTCGAGCCATCCGCATCGTCGTGGACGTCCCGTCACGGTCCCGAACTCATGTCCCTTGTTTGCTAGGTGCTTCCCATATGCATCGGTGAGCTCGGTGGGAACGGGCCCGGCCCCAACCCGCGTCGTGTAGGCCTTGACGACGCCAAGTACCCGATTGATGGACCGCGGTGGCACGCCGGCTCCCGTGCATGCGCCGCCACAAACGGTGTTCGAGGACGTATTGTGAGGATAGATGCCAAAGTCGATGTCCAAGTGTGTTCCCTGGGCACCCTCGAACAGGATGCGCTTGCCCGCGTCGTTTGCCTTGTTGATAAGTGAGGGGGTGTCGGTGACATACGTACCAAACATCGACGCATACCCCGCATAAGCCTTGATGATGTCGTCCTTTGACACCTCCATATCGTATCCCAGGCTCTTGAAGAATCGCTCCTTGATCGAATAGGCCGTATCAAGCTTTTCAAGAAATGTCGCCTGGTCGATCAGGTCTGTGAAGCGAATGCCTATGCGCGACACCTTGTCAGAGTAACAGGGCCCTATCCCACGTTTCGTCGTGCCGGCCTTGAGCTTACCCTTGAGGTCCTCGAGGATGACGTCCTCCTGCTTGTGATAGGGCATGATGACATGCGCACGTTCCGAGATGTATATGTTGCCAAAGTCTATGTTTCGGGACCGCAGCTCGGTGATCTCCTCGTGCAGGACCTCGGGGTCGATGACCATGCCGTTGCCTAGGACCACGTCCTTACCCTGGACGATCCCCGAGGGAAGGAGACGCAGCTTGAATGTCTCATCGCCCACGACGATGGTGTGTCCGGCGTTGTTGCCTCCCTGGAATCTGACAACAAGGTCGGCGTTTTCCGCATACATGTCGGTAAGCTTTCCTTTCGCTTCGTCGCCCCATTGGCTGCCTAAGATAACGCTAATCATGGCGACACATTCCCGCGATTGATAAAAAAGCTTTTGGTAAAAAAAGGAATCCCGCCATTTACGACGGTACGAGCCGCTCGACCAACCAGTCGGGATCGAACTCGAGCAGGTCATCGTAGCCCTGCCCCACGCCCACGAAGAGTATGGGGCGCTTGGTGATATGGGATATAGAAAGGGCCGCTCCGCCGCGCGCATCGGCATCGACCTTGGTAAGTATCGAGCAATCGATGCCCACCTCGTTGAATCGTTCGGCCTGTTCGACCACGGCATTGCCCGCAAGTGCGTCGCCTACGAAGATCTTGAGGTCGGGATTCGTGACGCGGACGATCTTTTTCATCTCTGCCATGAGATTCTTGTTCGTCTCGGCCCTGCCCGCCGTATCGATGAGGACGACATCGATCCCCCGTGCCTTCGCATGCTGTATGGCATCGTATGCCACGGCAGCGGGATCGGAGCCATACGACTGCTTGATGATGCGCACGCCCACACGTTGGGCATGGCGCTCCAACTGTTCGATGGATCCTGCGCGAAACGTGTCTGATGCCGCTATGACGCTTGAGTAGCCTCGCTGTTTCAAGATGTATGCGAGCTTGGCGATGGTAGTGGTCTTGCCAGTGCCATTGAAGCCTATGAACGCCAGTATCGCGGGTTGCCCGTTGGCACGCTTCTCCTCGATATAGTCGAAAAGGTCCATCTTGGAGCCCTGAAGAACATTCCTGATCGCATCGGCCAATGCCTTTTTGAGAAATGTGCGCTTCTTCTCGGAAAGCGACACCTGCTGTCCCACAAGCGCTTCCTTGAGCTCTTCCCCAAGACGCTCCGAGACAGAAAGGGACACATCGTTTTCCATGAGCGTTAGCTGGAGCTCCCAGAGGAGATCATCTATGTCCTTTTCAGAGATCGTTTTCTGGGAAACAGAATCAACAAACGACGTTAGCTTCGTCTTGAGGGAATCGAACATGGCTCCACCTGGCTCTCTCGCATCTACTGTTGTTGCTGTTGTGAGGAAGAGCGCTGTTGCTGTGCCTGTTGCATGAGCTGACGGCCGCGCTGGTCCAACGCCTGCATACGCTGCTGCACCTCAGAATATGACGAGGATGTCTGATTGACCAGTTCACGCGCCTCGTTGATGCGCTTGTCCATGAGCTCAAGGCTCTTGTCGATGTTCTCCTTGACGGCAATATCAGACCCTATGTTGACGATCACCTTCTCCATATCGGTAAGCGTTCCGAACGCATAACATCCTCCACCGATGGGAAAGAGCATCTGCTGGTCCGACTGTGCGGTCTTGATGCTTGAGATGGTCTCCTTGGCCACGAGCAGGTCGTTCAAGTGAGACCTGAGATAATCGAGATTCTGCTTTAGCGCCTCAGCCTGTCGCTCAAGCATCGCCATCTGTGAAGATATCTGGCGTAGGTCCTCTGCCATCTTAATCAGCCCTGACCTCTTCTATCATGATGTACTTGCGCTTCACTCTGTGCTTGGAACCGATGTCCATCATGACCTTCTCAACGGCGTTTTCTTCCTTTGCCGCCCTGAGGGTCTTTTCAAACTTCTGAAGCGAATCGCCCATCACGAATTTTCCTTTGATCGTATAATTGCTCACCATGGTTATTCCTCCATCAATACATCGTCGATACGTCCCAGTTCGGGACCTGTGGATATGCCGCCTACTACGACACCGCGCGAATTGGCGATCATGCAACCGCCTATGTAGCGTACGCCCCTGTTCGCAGTCGAGTGGTCTACCGGCACGCCTAAGACATCCTTGAGCCATGCCATCTTCTGCGATGATGTTTCGGGGTGCACAAGACATCCCTTGTTCGTGGCAACGGCGACGCTGCCTACGTTCTTGAACCCTGCAATGATGCCCTCCTCGACGGGCACGTCAAGGAATGAGGATATGTCGTCCTTGTAGTGTGCAAGCTCAGGGCTTATCACACACCCGTTGTCATTAGCAAGCACCATGTTGCCCAGTGCCGTGAACTTCGAGGGAAGTTCCAGGAATGGACAGGGACATCGTTCCTCAAGCGCCTCTCGCTCGTGGTCCTCGAGTATGTAGGGGACCAGGATGCCGTTAGAATTGCCTGCAAGGAATATGCCTGTAAGATCGGTGCGAGCTATAGAGCACTGTATGACGGGCGTGCCAAGTACCTCTGAGATACGCTCAACGTTCGCATCGGTAAGGCCGGTGCGTGTGATGGTGACACTCTCCGTCGTGAACGACACGATACCTATGAAGGGCGTTCCGCCAAGGGACATCCGCTCGATCATGACAATCACTCAGCCAAGAACGCGCGCACGATCTCTGCTTGGACTTCGTCCTTTTCGACGGTCTCCTTGGTGACCCGTACCCTTATGCGTGAAGGGGGTTTTTCAATGCCTCGCTTCCACATCGACTCGTTGACTGCCCTATCGATGTAGATATTGTCAGTCTTCGTATGCCTCTGCAAAAACGAGCGTACTTCCTTAATGGCGCGGGGAGTTCTCTTCCCGCGTGGTATCTCCTTGACCTTACGCAAGGGAATGGTATAAATTCTCTCTTCTCCAACGTTCACATCCATCACCATTTAGAGTTGTAGTCTCACTCTGCGACCATATCGTCGCTTAGGGTGGAAGCGTACACCTAGTCTCGTCTTGCTCCAGACCCATACGGGCACCCTTCTCGTCTGTTTCTGGGCCTTGCCCAGCCGCAACTTCTTTGCCAACGGTTTATTCCTACTCATGTGTATGACCTCTTCGATTAACGCCTATGGATCTTGTAGTCTCTCTTCTGTCCCTGCAGCTGACGAAGCATGCTTTTGAGCGTCTCTTCGTCGACCTTCTGGGTAATGCGTCCCTGCTGTGCCAGTTGGATTATGAGGTTCTCGACCTGGGCGCCGAAGTCGGGCCTGGCCATCTTGATACGAACGAGTCGTTCACGTGCATCCGCGGTGAGCAACGTCCGCAGGATGGCCTGTTTTTGCGCCTCCTGCATGTCCTGTTGCGACTGTCCTTCGGATTGCTGCTGGTCTGATTGCTGCTGTTCTTGCTGTCGCTGGCGCATCTCTTCGTATTTTCTCCTCTTAATCTCATCAGCTTCGTCCATACATCCATCCCTTACTCATGGTTGTGATCAGTACACCGCCAATTCGGGCATGTCAGACTCCAGCGAGGTCTTGAGCGTGGTGCTCAACTTGTCGAGGAACGCCTTTCCCTGCGGCGTGATGATACGTCCCTTTGGGGTCGTCTCGACATAGCCTGCGGCCTGGAGCTGTTGCAGGAGCGTACGGATGATCGAACCGCCCGCTGAGCGCCTGCCCTCGGGTTTGTGACCGTTGTTCTTGATACCGCCGTAGTACGTGCAAAGCCTGTGAACCCCTACCGGACCCTCGATGTAGATCCTTCGGAGGAGCGAGGCGGCACGAATATACCACCAGTTCTTCTGTTCTGGGGGTCGCTCGTTATGCACACCGGTCTTCACAAATGATGCCCACGAGGCGGGTGTGAGGGATTCGTTTCCCTCCAACTCTTCGGCCAGTTTCTCAATCAATCGATCTGCTGGAACATCATAAACTGTAGTCATGGTCTCACCTATTCACCAAACAGTGTCTCTCTTCTATTTTTAGTTCGTTTATATATATTTCGTTATTCAAAATCCTTTCACTATTCGCCCGTAGGACGGGCAAGAGTACAAGTAATCGGGGATTTTTAAATAGTCTCGAACAACAGTATATAAAAGTTGTGGTTTTATCGCTTTCGGTACAAAATGGCTTTCCTGCCCCTCAAATCGACAAGTTCTGCATCTGTGCTCTTACAAAGCGTTTCCACGAACGAATCCCTGTGCTCGATGGAGGGATGAAGTGATATCTTGATCGCCCCTTTCTTCTTAAGCTGTGACGCAATCTCATCGACCACCGCTTGTGTGAGTCCGTTGCGTCCTATGATGACGCTGGGCGTCTCGGGACCAAGTGACGTGATGATCTCCTTACGTGTTGTTTTGTCCACCATGTGATTCAGCCTCTAACAATGAAACGACACCTACGAGGTGTCCTGCCCCTACCACCACGACAAGGGTCGCCGGTTCGGCGGCACGGGACAATAACGACACGATGTAGCGAGCCATATAAATGTTTCTCTCCTCGATGAGCACCTCGAACGCATGAGGGGAAAATCGTTTGAATTCCCTGAGCAACTGCTCGACGAACGATTCATCAAACTGGGAGACGGGAACATCGCGCTTGAGGGGGGTAAGGGAGAGAAGCGCACCAACAACTGTCTTGACCTTCTCCCGAAACGTCATCTTTCCTACGAGCCGTGAGAGTGTTACAGAGACCTCGCGATCGATGAAGTGCACATCCGCACCAACGTCGCGTGCAACATCCACGGCCGTGATCATCTCCGTGCCGGGCATGACGCCGAAGTCCTCGCCTATCTCGCTTTGGATCATGGAAAGCAGGCTTCCAAGCAATGCGACACGCAGGCCGTGAT
Source organism: archaeon (assembly GCA_004212155.1). Lineage (GTDB taxonomy): Archaea > Methanobacteriota_B > Thermococci > Methanofastidiosales > NM3 > NM3. Next base: position 27,910 of record RXIG01000019.1, read on the forward strand.
GGCGCATCATGTCCCCGAACGTGGCACGCTCACCCGTTCGCAGCGCATGGTAGCGATTGACGTCAAGCTCGACGCAAACATATGTTGGTCGCTGGGCATCTATTACCGTACGCACCTCGGCAATGCTTTTCTTGAACACATGCCCCGTACCGATGATCGTGACATGATGTGGTCCAACTCGCAGCTCTCGTCTCATGGTCGTCACGTTGAAAGGGTCGTTAACAGTTCGAAGTCACGCTTGTACACTACGCCAATGGGCATCGAGTCCTCTACGACATATACCACGTCGATACGTTTTTGCTCGATCGTTTGAAAGATCTCGTCGGCCGGAGAGGCGGGTTGTGCTGTCATTGGCACATCATCATATATATCCTTTACGCGTGCCGATTCGCGGAGGAATGGCTTTACCGATGATACATCGTCTGCATGGACGATGCCAACGAGGATGCCGTCGCTGACAACAGGGACGACATGCTCCTTGACATCCTCCATCATCGCGCGAGCATCCTCGACCGTATCATCTGGAGAGAGCACTGGCGGCATCTCGCGCATGATGTCGGCCATGGTGCGCCCCTTCAGGGCCTCTTTCGTTGAGACAAGTGTCATCTCCCCCATGCCGCTGATGAAGATGAAAAATGCTATCAGTATCAAGAACCAGTTGTAGATGGCCCCGATAAATGCCAGGACGAGCGCGAGGGCCTGTCCGATACGCACGGACATTTTCGTAGCGCTTGTATAATCCATTCGCTGTGCGAGGAGATGGCGGAATATCCTTCCCCCATCGAGCGGGAACGCGGGTACGAGATTGAAAGCGCCGAGGACGAGATTGATGGAAAAGAATGCATCGAGGTATGAAAGCGAATCGAGTGTCACGGTCATGGTTGGCGCGCTCCCCGAGGCCATGGCGGCAACGTAGAGCACGGCGGCAAGGATGAGGTTGGACAGAGGGCCGACGATGGCGATGCGCAGTTCGTACTCGCGAGGTATCTCCTCCATCTGTGATAGCCCGCCAAGGGGGAAGAGCGTGATGGCCTCGATACGCACGCCATAATGGCGTGCTACGAGCGAATGGACGAACTCATGGTAGAGCACCGTCCCGAATAAGATGATGATGAGCAAAAACACCTGGACGCCACCGATTAGTGCCAGTGCTAGGACGAGAAGGAATGTAACGTCAAGCTTAACTGGTATGCCAAAGAGCCGCCCTATGGTGAATCCCCACATGACGCTACGTCTCTCCAAAATTATATAAACGTGTTGATAGATAAAAATTGAGGGTAACATAATGGCACGACTCACCAATATCGATTCCTTTTTCTCGCCGCGCTCCGTAGCCATCGTTGGCGCATCGAACAAGAAGGGTAGCATCGGTAACGTGATATTCAAAAACTTTGTTGAAACTGCGTTCGAGGGTACGGTCTATCCCGTGACGCTCTCCTACGACACGGTGCTTGACCATACGGCGTACAAGTCGGTGCGCGACCTTCCAGAATTGGTCGACCTTGCGGTCATAGCGATACCGGCTCCTGCCGTCAATACAGTCATGAGGGAGTGTGTTGACATCGGCGTGCCTGCGTGTGTTGTCATCACAGGCGGATTCTCCGAGATCGGAGAGAACGAACGGGAAGAAGAACTGAAATCAATCATCAGGGGCAGCGATACGCGCGTCATCGGCCCCAACTGCGTGGGCGTTTACGACCGTCGCACCCGGGTCGACACCATCTTCTTGCCCGAGGAACGCATGGGGCGCCCGAACAACGGCCCCATAAGCCTTGTATCGCAGTCCGGTGCGTTCGTTGCTGCAATGCTCGACTGGGCATCGCTTAACGGCATCGGCATGGACAAGGTGGTAAGCTTCGGGAACAAGATCGATGTCAACTATTCGGACCTCATCATGTTCCTTGCAGAGGATGAGAACGTCGAGGTCATCACCATCTATATGGAGGGCCTCTCGAAAGGGAAGATGTTCATGGAGGCCACGGCTGCCGCATCGCTTAAGACGCCGGTCGTGATATTCAAGTCAGGAAGGTCGAAGGCGGGTGCTGCCGCGGCCGCCTCGCACACGGGCAGCCTTGCGGGTTCGGACGCGATCTACGACGCTGCGTTCAGGCAGGCAGGCGCCATACGTGTCTACTCCTCCGAGGAACTCTTTGACGTTGCTCGCATATTCCAGTGTAAGAAGGCTCCGGCAGGCACACGGGTAGCGATCATCACCGACGGTGGTGGGTCGGGGGTTATGGCAACCGATGCACTAGAGGATGGGGATCTCACCTTGGCGCCCCTGGACGAGGCCACGAAAAGCGCAATGGAGGAAAAGTTTCCGCCGTATTGCAGCGTGAAAAACCCTATCGACCTTACCGGCGATGCCGATGCAACACGTTATGACGTTGCACTTGAGGAAGTACTCAACGACGACAACGTCGATGCAGTGCTGCTGATCATGCTCTTTCAGGTACCCACGCTTGGCGATGAGGTCGTAGGGCATGTGATCTCCCACTCAAGAAGGTCGGACAAGCCCATAATCGTCGTGTCCTCGGGGGGAAAGTACACCAAGGAGCGTGTTCGCGAACTCGAAGAGGGCGGACTCGTCTGTTACCCGACGCCCGAACGTGGCGTCAGGGCGCTATCGGCATTGTGCCACTATCATGCGTACAGACGAAAGAAAGGAAAAAAAGGATGATCACTCTTCGGTGATCTTGTCGATCTTCCATGTGCCCTTGTCGTTCTTCTTGAGCTTGAAGGTAAGATTTGACATCTGTTCACGCTCATCGTCTTTGAGCTCCACATCAAGATTGACGTAGGCAGTGTCATCAAGGATGCGCACATTGATGAATCGTATGATCTTTAATGAAAGATTCGTCTCCTCGGCCGATGTGAAGACCTGCTCGAGGCTGCTCTTGAGCTTCTCGGGCCCGCCACTCGACTCCACCATGTCATCGCTGAAGAGGGTGACGATGGTCTCTGCATCGTGATTGTTGTATGCGTTGTAGTAGGAACGTACAACGTCCTTGGCGTTGTCCTCCTCGCTACCGCCTATGCATCCGGCACATAGCAACGAGGCTATGAGGAGTGAAATGATCAAAGCCTTCTTCATGATATCACCTGTTGGCACGATTATCGGAATATGCTCTCAACGTTTCCAGGGTCAGCACACGGCTTGTGCATCACCTTGCCCACGGCGCGGACGAAGTCACGATGGGTCACATGGTTCCTCCTTTCACGCACAGCGAACATGCCCGCTTCCGTACATATCGCCTTGATCTGTGCGCCGGAGACGCTCTCGGTCATGTCGACGAGCTTGTTGAAGTCAACGTCCTTTAGTTTCATGCGCTTGGAATGGATAGAAAAGATCGACCTTCTCCCTTCCTTGTTGGGCGGTGGCACTTCCACAAGCCTGTCGAATCTGCCTGGTCGCAAGAGTGCCGTGTCGAGTATGTCTGGTCGATTCGTGGCCGCAAGTATCTTGATGTCCTCCCGTTTCTCGAAACCATCCATCTCGGAGAGCAACTGCATGAGGGTCCTTTGCACCTCTCGGTCGCCTGAGACGCTCGACTCGGTACGCGTGGCACCGATAGCATCGAGCTCGTCGATGAAGATGACGGCGGGCGCCTTCTCCTTTGCGAGCTTGAACGTCTCGCGCACCAGGCGCGCACCCTCTCCAATATACTTGCGCACGAACTCGGACGCCACGACCTTGATAAACGTCGACGATGTCTCCCCTGCAACCGCCTTTGCAAGCTGGGTCTTGCCATTGCCGGGCGGACCGTAGAGCAGGACGCCGTTTGGCGGGTCGATGCCCACCTGCTCGAAGAGCTCGGGACTCACAAGGGGCAGCTCCACCATCTCGCGTATCTCCTGGATCTTCTCATCGAGCCCGCCGATGTCCTTGAACGACGTATCGGGGCACGAGATGATCTCCATGCCAGAGACCGCCGGGTCCTTGGACGATGGCAGGACCTCGAGGATGGAGAGCGTGCGCTGATTGAGCGCCACCAATGTACCTGGGAATAGGTCGTCAGTGTCGATAAGTTGTGAAACGCCAACGACAAAGTGTGGGCCTGAAGAGCTCTTGACGATGGCCCTCCCGTCAAGAAGGCGATCGATGACAGTCGCTGTGATGAGCGGTGGTGTCCTGAGGCGTTCCAATTCCTTGCGTAGGGCCTCGACCTCACGTTGTAACCGCACCTTCTCAGACTCGGCGTTTTGTTTCTGGACTTCCAGATACTTGATCTTCTTTAGCAGCGTCTGCACTTGCTGGTTCTCATCACCTGAACGTAGATAATCAAAGCTTGCTGACTCGCCCAATCGAACACCTCTTTTAAATTACCTTTTTCTCAGGGGCATATTTAAACCTTTTTATTACATTTTTGGGACCTTTGGCCGTTCCTGATCGTTTGGCGCACCATTAATTCTTTATGTATTATGCTCCTACGTGACCTTGAGTGAACACGATGATCGAGATAACATCGCTTGACGGCAAGAGAGAGGGTATGTTCCACCATGGTGAAACGTCGTGTACGTTTCCGGGACTGCTCACGTTCAGGAAGGATTCGATGTCTTGGGGCGCGCTTTCTATCGAGAAACCGCTTTCCTATCCATTCAGGTCGCACCTCCATGGTACCGGATTGTCGGTGACGCCGTTGCTTCGCGTCTATCCGGGCGCCCCGCCAGGCGTTGCACGCAGGCTGCAGGAGGCAAATGCATCCTTACGAGAGGGGGGAGATGTCACCACCGTCTTCCTGAGCGGCTACGACGACATCGACACAGCGTTCGTACGCTCGCTCAACGAATCGAAGCTGTTCCTCTTTGACCTGCGGGAAGAACGAGCGTTCCTGCGTCATTTCTTCATGCTACGAAAGCGATACCCCAACGCGGTGAGCTACGTCGACTGCCCCCCAGAGACGGTCCCCGTGCTCGCGTACGCAGGTGTCGACATTTTTCCCGATACGCCACAGCATCGGGCGGAGCTTGCATCGTTTCTCGAAGACCCGACGCCGCATTATGTCGAGATGAGGGCATGCGCATCACTTTGCGCCAAGCGGCTCCTCGACCTCCTCTACCATGAGTTCTGGGGGGAGCATGAGCCCTATGTGGCCACTCCGGACGACCAGGAGCTGTTCATATCGTCCGACTCGTTCTGGCGACCCACCGTTCGCAGATGGGAGCGCGAGGTGTCCACCAATTACGTGCCTCCCTCAAACGTCTGCGTGCTCCTCCCATGCTCGGCGCGCAAGCCCTACAGTTCATCACAAAGCCACAAAACGTTCATAGCATCCATGCGCAAGGCGCTGCGCTCACGCTACCCTTCGCTCACGCAACTCATCGTCACATCGCCGTACGGTGTCGTGCCACGCGAACTCGAAACGCTCATCGATTACGACACGGTCGTAACGGGACGGTGGAGCCATGACGAGGTGGAGCGATCGCGCACGATGGTGCGTACCATCCTCGAAAAGATGGAGGACCCCTTCGTCATCGCACACCTTCCCGAAAACGAACAGGCGATCCTTGATGGCCTTCCCTGCGACGTGAAGGTGACATGCGACGGCCACCCGCTCTCGGCCCCTTCGATGCGAGCGCTTGAGGATACACTACGAAGCGTGGCCGATCGTATCGACACCGCCGCAAAGTCCCATGCGCACATGCGCACGCTGTCGCGGTTCCTCTACGGCACCGATGTCTTCGGCGAGGACATACGCATCAAGGGACGAGGGGTCAAACAGGTTTATGAAGGGTCAAGCTGCGTTGCATCGTTTGACAAGACCATCCGTCCCTTCTCGACACATGCGCCAATCCGCAGACGATGGGTATCGATGATGGACTTCGACCTCAAAGGTGACCTCTTCTGTGTCGGCATCGAGGATGCCGACGACGACATACGCCCCGGAGACGAGGTCGTCATCACGCGCAACGGGGAGATGGTCGCCTCGGGCAAGGCGCTCCTTCCCGGCCACATGATGTCCCGCATGCGCAGGGGAAAGGCCGTCAAGGTCAAGAAACGCTGCGGCTAGAGCACGTCGAGCACGAGCCCGATGCCGATCAGTACGAGCGCCCCGCCCCCGATGACAAGCATTGTCGGGACCTCCCCAAGCACAATCCATGCAAGAAAAGACGCGCCGATGGGTTCGGCAACGATGGTGGCGCTTACCGTCGGAGCTGGAAGGTACTTGAGCGCATAGTTGTAGGCCGTATGCCCCAGGCACGAAGGACCTGCCGCAAGAAGGAAAAAGATCACGTAATCTGCAAGCGGATACCCCGTCATAGGGTACCCGAGCGCCAGGGGCAACGCCACAATGAAGAGAAACGAGATAAGATAAACGATGCTCACATATGGGAGCGTGCCAACGGACCTGCGCACATGACGGCCTATGACCAGATACAGAGCAACGCCAAGCGCACCGCAAAACGCAAGTGTCACCCCTTGTATGGAAAGGCGCACGATGGCCTCGTTGAGGACGATGACCGCGCCGCCAAGCAGTGCGCACATAAGCCCGACCGAACCCTTTCGCGATATGCCCTCTTTTAAGAGAACCATCGACAGGACAAGCACGATGAGCGGTGATGAGTTCACCACAATGACGCTCACGGCGACGCTTGTGTAGAAAAGCGACGAGATCCACGTGGCGAAGTGGATACCAAGCGCGATGCCCGCAACGATCATGAGCGCCGCGTCCCTGCGCGCAAGGCTGCGAAGCGGAGGCCATTCGTTGCGGAGGGTGGTTGCCGTTACCATGATGGCGCTGGCGATTCCCATCCGATATGCGGCTATGACAAGCGGGTCAGCACTGCTCAATCGTATGAGAATGCTTGCGGCCGAAACGAAGACAAGACCACCCATGAGCATCATGCGCACCGAGTACACATGTAGAGAACGAAAGACGTCTTTTTAAGAGTTGAGTTGAAAGATAAAAAAGAGGGGACAAAAGAAAAAGAAAGATCAGATGCGTCGGTCCTTGACCTGTTGTTCGAGGCACTTGAGCTCCTCAACGAGGCTTTCGTATTCCTGAAGCCTGTGCACGAGGATGCCAAGATGCTCGATGGCAACGACATCGTCCTCACCGTAGATGGGCACGTAGATCTTGATGGCCTCGGGAAAGGGATTGCCCACAAGGACGTCCCTGTACCCAAGATTCGCCTGATTCTCAACGATGTACCCACCGAGATTCATCACCTGTTTTGGCATGAGTATATACTTAGGCATTGTTGTTCACCTCTAGAGCATGGCCACTATCAGCCCGATGACACCAAGTGCACTAAATCCCAACGAGAGCGGATAGACCTGCTTGAACGTGAGCACGGGCGTGAACGCGGATACGATCGCAGCACCCACGGGCAGCAGCATGACGAGTATGATGTGTGGTATGAGCGCCCATCCTATCATGGGAGGGATGCCAAAGTAGAGCGTCACGAAGACGCTTGACATGACAAATATCGTCACCTCTCGCATGAGGTAGTATCCGGCACGGGCCCATGCGGCGTATTCGAGGGTCGGCCCCTCCACGACATCGGCCTTCGTATGCATGATCGAGAACGGATACTCGTTGAGTATAACGAGGTACCCTGCAAAGTATGCGATCGCACCGATGGCCCCCGGCACCGTGAATATGAGCGGGTCGAGCGAGAACAGGTCCCGTAACACAAACGTCGCGGGATCGAATCCCTGCGCTGAGGCAACGGCCATGATACCGATGCTCCCATACATCACCGCCGGTACGAAGAGGCCGATGTAGAGCGGAAACGAACCGATCGAGATGAGCTTGAACGTTCGTACCACCGCGACCTGCTCGAAGAATCGGCGTACCTTCCCCTTCATGACCGCGCCCTTCACTTGATCGGGATAGGGCATCCTCACGGAAAGGATCGACTTCGAAAGATTCCCCATGAACAGATAGAGCATCTCCTCGACCTTCATGAGGCCCGCGATCGCAACGAGCGTGCCAAGCGTGAGTACCGTCTCCCATGCAGGCGTCGTGAGGAGTATGATGAAGAACATTAGGAATATGCCGATGACCGGAAGCGAGTGGTAAAGGCGAGGCATGGGCGAGACAGGACGTATGCGCTCCTTGTAGAGGAACTTGAAAAATGCCCAGAATCCAGGCGTGAGCACGGGTGGACCGATGCGGAGCTGGATACGTGCCTGTATCTTCCGCATGATTCCCGGCAGCCATGTCGAGACGACAAAGGCCACGATTGGGATGCAGACGGTCGTTATGGCAAAGTCAATCCAGTCCATCATCACACCCTCCTCGCAAGACGAAGGACGTCCTCTGGCTCCATGACATAGTTGGTACCCTTTTTCTCGTCAACGACGGTCATGCGATTGGTGCAGGTAAGGCACGGGTCGCACGAGGCGATGGTGATGCTCGCATCGGTCAGATGGTCGCCGATGCAGGACACCTCCATTGCCGAAAGCGATGACATCGACGGCGTCCTGTTGATGTAGCTGCGTATCCTTCCAACCTCGTCGAGCGCACACGAGTCGTATATCTCACCGCGTGCGGCCTCGTTGTACGACGTCGAGTACCCCATGGCACCTAGCTCGAAATCGACGTTGGTCGGGTCCTCGTCCGGGAGCGTCTCGAGCGCCTGGCGTATGATCTTTATCGACTCCAAGCATTCAAACACCCTGCATGCCACACGGTCGAGCACGGTGCCGCCGTCGCGTACGATGACCTCGAAGTCGAAATGGTCGCGGTACTCGGGAAGCTTGTAGCGCCAGTCGAAGTCGATGCCCGATGCGCGCATGTTTGGTCCCAGAGCACCGTACTTGACGGCGTCCTCCTTGCTGAGATAGCCGATCTCCTTGATACGGGACACGATGAATGGATCGTTGAGCACACGGGCCGCGAACTCGCGCAGGTCGGTCTCGAGCTTGTCGATCATCGAAAACATCGTCTGGCGTTTCTCATGGGATATGTCGGCGCGAGGGCGTATGCCCCCTAACACCGGTATGGTGTAGTGCACCCTGTTGCCCGAGAGGACGAACAAGATGTTTTGCACCGGCTCCCTGACCATGAAGCAACGCATCGAGAACGTCTCATGGCCGAGGATCTCGAATGCGTGACCCAGATAGAGCAGGTGGGAGTGCAAACGTTCGAGCTCGTTTCCTATCACCCTGATGTGGTGCGCACGCTGGGGAACATCGATGCCAAGCCCTCGCTCGACCATGCGCGTTCCGTTCCATATGTGGATGTGCGAGCATATGCCGCAGATGCGCTCGGTGAGGATGAGGCCCTTTTGTATCGGCATGCCCTCCATGATGCGTTCGATTCCGCGGTGTGCGGTATCGTAGGTGATCTCGGCATCGACGACGACCTCGTCATCGACGAAAAGGCGTATCCTGAACGGTTCCAAGAGGGCCGAGTGGACCATGCCCATCGGCACTTCGACCTCTGCCCTGTCCTTTCGATCTGTATCAGCCATCTCGATCACCTCTTCCCCGCAAGTATTGGTATGACCGATGCGACGGCCTGAAGGATGTCCTCGGGCCGTGGCGGGCATCCGGGGATGTATGCATCAACGGGAATCACCTTGTTGACACCGCCAACGATCTGGTCAGAGCTGCCAAGGTCGCCCCCGAGATTTGCGTAGGGGCCGCCAATGATGGCACATGTGCCGATGGCAGCGACGAGCTTTGGTTCGGGTATCGCCGCGTAGATCTCCTTGAGGGCGGGCTCCATCTTCCTCGTGACAGGACCCGTGACGGCCAGTATGTCGGCCTCGCGGGGATTCCATGTGAGCATGACCTTATACTGTTCAAGGTCGTAGAAGGGCGACATGACCGCATTGACGACCTCGATGTCGCACCCATTGCACCCGCCGGTATAGACGAGCATGATGTGAACAGCGTTTTTCCTGGATATTTCTTTCAACATTATGAGCCCTCCTTGAGAAGATTCCTTGCCTTTTCATCCAAAAGCGATATCACTGCCTCGAACTCCTTATCGTCCTTCATTACGATCGGTTGCTGCAACAGCTCTGCAAGATTGACGTCGAACTCGCCTACATGACGCGGATGGATGGCAGCCGGTTTGCCGTAGAACGCAAAGATGGGGCAGCTGTCATGGCACTGGAAGCAGTACATGCACTTCATCGGGTCGAACACAGGGTGTTTTTCCTTGACGTAGTCCTTGGTGATCTCCACCGGTTCCTCCAAGTCTTCCATATGGATCGCATCGACGGGACAGATGTTCGCGCATGCGCTGCAGCCGATGCACGCATTTTCATTTACCACCTTCGGGTATGTGATCTGGCCCGTGGCTATCTTGTTGCGCATGGGAATCGATGTCTTGCGTTCGTTCGCAAAGAGTATGCGCCCGAGATTGTTATATGCGCCCTTGAACATGAAGACGATCATGCGCTTCATTCGCTCACCTCCTTCGTTCTCCCATCGATGATGACGTCATCGATCTCAGTGGTCACGCGCACGGCATGGGCTGGGCAGATGTTGTCGCACGCACCGCAGAAGATGCATTTGTCAAGGTCCCATTCCAGGTCGTCCGATATGGCGTCAGTGGGACATATTTCCACGCACTTCTTGCAGTCGACACAGAGATTGGGCTTGTATTCCACCGAGCCGCCGCGTACCTCCATCTTGTCATAGGGTGTGAAGGGTATGGCGTTGAAGGGACATACCATCGAGCACACCCCGCAGAGGTCGCATGTGTCGAGGTCGACATGGAATCCATCCTTGTCGACGTAGATGCATTCGCGGGGACACATCTCCATGCAGAGGCCACAGCGAACGCAGTCCTCCGTCACGTCGCCCTGCCACTTCGTCTTCTTGAGCGTTATGGCCTTTTCGGGGCATGCCTTCACGCAGCGTCCGCAAAGGATGCAGTGTCCCTGGTAGAGGCCCTCCTCGCTCCGATGGCGCATGTCGTAGGGACAGACGAGCAGGCAGAGGCCGCACTCGGTGCACTTGTCGTCCTCGTAGACGATGCGAGGCCCTTTGCGTTTGAGCGCTCCAAAGTGGCAAGCGTCAACGCAGTTGTTGCAGTTGACACAGTAACGTATGTGAGCTTCGTTCTCGCCTGTGTTGATCGTTATCGTGCCATCAACCATGGAGATGGCGTCGACGGGGCAGTTGCGCACACACTTGTAGCACTTAATGCAGCGCTTGTCGCTGACCTCAGGCACATTGATCGCATTCGTGGGGCAAATCTCCTCACACAGCTTGCAATCGGTGCACACGCCCCGCGGTGCGTCGAGGATCATGGCATTGGCAGGACATATGTTCCTGCACCTGCCGCAGTTCGTGCATTTCTCCCTGTCGATGAATACCGATGTTTTCGATACCTCGTTCTTCTTGGTCGAGGTCACCGGTTCCTCGATGTTCTCAAACGACTTGTTGTCAACGTCGTATGCGATCAATCCTGTGACGTTCTTCTTTGCGCTCACAGGGCATACATCGGCGCAGACTCCGCACATCGAGCATTCCCCGTAGGATGAATCGTCGATGAGTTGTATGAACCTGAACGGGCAGTTCTTCACGCAGATGCCGCAGCCCGTGCACAGCTCCCTGTCGACGACATAGCCGCCGTACTGATTCTTGAAGATGGCCTTGGAGGGGCACACCTCGGCACACTTGCCGCACGTGACGCAGTTGAACGCTTTCTTGTCAGTGGTGAGTATCGCGTGTGTGGGACATGCCTCGACACAATTTAAGCACAAGGTACAGTCGTCAGTTGTGTAGTACATTGATTACTTCCCCCCTATGGCCTTTCCTATCAGCAGCCCGACGATGATGGAGAAGAAGATGCCCGATACGGGTAACTCCATGCCTATCTCCCACGTGTAGAAGGGAAAGCTTCCCATCATGACATCGATAAAAATCGATAACCCAACCACCGTAGCGTAGGTCTTTGCATTGAAGTAGTCGCCGCGGATGAACGTGCCAAGCACCACACCGAGCACGAGGGCGATAACGAGGACACCAATAAGCGTGCTCATTTCTTCTCAGCCCCCATAAGGAGTGTCGCGATGGTGCAAAAGCCGCTTAGCACCTTGAGCGCAATGCCAATGTTGAGATATGGTATGATGCCTGCGTTGGTCGAGTCAGGATACTTCAGGAGCTCCTGGAGCGTCTCTCCGACGCCGAGAGGGTAGATATTTGCCCCCACGTTGTAGAGGTAGTATCCCGACACGGCAAGACCTACGAGACCAAGGCACAGATAGATTAGCGCGCCGATGCCCTCCAGTCGCTCGAGGTTATGGTGTGATATGCTAAACACGTTGTGCTTGAATCCAAAGACGACGACTGAAAGGAAGAACGCCGTGGCGATCACCGACCCGCCCTGGAATCCTCCGCCCGGGGTGATGTGGCCACCGAGGGTAAGCACCAGACCGAGCGCGACGATGATGAAGACGAGCGGCGCCGAAAAGATCTTTTGCACAACGGTCGGAGGCCTGACGGGCGTCGTGTCCTTCTGGCTCACGTCGCCGCCGAGCACGCCGCGCCCGAAGAGTATTCCCGTGGTGAAGACGGCAGTTATGAGTATGAACGCCTCGCCGAGGGTATCGTAGGCTCGCCAGTCAAATAGGACGACGGTCACCATATTCGGGGCTATGAGCGGCCCTTTCAGGTTGTATATGTAGCTCGTTCCCGGTATGATGTCGAAGTTGAACATTGAATGTATGAGGAAATAGGAGAAGATGCCCAAAAATACTGCAGCCAACAAGTTCCTCATCTGTTGTGATCCTCTGTCCTCCATGATGATGCCTCCTAGAATCCCCCTACGATGATGAACAGCACGAGTCCCATCACGATGGCGACATAGAATGCTGCGGTATTGAAGTGATAGTTGTTCTCCCTGTTCGCCCGTAGCACGAGCGGCATCGTGATCGCGATGGCCGCGGTGAGGAGGATGGCAAGCACTGCCACTGTGATGTTGTTGAGCCCTCGCACCAGTGCGACGAAGACGAGCGGGAAGAACACGAGGAACATGTACTCGGCTGCAAGGCCGCTGCCAACGTGCGTGCCCCCGAATGATTTGAGCTTGTCATGCAAGTAGTCGTAGATATCGTCCATTGTTTACCACCCCACCATTACGTTGAGTGCGACGTCAGCTATCCTGTCATAGAACGGCATAGGAAACAGCCCGATGCCGATGCATGCCAGGCACAGTATGACGAGTGCAGCGAGCGTGACCTTGGGCAATGCGTTGCTGATACGCACCTTCTCGAGCGCCATGACCGTCGTCTCCTCGCGTAGGAACGTGAGGTAGAATCCCTTCATCAGCGCAACGAATGTGAGTATCGTGCCAAGGATCACCAGCACACCGAGCTCGGGGTATCCTGCGGCCACCGTCGATTCGATGATCCGGAACTCGCTCTGATATGCGTTAAACGGGGGTATGCCCGACACGGCGAGGATGCCGATGATCTGCAGGAATGCAAGACGCGGCGCCTTTGAGAGCAGCCCCCCGAGCTTCGTGAGATCTGAGGTCTTCGCCCGCTCGTATATGAAGTACACAGTGATGAAAAGCAGCGACATGGCGATTGCATCGTTGATGGCATGGAATATCCCGGCCGCGATGCCTGCCGCCGTGCCGAGGCTTATGCCCACGCCGACCAGCCCTGCCTGTGAAACAGCGCTGTATGCAAGGAGCCGGCGAAAGTCTGTCTGCATCATTGCCATAACGGCACCAAATACCATCGTCGCTATCGAGAGGCCGAGCATGACTGCCGTCATGTTCGAATAACCACCAAAGAGCCGAAGCAAGATGATGCCTATAGCTACGAGCATGAGCTTCGTCTCGGTCTGGAGGAGCGCTGCAACATCGGGCTTGGCCGCGCTGTAGAGATTTGACTTGATCGAGTGGAAGGGGAAGATCCCCGATTCGAACAGCCATCCTATTACGAGCAATGCCACCGCGGTCAGCACCACGGGATCGCCGACGGAGCCGCCAATCGCCTGGTGCAAATCGCTGATGTTGAGCACACCGTAGGTACCAAGGAGCAGCGCGATCCCGAAGAGGATGGAACCCCCTGCTATTCCGCCGAAGACGAGGTATTTGAACGCTGCCTTGTACGCATCCGCACCTCCATGCGCGATGACAATGGCCGCCTGGGATATTGTTGCGATCTCGATGAAGACGAACATGTTGAAGATGTCGTTTACCATCACGACGGCGCTCACGGCAGCAATGCTGAGCATGATCATCGAGAGGTAAACGCCTGATACGCGTTTTTCATTTGACGTATGTGATACGACCACGAAGGTCGCTATGACGGCAAGCAAGAATACGAGGGCCTTTTGCAAGAAGGCGAACGAATACTCGATGGCAAGGTTGATCTCGGGGATGACGATCTTTGAGGCTGGAAGCGCGTCGTCGACCGGATGGGCACCAAAGAGGTGTGACCCGTAGGCTGTAAGAAGCGGCACCGCCAAAACGACGATCATCGCCACCGTGCCGAAGATGCGCACCGCACGCTGCTTGCCATGCATGAGGTTGAGAAGGATTGCAGCAATAAGCGGAAAGACCACCATGAGGGGTATGAGCTCTGAGTTCATGATTCGTCCTCCTTGAATATTGTTGTTACCGAAAGTGAGTTGTACCGTTGATAGAGCTTAATCGTGAGTCCTAGGAGCACCGCAAGCGTTGAAGCACCGATCACGATGTTGGTAAGCACGAGGGCAAACGGCAATGAATATGCTGCCTGGTCGGCAAAGCCTTGGAACAATCCGGAGGCATTGTTGTAGAGCTCCTCACCGATGATGGGCACGATGCCACCCGGCTTGAATCCCGACGTGATGAGCACGAGATTCACGGCATCGCCTATGAGCATGACCCCGATTACCTTCTTGATGAGATTTTCCATGAAGACGATCGCATACAGACCTACGATGAACATGAGCCCCGCAGTCACAAATGACCAAACCTGTACATCAGCGCCATTCATTCCTCAGACCTCCGTGTCTTGAAAACTGTGATTGCAATGAGGCCTGGTATGAGCGCAGACCCGAGTATGGCCTGCGTGATCGCCACGTCTGCGGCAAGGAGACGCTGGTAAAGCAGCGCAAGCCCAAGGCCCTGGAATCCGATGATGACCACCATCTTCATGAGGTCCTTTTGCACCAGTGCCATGATCGACCCGGCGATGATGGCAAACATCAATACAAACTCAATAATTATCTCCAGCACCCCCATCATAATGGGCCTTGGCGATAGAATGCACCGCCACCGGCGTGAGTATGAAATAAAGCACTGCCACCAACGCGATCATAGGTTTTCCGAAAAACAAGAGCGTGATGATGCATGCGAAATCGACGACGCCGATGATGTGAAGCCGTGCATAAAGAATATTGGCGATCTTCTCAAACCGCATCAATCCAAACGCGGCGACAAACAGGAGCGAACCGGTAAACAAGAAGACGATCGCCTGTAAGATAGAAATGTCTGCATTCACTGGAATCCTCCTCCATTCAAGAGCTTTGCGATGATGATCGTCCCCACAGGACCCAACACAAGCAGATAGAGCGCTATGTCTGCCGAAAAGGATATGGGAACGACCTCGCCGAGCACGACCAACCCTGTGGCGGTCGCGACGCATGCACCGGAGAGTCCAGCCAGTGCAGATGTAGTCCCTTTTCGAGAGGCCACCCGAAGGCTCGCAAGGACGGTAAAGCTCAATGCAATGATCAAATAATAGAGACTTGCATCATAGATATTCATTCAAACATCCCCTTAATGTACTTCTCAAAAGGGATAATAGCCGATTGGTCGCGTGGCGTCAGAACCGTTACCGTAAGCTTTTGCGCCTTGTTGTCAACGTCGATGGTGAGCGTGCCCGGGGTCAACGTGATGGAGTTTGCAAGGAAGGTCTGTGATATTTCTTTCCTCAATACGGTGTTTATGACCTTCTTCTCCGGTTTGATGGTACCCCTGAGTGCCAGATAGACGACGTTGAGCGCAGACATGGTAATATAATAAAGAAGAACAACGACATACGCAACAGCATAAAAAGGACGTGCGAGATTATTACCCATTATCTCCCCTCATAAAAACGTCTGATTTTTGATATTAAACGTACTTCTAGAGAATACTTATAAACTTTTTGGGTAATGAGTGAAGCGCATTTAACCATTAAGCGTAGAATTGCCTCTATTGCACATATAATATCATACTTTATGTTCGCTCGTTCTACGAACCCATCCCCTAGTATCACAAAACGGTCTATGCCCCCCCTCGGGCCGTTTGCTTTAAATGTTTTTCATTGCCATTGCGCCCATACGAGACGCGCATCCGGTAAATCCACTGCTCGTGGGATGTCGCTCCCCATTCGTTGCAAGGGGCTGCAATGTGATTCCATTCAACCACAAGAGACGATGATGATAGTGCCGTTTCACCCCGTTCACAGGGGCTTTCGTTCGTGGCAGGATGCCTTTCAAAAGAATTTTTCATGTGAAAAGACCGTTAAATACCGAAATCTTTTTATAATTACTAAAACCTATAAAATATAGCTATTTTTTCCAAAGGAGGCTAGGACATGACAGAAGAAAATGTTGTATATGTTGGCAACAAACCACCTATGAGCTACGTGCTTGCAGTGACGACACAATTTAACAACGGAGCAAATGAAGTGGTGCTCAAGGCGAGAGGAAAAGCAATCTCGCGTGCTGTCGATGTGGCAGAGATCGTCAGGAACCGCTTTATACCAGAAGCACTGGTGGACGCCATAACAACAGGTACCGAGGAGCTTCCCCGAAAAGAGGGTGGAACGACAAATACTTCAACGATAGAAATCGTGTTGAAGAAGTAACCCGAATACGTGGGTTCTTTACTATGAAATCCCCAATTTGTGACATTTGCTTAAAATCTGGCATATTATGCCCTGGATGCCAGGAAAAAGTGATCAAGGGTGAGATATCCGAGCTTGAGGTAGAGATATCCCTGAAGCTCTACAACCTGCTTCAGAAGTACAAGATGCCCCAGGAACTCACCTTTCACAAGGCGATCGAAACCGACGATACGGTGGTACTCGTCGTCGGTGAGAACCAGATCGGTACCATCGTGGGGAAGGGGGGCAAGGTAGTAAAGAGCCTGCAAAAGGACCTCGAAAAGAAGATACGGGTCATCGAGAATACTGACGACATCAAAAAAATAGCACAGGACCTCATACACCCTGCCCGGATCGCGGGCATAAACATACTGTACCTGCCCGGAGGGGGGACGAAGAAGAAGTTGCGCATTCCAGTAGAGGATGAAAAAAAGCTTCCCATCGACACAAGCATCGTCGAGGACATCATTCTACGTATGGCGGGAGAATCTGTGGACGTCGTCATAGAGTGAAAACACTGAGGGAACATCATGGACTCTATCAAAGGATGGGTACACGAAGTGAGAGACATAGGTGGCATCAAGTTTGTCATCGTCCGAAACAGGAATGGATTATATCAAGTAACGCTTCCGAAGAAGAAGGTGTCAGAGGATATCTTCTCCTTTGTCGACACGCTTTCGAGGGAGGACGTCATCGAGGTGAGTGGGACGTTCCAGGAAGCCCGGTCGCGCGACTTTTCGACCGAGCTCATACCTGATGACATACGTATCATTAATAAATCGGCGACACCCCTGCCCCTCGACCCGAGCGAGAAGGTGCACGCCGAGCTCGACACGCGCCTCGACAACAGATTCCTCGATATACGACGCCCCGCCATTCAGGCGATCTTCAAGGTTCGCCATGCGCTCATCAAGCATGCTCGCGATTATCTGGATTCACAGGGATTTCTTGAAATACACACATCAAAGATCATCTCCACCGCATCCGAGGGTGGTACGGAGCTCTTTCCGGTGAAGTATTTCGAGAAACAGGCCTACCTGACCCAGTCGCCACAGCTCTACAAGCAGATGGCGATGGCAGGCGGATTCGAGCGAACGTATGAGATCGCTTGGTACTTCAGGGCTGAGGACCACAATACGACGCGCCACCTGAACGAAGCGACAGCCATCGACATAGAGATGTCGTTTATCGAGAGCGAAGAGGACATCATGCAGGTGCTCGAGCAGCTCATCCATCACGCGATAAAAGGGGTCGTCAATGACTGCCAGGACGAGCTGGAGACGCTTGGTGTAGAGATAAAGGTCCCATCCGTTCCGTTCAAACGCATATCCTACGATGAGGCCATCGAACTCCTTCAGGGAAAGGGCATGGCCATAGAGTGGGGTGAGGACCTCGGCACCGAGAGCGAACGGATCATCGGGGAGGAGATGGTCACCCAGGGGCACGAGTACTACTTCATCAAACGCTACCCCCGCAACAAGGTGTTCTACATACAACCCGAAGGGAGGTACTGCAGGGGATTTGACCTTGACTGCAAGGGGCTGGAACTTACCTCTGGCGGGCAGCGCTGCCATGAGTACGACACGATCGTCGAACGGATCGAGGAGTTTGGCATGAATCCCGACAACTTCGAGGACTATCTCAAGATCTTCAGGTACGGCATGCCGACACACGGCGGGTTCGGATTCGGTCTCGAGCGCTGGCTCATGATGATACTCGATCTCAAGAACGTGAGGGAGTGCATACTGTTCCCGCGCGATAGGCATCGCACAACACCATGAGCGCCCTGTTCTTGGAAAACTATATAATATCCCACTTTCTTTCTTATTATATATGCAGATAGCCGTGATAGGGTCGGCCATCGAGGACGACCCCGGTATCCTTTCGATGGCCCATGACCTCGGGGCCGCCCTCGCACAAAAGGGCCACATCATCATTTGCGGCGGCGGGGGAGGCATCATGGAAGCGGTGTCGCACGGAGCCTGCGAGGCGGACGGGACCGTAGTAGGGGTACTGCCATCAAACGAGCGCCACACGGGAAACAGATTCCTTACTGCAGAGGTAGTCACGGGGCTGCACGAGATGAGAAATGCGGTCGTTGTGGCCAGCGGCGATATCGTCCTCGCGTTCCCGGGGGCATTTGGAACGCTCTCTGAACTAGCGTTCGCAATGAAGTATGACAAACCGATCGTCGTCGTACAGCCGGAGCACTTCTTCCTCGACTTCACGCTCATTCCTTATACACGACTTACCTTTGCATGGAATCTACGGGACATAATCAACTCAATCGAGGAATATGATGATCTTTGACAAGATATTCGGGAAAAAGGATGAAAAGAAACACGAACGGCCCATTCATGTGAATGAGCTAGACCAATTTATCGCTGAGCGAACGGATACGCTCAACACAAGGGTCGAGGAGGAAACGAGCCGACCGCTTGGCCTTATCGAGAACTCATTTTCTAACATAGAGGGGATCATCGAAGACCTCAGGTCAAAGGAACTCGAAGAAGAGGTTGTGAAACGGCTTGAAAACATCACCATCACCTCTCAGAAGAAGTTCTGCCAGAGCATGGACAAGTCCTTGGAGAAACGTACGGCATTGACATCGATTGCAACGTATCCTGCGCTCGAGGAGTATATCGAGACGACACGGTCCGTTCTACAGTCGATGGACAAGATACGCGCCACACACGGGAGATATCTTGGCATTGCTTTTGAATCGAGCATGAAGGAGCTGGGAAAGGAGATCAAGGTGGTGGCTGACGCGCTTGGGCTTCTCTCCAACATCGCGGCTGACATCAATGATGAATGGACGTCGCTTCGGGAACTCAGGGAACTGCACGATGAGTACCGATCGCTTGATGAAGATGCATTGCAGGAACGCATCGCATCACTCGATGAGGAGGCAAGAAAGATTGCTAACGAACTGTCCATTGTAAAGGAACATATTGAGCAGTATAAACAGTCGGATAAGCACAAAACATACCTGGAGCTTCGAAGAAGGGCGAGTGAGGCGGAAGCGGAAGTGGACGAGCTCAACAATCGCATATATGGGTACATTGCCCCGCTCAAGCGAGACCTGAAAAAGCTCAAGAAGGCTGCAGACAATGAGAAGTGCAGAATGACCTCGGATGTTTATCACAAGATCGAGGAGACACTCGAGACACCCATGAAAAGCCTTGCCGGGGAATCCGAGGGACTCGCCGAGACGAAACGAATGGTCGAACAGCTCCGCGACGCTCTCATGGACGGCACGCTCCAGGAAAAGGATGCCAAGCGCCAAAAGACCCTTGAGGAATGTTCAGCCATCATCAACGGTGCGCTCGATGACATCGTACGGTCGTATGTCGATGCACTTGCGCGTTTCGAAAAGCTCAACGAGCAAGTAGGGAACTATTCACTTCACGAACTCGAGGAACTTCGTCACAAGAAGGGACAGCTCGAATCACAACGCCAGCGGATTGAAGAACGCATAAAGAGAGAAAAACACGCAAAGTCATCATCACAAGAACGAAAACAAGTGTTACAGTCGGAATTGCAGGACATTCTCAATCATATCGACCCCAATGCATCGTTAGATTTTTAATCATTAGCATCATATGTAAAACAACCAAGTTTCATCTATGGAGGAATCATATTGGCACTTTTTGGTGATAAGAAGTCTGATAAGCTCAAAAACAAGCTTTCAAAACTTGAACGTGAGAATGAGGACCTAAAGGAACAGCTGGCAGAATACGAGAAGGTGTTTGGCAACTTCGAGGACATGAAGAAGGTTACCGACAGGGTGCGAGAGGAGAACAAGCGCCTGCTTGAAAAACTGGAGGAGAACGTGGAGGTCAAGAGCAAGATGCAAAAACGTATTGATGAGCTTACCCAGGCACTCAACGCGAAAAAGGAGGACTTCCAGCTCAACATCAGCGCGATGGAGTCCAAGGACGACAACATCGTTGTGGGGAACAACGTTGAGTTCACCGGCGGACTCTCGACGCCAAAGAACATCACAACGGGCGACAACGTGGTCATCCAGGGCGATGTCAACTGCAATGAGAAGGTCTCCCTTGGCAACTACAACAGGGTCGTCGGCAACGTGGCAGGTGACGCTGGCGTGCTCGTAGGCAACGGATGCCAACTCGAGAAGAACATCGTCTCACAGGGGCCCGTGAGCATTGGCGAGGACTGCAGGGTATCGCATGTGTCGACCGATGCTGACGTGCAGGTGGGCAAGAACACTGAAGTGAAAAAGATCACCTCTGGCGCTAACGTCTACCTCAAGGAGGGTGTTCACATCCATGACGGCATCGAGTATAAGGGCTCCATAAACATTGAAAAGGATGTTACCATCGCCGGTGAGATAAAGACCCGTCAATGATGTGGGGAAGAGGTGCCTTTCCCATAATGGAGTGCGTCTTTTCTGCATGCGGTAAGGCATTTCCCGCATGCTATGCACTCGCCGGAGCCGGTGACAAGGTCTCTTCCCATGGGACACGCCCTGTTACACGCCTTGCACCCAACGCACGAACCTTTTTTCACTCGAACATTATATATCGAGAGCTTCTCCGTTGCCCATAACAACGCGCCGAGAGGACAGGCAATCCTGCAAAATCCCCGTTCGATGAATAGTGACGAGATGATTAGCAGGATGGTCAGGCCCCCGAGGACACCCCACTGGAATCTTCGTACAAAGATGAAGTAGAAGGGATCGTATTCACAAAACACTGCTCGGGCTTGTGCGATGGCATAGAAAAGCATTGTCCCAAGGACGAGGAACTTGATGTAGTGTGCCCACCTTGGCACTTTCCGTGGTGTACGAATTTTGAATGCACGCCTGCCGCCATCGTAGAGGAATTTCTGTACGGCACCAAAAAAACAGACCCATCCGCAAAATATCCTGCCAAAAAGCAATGATGTGAAGATCGGGATGATGACCAGTATGATCCAGTGAATGGGGATCACATCGACGACGAACGGCTGCGCGATGGCGCCTAAATGGCACATGCAGCCCTCGAGGTACAGACCGAAGTATGCAAGGCTTGCCGCAAGGGTGAGGTAGCGGGCACGGTATCGCGCCTTGATGAAGAGCAACGCGGATGTGATGAGCAGCAGCACCAACACTGCATCTCGAACATAAAACGAGAAGTCAAACACCACTGGGTTGTTCGAATCGTCAGCTGCGGGATGTGCATCGTAATAGAGACCTTCCAACGTTTCTCTGATGACGTGTTTATCAATGCCGTACGTTCGCCATAACTGGTCCATTGTCATCGGAGAGTCGGCTTCGATCCCAAAAGCGTTCATGACATCATCGATTGGTATCCCATAGGTCTGGGCAACCTCAACGATCGTCATCGTGCGTATCTTCGACCACGAAAAGAAAAAGACCTCATCAGGCGCCCCGTCTGACGGTGGCAATGGCGCGCCACCCACGCTAAAGGGCATGCTCTTTTCTATCAATCCATATCGCGAACAATCACGTGTGACGGTGATATGCCCTGTACCTTCCTCGCTGCCTGTAAGAGTAAACGTCTTCTCGTACATAGTGGGGGATACTTGTTGCCATGTTGACGTTCCTATCACCTGGAGCTGATTAGGGATGGCGATCTCCGTATCGTCAATATCGAGGGGGCAGTTGGCATGGATGATGACGATCGTGACAGAAAGCGTTGCCTCTTCGCCGATGTCAAGTTCCAAAGAGGCTGGTTCGAAGAGAATTTCCCGATCTGCCAGGTCATCAAGCCCGCACGTGATGGTGGTGTGCAAAGGAGAAAAGAACACCAAAAGGAGCACGATTGCAAAAAGTGCCGCGTTTTTCATACAATGCCCCTTCTGGTTATCGCCGCATCGCCAGGCTACACTTCAAAGACGTCGATTGCGCCAGTATCGTCGAAGATATGGAAGGTGATCACGCGATCATCCTCGTAGGCGAGCTCGAACTCCGTATTGTCGCGAACGTGGCAATAAAGAGGATAGATATACTGTACATCGCCCTTGTAGATGCGAAACGTGTCATGTGTCGTCCTGATGACAAAATCCTCGTCCTCCGGCAGGTATCGTATCCTGACCACATCCTCAGGATCCACGGACGATATGCCCGGAGCGTACTTCTCAAGCCGCGTGAGATTCGTGCCATGCACAAGGTCCGAGTAGAGCATCTTGCATATGGCGACGTTGCGGTAATAGTTCTCAGGGCGTTTATCCTCGCGTATGAGCCGATAGCGCCGCCTGTACTCAAACGCATCGTCTTCAGGAACGTACTGCTCGATGGTCCTCCCTTCAGGCGTATGGTTCTTGATGTGCTCTATGATCTCGGAGATGTCACCAAGGATAACGGTGTGCTGTGGCTGCGCCATACGATAAGGTAGCGCTTTAATTAAAAATAGTTTTGGTTCGATTGGCGAGGCACATGAGAATGAAATGTCCTAGGCCTGCCAGAATCAGCAACGGGCGGCAATTCAAGTAATATTTATAAGTGCCGCATGAGATGATTAAATGCATGCGTTGGGCCTTAGAGGTTATCAACATAGTTTCCGACTCTCGAGGGTCCTTCGCATGCTCTCAGACTCACAAGGCGATGTCATGAACAGGTTCAAGGGAAGGGACTTCATCAGTTTGAAGGATTATACTCGCGAAGAGCTCTACTTCTATTTCCATACTGCAGAACACATGAAATCCCAGACGAAAGCGGACGTGTTCGTGTCGGCGTTGAGTGGGAGGACGCTCGCCATGGTCTTCCAGAAGCCCTCACTTCGAACTCGCGCATCGTTTGATATAGGCATGCACCAGCTCGGCGGTCATGCGCTCTATCTCGGACCGGATGAGATACAGCTTGGCAAGCGAGAGGCGATAAGGGACGTGGCATCGGTGCTTGACCGCTATGCCGACGGCATCATGGCGCGCGTATTCGCACATGATGACATACTGGAGCTTGCCACCCATGCACGCGTACCAGTCATCAACGGCCTCTCCGACCTGCTCCACCCATGCCAGGCGCTTGCAGACTACCTCACGATGTTTGAGCGATTCGGCTCGCTCGAGGATCTGAGGCTAGCATACATTGGCGATGGCAACAACGTCTGTCATTCATTGCTCTACGGCGCGCGGATCTTTGGCATGTCGATGCGTATCGCAACACCCAAAGGCTACGCTCCCGACAACACGATCCTCGAAGAAAACGAGGAGGCGGGACTGGACGTCATGCTCACCAACGACCCGGGCGAAGCGGCAAGGAAAGCGGACGTCGTATACACGGATAGTTGGGTGTCAATGGGACAGGAAAAGGACCAGGAGCGCCGCGAAAAGGACTTTTCAGGATTTACCATAGACACATCGCTGCTCGAGGGCGCCGACCCGAACCATGTTGTGATGCACTGCCTTCCGGCCCACAGGGGAAAGGAGATTACAAACGAGGTCATAGACGGCCCCCACTCGATCGTTTTCGACCAGGCTGAGAACAGGCTGCACGCCCAAAAGGCGGTGCTGGCACTCAATCTGCGCTGATATGGGGGAGGGTGACATGATGCCCTCTTACGTCACATCACTGCAGGATGGAAGCTTCGAATCTAAGCGACATGCTCTTGAACACACCCTTGCCAACTGCACATTGTGTCCCCGGGAGTGTGGTGTCGATCGCACGGCGGGAGAACGGGGTTACTGCAATGCTGATGTAAGGATGAAGATAGCGTCGTGGGGGGCCCACCACGGCGAGGAGTCGCCTCTTGTCGGCACGCACGGGTCTGGCACGATCTTCCTTTCACACTGCCCGCTTCGATGCATCTACTGCCAAAATCATGACATAAGCATCGAGGGGCACGGCGTGCACTGTTCAATCGATGACGCTGCATCGATGATGCTACACCTCCAAGGCCAAGGATGCCACAACATCAACCTTGTTACCCCCACTCATTACACACCGCAACTGGTGGGTGCCGTTGGCATCGCTGCGCACCAGGGACTAAGGCTCCCCCTGGTGTGGAATTGTGGAGGATACGAATCCTTTGCCACCATACGCAATCTTGACGGTATCGTCGACATCTACATGCCCGATGTCAAGTATGCCAGCACCGAGCTGGCAACGGCATATTCCGACGCACCGGACTACTTTGAACGGTGCATTGAATCGCTGTATGAGATGCACGATCAGGTAGGCGACCTCGTGGTAGAAAACGGTCTTGCAACACGAGGGCTTCTCATACGCCATCTCGTGCTCCCGGGGCATGTCGATGACAGTAAATGCGTCGTCGATGCCGTGGCAGAGCTATCGGACGACAGTTACCTCAACATCATGGAACAATATAGGCCATGTCACCATGCGTCTTGCTATCCCGGAATGGATAGGCACGTCATGGACAAAGAAGTTAGAGAGGTGCGTGCATACGCACGCGAGCGTGGGTTGCGGAGAACGACGACATGATCATATGCTTTGCCGCAGCGCTTCGAGGCGGCGTTCGACGAATTCGAGGATCTGTGTCGCCTGCTGGGCCTCCTCCTTGGAGATCATATCGTTCCTGACAAGATTGTAGAACATCTCGAGCAGGCTTTGATATTTTTCATACAATGAGAAGTACTGGGCTGGTGAAGCGGCGTTGACCGTCTCGGTGAAGACGCGAAGGTCCTTGAGATACTCCTTCCAGAACGTGCGAACACCAAGGTATTCCTCCTTTTGCTTCTCCTCGCTCTCCCTGCGCTTTCGCTGCCGTTCGTCCTGGTACCTCGTCCGAGACTGTACGAGCTTCTCCTTGCAGCGATAGAGCTGGTTCTTCGTCTTGGCCAGCTCGTTCTTGTCAAGCTTGTCCTCGATGACCTTGTAGTGCGAGACGAGGTCCTGGTACTCGCTGTGAAGTGTATCATAGTCCTTCTTGTCTGCTTGCGAGAGGAACTGGCGCATCCTGTCATCAAGTGTTTCTGCGACCTCTTGCGTCCGTTCGCCCTCGACGACGGAAAGGATGCGGCGCTCGAACTCCGAAAGCCGCTTTGACACGATCATCTCATAGGTGGGGTTTCCCTCTGGAAGCTCCTTCCTGCGCTCAAGCAGGAGGTTGTAGTCATACTGTGCGCGCTCGGGATCCTTAGCTATCTGTTGTCTGGTGTAGCGCCTCAAAGCCTTGTCCATCTCCAGGAGGTACTCCTCAAGCACTTCCTTGTACTCCCTTTTCTGGACCGTCTGTTCTGCCTTTGACACGAGCTCGCGCATTACCTCTAGGTTACGTTCTATCCTGCCGCGCGTCTCGAAATCGATCGAATATGGCAACCGCGCCGCAGCCTTCTCCAAAAAGGAAAGGGCTAGTTTTGACTGATCAAGATTCTGCTCCACAAAAGCGGGAGAATACTTCTTCACGACATCCTCGGTCTGATGCAGGAGCTCTTGTGCCCGTTCCTGTGGCGTTCTCCTTTGGGGATGCTTCTCCTTGACAGGTTCCTCAGGGTGCTGGGTGGCTTGCGCCTGTACGGCCCCCGCAGGAGGGGCGTCGGCCGTATCGCCACCAGACGCTTCGACAGCCTCGGTAGCTCGCGGCGAGGGCTCGCCAGATCCTACGGATGGCCCGATAGGCTGTTTATCCACTCCTTCTGAGAAGGTTGCGTCGGTCGGGTCCTCATGGAGCTCTTCGCCGGCCTGAGTAGGCTTCGACGAAGATGCCATGGAAGTAAGCGATTCCGGGGCTTTTTCCGCCCCTTGCCCTTTCTCGTCCTGGACCGCGGCGTTCACGTCATCATGGGGGGCCTCGTCGACCTGGGCGGACTTTGACAAGGATTCATCTGACACGTCACTTGGCGCCTGGGAAGCATCCTCGCTTCCCAATCTGCGCTCCTTTTCCTCCAACTCTTCCTGTTCCTTGACTACCGTCTCGAGGTATTCACGAATGTTTTGAGCAGATTGCTTGGCCATCAACGCACACCTTTAGCTTATTTTCACATGTGATTTATATATAGTTTTCTATAACGGGGGAATTACGACCGTAATACCTTTTGAAAATGGATTAATCAGATTATTTCACATGAATGTCCGCCGATTTGGCTTGGGTGAAACGGCCATTTCGGCAACAATGAAATAATAAAAAGCATTTTAAATGCATGAATCATTCTCTGTAGTGGTATCGATGGAATTTTCAGAGATTTGCGAGCATTTCGAACAACTCGAACAGACATCGAGCAGATTGGAAAAGACTGGCATCGTCACATCGCTTCTTACACGTGCTCACAAGGACGAGATACCCATCATCGTTCAACTCATTTTGGGCAGCGTCTTTCCTACCTGGTCCACGGAGAAGGTGGGCGTGGGAGAGAAGCTTCTCATCAAGGTCGTAGCGGACGTCACAGGCCTCACGGAAGGTGCAATACTCGGTTATCTCAAGGATACGGGAGATGTGGGCCGTGCGGTCGAACAGGCCATGGAAAATAAGAAACAGGTCATGTTCCTTACCGAGGACCTTTCGCTCTCACGCGTCTATGACGACCTTACAAAGATATCGCAATACGAAGGCAAGCGAAGCCAGGACAAGAAGCTCAAGATACTTGCAGGATTGCTTACGAACGCATCCCCGCTCGAGGCGCGCTACCTTTCACGCATCGTTGTCGAGAAGATGCGCACCGGCGTTGCAGAAGGGACAGTGCGCGATGGCATCGCACGTGCGTTCGGTGTGCCAAGCGACGTGGTCGAGAAGGCGTTTATGGTCTCAAACGACATGGGGCTCGTGGCAAAAAAGGCATGCGAGGGCAAAGAGGCACTCTCGACGCTCTCGCTCATGCTGTTTCGACCGATCAAGATGATGGCGGCGCAGAAGGTGTCGACCATCGAGGAGGGGTTCGAGATCGTAGGCACCCCTTGCGCCGTCGAGTACAAATACGACGGCTTCAGGATGCAGATACACAAGGAAGGCTCGAAGGTGCACATCTTCACCCGAAGGCTCGAGGACGTGACGCGCCAGTTCAGGGACGTTGTCGATGTCGTGCGCGAAAACATCGCGGGCGACTGCATCATCGAAGCAGAGACCATAGGCATCGCCGAGGACGGCCGATGGCTCCCCTTCCAGCAGATATCCCGGCGCATAAAGCGAAAATACGACATCGATGAGATAATAGACAAGATCCCCGTAATGACCAACGTCTTTGATGTACTCTACCTCGATGGCAAGAGCATGATAGACGAGCCGTTCAAAACCCGCCGCCAAAGGCTTGAGAAGATCGTCACGAGCGTCCCGCGAAAGCTCGTGCTCTCCAAGATGATCATCACCGACGACGCTAAGGAGGCGCGCACCTTCTTCTCCGAATCGCTTTCCCTGGGCAACGAGGGCGTTATGCTCAAGAACCTCTCTAGCCCATACACGCCCGGGTTGCGCGTTGGCCACATGCTCAAGCTGAAGTCGGTACTGGAGAGCCTCGACTGCATCGTGATAGGGGCGGAGTGGGGCACGGGACGGCGAGCCCACTATCTTGGTTCGTTCCACCTTGCAGTGCTCGATGAGAACAACATGCCCGTCATGTTAGGGAAGGTGGCAACAGGCATCACCGACGAGATGCTCGAAACACTGACCGAGCGCCTTCGCCCACTGATCGAGTATGAGGAGGGGAAGATGGCGCACATCAAGGCCGACCTCGTCGTCGAGGTGGCCTACGAGGAGATCCAAAAGAGCCCTCACTACGAGAGCGGATTCGCGCTACGATTCCCACGACTCATACGGATGAGGGAGGACAAGGGACCTGAGGACGCGGACACGATCGAACGCGTATATGATATTTATGAAAGCGACATGCTATGATACAACGAGGTGAAAGATATGGAACGCATTCAGGACCTGTTTGATGATACGACCGCCACGTGCATCGCAGACATCTACGAGGGCGTCGCGAACGAGCGACAGGCCGAAAGGGCGCTTGATGCTCTCGAAAAGATAGAGGGGACGATAAACGATGCTGAGGCAGCATTTGACCGCAAGGAACTCGACCCCATCCTCAAGGAAAACATCGCTAAGCAACTGGAAAATGCCAAAAAGACCACACTCACGCTCAAGCGCTTCCTGGAGGATGCGCAGGGAGTGGGCGCAACGATCGATCAGCAGCAGGCGAGACGAGACGCATCATCGCTGCACCTGATACTAAACGCCCTGCAGCAGATTGCTGCGGAGGTCGACAGGGACTATGTCAAACGGCCCCACCTCATGCACGCCCTCCCGCCTTGTACGGGGTGCAAGACGTGCGGCGACACGTGCGAGACGGAAGATAAAGGAGAAGAGGAAAAGGATTGATCACTCTCTTGAGCGTTTCTCCTTGCTTTCCTGTGCACGCTTTGCCACGATGTCAAGCTCGTCCTGGGACAGTTTTTCGAGCACCTCCACAGGACAGCTCGGGTTGAGCGCCACGTTTACGCGAATCTCGTAGAACTTGTCATCAGAGAGCTCAACAAGACATTTCAAGGGCGCGTTGGGGTTGCCTGCGACACAGTACCTCACATGCCCCTCAAGGTCCTTTGAGAGCTCAGTGAGTGTTTGTTCTGGCAGGCGCGGGTTCATCGCAACGCTGCGTCTGACATTGTAGCGTGAATCGCATGCAAGCTTCAACAACGTGTCAAGGGGGGTGTTGGGATTACGGGCCACCTTTCGCCGTACGATCTCCTCCTTGTCATCGGCCAGCTTCTCCAGCACGTCGGCTGGCGAATTGGGATTGGCCCCTACGGCTATACGGACGTGGTCCGACTCATCGTCTGCGAAGGTGCGCAACAGATCGACGGGACAGTTCTCCTCATACGCGAGTATGCGGCGTACGAATGCCACCTGTGATGTAGAGAGCTTACGAATGAGGTCCTCGCTGAGGCTCTCCCCCTCTCGTTGCTGGTATTCGAGGATCTGATAGATGTAAGGTTCATCCTTGAGGATGACAAGCGCCTCGTCGGGCAGTGCGTCGTTCCAAGCGACGGTGGCGCGCACGTCTGGATTCTCGTCCTGGGCAAGAGCGACCAGCACGTCGGGAGGCGTGTCCTCCCCCTCGGCCAGCAGCAGTCGTTCTTCCGTATCACCCAGATCAAGTGGAGGCTTTTCCATAATATAATCACCTTATTACAGAAAAAGGCATACACCCATTTAAATGTGTATCGTTGCCCTTCATGTCTTTTTCCACCATGTGTCTTGGATCGTGATGAGCGCCCATAAGCATACGAACGCATATGCCACGGCATACGGCACCGAGGGCGAAGGCACGCTGCGACTCGCAAACTCCTCATCGTCTTCACGTACGACAAGCGATAGCGATTCGGTTGCCACGACTGTATGGGTCGGGTCCGTGCCTTCGATACGGAACCGAACAAGGTAGGCCCGGAGGGGCGGAAGCTTTCGGTACGAGGTCTCAAGCGGTGCGACCTCCTTGAACATACCGTTCGTGGTGGCCCTGCCCGTGAGGGATGTCACGACGCATGCAAGGGGCCCCGTGTCGACAAGGATGATGTCGTCGGGGGAGGTATGTTCCCGTATCGCCTCGACAATGGTGATGATGTCGTTGTTGGAGACATACGATTGGGCGGGGATGTTACCTGTCGCAAGGCGCATGAGTGCACTTTCCTGGATGAACATGCGCCGATGCTCGATGATGTCGGTACCATCGTCGCTGTAGCCCTCCTCGTAGACGACGGCCCCGCACAATGAGAATATCATCATCACAACGATGACACCCGTACTAAGCAGCGCCCCCCGTTCAGGCATCAGGCTGGTCAGCGATTCCAATGCCCGGTCGAGCCCAATGGCGGCCAGGATCGAAAGAGGTATGACCGCATGAAAGAAGAAACGGTGTGAATAATACGGCACGATGACCAGAAGGGAGCATACGAGGGCGGGGAAGAGGACGTATCTGCGTTGCCCCGCACGCACGAGATCGATCGATACCGCAAGTCCCAGGATCGCGAGCAGTGCAACGACGATGTTGAGTGTCCCATACCCGACGATCGAACGAGAATGAATGAAGCCCATGTTGGTGGCGAGATGAACGCCCCACGGTATGAAGAGAACGTATGCCAGCGCCAACGACCTCACGATCGATCGACGGGCGGTGCTGTCGATTGCCGCCCATGCAAGAAGCGGGACCACGCAGATGTGAGGGAGACTGAGATGCGTATAGAACGCTCCCGATAGCAGCAATGCAGCGGCAATCCATCTTCCGCGATGGATGCAAAGGTATGACAGCAATATGAAGACGTAAGCGAGACTCGAAGGCATCAGGTAGGAAGATTTGTACATAAACATCCACAGCGAAGCGGTAAAAAGCGTTGCAAGGAATGCGCTGCGCGCCCCGTAGAACGAATATGTCACGTATGCCACCACGATGAGCGTGAGAGGATAGACGGATGCGCTAGAACCCTGTGCTATCGACAGTGGGGAAATGCCGATGGCAAACGGTATGGAAAGGAGCACGGGAAACAGGGGCGGATAGAGCAAAGGCCGCCCCCACGGTGCGAACTGTAACGAATCCCACGACGTGATCCCGCCAGCGGCATCAAAGAGTCGCATGATGGAGAGATGATAGTACGGGTCGATGAAGAGGGGATAATGGGATATCCGAACGAGGGTAAGGAGCATGATGGCCAATATGAGGACGATTGTGGCGGCAACATAGCTGTTGCCAGGTATTGCCATTGAAGGGAGCATCCCTCTCTCACGCGAACGCATCGTATCCCTCGGACAAGCTCAGGTACGTGATGTCCTGTGAGGATAGATAGTGCAACAGATCGCGCAGATCGTTGTATGTCTCCTCGCCGCACAAGCGCGAATATGCGCCATAGCACGGGTCGAGGTCGAGGTCGACAAACTCCCAAGGATGCATGCCGATCACGATCGCCTCGGGCGCCTGTTCGCATGAAAGAATTTGTTTTGCCACATCTGGCCACGATCGTCCCTCGAGGTCGTAGGGATACATCAAGACCGGGTCTCGTGTCACGGGGACGCGAAGGATGTCCATGTCCCCGGCCGACAACCAGTCCTCCTGTGACGGATGATAGGGCACCTCGATGCCCCTGGCGGCAGAGGACTCGACGAGATATCCGAGCCCCTCCAGTATCGATACGACGTCCTCGTCACATTTGTGGTAAGGTGCGCGAAACGAAGTTACGTCCCGCCCCACGATCGATTCGAGCATCGACGTCGCGACCCCTATCTCCTGCAGCTTGACCTCGTAGGAAAGCGACGTAAGGGGACGGTGGGAAAAGGCATGACTGCCGATCTCGTGATCCTCGGCCATCAAGCGGACCATATCGGGATAATGCTTCGCCACGGTACCGGTAACAAGGAACGTAGCCGTGACATCGTATGCCTCGAAGAGATCAAGGAGGACGGGTATGCCCTCCTCTATCCCCCGGTATGAATCCATGTACGGCGGAAAGTCTGGTTCGGTGTCGATAGTTATGAACACATAGGTAGGGGGTGCCGAAGGCCCGCTTGTTGCCCACAGCGCTGTACCACCCAGTATCACCGCCATGATGATTATGACCACTATGCGCTTGTTCATTGCCCTCAGGAGATGTCGTCGCAACGACATAAGAGTGTTTTGCTTCGGACGCTCTTGTAAGGGATCAGAATTCCTCGGTGATCCTGTAGGAATCGGTATTGTTGAAAAAGAGTATCTTTTTCCCAAAGACGAATCCATGCTTTTTGAAAACAACCCGTAGATGCGAGATGTCAGAAAAGGTCCTCGAAAGATGGTATGGTATGATGACGGTGTCGGGCAAAAGCTCCTTTAGCGCCAGGAGGTCGTTGAGGTGGGTATGCATGCGCGAGGACGTCATGTCATAGGTATCAGGCTGTATGTAGCGGCATTCGGAGATGAGTATCGACGGCTCGCGCGAGACGATCGCCTCGCGATTCTCCTCGTCCGAACCCAGCCAGTCGCCTGTGACAAACACGGTGAAGTCTGCCTCGCTGTTCTTTAGGAATACCGCATTGTTCGGAACGGAATGCTTCAAAGGCACCGACTCGATGGTGGTTCCGTTTATACGCAGGTTCTCGTTGCCGTTGACGGGGACAAGCTGGCGCTTGCCCTTGGAATGCGTATTGTAGAGGTGCTGGTGGATGTCGAACACGTTGAGCCCCTCCTCCACGGGCGTCTTGTCGTCGGGGGCATAGATCGTGATCTTTTCGTCCTGCTTCAAAAGGAAATCGGCACCGCCCGCCACCGAGGAGCGGATATGGTCGAAGTGAAAATGAGTGATCCAGTGGACATACTTGTCAGAACGATTCGAGCATGCGCCGTCGATGCTATAGTACTTGTCGAGCACACGGACGAGGACGTTGGGGTGATATGGTGCGTGGAACTCCACGCGTGCAATACTACCGCCCGTGCTGTGTGTCATGGTGCTCACTACGAATGAATGGTAATGTACCAGAAGGAAAAGAGGAAAGAGATTATGCTAATTCCTCAATGACGACCCGCGTCTTCGTTGGAAGCTTGTAACCTGCCTTCTTCAGGCCCTGCTTCGCCTTGTTGATCTGTGTCTTGTTGACGTATGCGGACATGAGCTTCTGTCCGCGCTTACATCGTGCGGCAAGCCCCACGGTCTTTCCAAATGAAAGCCGCATTCCGTTTCCGTACCTGTCTGCCTTGTTGCCCGTTGCCATGGCGTTCATCCTGAGGATCTGGTGTGGAAACGTTCGTACCTTGAGGTAGTACATGTTCCTGCCCACGCGCTTCTCGAGGTGCCTGTTGATGACGATACGTGCCGCCTCAAGGCAGTTGTGGCGTAACTGTACGTCGTCGTCGACTAAGAGATGAACTGCGTATTTGAAGTCGTGATTCTTAAGTCCCATGTCAAAATGAACGATCTTGCACTGTGGGACGCTTCGCACATACTCCTTGCGCGTATATGCTGGTCCGCTTACTTTGCGGTCAATCTTCCCTGGTCTCAACGAAGCCATACGATATCACCATCTTTTTGTCTGAACTAGTGTATACAGTATTTAAATGTTGTGGTTTGGAGATGTGCCGTTCACAAGGCTATGATCGTATACCCATCGGCCATGTAGCGCCCCATGCTGGGGTGGCCAGACATCTCGTCACAAAGCGGCAGCGATTGATTCTCTGCCTCCCCGATGGTGCCCATTTTCGTGGAACACGCCCTGCAGACGCAATCAATAAGCCCCTCATCGCGAGCACGTGTGTAGAGTGGCCCAAATGGCGCATCCTTTTGTGAGAGATCCCGTATGAGCTTCGTTGCGCTTCCCTCGATGATGAGCTTCACGTCGTGGCCCTTGTCCCTAAGGTCGAACGCGTTGAGCAGGGCGTGCACGAAGCACATGGGCTCCCCGTTGAACGCGAACAGTGCTACCTTCTCCTTATCAGTTCCCATATGACTACATCGTAGGAATGATTCAAATATCTTGTGCAGAGCCCTTGAGGCGACGGGCCGTCTTGCGCAACACGCCCTTGAGGGTGTATGCCTCGCGAGAGGTGATAAACGAACGGGACACGACCCTGCGAAAGATGAGCGATGAGGTGCGGTGCCGATATGGCCGATGGTCGATCATGTGCACGATGTTGTCAAAATCCTCATACAACATCTCCCGCTCCTCTCGTGACGCTGCTTGTTCCCGTCGGGCATGCGGCCTGCCGCAAGCCTTGAACAGCTCGTAGAAGATGATCGTTGCCGCGTGGGCCACGTTGAGCGTAGGGTATGCGCCGCTTGCAGGGATGGTCACCAGCATGTCGGAGCGCTCGACCTCCTCATTCGTGAGGCCCGAATCCTCTCTGCCCAAAACGATGGCCACGGTGCCGTCGAGGTCGAGAGCACGAGAGAGGTCATCGGGATGAAGCGGTATCCTGCGCACGTTGTACGCATGGCCGGCCTCCCGGGACGTCGCTATGGCGTAGTCGACAAGCGAGAGCGCATCGTCGTATGTAGGGACGATGGTGGCATCGTCGAGAATGGCCGATGCGCCACATGCCAGCATGTAGGCCTCATCGTTGAGGTAAATCGGATTAACGAGTATGAGTGGCCCCGAGATATCAAAGTTTGCCATGCTGCGTGCAACGGCACCGATGTTTCCGGGCGTCTTGGGTTCCACCATGATGCATGCGAACATGGTATTACATCGATGATTGACATATAAGTATTGCGAGCAAATGCCCCACGCACGAGCGCGTTCATGTATCATTGAATATTTGCTTTACTCTATGTGTGATGCTACCCCCCATCAGGAAAAATTATTAAGCGCCTGTTTCGAAAGGAACGCATACTTCTAACAGATCAGCATGTGAAAAGAATGGGAAAACGGTTCACCATAGTGGGTGTCGACCCGGGTACGACAGTAGGTATAGCACAAATCGACCTTGATGGGCGATTGATCGATCTCTTCTCCTCGAAGGAATTTTCCATAAACGACATTATCGAGAGGATACGTTCATACGGGTACCCGGTCATCATCGCGACCGATGTGACAAGCGTCCCGCAGACGGTGGAAAAGATCGCGGCATCGCTTGATGCCAAGCTCTACCTGCCCCGCGGCGTCATCACGTTGCGTGAGAAAAACGAGATCGCAAAGGACTATCCTGTGCACAATGCACATGAGCGGGACTCGCTCTCGGCGGCCATCAAGGCGCATCAGCAATACCATGCGAAGTTCGAAAACATCGATGCGCGCCTCAGGGAGATGAACATGCAGCGTTACTCTGAAGAGGTCAAGTCGCTCGTGCTCAAGGATTATTCGGTAAGCAAGGCGATCGATGCGCTCTCAAAGGTCGATGAACCGGCCCATATGGAGGTCAAGGAGCGACCCGCGAGCAGCTCTGCCCCCTCAGAACACGGCGCTGAGGTCGCCATCCTCAAGAATCGCCTGAAGAACCAGCGGTCATATATCAACGAACTCGAAAGTGCCCTCAAGCAGGCAAGAGAAGATACAGAACGCATCAACTTGAAGCTGAAGTCGGCGAGGGACAAGACGCTCGTTGATGCCAAGAGATCGGAGGTCATACGCCAGAAGACGTCGGTCATCCGCAAGCTGCAACAGGAGCTAGCGACGCTGAGGGGGGAGCTTGGCCGCATGGTACGGGAGAATAAGGAGCTCAAGGACATGCGCTCGCTGCAGATGAGGGAGGAGATCATCGTAACAAAGGTGCTCGACCAGTTCTCGAAGAGCGAGATCGCCGCTCTCGACGAGCGATTCGGCATAAGAAAGGACGACATCATCTATGTGCGCGACAGCTCCGGTGGGGGCGCTTCGACGGCTCTTGCGCTCTGCGAACGGCGCATCAAGGCACTCATCACCGACACGGAGATGAGCCACACGTCCCAGGAGCAGCTCACCGCGTGTGGTATCGCCATCTTCTCCACGAACGAAGTGCCCGTAAAAGGGGTCGACGAGTATGCCTTCGTCGACAGGGAAACGTTTGACCGTGCCTATGAAGGATGGGCCAGACGACAAAGAGAGTCACAGCGCTTGAAAAGCTCTGCTTGGCTCGAGGGACTCATCAAGGACTATCGTTATGAAAGGAAAAAGGAGGACACCTATGATACATCTCGCAAGTGACGACACCGATGCCCCGACGGATACGTTCGATGTGATATTTATCACCGGCGATGCTTATATCGACCACCCTTCAAACGGCGTGGCGCTGCTTGCTCGCCTTCTCGACGACAAGGGGTACAGCGTAGGCATCCTCGCGCAGCCGGATCCCTCCTCGATCGACGACTTCAAGGCACTCGGACGGCCGCGGCTCCTGTTCGCCGTCACGGCGGGCCTTGTCGACTCGATGGTCGCAAACTACACTCCGCTGAAAAAGGAACGTGACCGCGACAGGCTCTCGTATGGCGAGGGCATGCGCCCCGACAGGGCGACGATCGTCTACACGCAAAAGGCCAAACAGGCCTATAAGGGCGTGAAGGTGGCAATAGGCGGCATCGAGGCATCGTTGAGGCGATTTTCACACTACGATTACTGGCAAAACAAGGTGCGACGTTCGATACTCATGGACAGCAAGGCAGACATACTCGTCTACGGGATGGGCGAGCGCCAGATGCTCGAGATACTCTTGCGTCTCGATGAGGGGCGGCACCTTTCGGGCATATGCGGCACCGCGATCGCCGTCAAGGAATGCGACCCTTCCTGGGTGGTGCTCCCCACGTACGAGGAGGTCGCATCGTCAAAGCACAGATTCCTTGACTCGTTCATGGCACAATACACGCACCAGGACCCGTTTCGTTCGCCGCCCCTGGCCGAGCCGTATGGTGATTGGCACGTCGTGCAGTATCCGCCAGCGCTGCCCCTTAGCACCGA
This sequence comes from archaeon, assembly GCA_004212155.1. Lineage (GTDB taxonomy): Archaea > Methanobacteriota_B > Thermococci > Methanofastidiosales > NM3 > NM3. The sequence goes on from RXIG01000019.1 coordinate 64,929, forward strand.
CGAGATGGACTATCTCTATGAACTGCCGTTCACGAGAAAGATCCCCCATACCGGGCGTGGCGCGCCCCACTCCATGGAGCCGGTGCAGTTCTCCATTGTTACGCACCGGGGTTGTTTTGGCGGATGCTCGTTTTGTGCGCTGTCAATGCACCAGGGACGCATCATACAATCAAGAAGCGTGGAAAGCATTGCCCGTGAGGCGCAGCGATTCATCTCCCATCCCGACTTCAAGGGCACAATCGATGATGTCGGTGGCCCCACGGCGAACATGTACGCCATGGGATGCACGAAGGGGCGCGGCCATGCGACAGCTCACTCGATCCGGACCGGTGAGGAAATCTCCATACCTGTTACCACCAAGGGATGCACGAACCCCTGCCTCTATCCGGCGTGCCCCCATCTCGACCTCGACCATGGCCCATACAGGGAGGTTCTCGAACGCCTGAGGTCGATCGATGGCATCAACCATGTCTTCATACGCTCCGGCATACGCCATGACCTGGCGCTTGGCGACAGGGACTTCATCAGGGAGCTGTGCGAACACCATGTCTCTGGACAGCTCAAACTGGCGCCGGAACACACAAACGATCGTGTGCTAGCACTCATGAACAAGCCCCCTCTCCGCATCTTCGAGGAGTTCATGCACACGTACAAAAAGACCAACGAAGCGCTTGGTAAACGACAGTACGTCGTTCCCTATATCCTCATAGCCCATCCCGGATGCTCGGTGCGCAGCGCACGGGAACTCGGATCCTACCTCCGGTCACGAGCGATAGCCGTTGAGCAGGTGCAGGTCTTCACACCGACGCCCATGACGCTCAGCACGGCCATTTACTACACGGGGATGGACCCCGGCACGGGCGATGACATCTACATACCATATTCGTACAGGGAAAAAAAGCAGCAAAAGCGTCTTGCACTGCCCACAAGAAATGCTTAAATAGCTGCACGTCCATCTAGTAATATGGACGATACTGGTGAGGAATCCGGGGGCACGAATACGAAGAGCCGGCTGCTCATCGTCGTGCTTGTCATAGGCCTCGTGGGAATGGTGGCCTACATGTATGGCGTGGCCCCCATGGACCTGTTCTTCGTGCTCATCTTTGCATACTTCATACTCTCTTCCATCTTTTTGCGTCCGCAGCGACGCGTGCCGCAGCGCCGATTCCCAAAAGAGGAGCGCGACACCGACTGGGGATACGAGTTTGGCGGATCGTACGATGAAGAGGGACAGGGATCGTGGAGGAAGGAACGAAGGAAGGGCGACGATGGCAGCATGTTTGATGACGAACGCGAGGAGTCGTGGTCGCTTTTCAAGGAACAGGACAGGGAAGAGGAGTACAAGCGGATCAAGAAGGGCGACCTGATTTAAGACCTATTCTTCTGGCATGCGCCCAAGCACCTCATCGCGCTGCACGATGGTCTCCTCGATGATGCGGGCTTCATCAAGATGACACAATTGCCCATCGAAGAGTATCGAGCCGTTGACCATGGTGAGCACGACATCGCTTGCTCGCGCGGCGTAGACGAGTGCGGAGACGGGATCGGAAAACGGCATCATGTGCGACTCTCGCGGGTCGACGACGGCAATGTCGGCCAGCGCGCCGGGACGTATGACACCAAGCTTGCCCTCCATACCTATGGCGCACGCGCCGTTAATCGTGGCCATGTCTAACGTCGTCTGCGCCGGTATGACTGTGGGGTCGAACGAATGCACCTTGTGCAACAGAGCGGCAAATCGCATCTCATTGAACATGTCGATGGTGTTGTTGCACGCAGCTCCGTCGCTGCCAAGCGAAACGTTGATGCCGCGTTCGAGGAATCGCGGCACGGGCGCTATGCCCGAGGCGAGCTTGAGATTCGCAATGGGGCAATGGAGCACCGTGGTTTGGTAGCGCTGCAACAACGCCACCTCCCTCGTGTTGACCCAGATGCAGTGCGCAAGCAGGAGGCGTGGCGAGAGCAGCCCCAGTGACGAGAGGTACTCGACGTTGCCCATGCCTGTCCTTTCCCGCACCATCGCGACCTCATCCTGATTCTCTGCCGCATGGGTATGGATCAACGTTCCCTCTCGTGTTGCGAGCTCGACGATGCTTGAGAGGAGTTCCTCAGAACACGAGAGCGCAAAACGTGGGGCGAAGAGGTATGAGAGCAAACCGTCGTTGCCCCCGTGCCACTCCTTGAGGAGGTGACGAGACTCCGACAATGCCTTATGGGGCGACTCTATGAGCTCGTCTGGCGCCGAGTCGTGAATGTCCATGAGCATCTTGCCGCTATAACCACGCATGCCGCTCCTGCTCAGGGCGCTAAATGACTGGTCTGCATGATGGACGGTCCCCATGTCGACGACGGTGGTCGTGCCCCCCTGAATCATCTCGGCACATGTCAGCAGGGCAGACCAGTAGACGGACGAGGCTGAATGGGCCGCCTCGAGGAGATATATCCTCTTCGTAAGCCAGTCAAGCAAGCTCAAATCGTCCGCCTGGGACCGAAATAGGGTCTGAATGAGATGAACATGTGTCTGTATGAATCCGGGGATGATGATGCATCCTGTACAATCGATGACGGTATCGGCCGACGCGTCATTGCCCACCGATGCGATGGTGTTCCCTTCGACAAGCACGTTCGAGCGGAGGACTTCTCGCTGCTCGTTTTGTGTCACAACAGTCCCATTCTTAAGCAGAATCGTCTCCATAATCCCAAAAACCTGTGCAATTTATAAATATTTAAAGCTATGGTAGTTATGTCGCGCCAAGACTAGGCTTTGCACGCAAAAGCCCTAGATCTTCGTGTGCATTCCACGCAGTGCCAAGCGGTATGCGCACCGATGCAAGCCGGCATCCTCTATCCTCTCCGCAAGCGATCGGGGAATGCGGGTGCGATGCGCGTACACGAAAGAGACTAGGATGAGAACGAATATATGAAATAGGTAAGAAGTAGCGTATGACAATTGGGAAAAAAGGATAGAACTTTATGTTCGACCGATTGGGCATTTATGTTCGAAATTATCTTTATGTGCAAAGCCCCAAGACTAACAAAGTTTTTAATATGGAACGGAGATGGAATCTAGAGGTGTACTAATGGAACCAATATTCAAAAAGATCCTAGTTCCGATAGATGGCTCTGACGCGTCCCTTCATGCTGCAAAAAAGGCTATTCATCTTGCCCAGAATCTCGATGCGAAGATCATTGTGATGCATGTCATCAACAAGTTTGAGATCAGGAAATACCTGGAAGTCAGCCATGAAGACGAGGAGAAGGTGAAAAAGGAGCTGCAGGAGTACGGATTCAGGTACCTTGGTCATGTCAAGGACCTTGCCAAGACTTCAGAAGTGCCCGTGGAGATGATACTTGCCGAGGGAATACCTGCTGAAGAGATCATCAACAGCTCCAAAAAGGAGCATATCGATCTTATCGTTATAGGTAGTTCGGGCGGGACAGGCTTTCGCAGGAGACTGCTTGGAAGTACCACCGACCGCGTCATACGCTGGTCAGAGGGCGTGCCAGTCCTCGTGATCACATATTAGGTAGATTACATGGGCAATGCCACGCTTCTCATAGCCATCTTGCATACTGGCAATGTCGGAGGGCTATTGCTCAAGGACGTGATCCTGCAGATGCAGCGGGTGCTGCGCGCGGCACTCAATGCGGAGGCACACGGCCTTGCCGTCTCGTGCAAGGCGATAGGCCCGCGACCCATCCCCATCCCGGGTGTTGCATACAATCGCGTCAATGGCAAGTATAGTGTTGAACCGTTTTTTAACCTCGCTGCCAAGATGCGCCCGAGGGCGGAGCAAAAGCTCGCCAAGGAGGGAAAGAAGGTATCAAAAGTACTTGTCATCACCGACGTCCCCCTCTTTAGTTATGTCCACAACTCCGACGTCTTCGGCGAGGCCGACGTTGGAGGATCGATAGCCGTGGTGTCAACGGCGCCACTCAACATCGATGCAACGATCGATGAGTTCAAGAAGCGTGTAATAAAGGAGTGCGTCCACGAGGTCGGTCATACGCTCGGGCTCGGGCACTGCGCTGACAAGACCTGCGTGATGTCGCTCTCAAGCGATCGGTTCGATGTCGATCGAAAGTCCGAGAACATGTGCTCCCAATGCAAGTCCAAACTCGAGAGCCTCGTCTACAAGGATTACCGGACATGGGACCATGAGTAATTCTCACGACATATCACTATTTTATCCTACTCCTGCGACGTTCCCATCCATCTCGGTGACGGGATCGTGGTGCGGGCTCATGTGCGACCACTGCAACGCGCGATTCCTTCGCACCATGGCTGATGGCGCGCGCGAGGGCGTATACGACTCATGCCGCAACGCGTATGAGCACGGTGCCCAGGGGGCCCTCATCACGGGGGGTTCAACGAAGAGTGGGGCCGTACCCATCGACTACGGCGAGCTCGAACGTGCTTGCACGCTCACCCCGTTTCGCGTAAACGTCCATGCGGGCCTCATCGAAGAGGTACCGCCGGTCTTGCGGTCGGTCTCTGCCGTGTCTATCGACATCCCACCCTCAACGCGCGTGGTGCACGAGGTCTACCACCTTGAAAGGACACAGGACGATTACTTCTCCGTGGTGGAGGCCCTCGAAGAGGCGCGGGTGCACTATGTGCCCCATATCTGCATCGGCGCGGAATGGGGCACGGTGCGCGGCGAGGGTCAAACACTTGAGCGCCTCGCTTCGTATGGTTGCGAGGAGATTGTCCTCCTGTCGCTGCGGGTCCCGCCGGGAAGAGGGGGCATGTTCAAGCGTGTAACAGCACACGAATTCGAGGATACAATAAAAAAGGCACGCGAAATGTTTAAATGCATTGGGTTAGGATGTATGCGAGACCGTACATCTAAAAAAGAAAAAATGTGGCACTACTTCGACAAAATAGCATGGCCCTCAAAAATAGTAAAAGACGAATTAGCACGAAGTGAACGTACGTTCCATACGTACGAAACATGTTGTGCGGTGTAAAAGATATGGATGTTAGATTATCATGTGGAAGTGAGGCCGCATTAGGACTGCGAACGATGAAAACGTGCGTTCCCACTGAAACAATATATATCATGACCCGGGGCATATGTCAAGCTTCGTGCGCATTCTGTGCGCAATCGACGGGCGAGGAAAGCTGTATGCTCTCCCGCATCAGATGGAATATATGGGACTTCGAGGACATCGTTGATCTCCTGCACGACCAGAACAGGGTCTGCATACAATGCCTCAACTATCCCGAGGTGTTCGAGGACCTCTATGAGATGGTCAAGCGTATCAAATGCCCTGTATCCGTCTCTGCCCAGCCATTTACCATTGACGAGATGCGGGCGTTATCAGAACATGTCGACAGGCTGAGCATCAGCCTTGACTGCTTCACCAAGGAGCTCTTCGAGAAGTACAAGCCATTCTACAACTGGGACCTCCACTGGGTGCGCATGAGAAAGGCGGTCGAGATATTCGGCGAGGGAAACGTGATATCCCACATGATCGTCGGCCTTGGCGAGACGGAACGCGAGGCTGTCGTTACCTTGGACGAGCTCATAAGGACCGGGGTGCGCCCATCCCTTTTTGCTCTCACACCGCTCAAGGGCACGGCACTTGAGGGTATGCCCGCCCCCGACCTTGGCACTTACCGTCGTCTGCAGATGGCACGCTACCTCCTTCTGGAAAGGTGCATCGATAAAGAGGACATACGCTACGATGAGGATGACATGATCTCCTCGTTTGGGATCGATGTGTCAAAAACTGTCGATCCAGAAGCATTCATGACACAGGGCTGCCCGAACTGCAACAGGCCTTTTTTCAATGAGAAACCCGGCAGGACCCCCTACAACTTCCCATGCGATATATCCGAAAGCGAATACATGGCCATCATCAAGCATGCCAATGTCGATTGATGTGAACGCCATGGACCTCCTTCCCTTCCGACGCGACCGCGGTTCCCTTGCTATGGGCATTGACGAGGCACTGCTCGAAGCGCGCGTTGAGGGATCGATCGGCGACATGGTGCGTTTCTACCAGTTTTATCCTTCTGCGGTCACGCTCGGTCGATTCCAGCGCATCGACGCATCTGTCCGACGCGACGTATGCGAGCGCGAGGGCATCGACATCACCCGAAGAACGACAGGAGGGGGCACGGTCTTCCACGACGCTGCCGGCGAGATAACGTATGCCGTCATCATGGGCATACCCCCGGACCTTGACACGATCACGCGTTCGTACGAGCGCATATGCTCGGGGCTCGTTGCTGCGCTTGACAGCCTTGGCATCATGGCTACGTTTAGCCCCATCAACGACGTGGTGGTCGGTACGAAAAAGATCTCCGGATCGGCCCAGACGCGACGAAAAGGCATGTTGCTCCAGCACGGAACTCTCCTCTATAAGACCGATATTGAGCAGCTGGCGCGTGTCCTCAATGTTTCTTCCGAGAAGCTCTCTGACAAACATGTGACCTCGCTTGCAGAACGCGTAACAACAATAGAACGTGAACGCGGCACCACATCGTTTGAGGATGTGATGGACGCACTGCGTTCAGGATTCTCATCAGCACTCGGTGACCTGGCAAAGTGCGAGCTCCCCCCAGGAGTGATCGAGCGCGCGCACGAGCTTGAAAATGCCAAGTACACGAATTTGGCATATATACTTTCAAGATGAAGGTGCGCCCACCCTTGGGAAACGCATCGGTTCCTGTGGGGCAACGTAGATGTCGCTTCGAAGAATATACCAGAACTGAGAAATATTTATATGGTCGCTCATCAATGCTTGTATGGTGATTTTTTGACCTATGAACAACAAGTAGCAAAGATCCTTACCAATTATTCCCTTACGATACAGCCCGGACAAGAAGTGGCAATATTTGGGGACGTGGCTGCAAAGCCCCTGCTCAAGGAGATCTATGCCGAAGTGCTCAGGCTGGGGGCTCATCCCACGCTCGTGCCCATGTTCGGCGAGTTCAAGGAGATCTATTTCAAATATGCATCCGAGAAGCAGCTCTCGCACGAAAGCTACATCTCCAAGGCTTTATACAGCACTACCGACCACATCATCAATGTGTGGACGGAAACGAACACGAAACGATTGAGCGCTGTCGACCCTCACAAGATCACGATGAATCAGAAGGCAAATACGGCAATCATCAAGACGCTCATGGACCGCGAGGCGCGCGGCGAGCTCTCATGGACGCTTACCGTCTACCCTTCAAACTCCCTTGCGCAGGAGGCGTCGATGTCGCTGCTCGACTACAATGACTTCGTCTACAAGGCGTGCCATCTCGACAGTGACGACCCAATCGCCGACTGGAAGGCGATATCGGACCATCAGGCCACGATATGCGAATGGCTAAACACCAAAAAGAAGCTTCACTTCGTTGGCGAGGACACAGACCTTACGATGTCGATCGACGGAAGGACATGGGTCAACTGCGATGGCAAGAAGAACTTCCCCGACGGGGAGGTCTTCACGGGGCCGGTCGAGGACACGGTCAATGGCACGATCCGCTTTACCTATCCGCTGATCTACCTTGGAAACGAGATAGAGGACGTGCGGCTCACGTTCAAGGACGGCGAGGTCGTCGATTCGTCCGCCACCAAGGGCGAGGCGCTCCTCAAACAGGTCCTCGAGATCGATGAGGGCTCAAAACGCGTCGGTGAGATAGCCATCGGCACGAATTACGGCATCACGCGATTCACGAAACACATGCTCTTCGACGAGAAGATAGGCGGAACGATGCACCTCGCCCTCGGACGCTCAATCCCCGAGTCTGGCGGGACCAACATGTCGGCGATACATCTCGACATCCTCAAGGACATGACCAACGGCGGGAAAGTCTATGCCGACGACGAGCTCTTCTACGAGAACGGCAAGTTCCTCATCGGAGAGTGATTCGCATGGCAGACGAATACATGAAGAAGATGGCATCGCTTCTTGTCAACTACTCCACACAGGTAAAGGAGGGCGACGCAGTGGTCATCGCGGCCGATGCGTCGGCGCGCGACATGATGCTCGAGATCTACCGTGAGGTGCTACGCGCCGGCGGCATACCCATGATCGTACCCCAGTTCGAGGATGCAAGCTACATCTTCTACGCTACCGCGAGCGATGCGCAACTCGATGCCGTCCATCCGCTCATGGACGATATCGCGAAAAAGACCGACGTATCGATCCAGCTCCTTGCAGGTACGAACTTGAAGAGCCTCTCGACCATCGACCCCTCGCGAATTGCACGCCGCAGCAAGGCGCAATCGTATCTCATGGATATCTTTATGGAACGACAGGCTAAAAAGGAACTACGATGGGTCCTAGGCCCCTATCCATCACCCGCATACGCCCAGGAGGCGTCGATGTCGACCGAGGCCTACGAGGAGTTCGTCTACAAAGCGTGCCTCCTCGACGCCGACGATCCGGTGGCCGAATGGCAGCGCCTCTCGAAGGTGCAGCAGGTCGTATGCGACTACCTGGAGAAGTGTTCCGAGCTGAGGTATGTCGGGGTGGACACCGACCTGACGATGTCGATCAAGGGACGAACGTGGATCAATTGCGACGGTGACAACAACATGCCAGACGGCGAGGTCTTTACCGGCCCCGTGGAGGACTCGGTCAACGGCACGATCAGATTCACATACCCCGCCATCTACCATGGGAACGAGGTAGAGGATGTGCGCCTCACTTTCAAGGACGGCAAGGTCGTCGAGGCGCGTGCATCAAAGGGCGAGGCATTCCTCAACAAGATGCTCGACACCGACGAGGGCGCACGCTACGTTGGTGAGGCAGCTATCGGCACAAACGCGGGCATCACCCACTTCTCAAAGAACATGCTCTTCGACGAGAAGATGGGGGGAACGATACACATCGCGCTTGGCGCAGGCTATCCGGAGACCGGTTCGACCAACAAATCCTCGATACACTGGGACATCCTCAAGGACATGAAGGATGGCGGCAAGGTCTATGCCGACGACGAGCTCATCTACGAGGATGGAACGTTCCTTATCCTCTAATCTTCCACTTTTTCTTTCACATATCTTTTTAATGTAGGGATAGTTCAGTGGATGTATGGCAGTTGAGGCACTTGCAGCAAGCTTTGCACTGGTGGCATTGGCCGAACTTGGCGACAAGACACAGCTTGCCATCTTCTCGTTCTCGGCCAAGTACAGGCACCGGATGCCCATCATCATTGGCATCGCGCTGGGATTCGCTCTCGTCGACGGACTTGCCGTTGTGTTCGGACAGGCCATCACGACGTTTATCTCGCAGGACGTGCTCAACATAGCCACGAGCATCGCATTCATAGTGTTTGGTATCTACTTCCTGCTACATACCGAAAACGAGGAAGAAGTCCAGAGAAAAGGGAAAAAATCGCTGTTCTTTTCGTCCTTTGCCCTTATCACAGCAATGGAGATGGGTGACAAGACCCAGCTGCTCACCATCACGCTTGCTGCACAATACGATGCTCCGCTGGCGGTGTTCGCAGGTTCGTGGGGCGCACTCATGACCCTTTCGCTCATTGCCCTCCTCGTAGGGCGCACTATTGCCCAGAGGGTAGCATCCCACAGGATACAATACCTGTCAGGGGCGCTCTTCATCCTTCTTGGTATCGCGGGATTGTTGCGATTCGCGTAGATTTATAAACGAGGAGACGATGTGTAGTGTATGGAGATCTTCATTGCATCCGAAGCGATCGTCATTCCCCCTTACATGCTAGAGGAGATGGGTATATCGCCTGATGACAGGATCATTATGACGGCGAGCAAGGGAAAGGTGATCATCGAACGGTACGAGAGCAGGCGCCTCGCGGAGATGCTCGCCAAGGAACTGCGCGGCGTGGAACGAGACAGGATCGTGCGCGACACGGAGGAGAAGGTATATGAACGACTCTGGGAAGAATACCCCTTCCTTCGTGATTGACCACGAGCTCGTCTCCGACATCATACGCAATCCTTCGAAACATCAGTCGGAGATCGAGGCGGTCATCAAGGCCAGCACCTCGCCTGAAGTGAGGCTGGTCGACTCGGACATGGGGCGATACTACCTGCAGCATTTGATGATGAGCGCCCGTTACTACTACCTCATGAAGGACTTCTTCTGGACGCACAAGCTCAAGGCGCAGGAAACGCCTCAACTCACGTTCTTCATCCTTTCGGGACTCTACAAAGCGCTCGAGATTTGCGAGGTCGAAACGGAAGCGCTCGAGGGGATGAGAGGCTTATTGAAAAAACACTCGGGGCTGGATGTGGTAATGTTCACCGTCGCGCGCAAGATGGGCGCAACTATCATCTCGAACAGGGACACTGTGCACAAAAACGCCCTTGGCATCGACGTGGTGGGCTCGGTGGAGTTCTTGTCCAGCATACGTTAACCCTCTATCTTGCGTATGTGCGAACGAGCGCGTTTGGCCACCGTCTCATCTCCCACCGCAAGTGCTATGCGCTCCACGGCCTCAAGCTTGTGTATCACCTGATCGAGATACGAGAAGATGTCGCCCGCATATAGCTGGAGACCAAACTCGCGGGAAAAGTACGATGATATCGCACGTGGCGAGCTCTTGCCCATGCGCAAGTCGAGCAGTTGCCGCGATACCTCCTGCGGAGGGTGTTCGCAAAACGGCGTGTCACACGAGCATGTGAAGAACTCCATGACGATCTTGAGCGCTGTCTCCTGTGCCGTGACGGGCAGCGATGAGATCGCGTCTGCATCCTCGATCTTTTCCAACACCTCTCCGGAGAAGAGACGAGCGGAGTTCGTGTCAAGCATCGATTGTAACGCGCTGGTAAGATAGACGTTCTCGAATGGCAGGAGGGAGATGGCCACATCCAGCGGGTCCCTTGAAAGGCCCTTGCGAATGCGAAGCGCATCCTCGACCGATAGAAAGCTTTGTGCGATAGCCCGACCAAATGGCGTCAGTGACTCCCCTTTCAAGACGCCGTGTTCGCGAAGCTCTCCGCGTTTTTCAAGCGGCAGGGGCCAGATGGCATGTTCGTTGAAGTCATCGATAGGGCGATGCCCTGTCGCGTAGCAGGCGATGAGGTCCTCCTTTTCCTGCTCGGGTGTCAGCACGAGCTCGACATCCTCGACCGAACCCTCGATGAGCGAGAATGCAAGCACATCCTCCGACTCGCCGCGCACCGTCTTCAGGGGGTCAACGAGCAGGTAGACCTTCCCGCGCTCATGGAATCCTGGGCGGCCCGCACGTCCCAGCATCTGGTGGAACTCCCCGACGCGAAGCGGTTCTGCCCCCATTACCATCGACTCGAGCACCACTGCGGAGGATGGAAAATCGACGCCTGCGGAGAGTGCGGCGGTGGTGACGATGCACTGAAGCCTTTGCTTCCAGTACGCTCGCTCGATCTTGACGCGCTCAGCGTACGAAAGGCCCGAGTGGTAGCTTGCCGCTGAGAGACCCTTGGCATTGAGGTATGAAGCTAGCTGGCTGCATTTGAGGCGCGAGTTTGTAAACACCATCGTCTGTCCGTGGTATCCCGCCTCCGAGACGGAGTCCCACTCCTTTTTCACGATGCGTTTGATGACCTCCTTCTTCCTGCCCTCATCCTTGAAGATGAGGTGACGCTCGAGGGGGATGGGTCGCTTGTCATAGACCACTGGGGTGAGTTCAAGGTCCTCGGCAAGCTCGGCAGCGTTGCCTATTGTTGCCGACAGGCCTATGATCTGTGCGCGGGGATGGAGCGTTCTCAGGCGTGTGATAAGCCCTGCGAGGCGATATCCCCTCTCCGGGTCAGAGAGCATATGGACCTCGTCGATGACCACACATCCGATCTCACCGATGTCCATGCCCGAACGAAGCACATAGTCAAGGCCCTCGTAGGTGCCTACAATGATGTCTGCGGCAAGGTCGCTGTCGATGACGACGAGGTCGTCGGCCGACTTGATGCGGGACATGCCCACGCGGATCGATACCGAATGACGCTTGCCCCACCGTTTCCTGAAATCGCCATACTTTTGGTTCGCCAGCGCAACGAGCGGGGTGAGGAAGATGAACTTGCGTCCGGCAGAGACGCTCATGATCCCCGCCATCTCAGCAATGAGCGTCTTGCCAGATGCCGTAGCGCTCGCGACGAGGAGGCTTTGCCCATCAAGCAATCCTTTCTCGAGCGCCAGCACCTGGACCGGCATGAACTTTTCTATGCCCGCACGCTGAACATAGCTGCGCACCGACGATGGAAGCGGATACGCATCGACGGAGACGGTCATGGCCCTCGTGTCTGCGGGCATGCTATCAAGGAGCGTAAGCTGTCCGTCGCGCATCACATCAGTTGCCGGGTCGAACATGCGTATCACACGGTCCACATCGCGCACGCGCTTGAGAATGGCAAGGATCTTGTCCGAGAACGCGATGTTTCTAAACTTCATCTCGCGTTCGATCTCCTTTTTCGCACACGAGAGGCAGATACGCTCGCCGTGGCGCAGCGCATAGCGTTTCGATATGGCGGTGATGTAGCCCTCTATCGCACAGAATCGGCAGAGGTCGATGAGATAGACCTGTGTCCCTATACGCCTGAAGAACGCAACGAGTTCGGACTGCAGCTTTGCCGTCTCGGCGTCCTTCGAGATGTAGACGAGATTCTTTCGTATCATCTCGGTGGCCACCTTCGGCTGCAAAATGCCTGCCTCGCCGCGGAACTTGGCTATCGAGAGACGCTCACCCTCCCGCCTAAAATCGATGAAATACTTCGATGGCGTGGCCCTATTGACCTTCTTTGCACCCCGAAGCAGATTAAGCTCTATAGAGAGGCTTTTTCCAGGTAATTTTCGGACGATGAGCATGTGACCACAGCTTTTTAAACTTCGAATTGCTAATAAAAGTATTGGTGAACCGATGGGTACCCTTTTCGATGAACTTGTTGGTCTCTTGGGGAACCGCAAGGTCACGTGCGATCCGATCGACCTGTTTCCCTACAGCAGGGACTGGTGTCCCCTTGAGCATGACCATGACTTCTTGCCCGAGGCGGTATGCCTTCCCTCAACGACTGAGGAGGTCGCAGACATACTCAACCTTGCTTCCAAGCGAGGCGTTCCCGTCGTGGCATGGGGAGGGGGCACGGGCATGGGCGGCGACTGCATCGCCGTTGACGGAGGCATCGTCATCGCCACCAGGCAGCTAAACAACGTTGTCGAACTCGATGAGGAGAACCGTACGATCACCGTGCAGGCGGGCATCACCATCGAGGACGTCAACGAAGTGCTTGCCCGGTACGGCCTATGGTTCCCTCACGACCCCGAATCGAAACCGACCTCGACGGTCGGTGCGGCGATCGCATGCGACAACAACGGCACATTCGGGCTGCGCTACGGCAGCATGGTCGACCTCCTTTTGAGCGCGCGCGTCGTACTGTCGACAGGTGAGATCATTGATGCGGGCCCCCGCAAGGCGCATACGACCTCCACGGGATACAAGCTGCACTATCTGATGCTTGGCGCCCAGGGCACCCTTGGCATCGTTACCGAGGCGACCCTCGCGGTCCACCCGCTGCCCCCATCGCGGGAGGTGTCGCTTTGGCTCTTGCCCTCGATGCAGTCGGGCATCGATATACTCTATTCCCTCCACAGGGCGGGCGTCTGGCTTGAATCTGCGCATATCAACGACCGCTACCGCCTGGATTACTACACCCATGCATACCAAGAGAGGACGGGAAATGACGTGACGATCCCGGAGGGATATCAGGCACTCCTTGGCGTGAGCGTTGCTGGAGACGACGACGTGGTCGCATGGACGATGAAGAAGATGGGCACCGTCATCGCCGATGGGGGTGGCAGGCGGTTGGACAACCCTGAACTCGAAGAGGCATGGTGGGCATCCAAGCATACGCTCTCGTGGGAGAAGAACAAATGGTCGTCCTCGCAAAAGGAGGCAAAGTTCGGCGCCGCTGACGTCGCCGTGCCGGTGGGGCGCGTGCAGGACATCTACGACACGTTCGTACAAAGCGCCACGTCACGCGGACTCCCCATCGTCGGTGTCGCCGTCTACAATGCGCGTCCGCACGTATCGCCCTCGCTAAGCTGTGCCGTCTATGTCGACGACCACGATCCGCTGAGCGTCTTTTCGTTTTACCGGTACCTCGACGACATGGCGCGTGCGGCACTCTCGATGCAGGGGACGATGAGCAGCTATATCGGCGACGGCATGCGCCTGCGCCACCTTGCACGAGCCGAACATGGGCGCGGCCTCGATGTGATGTGGAGGGTCAAAGATGCGCTCGACCCGTCGCACACACTCAATCCTCACAAGATCTTCCCAGACGATATCGAGCGGGGGAGACCACCGTGAACACATACCATATAGACGCATACAAAGGCGACATCTATACGTGCGTTCGTTCTCGATGCGGATTTTGCTTTCATGCCTGCCCCGTCTTCCTCTCGAAGGGATTTGAGACCTACACATCGCGTGGCAAGTGTATGATCATGAAGGCGTTCCTTGAAGGCAAGCTCCCTGCCTCGCAGGGGCTTGCAGACCGATTCGCACTCTGCACGACGTGTGGATACTGCACGTCGGTGTGTGATGTTGACAGGCCAGAGATATTCAATGCGTTTCGTGAGGACCTCAGGGACGCAGGCTATACCATACCTCGCCACGACGAAATAAAGGAGAACGTAGAGAAACAACACTCCCCCTATGGCTCGCACGATGAGTCGCTGGCATCGCGATTCGCATGGAAGATCGACCATGACTCGCCCCTCCTCTACTATGCGGGGTGCACGGCACGTTACCGCGAGCGCACCATCGCCGAGGCGATGATGATGGTCCTTCCCTCATTTGACCTTCTCGAGGAAGCGATGTGCTGCGGGTCCGTCCTTTACAGGACAGGTTATAGGGACGACGCGATGCGCCAGGCGCGGGCACTTGTCAGCCGCATCGAACGCTACTCAACCGTCGTGACGACATGTGCAGGCTGCTACAAGACCCTGACCAGGGACTATCCCGCGATGGGTTTGCAGATACGGCCCGAAGTGCTGCACTGCACACAGTACCTCGTGCGCGAATACAAAGGGGGGCGACTCACTCTCTCACCTGTTGGCAAGGGGACGAAGGTCACCTATCACGACCCGTGCCATCTGGGCAGGGGAACATGTGAGTACG
The DNA here is from genome assembly GCA_004212155.1 of archaeon. Classification (GTDB taxonomy): domain Archaea; phylum Methanobacteriota_B; class Thermococci; order Methanofastidiosales; family NM3; genus NM3. The sequence continues at coordinate 80,008 of RXIG01000019.1, forward strand.
ATGCACCCCGAATACTGCTCGAGGCCATGGGGTATGAGGTCATCGAGATGGAACACACGCGTGAGATGGCGCTTTGCTGCGGTGCTGGAGGCGGCCTCAAGTCAATTGATGACAGCATGGCAACGAGGATAGGCTCGATGCGCATGGAAGAGGCCAAACGAACTGGGGCGTCGCTTCTCGTCACGGCGTGCCCGTTTTGCGTACGCAATCTCCGTGACGCGGGGGGAGGCGAACTTGATGTGGTCGACATCACCGAACTCATCGCCCAGTCGGCACGGCGTGAAAAATGAAGGCAAAAAACAAGTAAATGTTATAAAGCTCGTCAACAGCATATGGTATGGGGGGTCAACGTGCGCAACACCGTGCTCTTTGCATGCATATCACTTCTAGTCATCGGGATGGCACTTTGCGGGTTCGGCCAATCGCAGCCAGAAGCGCCCGTGTACGTGCTCGAACTGGACGGCGAGATCAACAAGGCGACCGAGGAAATCATCGTCAACGCCATCGAGAAGGCCAACGACGAGGGTGCGTACGCGTTCGTCCTTGCACTCAATACCCCCGGCGGAAGGACCGATGCGATGTTTAACATCGTCGAGGCGATGCAACAGACATCGATACCGGTCCTCTACTTCGTCCACCCCAAGGGCGCGATCTCCGCCTCGGCGGGCACCTACATCGCCATGGCCAGCAACATGGTCGGCATGGCGCCGCTCACGACGATCGGCGCATGCGAACCCATCCTCGGGTACGATCCAACGACGGGCGATGTGATCGAGGCGCCGCAAAAGGTACGCGAGTACTACACTGCCGTGATGCGCTCCTATGCCGAGGACCACGGAAGAGACCCCGATATAGCGGCGCGATTCGTCTCGGAGAATCTTAGCCTCACCCCCGACGAGGCGCTCGATCTTGGCATGGCAGACGTGAAGGCCGACGACATGGTTACGTTCCTTGACGCAGTCGACGGCTTGGAGATCAAGGGCACCGTGAACGGCGAGAAGATCGTGCTCGATACCGCCGGGCGTGAGACCGTCTCGATCACTCTCTCGCTCAAGGACCGCATCATCATGGCCATCTCGGACCCCAACATCGCCTACCTGCTCACCACGATAGGGATGCTTGGCATCGTCTTTGGGTTCCTGACACCCGGCATCGGCATCCCGGAGGTGGTGGGAGTGCTCTTCCTTGGACTCGCCGTGATCGCCAACGGATATGTGGGGTTCGAGTATGGGGGGATCCTTCTCATCGTGCTTGGATTCATATTCTTCATAGCCGAAGCGCTCACATCGACGTTTGGCCTCTATACGGCGGCGGGCACGATATCGTTTGTTGTTGGGTCGCTGCTGCTCTTCTCAGGCACACCGGGGGGAGAGGGGAGGTTCTTCAATGAGGAGTCGGTACGCATGTTTTGGTTAAGCATTGGAGTGATGACAGTCCTCATCGTCGGATTCCTCGTCTTCGGGCTCCAGGCTGCGCTTCGATTGCGCAGGACGGCGCCCACGACGGGAAATGAACAGATGTTACAGGAAGAGGCAACGGCCATAGACGACCTCGACCCTACAGGCACCGTACGTATACATGGAGAGCTGTGGAACGCTCGTGCAAACGAGCGCGTGCCGGCGGGCGAACGCGTGAGGGTCGTGGCCGTTGATGGATTGACGCTCATCGTTGAGAAAAAAGAAATAAAGGGAGGTGAAAACACATATGGTTAGTTTCGTAGGGGACTCATTCACTATACTGCTTGCTGTTGTCATCGTTGTCGTCGTGATACTCGCTGCGGCGATCAAGATCGTGCCGGAGTACCAGCGAGGGGTCATATTCCGACTTGGAAGGCTCCTTGGCGCAAAGGGCCCGGGCATCTTCTTCATCATACCCATCATCGACAAGATGTATCGCGTCGACCTGCGTACTGCGGTGCTTGACGTGCCCGTTCAAGAGGTGATAACGAGGGACAACGTGCCCGTTCGGGTGAACGCCGTCGTTTACTTCAGGGTCATGGAACCCACCAAGGCGGTCGTCCAGATCGTCAACTATCGGGCCGGTACGTCCCAGATATCGCAGACCACGCTTCGCTCGATCATCGGACAGTCGCAGCTCGACGAGCTCCTCTCCAACAGGGAGGCGATCAACAAGGAGCTTCAGAAGGTCATCGACGATGCCACCGACCCATGGGGCATCAAGGTCTCGGCCGTCGAGATAAAGGATGTCGAGATACCCAAGTCGATGCAGCGTGCGCTTGCGGCTCAGGCAGAGGCGGAACGTGAACGTAGGGCCAAGATCATCAACGCCCAGGGTGAGTTCCAGGCCGCTGAAAAGCTTGCTGACGCAGCAAAGATCATGGCCAAGCATCCGATAACGTTGCAGCTCCGTACACTCCAAACGATCCAGCAGGTGGCAACGGAGAACGCATCGACCATCGTATTGCCATTCCCCATGGAGATGTTGCGCATACTCGACAAGCTAGGTGGCGGAAAGGAGGAATGATCCCTCTTTTTCCGTTTCTTTTTTCTTTCCACTTTTTCATACTGTAAGGATGATACCATGCATCACCTTTACGGCAGGTTCTACGTTGGCGACATATACGACTGCTTCTACGGCGATAACGATGAATGGGCCGTCGTGCATGCCTGTCCCCACCCGTGCTTCCACCATGCCGTAACAAGCGGCGCACGACATGACAGCTCCATGATCGTGGCAAAACGGGGCTCGCACCTGTTTCTCAACATGCGTGATTGGTGGTACCCGCCATCAGACCATACTATGGGAACGATCGTGACACGCCTTCTCTCGTTCGTTCGCTCACTGCGCCCCGCATACAATGTTCTTTTCCATTGCCATGAGGGCATCTCGCGCTCGCCTTCGCTTGCACTTATCGTGCTCGCGAACGAAGGCCTCATCGACACAGCATCATACGAGGCAGGGAAACGACACTTGCAGCGCCTCTATCCTCTCTTCTTCCCCTCGCAGGGCATAGAACACTACCTCAAAACGCACTGGGGCCCCCTATATGGTCATGAGAATGACCTACCCTACAAAGATTTATAAGCAAGATGGCACCTTGCTGATGCAACCAGCAGGAGATCATGAAATGGAAGCTACGGTGATGTGGAAAGCGTACATGGATCTCACACGAGCACACTTCTCCATCGTGTGGCCTCTCCTCATATGCGCCGGGACGGCACTAGCCACGCTCACCTATGGTACCGCGAATATGACACACTACCTGCATATCGGCGGCATTGGACTGCTAGGATTTCTCGCTGGCCTCGTGCTCAACGACATTGTCGACAACACATATGACAGGGACGAGCCTGACGAATCGCTTACCCGCTACTGGCGTCCGTTCAAGGAACGTCCGCTCGTCACCGGCAGCATCTCCGTTCCCGCTGCAACGGCGTTTTTTGTCTGCCTTGTTGTGGCAACGACATGTCTCGTGGTGTTGCTCCCCTTTCCCCATAACGTATACATCCTCGCCATCATGGGCTATGCATATGCAGCAGAATTTTTCTATCAAACGAAAAAGCGCGACCAGTCGCTGCCCCTGGCCCAGCTCGTGGGAAGGACCGACCTTGCGCTCTTTCCGGTCGCTGGCTATCTTTCGATAGGGGGTCCCGATTTCACTGCCGCATTTCTTTTCGGCTTCATGTACACGTGGGCTCAGATCCATCTTGCCATCAACGACCTGGCAGACACACAAAACGATATCACACGGCACATGTACACCATCCCAGTGCTCTATGGCGAAGAAGGTGCGATACGATGGATAGCCATGTTTACGCTGCTCCATGCGGCCAGTGCAGGCCTCTTCATCCCACTGGTGCCGACCACAAGCGTCGTGGTGGGCGCAGGCGCGTTCCTGCTCTTCCTTCTCGCCATCAGGTGCGTTGTACGACATAGGGGCACCAGCGGAGGGCTTCGAGCACTGCCTTTGCTCCATGCGTCGCTTCTCATGTATACAATCGCATTCATAGCGGGCGCCGTCCTGTAACGTTACGCACACGACATTACCCGGGCGCTCTTGGTCAAAGATCAATAATGGGCAAGAGCAACGTGTGCATATGACGCTGCATTGCTGCCACTGCGCCCATTATCTCGTTATGTACCGAGGGTATGCACGATGTTCGCGGTTTGGTACGTTGGTGCCCTTCAATGGACGCCCCTGTCAATACTTCACGCACTGGGTATCAGAAAGTCCCGAGTTTTCCTACCGTAGCGGTTCCCTGCTCCTGTCCTTCATGAAGTAAAGGCCTGCCAGAGACACCGAAGATGTGACGATGATATAGAGTGCCGGCACATAGAGATTGTTGGTGAGGCGTATGAGTGTCGTCGCAATCATGGGTGTTGAGCCACCGATGATGCCAAGACCGATGTTGTATGATATCGAGTACCCAGTCAATCGATCATCGGTGGGGTAGAGTTCCGTAATCGTTGAAGGCGCGACACCCAAGGGAATCGACACGAGGATGCCATACGCTGCGAGTACAACCAGTGTCGAGAGCATCTGCCCCTGTAGAAGCAGCCAGAACAGCGGGAGGGATAACACGACGGCCAGGACGAATGACACCATGAGTAGCCTTTTACGAATAATCCGGGTATCGGAAAGGTACCCCATTAACACGATGAGCCCCACCAACGAAGCCGAGACTATGGTCGTGAACTGCAACGACCCGCCAAGGTCCATGCCGAGGAATCTGTTCACATAGGTGGGCAGATAGACTAGGGGTATATAAAAGAGGACGGCGTATCCGGTGGTAAAGGCAAGAGATTGCATGAACTCGCCCCTGTTCTCGTGGAAAACCTTGCGGAGAGGGGATGCATCCTGATGTCGTGATTCGTGCTTGAACACATATGACTCGGGAAGGGAGCGTCGCATGTACATCGCAACAATCCCGATCACACCGGCAAAGAGAAATGGTATACGCCATCCCCAACTATGCACGGTGGCCGATGAGAGTAGGCTTGTCGTGAGTGCTGCGGCCAGTGCGCCAGATGCCATACCTATCATGCTCCCCACGTTTGCGACACTCCCAAACGTTCCCCGTCTATTGGAAGGCGCCTCCTCGACGACATAAGTGACAGAAGCGCTGAACTCGCCGCCCACTGAGAGCCCCTGGAACAGACGCAAGGCAACGAGCAACACAACGCCGACAAGGCCTATCTGTCCATAAGTAGGAACGAGTCCCAGACCACACGTTGCCATGGTCATGAGTGCTATCGAGAGGAGCAATGTGATCTTTCGCCCGCGTCTGTCACCAATGTGTCCAAACAATAGACCGCCCAGAGGGCGCATGAAGAACCCCACAGCAAAGACGGCAAACGTTGCAATAAGCGAATGCATCGGGACCTCGCCGGGAAAAAAGAGTTCCGATATTACGGGTGCGAAATACCCAAAAAGGGCAAAGTCGTACCATTCCATGACGTTCCCGATAGCACCCGAGATGATGATGGTTCGTTTGTCACTCATCCTGCCTAAAATGTTCATGGTATACCCTTATAATACCAGGTATTTTATTTCAATCTGCCCTGTTCTCACTCGGAGTACACAATGCAGCGAACGTGCGTGCAAATGTTTCGATGGCATCCCAGTCCCGAAAGTCGTTTACGCCATTTCGGTCGATCTCGATCCCTGACTTTTGCTCCATCTCCTTTGCAGCCATCGACACCATCCTCTTGTCGAGCATGCCCATCCTCGACTCGGATGAAAAGTCGATCTTGCCTGAAAACGCCTCGCCGATGTCAGCGCCCACGCCCATTTTCTTCAACTTCTCATCGAGATAGGAGGAATGGGTACCCTCTGGATTCGTGAGTACCTGAAGGCACGATACGAAGACGCCTATCTTCACTTTACTCGGCGCACCGGCAAGTTCCTTGAGGAGCTGTTCGGCCTCCTTCGTCCAGCGACCCACCTTGATCCCCGACCCGACGATGATGCCGTCGTAGTTTTCAAGGTCGATGGACGGGCGGGAACGCAGGTCTGCCACGTCGACTTCGATGTCGTGCTCCCTCAAAATGGTGGCCATATGGTTGGCGATCTCCTCCGACGTACCGTAGCGGGACCCATAGGCAACAAGCACTCGCGGCATGGTATCACTTCTGCTTGACGTAGTCGAGCGCCTTCTGGCGAAGGTCCATCGTCAGGTACCCGTCGTTTGCAAGCGTAAACAGGGCCTCTCTTGACTCTTCGTTGTCAAACGCGGCAAGCTCATCGATGGCCGCCTTTCGTTCCTCTAAGGATATGTTGATGTCCTTTACCTTCAGTCGAAGTTCTGTTTCCTTTCTCATTGTACCACCTTGCTAGCTATCTATATGTGATGTGATTAATATTTTTCCGTGTTCATGTCCTTGCACATGGGGATAGCGCCGCTACATGCCCCCCATAGAGCGAGGGGAGAACGTGCAAAGGACGTGTTCAGATGCTCGCGCATCGAGGCCCGATGCGTTCGAACCCCGCCGAACGTGTTGCACGACGGAGCATATCGGGCGATGTTCGGGAGGGCGATATCCGGCACATGTTCAACGCAACTATCGACCTTGACACGGCATAGCATGGAAACCCCCAACGCTTTGTGCGAAGGGGATTGTGCAGATCCTCCATGTCAGGATGTCCGTAGCGAGGCCGCATTATCCCGTGGAACGGGTGATGCGAACGTCCCTCACAAGGACGGCCGGAGTGAACGTCGGCGTCTCAGCCTCCCACCAGTGTATGTGCTCGGAACGGTCCCCCAGTGCTGCGATGCGCGAGAGAAGCCCTATCATGTTCTCGGATATGCGGATGTCTTTGAGCGATGACGATATCTCACCGTCGTGGACCATGAAGATGCCGTCGCGGGGTATCGTGGAGAAATCACCTGTCGAGTAGTTCTGGAAACGCGTATACCACGTGTTTGTGATGTAGAGGCCGTTTCCCATTTCCGAGAGGAGCTCGTCGATGGAGCGGTCACCCTCTGAAAGAACGATGTTTGTCGGTCGCGGCGCGATGAGCCCTGCGTTTGCCGTCGTCTTGGTTTCGTACTTTTTTGCAGTCGATGTATTGTGGAGGTATGTCGTGAGAATGCCGTCCTCGATGACCGGCGTGGAGCGTGTGGGCACGCCCTCGTCGTCGTAGCGAGACGAACCAAGTCCATCCGGGCGAGTGCCATCGTCATGAACGGTGACAAGCTCTGATGCCACCTGTGTGCCGATCCTGTCCTTGAAGCAGGAAAGACCGCTATCGACATAGAACGCCGATGTCTGGAACATCATGTCGTCAAGGAGATTTGCGAAACAAAGCGGGGAGAACACGACGTCGAATCGCCCCTCCTCGCCGCGCACCGGGTTGCGGGCATCGCGTGCTATATCCACCGCGTTCTCGCACGCCGAGCTATAGTCGAAGTCATGAAGCGTGCGAGCGCAGGAAACGGCATGGCCCGAGGCGTTCTTGTCGGCGAACATGCGTACGGAGAGCTCAAACGACGTGCTCTCATCACTTGCGTGGATGCCTGATGACGTGGCGATCTCGTCGTTGACCGAGGTGGTGTAGTATACGCCTGCCGCGCGGCAGTCGTCGGCGATAGAGAAGACGTCGCCTATGATGCGCTCATCATCGGGCATGTCCGTCTCGACGGGGATGCCCTTGTATGTGAACGTACCATCCGCTATGCCGTGATAGTCCTCTGACGGCCCAATCGCACCAACGATTGAGAAGAGTTCATCCAGCGTCTCGTCAAGCTTCGTTGGGTCGTTGAGCGTGGTCGCAACGACACGCCGGTCCTTGGCGAGAAAGATGGATGCGGTGATGCTGTCCCAGAGTTTTGAGGCCGTGACCTCGTTGTTTGCGAATCGGATCTGCTTGCGTCGCAGGTTCGTGACGTGGCATATAACGTCGTCAGCACCCCGTTCACGGCAAGACTCGACGATGTCTGACGGGTTCATTGGGCCACCCCCAGGCGTATGCCCCTGAGCCTAATGGTCGGGCCGCCCATGAAGACGGGTATGCCCTGCATCGGCTCACCCTTGCCGCAGTTGCCTGCGAACATGCCGATATCGTTTGCCACCGCATCAATGGATGACCAGAAGGTCGGAGTCGTCACCTCGAGTATGGCCGCCTTGAGGGGGTGGCGCACCTCGCCGTCCTCGACGTAGTATGCCTCGCGGGAGACGTAGCGCTGATTGTAGCGCTTGTCATCAATGTTCCATTCCATGAACGAATTGATAATGACGCCCTTTTTCGTCTCGGCTATGACCTCGTCCCTTGTCCAGTCCCCTGCCTCTACATATGTGTTTGCCATGCGCACGATCGGCTCCCTGTTGTAGTTGTTGCAGCGTGCAGAGCCGTTCGAGTCGATGCCAAGCTGTCCTGCTGTCTCGCGATTGTGGAGCAGCTCATGTATGGCGCCTTCCTTCATGAGGTAACGCGGTCGCGCAGGCACGCCCTCGTCATCATAGAGATAAAATCCATAAGAATGGGGTATAGTGGGGTCGTCGATCACGCTTACGTGCTCTGAGCCTATCTGCTGCCCCATCATGTCCAGCGAGACGAACGATTCGCCAGCCTGGGCGGCCTCCCTGCCAAGGATGCGGTCGGCCTCATACGGATGGCCGCACGATTCGTGGGTGGCGATGCCCGTGACCTCTGGCCCGCATATCACATCGACGGGGCCCGTCGGCGGCGCACGGCCCTTCGTGAGCACGCGTTGCAGCGTATGCGCCTCGTCCGAAACGTACTGTTCGAGGTCCCACTCGCGCAATGCCTCCCATCCACGGGATGCCCCCTTTTGGAGCATGACCTGGGATGTCTCGCCATTCTCCTGCACGGTGAGGAACCCGAAAAATCCTATGCGGGGCACCACAGCACTGATGTGCGACCCTTCGGAGTTGAGATAGAGCTTTTCTGTGATCGAGTCATACAGCTCAAAAAAACTACCTGCCACTGAAACATCCTGCGGCAACCCCGCATGCACGTCGCGAAGTGCTGCAAGCTTCTCTTCGGGGCCCACGTCGGCAAGCGGTTTTTTCATCTCCGATGAGTAGGATGCCTCGTGGCCATCCTCGTGTGAAAGCTTCACAGGTTGTTTCACAAGACCGGATGTTGCCTTGGCCATCGCGCAGGCCTCATCGACGATCGCGGTCACGTTTGAACGGTCGAGATTGTTCGTAGAGGCAAACCCCATGGACCCCCCAACGAGCACGCGCACCGATATGCCCAGCGATTTGTCGAACCCGGATACCTCGGGCTTGCCGTTCTTTAGCACGAACTCGTTATGCGAGTTACGTTCAGCCTTGACCTCTGCATAGTCGGCAGAGGATCGTGCCCGTTCAAGGGCGAATGCACAGATGTCCTCCATTGTATCACTTCATGAATCGATATAGTAGGTAGGACCGCACGATATAAATTATTTCGTGCCCCATGCGCCATGCAACACGGTCATGAGGGGACCTTGGCCAAGGAAAGAGGTAAAAAGTATCCTAGAACTCCGCCTCATCATCGAGCTTCTTGTTTGCAAGCGCATCGACGTGCGTGATGAGCGGGTCTGTCCTGCGCACGTGCGTGAAGGTCACGCTGGAAAAGTGGGTGGCCTGTGAGCGCACCTTCTCATGCAGCGGCCGCAGGTGCGGTGTTTTCACCTTCCACGTTCCACGCAGCTGGAATATCACAAGCTGGGAATCCGACACGACCACTACAGGACCGCGTGTGAAGTCCTTTGCCTTCTCAAGGCCAAGGATGACGGCGGTGTACTCTGCCACGTTGTTGGTCGAGACACCAATGTAACTTGCCTCCTCATACAATATGGTGTCGTTGCGCACTATGCAGTACGCGCTGGCAGAATCACCCGGATTGCCGCGTGAGGCGCCATCCGTGTAGACGTAGATGTCATCTGTGTTCATGTGATTACCCACTCCAGTGAATACCACAACGACTTAAAAAAGTAATCCCATGGCGGCAAATATCATGACACGGCAGGAAAACACTGGCCAAAAGCAAAATGCTTAAAAGGTATGGGCGGGAATCGTTGCAAAAGAATGCAGAAGGTGGTCCTTGTTGCCGCGACTAAGGGAATATATGTGATCAAGTTAGGCACGTCACTTATAACAGACATCGCAACGAATCAGATTCGTATCGAGACACTAAACAATCTTACCGACCAGATCGCACGGGCCCATGAAAAAAAACACGTTATCGTCGTGTCATCCGGGTCTATAGGGCTGGGGCTCAGCACGCTCAATCTGACCAAGCGCCCGAAAGAGATGGCAAAGAAGCAGGCGGCAGCCGCGATCGGACAAAACAAGCTCATGAACACGTATGAGAAGCTGTTCAACAAGCGAAACATTACCATTGCCCAGGTGCTGCTCACAAAAGACGGCATACTCTCGGAGAAAGGTTACAACAATGCCTACAACACCATTCTCACGCTCCTCGAGTACGGCGTCGTCCCCATCATCAACGAGAACGACACGATTGCCACCGAGGAGATCCAGTTCGGTGATAACGACAATCTGGCCTCGTACGTGGCACAGATGATGCAGGCCGAGATGCTCATCCTTCTTACCGACACCGACGGTCTCTACACGAGCGACCCGTCGATAGACCCCTATGCGCAAAAGCTCGAGGTGGTCCATGAGATCACAAGGGACATCGAGCTATCAGCGGGCGTGACAAACGGCCTGTGTTCGGTCGGAGGAATGAACTCGAAGATACAGGCGGCCCAACGTGCCCTGCTTCACGGAGTACCGGTAACGATAGCAAGCGGCTTTGATACCTCGTGCATCGAGAAGATAGTCGACGGCAAGCCGTGTGGAACGCTCTTCATACCGCCAGGGGATGATATTTGATGAGTTACGCAGAGGATTTGGGAAAGCAATCGAAGAAGGCATGGTACATGCTCTCGACACTTGATACAGCCACGAAAAACGAAGTATTGCACGCGCTTGGGTCGCGGCTTGTCGAGAGGAAGGACTACATCCTAAAGGAGAACGAAAAGGACGTCGCTGAGGGCAAGGAGAGTGGGCTCTCCGATGCACTGATCGACAGATTGTCGCTATCCGAGGCACGTATCGGGGGTATGGCTGATGGTGTGCGGTCGATCGCGGCACTGCCCGATCCCGTCGGCGCTGTGGAAGGCATGAAACGCCTCCCAAACAAGTTGCTTGTGGGAAAGATGAAGGTGCCCATTGGTTCTATCCTCATCATTTACGAGGCACGACCCAACGTTACGGTCGATGCGTTTGCGCTCTGTTTCAAATCAGGAAATGCGACCATACTCAAGGGCGGGTCCGAGGCAATACACTCAAACCGTGCGCTTATCACCGTCATCAGGGAAGCGCTCGAGGAAGTGGGTGTTGACAGAAACGTGGTACAGTTCGTCGATACGACCGACCGCACGGTCGTCAACGAGCTGCTCACGCTTGACAAGCACATCGACCTCATCATCCCTCGTGGCGGCGAAGGGCTTATCACGTTCGTCGCAAAGAACGCAACGATACCGGTCATCAAGCACTACAAGGGCGTCTGCCACGTCTACGTCGATGACAAGGCCGACCTCGATGATGCGCTCGCAATCGCCGTCAATGCCAAGACCCAGCGGCCAGGTGTGTGCAACGCTATCGAGACGCTACTTGTCCATGAGGGTGTGGCAGAAACGTTCCTTCCCTCGCTCAGGGACAAGATGGATGAGCACAATGTCTCCCTGCGCGGATGTGACAAGGCCGTTAAGGTGTTGCTCGGCATAGAACCGGCGACCGAGGACGACTGGTATACCGAATACCTTGACCTCATCCTTTCGATAAGGGTCGTTGCTGACATCGACGAGGCCATAGAACATATTAACACGTACGGGTCGCACCACAGCGACGCCATCGTTACCAACGATCACGTGCGCGCGATGCGTTTCCTGCAGGAGGTCGACTCCGCGGCAGTCTATGTCAACGCCTCGACACGCTTCACCGACGGTGCCGAGTTCGGCCTGGGCGCCGAGATAGGCATCTCGACTGACAAGATACACGCACGGGGCCCCATGGGGCTCGAGGAGCTAACATCGACCAAATGGATCGTCTTCGGCGAGGGACAGATACGCTAGTCCCTTACTTTTTTCTATTAGTTTTTTATGTCGGCGATGTATAAGTAGTATGATGACCATGAATGTTCTTGTAGTCTACTACTCACGTTCGGGTATTACAAGGCGCGTTGCCCGGGATTTGGCCTCAATGATGGATGCGGATATCGAGGAGATCATCGACCCCACGGACAGGTCCGGCATAATTGGGTATATCCGTTCGGTATGGCATGTGGTTCGCAACAAGGAAGCGCCCATACGCACACCGCAAAACGACCCGTCAACCTACGACCTCGTAATCATTGGGACGCCCGTATGGGGCAGAAAGATGTCTGCGCCCGTTCGGGCATATATATCACAGATGCGCATGCTCCTACCCAGCGTGGCGTACTTCTGTACGATGAAGGGCACGGGCGACATATCGGCTCTTGAGGGTATGGCACAACATGCGGGAAAGACGCCGCTGGCGCAGATAACGTTCAGTGAGCAGGACGTCAAGAAGGGGGCTCACGCATCCGAGCTTGAGGCCTTTGCGAGCGTGCTCAAGAGTGCTGCCTGACATCGCCGTCACCAGCTGAGGGCACATCCTGGCCTGAGTGCGTGGCAACGAATGTGCGTCAAAAACGCCCATCCATGACTGTAAAAAGCTATAAATAGTACCGGTCATACGCCCCACCATGCGCATACGAGCACACCATCTCCTATGCATACAGGGGTTTCAGGGTTACGGTTATTCTGATGTTTTCATAAAACACATGGCAACGGTAATAGCCCAGCTGCACATGAATCCGGAGATAACGATCACTGATTCGCTTGACGAGATCTGCGGGGCATGCCCCCACAACGACGGCCAACGGTGCATCAAATGTGGAGAATCGGTGGTAAGGATAGACCACACCGTGCTGGAGATGATCCATACGTCGCAAGGCAGCTCATGGCATGCGAGCGACGCCATAGAGCTTACGCGGTCACGGTTCGCAACGATGGAGGACGTGAATCGCGTATGCGGCACGTGCCAGTGGCGCAAACAGTGCGCATTCTATATGGGTATCAAAAAAAGGGAAGAAAAAGAAAGGGAAAAAGGGTCATAGACCCCTTAAATGCCTAGATCCTTTCGCTTGTTCTCGATATGTGAGAGGATGTTTTGTCCCGCTTTCTTGGCATCTGTTTCTACGTCGATGACACCGCCGGTCACACCCTTGACGTCATCAGTGAGCAACTGCACCAGGTTAGGTGCGCCAGTGATCGGCGGCACTGGATTCACATATGTATAGAGCCCAAGCGCCAGTGCGAAGATGGCATCGATTGTAGCCTTCTGTTCCATATACTCTGGGGCCACTGCCGCAACGGGCAGCTCTGGCACGGACACACCGAGCGCCTCGGAGACGGCAAGCAACAGATCGGCAAGCCGGCCCGTGTCGGTGCACGTGCCGAAGCTGAGCACAGGCGGCACGCCGAGTGCCCCGCATACCTTCTTCAATCCGGGTCCTGCCATCTCGAGGGCGTCAGGCGAGCAGAGTCCGGCGACCTGCATGGCCGCGTTGCCGCACCCGAGCGACAGCACGAGGACATCGTTTGCGATAAGCTCCTTTGCAACCTCCACACTATGGGTGTCCTGCCCCTTGTCGCGAAGGGTGGTGCAGGAAACAAGACCTGCGACACCCCTGATAGAGCCATCCTTGATGGCATCGAGCAACGGGTCGAGCGTGCCACCAAGCGCTTCAAGGATGCTCTCGGTCGAGAACCCGACGATCGCCTCACTCATCGGCAGGTCTGTTACGGCACCACCGAGGTCCTTTCGCTCCTTGAAGTTCTCAAGTGCCATCTCGATGAGCTGTCCGGCCTGGCCAGCGGCCTCCTCGGGCATGTAGTTGATACGGGTATCGACGCCTTCGAACGCGACGAGGTCGCTTACCGGCACAAGCTTGAAGTGGTAGCGTTCGGCATAGAGCGGATCGACAGGCAGCGAACAGTTCATGTCGGCGGCAAACAGGTCGACGCATCCGCTTGCGAGCACGGCCTCCTGCATGATCCAGTTGCCTGTGTACCCGTAGAACACATCATCGGTCTCCCACCGCTGGACCATCTCCTGGCCCGTCTCGATGTTGGCGATGACGCGTATGCCCTTGGCGCCCATCTCGTGCGCCTTTTCCTGCCACTCGGGCTTTCTGCACTCCTGGACGAGGGCAAATCCCATGAACGGTTCGTGACCGTTGGGAAGTATGTTGACGTAGGCGGGGTCGAGGACGCCAAGATCAACGCGCATGGTGTGCGGCTTGGGGACGCCATAGAGCACGTCCTGGCACGCCTCGAGTACGATCTGGCTCTGATATGCCATCGCTATGCCAAGACGCATCGCCTTGAGAGCGAGGCTGACGTAGTATCCGTCAACGTTGGTCAGGCACGAGCTCGTCGCTTGCATCATCTCTCCGTAGATGCCGCCGGGGAATATGCCGAGCTCTCGCCATTTCTCCTGGCGCTCGGGAGGGGCGAGCCGGCGCACGATGTCGCTTTCCTCGTAGTGAGGGCGTTCGAACTCTTCCTCAACGTAGTCGCAAAGCGCAAGCGCAACATCCTCGTCCGATCCAGACGTGTCAACGCCAAGGCGCTCGGCAAGTGTGCGCAGCCTGTCTGATGCGGTGATCGCGTAGGGCGCATTTCCCTTGGCCGTGGCACGAAGCGTCCGTATGGTCTGGTCGGCATGATAGTGATAAGTGGACGCGCCCATGACGTTTCGAAGCAGCATCATACGCATCGCCATGCCATCGGCGGTGATGCCGCACACGCCGCGCTTGTCCTTTTCGGCATCGGCCCTGCAGGGGCCATTTGAACACAGGTCGCACCTGTTGCCGCCCATGCAGAATGGGCAGCGGCGGTCAGGCGCGCCAAGCCCCTGGGCCTCATAACGGTCCCAGACGTTCGTAATGCCGTCCTCGTGGACCTTCTTGTACATCTTCTTCACTGAATCGTGATACGAAATCCTACTATCCTCCAACGTGAGTACCTCCATATAGATATCGTGAAGGAGATATATAAATCTGGTCATTTTATAGTTTTTCAAACTATTACTATTGTAAAAGTAGTAAAAAAAGTCGTATCGCGGCATGTGCCGCGATCATCGTGAGTCGAGCAATCCCACAAGTGAGTCCCATACGTCGCCAAGAGCGGACGTGAGCGCAGCGTTGCCGTATTCGGGAAGCGTCTTGCGGCTTGCTATCGCGCGGTAGACGTCGATGTCATATGGCATCTTGCCCACAACAGGGATACCGTTGCTGTCGCACCACTTGGTGATGGAGGCGGTCATGTCGGTATTGATATCGTACTTGTTGATACAGACCGCGGTAGGTACGGACAGCGAGCCTGCAAGTTCCGATACGCGTTCGAGGTCCCATTTTCCCGAAAACGTGGGTTCGCATACGACAAGCGCGAGATCTGCACCAGTAAGGGATGCGATGACGGGGCATCCGATACCGGGCGGTCCATCGATGATTATCGTCTCAGCGCCTGACTCCCCTGCCACCTCGTGAGCCTTCTCGCGAACGGCTGTGACGAGCTTTCCTGAACCCTCCTCCCTGTAGCGCATGTCCATGTAGATGAATGGTCCGAATCGTGTCGTTGACCTATGGAGCGTCCCGGCCACGCGCTCTTCCATGGTGATGGCATCAGTAGGGCATACATAAGCGCAAACGCCGCATCCCTCGCAGCGCTGCTCGTCGATTGCGAGCGCGCCGTCGATGGCATCGAATCTGCACGCATTGAAACACTTGCCGCAGGAATTGCACATGTCCTTATCGACCACGGCCACGATCGAGCCAACGATAGGCGTCTGCTCGATGGAGCGCGGCGTGAGGAGGATGGGAAGGTTCGAGGCATCGACATCGCAGTCGGCGATGACGCACTCAGGGGCAAACGACATGAACGAAGCGGCGACCGTCGTCTTGCCCGTACCGCCCTTTCCGCTCACGACGGCTATCTCCCTCATGAGGACACCTCCGTTAGAATGGTGTCAAAGAGGGCAACAAACATTTCGCGCCACTGGTCGGACATGGCTGAAAGCGGTATACCATTAGACCCTGCCATCGCTATCTCCCTGCTGTGTGGTATCGTGGCGATGACGGGGATGGAACGATTGGCGAGGTAGTCATCGACATCGATGTCACCCGCGCCGTACTTGTTGACGATGACGCCGTAGGGCAGCCCCATGTCCTTGGCCAGGTCGATGACCATCTCGAGATCATGGAGGCCAAAAAGTGTCGGCTCTGTGACGAGAATGGCGTAGTCGCATCCCTCGAGTGCCTCGACGGTGGGACACGAGCTTCCGGGTGGCGCATCGAGGATGACAGGATTATCATCCTTGACGCGCGTCTTGAGTTCGTGGATCACGGGTGGTGCCCGTGCCTCTCCAACGGTAAGAAGACCTCTGAAAAAGGTGAGTTGCCCCTTGGTGCCCCCCTCGATTATACCGACCCTGCGAGGCTTTTCATCGATCGCATCGACCGGACAGACGAGTGAGCATCCGCCGCATCCATTGCACATCTGGGGAAAGACAAGCACATCGGTTGGAAGCACTGCCAGAGCATTATACCGGCAAAACGACGAACAATCACCGCAGAGCGTGCACAGATCACTGTCGATAGAGGGCGTCGGTATCGTCACGTCACACACCTTCGAGAGTGAAATGCCAAGATAATGGTGGTCATCAGGTTCCTCGACGTCGCAGTCAAGCAGCGTGCACGCGCCGATGCTATGGGCAAGTCCCGTCGCGACGGTGGTCTTGCCAGTGCCGCCCTTTCCGCTTGCTATGGCTATCCGCATGGTGTTCACCTCGTGCTTTTATGGCCGCGGGTGCAGACAAGGGATCCCACGGGGGCACCGACGCTTTCTGCAAGCACAGGGCATTTGGGCGTTAAGAGAAAGAAAATATCCTCATTCTCACTTAGCATCTCGTAGTTTCCCTGCCCCTTGGCGATGACCGTGTCATAAGAGTCCATCACGTGCCTAAAAGCGTTGGATTCGCGGGGAATGCCTGAGGTCATCTCCCCGTTGCCGACACGCAGAGGGGTGCAGTATCCAAGCTCGTTGAATCCCACGTCTCGCCAGTCCTCCTCTGTCGCATCGTTGAGTATGGGGCCGCCCTTTATCGCCACCCTCACGTCAGAGACACCATAGGTCTCGTGTATCGTTTCGATAAGGAGTCTGTCGCAGACGATCTCGCCAGCATTGTCGGCAAGGAGGAGGACCGATGAGGCATCTTCCAGCGATGTCTTGAGCTCGGGCGTCCCATCGAGCGCGAAGGGCCGGGTAAGGAAGTCCTTCACCGTGCCCTCGAAGTCAAAGTCGGACGTGGGGCCAAAGTCGATGATATTGCCGGCAATCGCAATGCGCACAGCGCTTACAAGAGGGTCTTGAGAGGATGAAACTGTCGAGGCGAGGACAGGATACAGCTCGAGGGCCGATTCATTGCAGCGCTTCTTTATGCCATAGTATGGATCATACCCCAGATGGTCACGCAGCAATGCGTGTATCCTCTGGGCAAGAATCGGGGGGCGTTCGTTCCACTGCATAGCACTCAGTGCACCGATGGCGGCCCGTAGTATACGCTCTGTCGACTCATCATCGACGCGCCCCATGCGCATGGCCTCGATAGCCTGGCGTTGAAGGCATGGCACGCATTCCACATTCATCCTCACACGTTGCATCCCCTAATGATTGTGGCCACTGCATGCATCGTCCATCGATGCGACGCTCAGGCCCCCTTCCTTCCACAGTGTCACCGTATCGCGAACGGTGTCGCGCGCGCCTGTATACACTTCGATGCCGAGGTCATTGAACATCGCAAGCGCACGCTTGCCGAGTCCTCTGCAGATAAGCACTTCCACATCGAACTGCTGAAGCAGCTGTGGCGGCAGCAACGTGCCGCCCATGTGCCTGGATGTGTTGTCGATAGTCTCGACGTCTCCCGAATCTGTGTCATAGATCGTATACATCGGCGCGCTGCCAAAATGTTGGGCCACGACAGCATCCATTCCTTTCGATCTTTCTGTTGGTATGGCTATCCTCATGATTTTCACTTCTCCTCGAATTTTCTGTATAACACTTCAATATGATCTATCATCGTTTCGACGGTGCAAAACGGTATCCCCACCACTATCGAGTCGGCATGGAGCCCCCCGTTTTCACGGGATTCCTTGCACCCGAACGAATACGCCATCTCGTTCGTGATGATCGGTTGCACGGTGCAACAGCCACACACGGGCATCAATCCCGTCTGCATCATCGGTATCGAACGTGACATTGCCTTCTCATACGCCTGAACGAGGATCATCATCTCCATTGGCGTGAGATATGAAATGATCGCATCTGGGCGTTCGAGCTCCTTTGATATCTCGATCGTGCGTATGTTCGTCGTGAATCGCGGAAGCGCTGTAAGGCGTGAGAGGGCAGCCTCCCGCGAGAGGAATCGGTCATCATCCATCAGATGGTCGATAAGCTCCCTCATCTCCTCGCTGCCGCGCATGACGCCAAACGCATACCGCGCGCCATGGCATCTCGTCGCGGCCAGGTCGACATATCGCGTAGTGCCATCCTTGAGCGACTGATCGATAGCGGCACAGTAGGTCTGCCATGCCTGGGACATTCCCTGGGGCGTGGCATGCGCCTTGATGCCGACAAATGGTTTGCCAAATATGCGCTCAAGACTGCCTATGATCGTATTGTGTGTCACACAGTTCACTTCTTCTGCCCTTTTTTATGGTTATCTCATGACGTGGTGGGAACCCACCATAGGCAAATCGATTGAGTCGTCAGAGCCGTGTTTGGCATTCTCGATCGCATCACGGACCGAGCCTCCCGATGCGGTCAGCATGGTAACGCCGGCGGCGGAGAGGGTCTGAAACGCGTTTGGGCCCACATTTCCTGTTACTACCTTAGTGACACCTTTTTGTATCAAGAATTCAGCGGCCTTGACCCCGGCACCGCCGCCAGCACGGGCAGCTTCGTTTGCAACAGCTTCATTGCTGTCATCATCGGTATCGGCAATTATGAAAAACGGTGCTCGACCGAACCTTCGCTCAACCTGTGAATCGAGCTCCTTTCCTTGTGATGTTATGGCTATCTTCATGGTTATACACCTTCATTCGTCGTAACGCATCATCTGTGAACCGCACTCCGGGCATGTCATGCTCATACAGGGCACCCCGCGTTTGTGTGCTACGATTTTGCCACAGTCCAGACAAATGCAACGTAGCGGCTCACCCTTCGTGCCGCGGAGTGCGGGTCCGGGGCGCGCTGAGCCCTGCAGGACCTCCTCAGGGAGCCGGTAGGTGCCGCCTTCGATCTTGATTGCCTTGCCTGTGACCAGGGCTTCAGAAACCTTCTGGCGAGCTCCGGAAAGGATGCGCTGGAACGTGGACTGGTGTATGCCCATGCGCGACGCACCCTCGTTTTGTGTAAGGCCACAGTGGTCACTGAGTCGAAGGCTCTCATACTCATCGATACTCAGGACGACCTCGTCCAGGTGGATGAGGGGGACGCCCTTGGGCTTGAAGTAGACCACGTGCGGTGTCTGTTCAACGATGCGTTCCTTTTGAGGACGTGACATTGTGCATAATAATGCAAAAAGCCTATTTAAATCTATCGTATCGTCGTTACGGTGGACAAGGGGGCACACGAGGGCATCAATACAGTGAAAAATGAAATAAAGTACATCTTTGTACATTAAATATTTATAATAAAAAAATGTTAGTAATTAATAATAAATAAATCTAATAGTTTTCAAAAAGCTAAAATAAATAAAGAATTTACAAAACGATACCTTTATAATGAAAAAATATATAAATCTTAATAAAATTATCAACCGCTAACAACCGATGTGTTAGCTTTGATGGAACTAAAAAGGTACAATGGCATTACGTGATAAGAATGTGCGGTATAATTGGCATGCTCAACAAGGACGGCAAGCGTATAGACGGTTCACTGATCGCCGAAGGTCTCTCGCTCATGGACGAACGTGGCAATGGGCAGGGCGCAGGATATGCGGCTTACGGCATCTACCCCGACTTCAAGGAATACTACGCACTGCACGTCTTCCTTGATAATCTCAAGGAGGCAAAGGTGGATGTGGAGCAAGAGATCGAGCGATGGGGCTACATCGTATATTCCGAAGAGATACCAACGTCCGAGAAGGGTACGATCGAGGGTGAGAAGATACCCTACCGATACTTCTTCAAGCCCGACCCCCGTAAACTCCTGGGACGCGAATACAACGAGCAGGACGCAATCGTGGAGATGGTCATGCGCATAAACGCGAAGCGAAGCGGTGCGCTCGTCTTCTCATCAGGCAAGAATATGGGCATCTTCAAGGCCTCGGCCTGGCCAGAGGATGTCGCACGGTTCTACAAGATAAAGAAGTACAAGGGATACATGTGGCTTGGTCACAACAGGTATCCCACCAACACTCCCGGGTGGTGGGGGGGTGCTCACCCCTTCGGCCTGCTTGATTGGAGTGTTGTCCACAACGGCGAGATCACGTCGTATGGCACGAACAAACGCTACGTTGAAAGCTTTGGGTACAACTGCACGATGCTGACCGATACCGAGGTGGTGACCTACCTCTTTGACCATCTCATACGAAAACACCAGCTTCCGCTGGGACTGACGGGAAATGCGCTTGCGCCCAAGTTCTGGAACGAGATAGATGCCCTGGACCCCAACGTCAGGGACGTCCAGACCGCACTCAGGCTTACCTATTCAGCCGCTGCCATGAACGGCCCATTTGCTATCGTCGTGGCAAATACCAACGGCTTCATCGCACTTACAGACAGGATAAAACTGAGGCCTCTTGTCGTTGGTAGCAAGGACAAGACGGTCTATGTATCAAGCGAAGAAGCGGCGATCCGAGCCATGGAACCATCGCTTGACAGGATATACAATCCGCTCGCGGGCGAGCCGGTGGTACATCAGCTGGAGGGGCACGCCCAATGAACTCCAACTTCATACCCACCAAGTACGATGTGTATGTCGATCCCCAGCGATGCAGATTGTGCGAACGGTGCGTGGAGAACTGCTCATATGGTGTCTTCAGAAGGGATCGGGACCGCATACTCACATTTCCTAGCAACTGCGCGGTGTGCCATCGCTGCATCTCGTTTTGCCCCGCTGACGCCATCACGATCTCGCGTAGGGTCGTCCAGTATCGGCAACACCCCCTCTGGGACGAGGAAGCACGCGAGGACATATACAACCAGGCCCGCACGGGAAAGGTCATCCTGGGCGGCATGGGCAACGCAAAGTACTACCCCAACATATTCGACAGGCTCGTGCTTGACGCATGCCAGATCACAAGCCCGAGCATAGACCCACTGCGTGAACCGATGGAGACGCGCGTCTACCTTGGAAAGAAGCCAAAGCAGCTCAAGGTAAGCGGCGAGGGAAACGACGTTTGCCTCAAGACGCAGTTGACGCCCAACCTCATGCTCGAGACACCCATCATGGTCGCCCACATGAGCTACGGTGCCGTCAGCCTCAACACACAATTGAGCTTTGCAAGGGCAGTGCGAGAACTGGGCACTTACATGGGATCGGGCGAGGGCGGCCTTCACAAGGCCCTATACCCTTACAAGGACAACATCATCGTGCAGGTGGCATCAGGCAGGTTCGGTGTGAAACCCTCATACCTCAACCGTGCCGCCGCCATCGAGATCAAGGCGGGACAAGGTGCCAAGCCCGGTATCGGGGGACACTTGCCCGGAGAGAAGGTAAACGCAGACATATCAAAGACGCGTATGATGCCTGAGGGTACCGACGCCATCAGCCCGGCACCGCACCATGACATCTACAGCATCGAGGACCTTGCACAGCTCGTCCGGGCACTCAAGGAAGCCACGAACTGGGAAAAACCGGTCTTTGTCAAGATCGCCGCCGTACATAACGCGGCCGCGGTCGCAGCGGGTATTGCGCGTGCGGATGCCGATGCAGTGGTCGTTGACGGATTCAGGGGCGGTACGGGTGCCGCCCCAAAGGTCCTGAGGGACAATGTGGGCATTCCCATCGAGGCGGCCATCGCAAGCATCGATGAGAAACTCAGAAAGCAGGGCATACGCAACGAGATATCGATCATCGCAAGCGGAGGCATGCGCAACAGCTCAGACCTCACCAAGGCCATTGCGCTCGGGGCAGATGCAGTCTACGTGGGCACCGCCGCGCTTGTGGCGATGGGATGCCGTGTTTGCGGCAAGTGCTACACGGGACTGTGCCCATGGGGCATCGCCACACAGCGTGAGGACCTCGTCTCGCGGCTCGATCCCGAACGTGGTGCGTTACAGGTGCAAAATCTCCTTACAGCCTGGACACACGAGCTCAAGGAGCTCATGGGGGCTGCAGGCATCAACAGCATAGAGAGCCTCCGGGGCAACAGGGACAGGCTGCGTGGTTACCTTCTCGATGAAAATATACTCGACGTTCTCGATGTCAAGACGGTAGGTGCGTGATATTGTGATAGAAAAGATGGAACACAAGGATGCAAAGCAAATCGATGCCAAGGGCAAGGACTACAGGACGCTCAACAAGGAAATACGAGAAAGCGTCAACGATGGGATCAACTACATCACCGTCAAGAACGTGCTAGGGCACCGATTCATCGCCGACGGCATCAAGAACCGTACGCTACGCATATCGATATTCGGTGTCGCAGGGGGCGACCTTGGAGCGTTCATGGACGGCCCCACCATCTATGTGAGGGGCAACGCCGAACATGCGCCCGGCAACACGATGAGCAGCGGCACGATCATTGTAGATGGCGATGCCGGCGACTGCGTGGGACACAGCATGCGGGGCGGAAAGATCTTTGTCAAGGGAAGTGTAGGCTACCGTGTGGGCATACATATGAAACAGTTCCAGGAGCGGTTTCCCACCATTGTCATCGGTGGCAGCGCCTATTCATTCCTCGGTGAGTACATGGCGGGCGGCATCATTGTCGTGCTTGGCCAAAACTGTACAAAACCGGTGGGTTCATACGTGGGCACAGGCATACACGGAGGGACCATCTACGTGGCAGGCGTGGTCGATGACAACGACCTGGGGGTGGCGGCATCGAAAAAGGAGTTCACCGACGAAGATCGAGACATCGTCTCAGCGTTGATCGATGAGTACAATCACCACTTTGAAAGCAGTATTTCCATCGATGAGCTCACGTTCACAAAGATACAGCCAAGCAGTAAACGACCATTTTCCAATCTTTACACGACGGAGGGATGAACATGGAGGCCCATAACTACACATCACTCAAGGAGCAGGTATGGAACACGCTCCTGTGCTCGGGATGCAGCCTGTGTGCAACGGTCTGCCCCATGAAGACTATATACTTTTCAGACGAGATGCCAGTTTCATACAATCTCTGCAAGAACGAAAAAGACAACGTGCCATGCGGGGCCTGCTACTCCTCTTGCCCGCGTATCGACACCTACAAGGACAAGTACGGGCTTGGACCAGTACTCAACGCCTATACGGCCCGATCCACGATACCCATAGAGAAACAGCAAAGTGGCGGGGCCGTTACGGCCATCCTCTACAATGCCCTCGAGCGCAAGCTCATCGACAGGGTCGTTACCGTGGGACAGGACCACACGACCATGCAGACGTACTCGATCGCCCTCTCTACACCGCAAGAGATGATCACGCATGCAGGAAGCAAGTATATCTGGTACACCCCATCGCTGCTTGCACTTCGCGACCTCATCGAGGCAGGCATAACGAGAAAGATCGCCATCATCGGGACACCATGCGTCATGCAGGCATTGCGCAAGATGATGGAAAGCGACAACGCCGTGCTCAACAGGTTCAAGGACCATGTAGCATTGCTCATTGGCGTCTTCTGTACTGAGATATTCAGCTACGACCGGGCGATGCAGCTTTTCAAGGATGCATCGGTCCATCCTGCCGACGTCAAGCGCATCGACATCAAAAAGGACATGCTGCTTGAGCTCTACAATGGCGATACGGTCACCATTCCACTTCCGCGGGACCTGATGCGCAGGGGGTGTGCCCACTGCCTTGACTTCACGGCGGTGGATTCGGACATATCCGCCGGGTCCATCGGGAGCTACGAGGGATTTACCACGCTTATCACCAGAAACAGGACAGGAGAATACTATCTCAACAGCGCGATAGAGAACGGATACCTCGAAACAAGTACACTCGAAACGCTCGACAAGGTCGAGACGTTCGCGCAGAGAAAGTACAAGAGGAACAAGAAGTGAATGGGTGTGGGTCCCCTATAGTCTATCTTCTGTAGATTGCCGATGCGAGAGCGCATCGGCCCACGCGGTATTAAGCTACGCGACCTACCACAGGCCTCTGACTGACATTCATCGGCCTTCGTTTGGTCTTGCACGCCAAGGGAGGACCTGTCCCACCGCTGCTCCCCACGACCTCGGGAGCTCATACTCCGTCATAGCATATGAGGGAAGGCGTATCATTTCTTTGTCCTGCCTGCAGGTTTCCCCGCAACACGATGTGCCTTGGTGTCAGTCACGTGGATAGAACTTCCTCACCATGAAATGGCGAAACCACGAGAAGACCCACACTGTTCACTCTTGAGATTGATTATATAAATATTATGAATGGTTGACTCAGATAGGATAATGATATACTGTATCACTTCCCATAGAATCAATAAACGGTTAAATCACTGAAGCACACAGTAATGATAAGATCAAAAAAGTGTGGAAGAGCAACCGTGCATACGCATATCTTACGCCCGACCCCGGATTCTTTCGGAACCCCATGCCTTAGACGATTAGTACTGGCGGGCTGAGCATCTCGCCGAAGCTTGATGCGTACACCCCCAGCCTATCGACC
>RXIG01000020.1 GCA_004212155.1 archaeon
ATGAAATGATTATCGCATACTCATTATCTTAGTAGAGGAGTGCCGGAGGAGTTCCCAAGGTGTTCGCTAGTTATAAGATGTGGGTAATAGTAGAAAAGAGGTGAACATCAATGGGTTACAACGACCGAAGGCGAGACGACTTTGGCCCACGCGAAATGCACAAGGCCATCTGTTCGGAATGCGGCGAAGAGTGTGAAGTTCCATTCAAGCCGACCGAAGGAAGACCAGTCTATTGCCGAGACTGCTTCCAGAAGCGCAAGAGATACTAATTCTATTAGTGCTCTTCTGAGCCTTCAATAAACCTTACAGAAGCTCGTCTCGATCTCAAACGATTTCGAGACGATTCCTTCCTTTTGAATATTATTTTTTTGAATCCTTTTACCCCTATAAAACACTTTTTTTGTCCCATATGGCCGACCGTCAATATGAATCAGCCTTTTTTACATAGATAGAGCACGGACTCCATCTTATCTGCATCGCCTATTGCGTTGCTCATATCCTTCCAATCCTGTTCGAGCTGTTCGATCAGTTGCGCATCCTTGGTTCCCGCGCATGATATGGAACGAATCAGGTCCATGAGGGGACCTATATACAACCTCAACCATTCATTGGCAGTGATAGTGGCCGTGGCCATCAACTCATATCCGTTGGAGGAAATTGCCATCTCTCTCTTTTCCCTTTCGAGGGAATCGGTGTGTATTAAAAGGTACCCGCCCTTTCTCACCATTCCCTCCCACTTCCCGAGGGCATTTTCAAATCCGATAATCTGTACCGAGCCCTCAGAGATTATCATGTCAAAGTAGTTCTCAGGAGATGAAACGTCGCGCAGGTCCATATGACAAATCTCTATACGGTCATCAGTACCGCTGTGGATAGAGTTGTTTCGCAGGGCCTCAAGGCTCCCTTCGTCCCTGTCAACGCATGTGATGACCACGTTGTGACGTCTCGCAAGCATTAGCGCCATCACGCCCGTTCCACACCCCATATCTATGACACGGGTGATGTCGTTCCAGGGGAGTAGCTCAAACATTTTAAGGGCAGCGTCGGCAATCGACATTCGCAACGCATCCCTCTTTTCCATGTACCTCTCGAAGGAGTACATTCATCATAATATCATTGCGGGAACATAAATCCTTTTTTTCTTCTTTCGAGTGACACTATGATTGATCTATGCATGAAAAGAACAGTATATAAAATTATGAAGAATGTGAATCACTAACATGACTTTATTAAAAAAACGCCACAAAATAGTAAGAAAAAAAAGGAAATTATAAATAGAATTGAACATATCTTGTGTATGCATAAGAATATGCCCTTCTTGTTGGTATTGTGTATCGTGGCTGCCCTCTTGACGGGTTGTATCAATGAGGACATGTCCCTCACGCTCACCTCCGAACCGGAAATAAAGGATTCCGATGGCGACGGCATCCAGGACACATACGATAAATGTCCATATGTCTATGGGCCTATACACAATGATGGATGCCCAATGGCAACGACCGCTGCACCCCCTACAACTTCGCCTGCGACCAACGCTCCCACCACCACAGTACCGCCTACTTCACTCGCGCCCCCTACGTCTCCCCCATCGACCACGGCGCCACCACAACCATCACTGAAAATAGAGCCCACGGATTGGGCCATGGAAGGGTATGACCTTATGCGTTCGGGCGTGACATCAAGCGAAGGGGTGAGTGTATTCGCTTCACTATGGGCAGTGCAAAGATCTGACACCTTTACGTCTTCACCCATCATCGCTTACGGCAATGTCTATGTGGGCACGGGAGATGGGGACATCGTTTGTTACGACAAGACAACGGGTAATGAGCTCTGGTCATACGGTACGCGCGACATCGTCTTGTCCACGCCCGCGGCATACGAAGGAACGATAATTGCTGGCTCGTATGATGGGTATGTTTACTGTCTCGATGCAATGTCGGGGGATCTCTTATGGCTGCATAGGGTAGGAAGCGACATCAGGGGCCCGGTTCTTGCGTTCAACGACAAGGTATTTGTCACGTCGTTTGACCAACACATATACTGCATCTCAAGCGACAACGGCAATCTACGATGGGCCTTCCAGGCAGACGACCTATTGATAGGCGGTGCATCCTACGATGATGGAGTTGTCTATTTCGGTGATGGAAGTGGCACGGTGTATGCCCTGGGCTCCATGAATGGTAACCTGATATGGAAGAATCAAATCCAAGGGGCCGGCTCGATCTATTCGACGCCGTGCGTAACGGATGACAGCATCTACATCGGCACGACGAACTACGATGTATACCGTATCGACAGGCAGGATGGGTCTGTGGTTTGGGAAAAGGAAACGCGTAATGCCGTACGGTCATCGCCTGTGTTCTATAACGGTTATGTATATGTCGGGGCAGAGGACAGCTTCTTCTACTGCATTGATGTGGAGGACGGATCATCCGAATGGCTAAAGATGTGCAACAGCCCCGTGAGTGGAACACCGACCATTGCAAATAGCAATGTATACTTCATGACCCTTGAAGGGGAAGTATACTGCCTCGATGCCGCTTCGGGTGCCCAACACTGGATATATGAGTCACAAATCGGCGATACAGGATATTCAAACAGTGCAATTTCCATATCGGGCCCTTATGCCTATTTTAGCGCGCACGCGCTCCTCTATTGCATCGGATAGCACTGATTTTACTATGTGCACTGGGAAGGGTGGTCTCCTCGCCAGTGCACCCACATGGGGTGTTCAAAAAAGAACAGTGTTACGTAACATGCGTTCGTTTCCTTTTTAAATAACTCAACCAAATGCCATATCAAGACCTTTAAAAGGTGCATATCATGCTGAAAAAACTCATACCACTGTTTGGAATCCTATTGGCGGCCGTTGTCGTCATGTCGACAGGTGCTTTCACGTCGGTGACCGCTGACCGAGAGGCCACTATTAATGTATCTGGTGACGCAAGCGCTCTCCTCGGCCTCGAGGCACATGCGCCGTATGCATCGTATGACGACAATGGGGCACTCGTTGTGGAACTGCCAAGCGGCGTTAACGTCGATGCGGAGACCGATTTAGGAAAGGTGTTCACCATATCCAACAACGGGACGCAGACGGTAAACGTAACGATCCGCCAGATGTTGGGTGCAAACGACGTGACGGATACATCGCCGATCCTGTTCACAAGCTCGCCTGATGGCAATCCATCCAACATGCAGGCAGTGTGGAACACGCCTCTCGGAAGCGGTGATTCCATCGATGTCTACATCAAGGTGTATACCAACATGCAGGGACAGTACCCCTATCAGATCGGCACCATCATGGACAGCATGACCATAGTAGCCGAATGAAGTGATATAATATACGAAACGTAAAGGAACACCGTTCCTTACGTCTCGTTCGTTCCCCTTTTAAAGCCATGCACATAACTACGGACGAAGCGAGGTAACAACATGAAAAAGCTCATAGCACTACTGGCGATCATCGCGGCAATGCTTGCCGTAACTGCTAGCGGTGCGTTTACCTCGATCACGGCTGAAAGGGATGCAACGATCTCCGTCTCTGGCGATGGAGAGGCGCTTCTCGCGCTTGCGCCAACGACGACCGTGAATGGCGCATACTTTGTCGATAGCGACGGGGACGGAGCATACGAGCTTCGCATCAGCGATGCCCAAAATGGGCTCAACGTCGATGCCATCATCGTGTTCGAAGATATATTCACTATAACGAACAACGGCACGCGCGGTGTCACAGTGACGCTCCAGGACATCGGGGCCCATGACGACAAGACAGACTTCGGAGACCTGGAAAGTGGCATCGTGCTCGCCCCCGGCCAGTCTACGACCGTGTCATTGTCGATCGATACGTATGGCCTCAGTATGAACGACTCGCTCATAGATTCGATAAAAATCACTGCACAGTAAGAGAGGAGATGAAAATGACAACATGCGGCATAGTTTCAGTGGAAGACAACAAGATGGACGGTCTCGTCATAAAACGGACGCTCTCGGACCTCACCTGTGAGGACGTGACGGTGATACGGGATGGCCACACGGCGTTGGACTTCTTCTGTGATGATTCAAAGATCCCCTGCCTCATACTCCTTGACATCAATCTTCCTTTCAAAAGCGGCCTTGAGATCCTCAAGGAGATACGTGAACGCGAGCATCTCAGGAAGGTGCCCATCGTGATGTTCTCATCCTCCCAGATCGATGAGGAGGTCGAGAACGCATACGAGTTGGGCGCAAACAGCTATGTGGCAAAGCCAAGCGACCATGAGCAACTCGAAAAGGCGTTGGAAAGGATCTACGAATTTTGGTTCGAGACCGCCATGACGGCACATAAATAAACGCGCCTTCATCAATTATTTATAAGGTGCGATGCATGATTTTTCATATGGATGAAAAAAAATCACGTGGTCCGGTATTTGTCATGATGCCAGATGGGACGGTGCGTGATATCTCTGATGATGCGCCACGGTTTCTTTCATTGCTCAAGAGCCCCTCCGGCGACACATCACTATTTCTCGATGCGATTAATCAGACGATAGAGGAACTCGAACACGACCTGGCAGAGGAAATGGCGCAGGGAGAGGAGGATGAACACGATGAAGAAAGTGGATAAGACAGAGATTTTGTCTCTTTACAAGAAGGGAGCCGGTTCTGATGACATTGCCAAAGAGCTTGGCGTCAACGTCAACACCGTCAAGGACATCGTTGATGCGTACAATGAGGAGCTTCCGAAAAACGTATTCGGCGATATCAACGCATACCTTGACACCATCGATGAGCAGATAGGGCGCCTGAACGAGATAATGGACAAGGAGTACAGCGCACAGGACTGGTCGGATTTCAAGAAAAGCTATAATCTGTGGCTTGAAAGCATCATGGCCAGGATGAAACTTCTCAAGGACCGCAACCAACTCTCAACGTTCCTAAAATGAAGGGTGCGTTATACTCCCTTTCGCACAACGATGTAGTGAAAGGGGCGCGGGCATACGACGACCCGTTCGTATCTCAACTGTGCAAGCATGTCATAGAGCCACCGCGTGCTCAGGTGCCACATGAAGATGAAGTCATAAAGCAGGAGAAGCGGACACCCCTCGGGGTATCTGCTTCCAACTTCTTCGATATAATCCACCAGTTGTTGTCGTCGTTCCTTTCTGACCTTCATCGCCCACACGATTTGTGGTACCGCACCGCTTCCCATGAAAAGGACGTTTATCGGGGGTATCATATAAGCACAATCGAAGAGCACGGGTAACGTGACTATGCAAGAAAGAGATAATTTATATAGTTTAATTCAATGAGTAAGAGCATGCACACCTCCCGGATCGCAGTGGTGATCCTTTTAGGAGTCGTTTTCTTTTCCGGGTGCATGGGTCAATCCGACAATACCCCTCCAACGACCACGCCGCTCATGCCCGAGGGGGCGATCCCCCTCTCTGCAGCACATGTCGCGGCGGTCCGAGATGCATGGGACCAACAGATGCCCCGTACCGAACAAACGCTTGAAGACCTTGAGGAACAGTTCGAGATGGCAGTGAGGATTGCGCTTGCCACAAATGATGCAACGGACCTGGAGGGGGTGATGGCATGCTACGAGGAATTCCTCGCATACTATCTGCTCGGCACCACGGAAAGTACAACGGCAACAGTGCTCCTTGATCGCTCGGCCCCAGCCGACGGCGACATGCTCCTCATCGACAAGGCCCGCGTACCCTTCGCGCATCCGGACGGAGGCATTTCCCCTGACGGCCTCGACATGTATGTGCAACAGCGCACGGCACTGGAGTCAGACATCGATGCGATGGTGGAACGCCTACGGGGAGGCGATGCCACATGTGGTGAGGCGATGGCACTTTTCGAGTCGTATTTCTCATTCGTGCGAGAATATGCGACCATGAACGAACGGTCGGTATACACGGTCCTGGGGTCGCAACTCTACTCCCAGTCGCTGGAAAGCGACGTGATCATAAGGGGGTGCGATCCTTACTGCATCGGATGTGTATACCACGATCCGCCCGATTCCTGCCCGATGTGGGTGACCCCTATTGCCGGCAGTCCATACTCTGCTGAAAGGGTGTATGAAACGAAAGCGCTATGGTCCAATCGACTGCCTGACGCAGAGGAGGATTACGTGCAGGCAAGGGAGCGTGTGATGATGCTCCTCGCACAGGAGGGCGGATGGTCGCAGCGGCAAAAAAACGAGATGCGGACAGCTATTGAAGACTACCTGCGCTGCGCGGCATACCAGGCATGGGGGATGTACAATCACGCCATCGTTGCAACGATGGCAGCACATACGGTGCCTCTTGACAATGATATGCTCCTCATCGATGACACCGCTCTGCAAGGATACGGATACATGCCTCCCGAGGAGGTAGACGCGCATGAAGCGGTATTGCAGGAAGAGCTTGCAGCGATGAATACACAACTTGAGCTCCTCCTCGGTGCAAAAGAATGGGACGAGATATGGGGGATCGCGATGAGAAGGTCCTTCGAATCATTTGCCGAATGGTATGAGGACTACGCCGAGACGTCAGCATCACATGCCCGGGACACCGTCCTGCACATGCTTGCGCGACAGGGAGAACAACAGCGTATTCTCGCCTTCGACTGTATACCGCAGTGCGTCTTCATACGATACGCGAAGCAGTACCCATTCCCCTGAGTCAAAAACAGGCACAATATATATATGATTAAAACAGGGATGGGACCACGATGAAGCACTATCTCCTTCTGATCGCAGTGGCCGCCATAACGGTGATCGCAGTGGTCGCTGGTCCCGCAGCGGGTAATGATACCTACGAGGGAAACATTGGGGACCTCCTTCTCACTTCCACTGACGTTCCAGCATCATATTTCATCGCTCAGCAGATGGAGGACGGTTGGACGTTCGTGCCTGAGGGGTTCGGCGATGACCCCAAGATAGAAGACGGTTGGACGTTCGTGCCTGAGGGGCCTGATGGCACGGCAAACGAAGCATCCCGGCCGATCGAATATGATTTTGCCGTCTTCTGGAACGTGGATGATGATGACGATCCGCTAGGCAACATCATCCAAATCGTGGAAAGGTACACGCATGAACAGATAGACGAGATGTTCTCAAAAGAAGGATGGACGTTCGTGCCTGAAGAGGACCTTGAGGGTAATGACCTCGACGACTGCAGGGCACGGGTAAACGTCAGAGAGAGCAACGAGCGCACCTATTACTTCATCGACCTGGCAAAAAAGGACATCATCATCCACCTTCTGGCGACCGTGATGGGCGACGAGGAAATGGATCTGGATACGCTCTTCACAATGGCACGCCCCATCCTCGAACGCATCTGATGCTGCTTTTTCTGAGAGCGTCGCCATAGTGCTCCTTTTTTTACTCATTTATGATTAACTACCCAAAATTATATAACAACAACGCGCTCGACACATGTAAGAGGTGTCATGCGTGTTTACTGGCATTGTAGAGAATGTGGGAACCGTCATATCAGCGCGCCTTGGTCCCCATGGTGGAACGATCTGCGTAGCCTCGCGATCGATAGCGGAGGGGACGCGCGTAGGCGATAGCATCGCCGTGAATGGCGCTTGCCTGACCGTTCGGGAGGTATCCCGAGAAACGATGACCATGGACATCATGCCAGAGACGATGCGGACAACGACCCTACCCGGGTTAAAACGCAACGAGGCAGTGAATCTCGAACGGGCCCTGAACGGTGCAGGAAGATTTGGGGGTCACATCGTCACGGGGCACATCGATGCGGTTGGTACCGTGACATGCGCGCGCTCCGAAGGTAACGCGCGATGGCTTTGCATCTCGCTTCCCAACACGAAATTCGTCGCGCGCAAGGGATCCATCGCGCTTGACGGTGTGAGCCTGACGGTATCATCCGTTGGTCCGCAGAGCGCATGGGTGTCGCTCGTGTCTCATACGAGGGCACACACGACACTAGGAAAGCGGCGGGCAGGCGAACTGGTGAACGTGGAGTACGACATCCTGGCTCGGTATTGCGAACGCATCGCTGCACACTCTGCTAACACACCCACCATCGAGATGCTGGAACAAAATGGATTTTGAGGTACTATCATGGCATTGGCAACAATAGAAGAAGCGATAGAGGACATAAGAGAAGGAAAGATGATCATCGTGGTCGACGACGAGGACCGCGAGAACGAGGGCGACCTCGTCATGGCGGCGGCACTGGCCACGCCGGATGACGTGACATTCATGGTAACACACGGAAAGGGACTGCTCTGCGTGCCGCTCGAGGAGAGCATGACCCGGACCCTCGGCCTTCCCCAGATGGTAACTGACAACACCGACCCGCACGCCACCGCATTTTGCGTATCGGTCGACGAGACCACCACGGACACCGGCATATCCGCGCATGAACGATGCAAGACGATACGGGCGCTTGCCTCCGCAGATACAACACCGTCGTGCCTCAGGCGGCCTGGACACGTGTTTCCCCTGCGGGCGCGCAAGGGTGGCGTGCTAAGCAGGCCTGGTCACACCGAGGCGTCGGTCGATCTCGCCCGACTCGCGGGATTGCCCCCGGCAGGCGCGATATGCGAGATACTCAATGAGGACGGAACGATGGCCCGGCTTCCGGAACTCGAGGTGTTTGCAAAGCGCCATGGGCTCAAGATCATCACGATAGAGGACCTCATACGCTACAAGAGACGTACGGAGGAGCACGCGCGATGTGAGGCGGTATTCCACGCGCCCACGCGCCACGGGACTTTCGAGGGCAGGAGCTACCGGGACCAATCGACCGGCGAGTGCCATGTTGTCCTCATCAAAGGCAACCTTGAGAATGCACATCGCGTGCTCGTGCGTGTGCATTCGGAATGTCTCACCGGCGATGCGCTCGGTTCGCTTCGCTGTGACTGTGGAGCGCAGCTCGAGACCGCGCTCGATGCTATCGGGAAGAGCGAGGCCGGCGTGCTCGTCTATCTGCGCCAGGAAGGGCGCGGGATCGGGCTGCACAACAAGCTGCGGGCCTACGAGCTGCAAGACGAGGGAGAGGACACCTACGAGGCCAACGAATCGCTTGGATTCCCCCCCGATGCACGCAACTATCGTGTTGCAGGACACATACTCTCCGACCTTGGGGTGAAGCGAATCCTCCTTCTCACAAACAATCCACAAAAAATAGGCGACCTTGAGACATACGGCATCGATGTCGTCCACGCGCCACTCCAGGTGCCCGTTCACGATGAGGGGCTACGATACATGCAAACAAAACACGAGAGGTTCAAACACATGCTGGGTCCGATCGAGATCATGGGTGGTACAACGGATGAGGATTATTGAGGGAACACTTTCGGCACGCGGGATTAAGGTAGCGCTCCTCGTAAGCAGATTCAACGAAATGTTTACCAGAAAACTGCAAGAAGGTGCCGTCGACTGTCTCCTGCGTCATGAGGCGTCTGAGAATGACATCGACGTCATCATGGTACCGGGCGCATACGAACTACCAGCGGTCGCATCACGTATCGCCCACGGGGGCACATATGATGCCATCGTATGCCTTGGTGCTGTGATCCGCGGCGATACGCCGCACTTCGACTATGTGTCGGCCGAGGTCTCAAAAGGCATCGCCAACGTCGCACTTGCAACGGGAATACCTGTCATCTTTGGTGTACTGACGACCGATACGGTTGAGCAGGCGATCGAGCGCTCGGGAACGAAGGCAGGCAACAAAGGATTCGATGCGGCGCTGTCAGCGATAGAGATGGCAAATCTCTACAAAAGGCTAGATGGCAGGTAACAAGACCGCATCACGGAAACGTAATGAGCAAAAAAGAGATATGGCGCCGAGGTAGGGATTTGAACCCTAGCTCCCCGGATGGGGAACTGGCTCTCAAGGCCAGCGCGTTTGTCCGAGCTCTGCCACCTCGGCCTAGCGTTCCATCCTAGACTGCCGTGCTATAAAAAACTTACCATAGGGATTCTGTCCCGTGCGATTGGCGATAAGGAACGAGAGATTGCGGGAAAGAAGGAAAAACTCTGAGAAAAGGCCTATATCGCGCAGCTTCTCCTCGAGCAGAGGCGTTGCCTCGTTCTTGTCGCCCCCGAGTATGATCGACGTCTCATCCTCGGAAAACGACATCCTCCTGATATGCCCAAGGTAGGTGCGGTTCAGGGGACACACCTCCTGGCATCGCATGCATCCCACGACACAGGTCATCCAGGAGGGGTCCAGCCAGGAGGGGAAGGGGTCGGTCGACTCGTTATGGAACGTGATGCAGCGATATGCATCCATGATGTCCCCATCGCGGAGCGCACCTGAGGGGCAGGCTTCCACGCAACGCTCGCACAGTTCGCAAGAGGAATGGAGCCTCGGAGCGTAGAGGGGGCGGATCGTGGAGGGAAGGTCCGTGTGGAACGAGACGAGGCGTGCAAAGCTCCCAAGGCCAGCAAGGTAGAGAATGTTGTTGCGACCGTACTTGCCAAGGCCGGCGCGTGCGGCCAGATATTTTTTCGGTAATTCGATCGGTACGATCCCGTATCCCGCCCCTTCAAGGATGGGCGCGATGTGCGAGATGACCTGTTCGTCGATGCGTCTGTCGTATGTGGGCGGCACGACTGCATCGATCTTTTGACCGCGGTAAAAGAATCGGACCTTGACGATCCTTTGTGGCACGGCAGCGATGATCACCGAACCATCCTCCGGAAGGAAGTCGGCTGGCTCGGGGAACAACGCGTCAAGCATGGTCTGCAGATGCGGCGGCAATCGAGAATAGGTATCCGCATACTCCCGCATGAGCCGAGGGAGCCTGCTACAGCTGATCCATGTCATGCGCCCCCCCAGAGAATGTTTCACGACAGAGCGCATCTTCAACCAAATCGGCGACGGTGGCACGCATCACTATAAGGTGAAGAAAAGATATAAATGTGCGCAAAAGGTGTGCAAACGGGACATTACCATTTGACGTCCGAGTCCGGCGGGCGTCCCGCGATCTCGAGGAGGTACTCGGTACGGCATGCCGATTCCAGTACGGACGTCAGCGAGAGAGCGTCCTCGAGCAGCTTCGCATGGACAAAGGTGCCATGGCCCCTCAGGATGACGCCCTTGTAGTCGCGCATTGCCTCGGAAACGAGCTCGGCCGACTCGTCGCTCCCTATGCCATGCTTGACGCTGACCACAGGTATCTTGTGGAAGAAGTACGAACCCTCGACGTTGCGAGGGTATATCTCATCGTAGAGCATCGAGAGCGCGATGGCATATGGGGGATGTGCGTGCACGATGGCCAGCCCCGGCGTCTTCTTGTAGATGGCGCGGTGCACCTTGATCTCAGTGCTCGCGAGGAGGATGCCGCTGTCATCCTCGTAGATGCCCGTCTCGATGATATCGGAAGGGCGCAGATCGCCGACTATCGACCCGCGGCGCGTTATGAATATACGGTCGCCCGAGCGCACAGAGAGATTGCCCGAGTGCGAACCGACGATGCCAAGACCAAAGAGCACCTTTCCGATCCTTTTGAATTCCTCATACATGATCCAGTCCCAACTCCTCCAGTTTGTATGGCAGCGGATTTCCCTCCGTGTCCCATCCGCGCGCCCGATAATACCCGGGAAGCATCTTCCCAAGACGGCATACCTGGCCTGCGGCAGGTCCTTCAGCGATTGGTTCCTCGAGCAGGCGCGGCGGGAGGGTGTCGTCATCGCGAGAGAATCCGCAGCGCGTGTTGTAGAGCCGCTCAAGATTCCAGATTCGCTCGCCGATGCGCATAAGGTCGGTCTCCGAATACTCGACGCCCGTGACACTCGTGAGCATGCGTGAGAAGTACTCCTCCGAGAGTGAAAACGTCGTGAAGCGGCAAAGCGAAAGGCTGTCGACCGCGGCGTTGAGGTGTTCAAGCGTGATCTCGAGAGAGACCTTCTCTCCCGTGAGCATGCGGTCGAGAAGCTTGGGTATACCGAGGACCTCTGAACCGAGAATGTATGAGCGAAGGTGACAGGCGCCCCTATTCGATACGGCATATGCAAGCCCCATACCCTGTGCGCCGCGAGGGTCGTAGGCGGGAAGTTCGAGACCCTTGACCTGCATTGCATATCCTGGAGCTCCGGCCGACTCGGCAAGGCGCCTGGACCCCTCGGCCAGCCGGGCGCCAATGCCTTCGCGGCGGGCTATCAGGCCGATGGTATCGGAGATGTCCATGCCGAACGAAATGGGGGCATCGAGGTGGCCCCGTTCCACGAGCTCCATCGCGCACGCGATCGTGGCGCCGCATGTTATCGTGTCAAGGCCGAGGGTGTTACACAGCTTGTTCGATGCGGCGATCGAGCGAAGGTCGAAGATGCCACAGTTAGGGCCAAGTGCCCACACGGTCTCGTACTCGGGACCACGCGAGCGCACACCATCGATGGAGGTAATCCTATCACACTGTATCGTGCACGCCGTGCAGGCGCGCCGTTTCTCCAGCATCGTGGCGGTGATCGTCTCGCCCGATATCTCATCGGCCCGGTCGGTATGCGAGCGTTGATAGTTGTTGACGGGAAACATGCCCATGGTGTTGACGATGTTGACAAGGATGGGGGTGCCAAACGCCTTGAGGCCGCGGGACGTGATGGGGTTTGCCCCAAGGAGCTTGAGCGCCTGCTCGCGGACGAATCTGAGCTGTGCAGGGTCGGCAACGGCGGTCTTGCGCGAGCCCAAAAACACGACGGCCTTGAGGTTCTTGGACCCCATGACCGCGCCAAGCCCCCCGCGCCCAAAGACGCGGTAGTCGTCGGTGGAAATGGTGGCAAAGCGCACACCTGCCTCCCCCGCGGGACCGATCATCGCAAGACCGGCGCGCGTTCCGTAGCGCCCCTTGAGTGCGGCGCCTGCAGATGGGATGTCCATGCCCCACAGATTTTCGGCAGGGACGATGGATGCCGTGCCCTCCTCGACGACAAGGAGTGATGGCGCATCCGCGCGGCCGGTGATGCTTACCGCATCGATGTCGCA
This sequence comes from archaeon, assembly GCA_004212155.1. Taxonomy (GTDB): domain Archaea; phylum Methanobacteriota_B; class Thermococci; order Methanofastidiosales; family NM3; genus NM3. Next base: position 12,936 of record RXIG01000020.1, read on the forward strand.
GGCCTTTGCCCTGGTGGCAAGCGAACCGCCGCAGTTGGAATCGAATATCGTCATGGTAAGGGGTGAACGCGTCACGGCGCTGCAACGTCCGGACGTCGGAGCGGTGGTGCCGTTTAACGGGCCAAGAGAAAAGATGAGAGGACATGACGGGTCATAGGGGTCGATATGTGGCGATGCACGTTCGAAAAAGAGGCGGACGCCAAGGCCCCTGCCGCCGATGTAGTCCTGGAGGTATGGGGTATCCTCATATGCTATGGAACCGTCAGACAGCGAGACGTTGAGAAGGTTGCCTGACCATCCATACATCCAGCTACACCCAAGGGGATTACTCGATCTTCTCGAGCTCGCTCAACACTTCCCATATCACCGTTCGTGTGTGCATGGGCATGTTGGGATCGTTTGATATCTCGTCGAGGAGCTCGATGGCGGCGTATGCCTTTACCTTGTTCTCGACACCGCTGCGCTGCAGCTGAGAAATAGCATCGGAGGCCGCCTTCCTGATATTGCGTGGGACCATCGTATCTGCTACCACATAGTTTTGCATATATTCAATCACGTTCTGTATTCTGTCACTCATTCTAACACCCCTTTTGTCAACACTTCCCATATACAAAATATGTTCCCTTTAAATAAGTTGGTGGTGGTACCACTACTTGAAAGGAGAAAGGTTATTATAACGAGATACCATATTACATATATAAATGCTTTGATGAGGTGACCGTATGTATACAAAGGTATTTGAAGTCGTCAGGGACACGGACACGCCGCTCACAAAAGAGGAAGTGGCGAAGAAGGCTGGTCTGCCAACTGCGAAGGCAACGCTCAATCTTTTGCGCCTCAAGGAGGAGGGAAAGATCGACAGCAAGGAGTCCGAACGCGGCGTGGTATGGTACCTCAAAGAGGAACATGAGCATGAAAAGGAGCGAAGGACCTCGGGTAGAAGCTAGAGCGACGAAAGTTCCTTTTGGTATTCTATCAGGTCGTTGACGTACTGCACCTTCAGGTCGAGGTACTCCTTGTCCTCGATGTCACCGCTCTGTTTCAATCTTTCTATCTCCTTCAAAGACTCGTTGACCTTGTCGATCTTCACCGAGAGGATCTTTATCTGCTCCTTCTTGTACTCCTCCGGGGATTTTCGCTGCACGATTTGCTTGTAGAACTCGCTGTAGAGACTCTCAATGCGCTCCAGAAATTCGGCAGCCTCGTCGCTGAGATAAAAGATCACTTTTGCCCTGCCCTCTTCGACGTATGTCTCCTTCTCCACGAGCGAGCAGTCGATGAGTATCTTGAGATGGCGCTCAAGTCCCCCCCGCGTGAGCCCTGTTATCTTTTCCATGTCCTGGGGGCGCTTGCTTCCCTCCTTGAGGGCGTCCAGGATCATCATCCGGTATTCATTAGACATCGCCGAAAGGGCATCAATGAGCATGATTAGCCGTTTTTCTTTTTTGTATATATATTTTTCTGTTTTGAAAAAACGTTTTAATTTTTTAAAAAACAAGAAAATAAGGCTAATTATTATTTTTTTAATAAATTAAAGCAAAAATTATCAAGAAAAGCTTAAATAAGAGGACATAGTAATATTTTCATAGCAAGAATTCAAGTGAGGTGCAAAATGATGAACACATCCAACGCACAACGTTTCGCATGGAACGTTTTTTCATTGGTGAAAAACAAGATGACGCGTGATTCGAAGGAGACCGTTCAGCCCTCGGATGAGGAGATCACCGAGCGTCCGGAGTACGGATGTTGCGAGCGGTTCACCCTCAACACGCTCCTCTGATCACCAAAAAGGAAACATTAATATGTACTCAAAAAAAGTGGATAAACATCCAAGCTGGTGGGAAACGTGGCTGTAAAGGACAAACTCGAACTGGAGCGTCTTCTCTCGATTGTCGAGGACATTGAAAGGATGTACAAGAACAACGAGATCAGCGAAGAGACCTACAGGGAGATGAAGAAGAACTACAAGGAGCGCATCAAGAAGCTCCAGAATCGCATCATGGACCTCGACCATGAACCATCCGAGACCATCAGCCGCGACATCGAACAGATGACCACCGAGGTGACGGAGAACGTCAACGAGGTGCTCAAGAACACGATGCGCATGCTCAAGGAGCAGCTCAAGACGGCAGGCATGAACAATCCTACCGGCGAGAAGTACGAGCGTGAGGAAAAGATCACCGTCCCCCTGGAGGGCGACGCGCCCATTGAGCTCAAATGCCACGTCGAACGCGGCAAGATCTTCGTGAAGGGAAGCGACGACAAGAACGTGGAGATCCGCGTCGTGAAGTCGTGCAAATCCTCACAGCGCGAACGCTGCGAGGAGGTGCTCGATGAGATCGACCTCGACTACAAGGTCTATCTCAGGGACACGATGCGCGTTATCAGGATTGCCCCGGACATGCCGCGCGGCACATCGGTAGACCTCTACATATCCATTCCGCACACCACGATGCCCTCGCTTGAACTCACTACCGAGAAGGGCAACATCACGCTCAAGACGCTTGACTGCGAAATGTGCCGGCTCACGTCGGAGAACGGGAACATCGACATCAGGGAGCTAAGTGCCGATTCCATGTATATTGCCGCAGAGACTGGTTCGCTCTCACTTGAGGACATGAACGTCAAAAGCAAGCTTGCGCTCTCGAACGAGAATGGGAACATACGCATCGTAAACGTCACGGGGTCCGAGCTTGCCGCAAGCACCGAGAAGGGCAACATCACAACGAACATTTCATTTGACCGTGGCTCGCTTGCCACCGAACTGGGCAGCATCAAATTCAAGACACGCCTGTGGGAGCGCGAACAGTCATATGACGTCGCTTCAGAGCTCGGGTCGATCCGCATCGTCGTAGACGAGGCCGAGCTGCCACTGCGGGTGAGGGCATCTGTCGAGAAGGGCTCTATCACCAACACCACCTACCTCGAACGCAGGGCCGGAGAACATCCGTCAAGCTTTGAATCGCCCTCATATGAAAAGGCTTCCAACAGGATATCGCTCAAGGCGGCGACCGAGCTTGGCACCGTTCGCATCTATGAGGAATGATAGGGCCACACGGGTGGGCAACCTTTTTCTAGGAATGTAAGATAATACCCATATGCAAAGGGTAACACGATTTGGCGTCTCAGTGCCTACGACGCTTATGAAAAAGTTCGATGATATCATCGAGTCGGAACGCTACAAGAACCGTTCGAAGGCGATATCGGAACTGATACGCTCAAAGGTGAGCGAATCCGAGTTCATGAAGGGGTCACATTTTCTCATAGGCACCATCACGTATCTCTACGATCCCACTGTGCACTCCGTCCTCAAGCAGCTCCACGATGCCACCGTCTCGTCAAAGGCAACGGTGCATGCATCAACGAGCGTTCCTGCGAAGGAGAACAAGGTGCTTGGCGTGCTCACGTGCGAAGGGGACTGGTTTGACATAAAGGAGACGTATCAAAGGATAAACAGGACAAAGGGCGTCGAGTACTGCAAGGCTTCGTTTGTCAATCCCACCATCGAGGAGTAAGTGACTATTTCTTGGCGACGTCGACGTCAAGCGTGCCGACCGACTCTATGTATGCGTGCAGGGTGTCGCCCGGACGAAGCGGTCCCACGCCCTCTGGGGTCCCGGTGGCGATGACATCGCCATGTTCGAGTGTCGTGACCTTTGATATCTCCGAGATGATGTCCTCGACGGAAAATATCATGTCCTTCGTGTTCGAGGACTGGCGCACCTCGCCATTGACCGTGAGGCTCAGGTCGAGGTCGTTGGGGTCCTTGATGGCGGCTGCTGGAACGATATCGAGCTTCATGGGCGCAAACGTGTCAAACCCCTTGGCTATCGACCATGGGCGACCCTCCCGTATGTACTTGTCCTGGAGGTCGCGTGCCGTGATGTCAAGAAGTATGGAGTAACCGAGAACGTGGTCGAGCGCCTCCTCGCGGGGTATGTTGCTTCCGCCATTGCCGATGATGACGGCCAGCTCCACCTCGTGGTGAATGTTTTCGGAAAGCTCGGGCAAGACGATCGACTCCCCATCGCCGATGATCGTTTGCGGCGGCTTGAGGAACCAAAGCGGCATGTCGGGAACGGCATGCTTGAGCTCCTTGCCGTGGGCATGGTAGTTGACGATGAGGCATACCACCTTCGTGGGATGGACCTCATTGCCATCCAGTGTGAGTGCCCGCATCTTCACTCCTCCTCCCAGATGACGTCTCCCTCTTTTCCGATGCTGAGTATGTTGTTCCTTCTCAGGACGAGGCGTTTGTAGTCGCGCGTCGTCTCTCCCTTCTGCGACGTCGCGTCTGCGAGCGCGATGTTGAGGTCCTTGTCGTACCCGACCATCCTGCCACGTATCATGCGGCCGTCGCGAAGATAGACCTCTACATCGTTATCAAGATTCTTATGAATGAGATCGAATGGTTTTCTGCTCACGTGAAATCCCCTATTAAACATCGCCGAGACGTTTATAAAGATTGCGTCGCGAAGGACATGCCGGACCGCGGTCATACCTACCCAAATATGAGACCAAAGATATTTATGCGTATGAACGTGGAGAGATATACAAAGGTGGTACTGTGGAGATCGAGGAAGTGGCGAGCCTCATACCGCTCGCCAAGCGTGGAGCGATAGAGGAACGGATCTATCTCACGTCAGGAGAGTTCGCACAGGAACTGGGCACGTCGCAGCAGACGGCCAACAGGCGCCTTCAGATGCTTGAGGAAAGGGGATTCATAGAACGTACGGGCAGCCCCCGGCGCCAGCAGGTCATCCTCACCGAAAAGGGCGCTGCGAAGATGAAAGACCTCTTTTTTACCCTCTACAACATCTTCAGCAAGCCTGAAAACGAGATAACGATCCGTGGGCGCCTCATCACGGGCATGGGGGAAGGGAAGTATTACATCTCGCAACAGGGCTACAGGAACCAGTTCATACAGAAGCTGGGCTTCTCGCTCTACCCCGGCACGTTCAATCTCAAGCTCGACGACAACAATCTCGCACGGTTCAACGCCGCCATTGAAAAGCTCACGTTCATACCGATAGAGGGATTCAAGACCGAGGACCGGTCGTTTGGTGCGGTGAAGGCATACAAGGCAAAGATTGGCAACAAGATCGACGGCGCCATCATCATACCGTACCGTACACACCATGACGAAAACATCGTCGAGATCGTCGCGCCCACATACCTGCGCAAGGCGCTTGCCGTCAACGAGGGGGACGCCGTCGACGTCACCATATACGGATAAGATACCATGAAGGTCTACTTCAGCCACCCATCGCTTGCATACCACACACCAACCGAAGAATACGCCATACGCCTCATCAAGGAGGAACTGGGCGCAAAGAGCATCATCAATCCCTACGACTATCGGGGAAAGGACAAGAAGCGTCTTGGCACGTTCCTCGAATCATCTGATGCGGTCGTCGGGATGTCGGTCTACGAAACGTATCCCTATATCGTCTGGAACGACCTTGAATTTGCACAGACGCTGCATAAGGACGTTTATACGCTCACATTCCCCTCAGACCACAACGAGAAGATCGAACTAATCGAGGGCATCGTGGACGAGTTCGCTTTCCTGGACGCACATGAGACCGACGAGTTCTACAACAAGATCCTGAAACGCCAGAGCAAGGGGCTCCTCTCAACGCTTTTGTTCGGGAAGCTGGCCAAAAAGGACAACGTGTTCTGACCGTGCTCGTGTGGCCTTCCTTTCTTGGATTGCTTGATGTCCCTGCCCCATTGTGCACAAGGGCACTAGTACTCCATGGGAGCAAGATAAAAGATCATGTTGCCGTGCTCGAATGAGAACTCGAGCTTGAGCGGATAGTCCTTCTCGCCCATTGAAAGGCGTATGGTGTCTGATATCTGCCCAGCCTTGAGAAACGACACGAGATACGAGAGATTGTAGCGTGCTGAGCAGGGCCTGTCTATCGTGACATCGCGAAGCGACTCGTTGTCTTTGCTGATTGTGATGACCGCGTTGCCAAGCTCGCCTATCGACGACATGACGAGTGCATCGTCGCTTACGTCAAACGTTACCGACCCCCCCGCCACGGCAAGGTCCTTGATGCAGTTTCGAAACACCTCCGTGTCAAGCTCCATGGCAACGGGAAAAGTGATGTCAATGCGCGGAAGATTGTTGTTGAGCTCGATGAGCGAAGCGTCGAACTTGCGCTCGATACCTCCGTTGAGGACGATCTCAAGGAGGTTCTCTCGATCGCGGGAGATGAGCCGCACGGTGTCAGGCCCCTGGATACGCTTGGCGATCTTGTCAAGCGAGACCATATCGACGCCGAACTCAAACGAGGTGTCAACGTTGTACTCCATGAAAAAACTGTTTTTGAGGTAGACCTCGACCTTCGAGATGATCGAAGGGTCGGCACCATCGATGCGGAAGCAGTCGTTATCGAAGATGAAGGCGGCCTCATCGACTATCTCTGCTATCGACTCAAAGATATTTTTAAGCGTCCTTGAGTCAGCAACTGAGACGTCGATCATGAAAGTGGTCCTCCGCAAAGAAGTAACAAATATATCTATTAAAATCTTGCGGATAAAATGTAAATGATGCAAAAGAAATCAATGCCGCTCAGACCTCTGCCACGCCGTAGCGCTGCATGTCGCCTAGCTCGGCGACCTGTTCGAGCTCCACTGAGACGATGCGCGAGATCTTGTCCTTCTGGAGCGACGTGCCAAACAGCCTGTCCGCGCGTGCCATCATCGCGTCCCTATGCGTGACGACGATGAACTGGGACGACTCGCACGAATGCTTGATTAGCTCCGAGACCTTGCGCACGTTGTCGTCATCGAGATGGGCATCGATCTCGTCGAGAATGTAGAACGGGGCCGGCTTGTACTGCTGGATGGCAAACACGAACGCCAATGCGGTCAGCGCCTTCTCGCCGCCGGACATGCTCTCGGTCCTCACGAGCTCCTTGCCCGCGGGGCGCGCCTCGATGAAGAGGCCGCCGCCGAATGGGTCCTCGTCGTCCTCAAGGACCAGATTGCCCTCGCCCTGCGGCGAGAGTTGGTCGAAGATCTCGGTGAAGTTCTTGCTGACAACGTCAAATGCCTGCATGAAGACGTCGCGCTTTTTCGTTTCCACCTCGTCGATGAAGCGGAGGATGGATGTCTTCTCCTCAAGCAGCTTGTCGCGCTTGCTCGAGAGCAGGAGGTACCGGCTCTCGACCTCGTCATACTCCTCTATGGCACGCATGTTGATGGGCTCAAGCTCTTCTTTTTCTTTTTCCATGCGCCCGATCTTGAATCTGAGCTCCTTGAGGTCCTCGACGACCTCCTTAGGCCGTTCAAACGAGGCGGATTCCTCCTCGAGCTCCCGTATCTGCTCATCGAGCCCCTCCTTTTTTACCTCGAGCGCCTTGATGTCTGCCTCTGCCTTGGCGCTGCGTCCCATTACCTTCTCACGGCGATCACGTGTCGCCGAGAGCGTGGTGCGCAACGTGTCGCGCTGCTCCTTGATGTCCTGGAGCACGGACGAGAGGGCGGACTCCTCGTCGCGCTTGTTCTCGAGGTCGAGCTCCGCTGTCCCTATCTCGTCCTCGAGCGAGGAAAGTTCTGTTTCAAGGCCCTCGGCATCGCTTGAAAGCGAGGCAATCTCGTCCGATATGGACGCGTTGCGGGCTGCGAGGGTATCCCGTTGGGATTCAAGAGAATAGATCGATGAAACGAGCTCTTCGCGCTCATGGCGTTTTTTGGCAAGCTCGTCGGCAAGCTTCTGCGAGCGTTCGACGCTCTCTGAGCGATATTCCTCCACCTTGGCGTCGAGTGCGTCCTTGCGCTCTCGTGCCTCGCGCAGCTGTTCCTCCACCGTGGCGAGCTCCTCCTCGTGCGACGACATGCGCCCACGTATGTCCTCGAGAGACTCGCGGGCCTTTGCGAGCGAGGTCTCGATAGCCTGATTCCTTGAACGCTTGGACCCGAGGGAGCGCTCAAGTTCCCCGGCGCTCTTTCGTGCAGCGGCGATCTCAGCGGAGAGGCGTGCGTCGGCCTGGGAGGCGTTCTCGATCTCCTCGCGAAGCGATGCGAGGTCCTCGCGAAGCGAGGTGCGCTGTTTCTCGAAATTCTCCTTTTCCCCCATGAGGCGGGCGAGCTCCTCCTCGTCCTCCTTCGTCTCGAACGACTCGAGATAGCGGCGGGGGCGCCAGTAGCCGCCGGTCATGATGCCTGAGGCCTCGATGATGTCGCCGTCAAGCGTGACCATGCGCTGGCGTGACATGGAACGCGACACATCGATGTCGCGTATGATGAGCGTGTTTGAGAAAACGAACTCGAACGCCTTGCGGTGCTCCTCCTTGAACGAGACAAGATTGATGGCGAAGTCGATGGCACCCTCCCTCTCGAGATTGCCACTGTAGCGTTCGGGCGTGAATCGGGGTGATATCTCCGCAAGCGGGATGAAGGTGACGCGTCCGAGCTTCTTCTTCTTGAGTATCGATATGCATGAGCGGGCCACGTCGCTGTCCTCGACCACAATGTCTTTCATGCGCGCGCCGGCGGCCACCTCGAGGGCGACAGCATACTCCTTGCTCGTTGTGCCAAGGTCTGAGACCTTGCCTATGATGCCCTCGACCTCACCGGTCTCCATGAGGCGCAGCACCTCGTCAGTGGCGCTCTTGTTTCGTCCCTGCACATCGCGAGACTCCTGCTTCTTGCCCATCTGCGACTGGAGCTCGGTGATTGCGTTGCGAAGTGCTATGAGCTTGCGCTCGATCGCATCGAGGTGCGAGGATAGCTCGCGCTCTCGTTCGCGCAATCTCCCCACGTCAAGACGCGTTCGTTCGTGCTGCTTTTCCTCGAGCGTTCGCTGCGTCTCTGCGAGCTCGGACTCGATCTCATCGATGCCAAGGTCGGCAAGGTCGTTTTGCAGCGACTCGATGCGTTCGGCGGTCGCGCTCTCGCGCTCGTTGAGTGATGTGAGGTTGTTACGTAATGAGTATTCCTGATCCTTGAGGCCAGCGATATGGTCCTCCATGCCGTCGGCCTCCTCCTTGTACTCGAAGAACTTGTTGCTCGTCTCCTCGAGCGAGTCGATAAGCGATGCATACGTGCGCTCCTTCTCCCCTATCTCGGCGTCGAGCTCGGAGAGCTCTTCCTGGAGCCGCTTGATCTCGGCATTCATCCCTGCGATCTGTGATTCGTTTGATGCGTGCGTGTCGGAGAGCTGTTCGATCTTGGAACGGGCAGATTGGAGCGAAGAGCTCTTCATCTCCTTGCGTGCGTTGAGCGTATCGAGTTGTGATGAGAGGCGCGCGACCTCGCGGGATAATGCAAGGTACTCGTCCTCGCGCTTCTCCTCGATCTCGGACTCGATCTCCTTGCTGCGCTCCTCGTACTCGGCGATCTTTTCGTGGAGGTCCTCTGCCTCGGCGTTGAGGCGTTCGATCGTCTCCTGCTTGTCGGCGATGCTTTCCTCGAGCTCGAGGCGCTGAGAGGTGCACTCGTCGAGCTCCCCGTAGATGAGCTTGCCCTTGTCCTTGGCGATCTCATCACGGAGGTACTGGTAGCGCAGCGCATCGTTCTTCTCGTTCTCGAGCCTGTTGAGCTGGGATGCGACCTCCTTGACGACAAGGTCGACGCGTGCTATGTTCTCCTCGGCCTTCTGCAGCTCGCGCAGGCCTTTTTCCTTCTTCTCGTCAAACTCCTGAATGCCGGATATCTCCTCTATGATGGCACGTCGCTCAAACGACGACATCTTGATGAAACGGGTGATATCGCCCTGGGCTATCATGTTGTAGCCGTCCGGAGTGAGGCCGACGCTGTTGAGCAGGTCAACGACATATGAACGCGTCTCTCGCTTGTTGTTCACGCGATAGACGCCCTTGCCCGATTTGTCGACCTTGCGTGAGATGATGACCTCCTTCTTGTCAATGGGAAAGGAACCGTCCTCGTTGTCGAAGAAGATGCTCACATCGGCGTATTCGGCAGGTTTGTGTTTTTCCGTACCGGCGAAGACGAGGTCGGCGATTGAGCCGGCGCGCATCGACTTGGCAGACATCCTCCCAAGGACGAACGAGATGGCATCGAATAGGTTCGACTTGCCCGAACCGTTGGGTCCCACCACGCATGTGAACCCTTTATGAAGGGGCACGGCTATGCGCTTGTTGCC
>RXIG01000021.1 GCA_004212155.1 archaeon
CAACGGTTCAGGGCAACGGTGGATGCGAACATGACGTGCCTCGACCGGATCCTTCGCCATAATGTGGAGGTAGGGCTGCTCTTCTTCAGGATCAGTTCGGACATCATACCATTCGCGAGCCATTCCGTGCTATCTGTTGATTGGAAAAGCGAGTATTCCGCACGGCTTGCGGCCTTAGGCGACTACGTCAAGGAGCACGACATGCGGATATCGATGCATCCCGACCAGTTCATAGTGGTAAACTCGCCCAAGCCGGACGTTGTCACGCGCAGCATCGCAGACCTCGAATGGCAGGCCGACCTCCTTGACCTGATGGAACTCGATGCAGGCGCCAAGGTGCAGATACACGTCGGCGGCGTCTACGGGGATAAGAAAAACGCTACCGGGCGCTTTATAAGTACATATAATGCGCTCTCCAAGAAGGTACGTGACAGGCTCGTCATAGAAAATGACCATCGTTCATATACGCTCTCAGACTGCATGGACATCCACGAACGGTGCGGCGTGCCCGTCGTCTTCGATTCGTTCCACCATGCATGCCTGAACAAGGGAGAGTCGACATGGGACGCCCTTGTCAGTGCAATGAGCACGTGGAAGCGCCGCGACGGTGTCCCCATGACCGACTACAGTTCTCAAGAGCCAGGCATGGCGGCAGGGACGCATGCCCGCACGATCGACCAGGAGGATTTCGCACACTACCTCGAAGAAACGGACGGTCTCGACTTTGATATCATGCTCGAGATCAAGGACAAGGAGCAAAGCGCACGTGTAGCGCTCCAGATCGCGCGCTCGAAGGGAAGGTGCTGACCTTGCCTACTTCCATAGTGGGTCGTCCATGAACTGCTTCTTCCATTGTTCGTTCATCCTGACCGCCACAGGAAGATTCTTGATGATGTCGTCCTTCTTGAAGGAAAATCGGTAATGGGTGCAGTAGGCCATCACGATCTCGTACGCATTGACGATCTCCTCAGTCCTTTTCCTGCATATCTCGGGATCGTCGTTGCAGTTATCTGGATGCCAGCGTTTCACAAGCTCGCGATACGTTTTCTTGATGTCCTCTATCGTCTCGCGTTCGCCAAGGCCCAGCACCCTGGCCGCAGCGTGCACTGTCTCGGGGTCAAGCATTTCCTTGTCCATTCCCTACCACCGCTCTACAGAACGTATGTAGCAGGCGCTTTAAGATGCTATTGCCCTTTCCCTTGTTATCAACACAGACCCTCAGGAGGGTGAACACATGAACGCCATGAAGAGTATAGCAAGTCCTGCCGTCAATCCCATGATGCCCGAGACGTAAAAGACAGTATCGAATCCTGCCATGCTCCGCACGAGTCCGAGCAGGAACGGTGCAGCGACCTGGCCTGCATATTTAGCGATGTTGTTGGCAGACGAAACGCCCCCGAGCAGTCCCTCTGGAGCGACGTCAGCGACGAGGGTGATGATCTGCGGCTGATAGAGCCCCCTCCCAAAGCCGTAGACCACCAGCGAGATCGCTATCCAGAGAAGTGCCCCATATGTTGGAAGGAAGAGGAACCCAAGCCCCGAGGCAACGAATCCTATGCCAAACAAGTATCGACGCTCCACCCGTTGCACAAGCCTTCCCGACTGGAGCGCAAGCGTTATCGTGGCCAGTGCCTGAACGGCTAAGAATCCGCCTGCCTGCGCCTCTGTGAGGCCATACGTGGATGTCAGATGCTGAGGGATGAACGTCATGACGGTATAGAGCAAAAAGAACGAGAGAAAACTCATGACAAGGACTGCCTGTACGCCTGTTCCCCTCACTGCCCTAGCAAGCGGAGTGAGATACTCGCGTATCGAGAGCGTAGTATGCGTATCGGGAAAGGGGAATTGCGACCAGAAGATGAGGGAGAGTGGTATCGATAACGAATAGACAGCAAAAGGATAGTTCCAGCTCAAGGTAGCCAGCGTGCCTCCAAGAAGTGGTGAGATGATCCCTCCTGCAGAACGTATGCTACTCAGTGAACCCATCGCACCTGCGCGTTCCACGTCCTCATAGAGGTCGCCGATGAGCACGACGGCCATGGGCGCCATGCCGGCTATCCCGACCCCCTGCAATGCGCGAGCAGCGAGAAGAAAATTAAATGATGGGGCTACTGAACCGAGTATGCCTGCCACACCGTTGATGACAAGGGCAGGGACGAGAACGTTCCTGCGGCCATACCTGTCCGTGAAGTACCCCATAACGGGGAAGAACAACGCAGTCGTTGCGGCGTAAACGGTGATGACAAGACCGACTGAGCCACCGCCAACACCGAAGTGGTCCGACAATGCTGGCAACACGGGGCCCATGAGCACGCCACCCATCATGCCAAGAAGTCCCACTGCGAGAATGAGTGCGAGCGTTGACGTGTCCTTGTTGCCATCTGCATGTTGCATAATCATAGCCTCCCACAATAGCAGGAATCGCCTCTTCAAAAAGGGAATCGATACCATCCTTTATGGCTTTTTTGCACATCATAGATCTGTCACACGCCGACTGAAGAGAGCTGGAAAACGGATGGATCAAAAAAAGAAAAATGAAGCGCAAAGGCTTCATATGTCGCGCCGTTCGAACGCAAGGTATGCGATGATGAGCGGAACAATGATCCACACGAGATGGGCCCCGATGATGCTTGCCAAGTCAACGAACGAGGGTACCTCGATGGCAAAACCGAACGCCCGCTCGATATTGAACACGAGCATGCTCGCGGTCTGATTCATGTCCATGGGGCTAAAGTAGATGCTCTGCCATATCCAATCGGGGATGGTGGGGTTTGCAGACGTGAAATCGCTCATCGACCCGCCCGTGGCAAAGTAGATTCCCATGAGCACCGTTCCATAGATCGTCGACCAGAAGAAAAGCAGTATGCCCGCTCCAAGCGATGCCACTCGCCGCTTGAAAAGCGCCGAGAAACACATGGAAACGCTCAGATAGAGGAGTCCGAGCAGCACCGACAATGAGATGAACGCCGCGTAGCTTCCCCACGGCGTCGCGCTCTTCGACAGGCCTATTACGATACCCGAGACACCGAACCCGACGGCCGTTGCCAGCGCGATGACGATGCCCAATCCCAGGAATTTGCCAATGAACACCTCTCCGCGCTTTATGGGGTATGATAGCAAGACCGCAAGCGATCCATCCTCATCCTCGCCCGAGATCGTCGAATATCCCAACATGATGGATATCAGAGGGATGAGGATCATCGATATGCTCATCAGCGTCGTTACCGTCTCCTCGAGCCCGCCGAGGCTGCCGCCGCCGGCCAGAACAGATGCGGCAAGCGTGAGGAATGCGAAGATGATCGTCAAAAGGATGATCCACTTGTTCCTGATGTTGTCAGAGACCTCCTTTTTGAGCACAGTATGGACCGGACCAAACTCGATCATCATTGCTCGCCCCCATGGTCTGAGATAAGCTCCACGAAGGCATCCTCCAACGTTGGATCGAGCGTCTTGAAGTTCTTGATGGTAAGCCCCCTTCGTTCGAGAGCAACAAGCACCTGGATGCGTGATGACGCATCGCATGAGACGGTGAGCTTGTCGCCCTCGGCATCGGCGTTCCATACGCCTTCAATAGCATCGATGCCATCGGGCACAGCCCCGTCAAGGCCTGTTATCGTGACCTCGAGGCGCGGGCGCAGCTCGAGATGGTCGCTGAGATTGTCGATGGTGTCCTCTGCCACGAGCGCCCCCTTGTTGATGATGCCAACACGGTCGCAAAGCATCTGCACCTCCGAGAGTATGTGCGAAGAAAAGACGATCGTAGCGCCGCGCTCGTTGAGCTCGCGTATCTTGTCGCGGACGATGCGCACCCAGCGGGCGTCAAGGCCGCCCATGGGTTCGTCAAGGATGTAAAGGGACGGGTCGCCTATCATCGCCTGAGCGACGCCAAGCAGCTGGACCATGCCCTTGGAAAACGTACCGACCTTTCGATCACTTACATCGCCTAGCCCCACATCCTCAAGGAGCTGGTCCACCACGACGGGGTCTGCGCCCTTGAGCTCACAGAGGAACGTGAGCGTCTGTACAGGCGTGAGATTCCGATAAAACGAGATCTTTTCCGGAAGGTAACCGATATCCTTATGAATGTCGACGGTCTTTGTAGACACAGGTGTGTTGTGGACCTTGATGACGCCGCTCGTTGGATGCGTAAGCGCCATTATCGTTTTGATCGTCGTCGACTTGCCAGCTCCGTTGGGGCCGAGGAATCCGTAGATCTCTCCCTTGCGCACTGACATCGTGAGATCGTTTACCGCCTTGACCTTATCATAGTTCTTGTGAAGACCCATGACCTCGATGACCGGGGCCTCCGCGTTCAAAGCGGCAGGTGCGGTCACAAGATCGCTCTCCTTGTTACTTTTCCATACTTCATTTTCACACCTCTTTGTTCGCATCTTCCTTCTGGAGGCGGTACTGGTCGACCGCCTCTTCCATCAAGCCGTCCAGGTCTTGTACCATGTCATCGAACAGTGCAAGGAGCGTTCCCTTCTTCGTGCCGAGCAAGTGCTCCATGATGTCCATAATCGCATAGAATCGCCGTTTGAGTGCCTCAGCATCGAATTGCTCCGACTCCATGTCAAATAGGTCAGAGAGGGAGAAGATGACGTAGGCTGTCTCTTCAGGATATGACACGTCAAACACACCCTCTTCGTTACCCTGTCTCACTATCTGCGCAAACGAGGGAAGGATATGTTCATAGACCCTCTTGCGCAACGATGAACGCAGGAGCAGATGTTGCTCCTGGGCGTTCACATAGGTGATAAACCCCGACCTGCCCTTCTTGAATTCATACGATGCCAGATACATTCGCCGCATCTTCTCAAGCGAGCTGAGCTCATCGGCCTCGACTATCGATGACAGCCTCTCCTCGAACACGGAGAGGTTGCGGGATACGATACCATCGACGATCTCGTCCTTCGAACAGAAATAATAATAGAATAACCCGTGCGCAACGCCGACGGCTTCGACGATGTCGCTAATCGATGTGTTCTCATATCCCTTCGTAAGAAAAAGGCGTTCTGCAGCATCAAGGAATTCCTGTCTCCTCTCAGCCGGGTCCTTGCTGGTACGTTTGGCCATGACATCACCTTACTGATTGACGGTCAGTCACTGACTGATAATCAGTCAGTATGATATAAAAATCTTCCTATTGTTTTATTCGTGAGAGAACTTGATCACAGTATGTCCTTTTTAGAGAACACATACGTACTCAGAAAAACGGCTGCAAACGTGGCGGCAGTTATCATGAGCAGTGCGACACCAGCTGAAGATGTCGATACCTGTGAGAGGAACTCGACATTCTCAACAAAATATGATAAAAGAGAGCGCAGGTGATAAAACACCGTGGCATATGGTATGTTGCCAGGCAGATTCGAGACCACTCCCTCCCAGAGGAAGGCAATGAGCAGGCCGATGACAAGAGGGTGCGAGAGGAGCGTGCCGAGCAGGCAGAAGATGGCACCGTAGGCAAACACGCCACAAAGCGACACACCAAGGAACGACCCGAGCATGTCAAGATTCGACATGAGCCCGCCGAACGTCGACCCGATAACGATATACGAGACGACGATGGGCAGGGCTATGAGCAGCCATGTCACGGGGATGAACCCCAGATACCGTGCAACAATGAATTGCCTGCGAGTGTAATAACCTGATATGAGATATGATATAGTGCGCGATTGGAGCTCCTCGCTCACGAGCGCAGTGCCGTATATGAGCGTCACGAAGGGAAGCATCAACTGCAGATAGACAAGATACGTGTACGTGCTAAAGAACGTGAACGGCGGCGTTGCATCGGGGCGGTACGACCAGTATGCGAGGAGCGCCACGGGCGCGGCGCACAGCGCCATGAGCACCACCCACTTCCTGGACCTTACGATCTGTGACGATGTGAATCGTGCGAGCGAGATAAATGCCATGGTCATAGGACTCATCAGCGCATCATCCTCTCAAATATTGTTTCTAGGTCGGTGCCGATAGGTTCGACCGTCGTGATATCGATGCCGTCAGCTACCACGATGGACGGCAACCGTTCGTAGAGACGTCCTGGAACGTCCGTGTTGACGATAAGGGCGCTATCGGTTACCTCGGCACCATCGATGATTCCCTCGGAGAGGAGAAGCAAAGCCAGTTCGCGAGGAGACGGCGTCGAGAGCCGTATGGACGTGACCAGGTCCTCGATCGATTGATGCACACGTGATATGTCGCCCTGATAGACGAGCTTACCATGATTCATGAGAACCACAGACGATGTGAGACGTTCAACCTCGTGGAGCACATGGCTGCTGAGGAGTATGTGCACACCATCATTGGACAGTGAGGAAAGCAGGTCAAATAGCTCCACACGGGCAACAGGGTCCACACCGGAGAATGGCTCATCGAGGATAAGGAACGCTGGGTCGTGAAGCAGAGCCTGGGCAATCTTGACCCGCTGCTTCATCCCTTTGCTATATGTCGTGATGGGGCGTTTAAGTGTGGGCAGACCTACTTTCTTCAAACACGAGCGCGCGCGAGAATGTGCCTCGGAGGCAGTATACCCCTTCATTCGTGCCTGCCATGAAAGAAAATCGGTCGATGTAAGATTCTCGAACATGGCCTCGTGTTCAGGACAGTATCCAATGCATGCCTTGAGCGAGGGATTGTCAAATGGCACCTCGCCAAGAACGAGAAGCGAGCCTGCACTGGGGCGTATCATCCCGGTGAGTAGGCGAATGAACGTCGTCTTGCCCGCCCCGTTGGGGCCAACGAGGCCCGTGATGCCTTCTTTGACGGAGACGCTGAACTTGTTGAGACCTACGACCTCGCCGTACCATCGGGAAAGGTCGCGTGCTGACACGATCATGGGAGTACCTCCCGTTTGATGAGCGTCGTGTAAAGGACATATGAACTTGCAGCCATGGCACCGAGGAGGACGAGCGCGCTGTATCCTTGCTCCACCGGGAACGGGGGTGGGGACCTGAAGAAGTAGGAAGCAACCATGTTGATGTTGTCGAACACCGAGACGAGGTGAACATAGTGAGATGAGGTAATCGAAGAAAGGATCGACCGCCCGATATCTGACACAAGGACGATGAAAAAGAGAGCAGCACCTGCATACCTCCGGTCGGCAAATGCGCTCGAGAGTGCGGACACGACGAGCACGTAGAACCCCGTGAGCAGAAGGGAAAAGCCGATGATGCCCCCTATGACCCATCCGCCCTCCATGAATGCCGAAACGGGGGGAGCACTTGCCAAAAGCGCCACAATGAGGAGCATGATCGGTGGCAGCAACGTGAGCAGACCTGTCAGGAAGAACACAGTGAACACGCGCCCAACGACGTAGCGCACCCTTCCGAACGAGGTGGTAAAGAGCAGCACGAGCGATCCATCCTTCATGTCATTGGCAATAACACCGGATCCCACGACGGCAGCGAGCAGGAGTATGAAGAGGTCGCCCTCTGAGAAGTACGTCGCATAAAACGACGCATCGAACGGCGTGGCCATCGCGAGGGTCATGAAGAGCCTGGGCACGAATAACAGTGCATATGATATGACAAGTATCGCGATCGTCCATTTCGACTTGATATGTGAGATGATGGCACGGGATACGAAAAAACGCATTCGCCGACCCATCGAGATGCGTTCAGCAGAGCCGATCGAGCGCAACTCTGCCTTACTCATGGTGGCTCACCGCCTGGATGAAGACGTCCTCGAGTCGTTTAACGTGTGGATAGAGATAGCTTACGTGCGAGTTGGCCAGGTGAGCCGCTTCGAAGATATCCCTTGCCTCTACGCCGCCCTCGATGATGAGCATCGAGCCCCGGGCCTCGACGGAGAGTCCCCGGTCCTTGAGCAACGCCATGACGCCCTCTTGGTCGCCAACGATGCGAACGCTCACCTGCTTCGCATCGAGCATGTGCTCAAGAGAATCATGCATTAGTATGCGCCCGTCCTGGAGGATGACGACATCGTCACATACGTACTCGATGTCGGGAAGCAGATGTGAGCTAAGTATGATGCTCTTACCTGTTGATATCACGTCCCTGAGCATGTCAAGCATCTCCTTTCGCCCCTGTGGGTCCATACCATTGGTCGGCTCATCAAAGAAGACGAGACTTGGTTCGTGGACGAGCGCCTGTGCGAACTTGACCTTTTGCCGCATCCCTGTCGAGAATCCCTTTATCTGGCGATACCGCTCCTCGCCCAACCCCACGTAGTCGAGGATGTCGTGCGTGCGCTCAAGCGACACGTCACTATCAAGGCCAGATACCTGGCCCATGTACGCTACGAATCCGACCGCCGTCATGGCTGGGGGCAGGCAATCGTGTTCGGGCATATACCCCACCTTGTCGAGCATTGGTCGTGCGTCCGGGGACCCAAGGAGGGTAACCGAACCGTTTGTCGGGGATATGAGCGACAAGACGATGCGAATTAGCGTGCTCTTGCCAGCACCGTTTGGCCCAAGGAGCCCCACAGCGCCGCCAGGGATCGACAGCGTCACGTCCTGAAGGGCATATGTTTGCCCAAACCGCTTCGTAACGCCGTTCAACGTGAAGGCGGCCGCATCGTCGTCTTGTTGCATGTCGTTCCCTGAATCTATGCGTATAAAATAGTTTTTATATGACTCCGATGAGCAATCCACATGACACCGCGTCCTTTTTTGACGCTAGCTAAAGAAGGTCATGGGACGATACGTGTCCTCGAATCCACGTTCATATCGTATGCACTGCCCGTATCGTCCGAACACGAAGCTCTCGAGTCGCTATCGCTCATGCGGGCTCGCCAACCGGAGGCCTCGCATCACGCCTTTGCATATCGCATAGGCACGACCGGCGACGTCCTGAAATGGAGCGATGACGGCGAACCGCACGGAAGTGCCGGCGGGTCGCTCAAGACTCTCCTCATACGTCGCGATGCCACCAATGCGCTTGTCATCGTGTCCCGCACCTTCGGCGGCACAGAACTGGGAAAGGGGCGCCTCACGAGGACATATGCGGCCGCCGGGAAGTGTGCTGTGGAGGACGCAGGCATCGTACGCATGGTCCCATGTTCGATCATGCAGGTGATAGCACCGCACGAACACGCCGCACGGGCCGAACACGACCTGCGCTCGAGCTCATATGACATCATCGACGTAACATACGGTACCCGCGTCACCATCACGCTTCACTGCGCGCCAGGTAAGGAGGGTGGCGTCGAGAGTGTATGTGCCCATCTTACGGACGCGGAAGTGAAGCAGCAGGGCACCACGATGCGACCAGAACAATAATCGTTCAATGAGGGCCTATTCTGCCTTTTTATAATAATTAATTCAAAAATTTATTATATCTCCGTGTCATAGCCATATACGGTGATATGATAAACGGCCTAGAACGTACCACAACCCTCAACAACGGGACGAAGATGCCATGGGTCGGTGTGGGAACATTCAAGATCCCCGACGGCCCGGAAGTGGAAAAGACCGTATCGAGCGCTTTGGACATAGGATACCGGCACATTGATACCGCCACATACTATGGTAACGAACGCGGCGTCGGAAAGGTGATCAATGATAGTATGTTGGAACGTGACGACGTCTTCATCACGACAAAGCTCTGGACGACCGACATGGGATTTGACAAAGCGTTCAAGGCATTCGACCAGAGCCTCGACCTCCTTGACATGGACTATGTCGACCTCTACCTCGTCCACTGGCCGAAAAAGGGCCTCATCAAGGATACGTGGAGCGCGCTCGAACGAATCTATGAGACGGGCCGCGCCAGGGCCATCGGTGTGAGCAACTTCCAGATCCACCATCTCGAGGAGCTCTTGGAGGGTGCGGACATCGTGCCCGCCGTCAATCAGATCGAGTACCACCCCTATCTCAATCAACGCGATGTACGCGAGTTTTGCGAGGAGCACAAGATACAGGTCGTAGGGTGGAGTCCCCTCATCCGCGGTAAGATCGTCAACAATCCCTCCATCAGCGCGATATCGAAAAAGTACGGCAAGACGCCAGCGCAGATAGCGCTCCGGTGGGCGCTGCAGCACGATGTGGTCGTGATCCCCAAGACGGTCCACGAGGAGCGATTGCGTGAGAACGCCAACGTCTTCGACTTCGTTTTGGCCGACGAGGACATGGAGATCATCGACGCGCTCGACGGCGGAACGCGCATCGGTCCGCATCCCGACCATGTCGATTTCTAACGGGACTGCTAGCAGCAGTCGGTGTCGTGTTCCACGAAGTTTTTGATCTTTTCCTCTATCTGATCGCGTACCTGGCGCGTGAATGACATGCGCTGCTCGTGTGTCCCGTCGATGGCGGTTGGGTCCGGGAACGGCCAGTGGATACGGTAGGTAACGCCTGGAAAGATTGGGCAGCGTTCGCTTGCCGCATCGTCGCAGACGGTGATGACCCTGTTGAAGAGCCGTCCCGAACGGACGATATCAAAGACGCTTTTGGCCTCCTGGCCGCTGATGTCGATGCCGCGCTCCTTCATTGCCTCAACAACATAGGGGTCCAAAGAAGTGGGCTCGAGCCCCGCGCTCTCGGCGATATAGTCCTCTCCTCCGTAATGGCGCAGGAACGCCTCGGCCATCTGGCTTCGCGCACTGTTGTGGACGCATATGAACAATACCTTTTTCACCATGAAGACAACACCTAATATAAGTAATTACTTATATGATTATATTTAACTTATAAATGTTTCTGTCATCCTGTGCCAGAATGCACGAATCATCATCAAAAAAAAACGAAAAAATATATAATTACGCCGTCTTATCTCAACGTATGAGAAAGGAAGTACTTGAGAATTACATCGTCGACGTGGCAGTGGTGGGGGGCGGCATCGCCGCCCTGCGCTCCGCCATCGCCGCTCGCAAGAAGGGGCGGGACGTACTGCTCATATCCAAGGGCAAGGCAGGAAAGAGCGGATGCAGCCTCATATCTGAGGGCATACTCAATGGGACCTTTGGAGAAGACGACTCCCCGGAGCTCTTCTACAAGGACATCATGAAAGGATCGGGCGACGTGGCTGACCCCGATCTTGTCAAGGTGCTCGCAGAGAACGCTCGCGACGCCGTGCTATCCCTTGAGGGCATCGGCGTATCGTACGTGCGCGAGGACGGCAAGCTCTCCCTAGACCTTTCAGGAGGCAACTCGGTCGCACGGACGGTGCGCATCGACCCGCCCGGTCCTGGATGCGGCAAGGTGATCCCCAAGAAACTATATGAACAGGCCCGCGCGGAGGGCGTGGCATTCCTTGAAGGATACAGCGTCGTCAAGGTATTCACCAAGGACGGTGCCGTCAACGCCGCGCTCGCATACAACGGCGAGTCGTTCGTCTACATCCAGTGCCCCTCGCTCGTGCTCGCGACTGGCGGTGGCGGAAAGCTCTATACGCAGACAACAAACCCCAACGGGATCACGGGTGACGGATACTATCTGGCCCATGATGCCGGCGCCTCGCTCGTCGACATGGAGTACGTGCAATTCTTCCCAACGGTGGCACTGCGCTCATACCTCGTGCTGCCCTTCATCTTCACCGACGGCGCCACGATGGTCAACAGCGAAAACGAGCGATTCCTCGAACGCTACGACCCCGATCTGAAGGAGAAGACGACACGCGACCGAATGTCGCGTGCCATATTCACGGAAGCGATGGAGGGCCGCGGCCACGAGGGCGGCGTCTACATCTCGTATGCAGATATCCCTGAGAAGCTCCGTGGGACAAAGTACAAAAAGGAGGTCGACTTCTTCAAGTCCAAAGGTATCGACGTGGCCAAGGAAAAGCTCCACGTCCGTCCAGCATGCCATTTCTTCATGGGCGGTGTCAAGATCGATGAAAAGTGTGCCACAGACGTTGCCGGCCTCTACGCATGCGGAGAATGCGCAGGCGGCGTCCACGGAGCAAACAGGCTGGCGGGAAATGCCCTTGCTGAGGCGCTCGTCTTCGGAGAGATAGCCGGGAAGAGCGCTGCAGACCACTCCATGGGGGCATCGTTTGTCTCGGCCGATGTCGATGCATACATTGCCTCGCTTCCCGATGAGACGGGCGGCACCAAGGAAAGCGAACATCTCGAGGAGCTCAGGGAGCTTGCATGGACGTCGCTTGGTATCATACGTTCAGAAAAGCCTCTCGAGGAAACGCTTGGCACGCTACGTGCCCTTTCGGAAGATTACCGGGGCGTAGAGTCCGTCGGTTCGCTGAAGCACTACTTCGAATTGAGAAACGCCATTCACGTACTTCGCACCATCGCCGGTGCGGCCCATGCGCGCACCGAATCGCGCGGGGCGCACTATCGGGAGGACCACCCACAGACGCGCCCTGAATGGAAGAAGGCGCTGATAGTGAAAAGCGACCTCTCGCTTGTCACGGATCCTCGGCAGGTGACGGGATGAAGGTCGTAGGCATCATAGGGAGCAAGCGTGCGACTGGCAACACGGCAACGCTTGTGACCTCCGCCCTTGACGAGATCAAGCGCCACGGCATCGAGACGGAGGTAGTGTACCTCGGCGAGATGTCCATCAGCGGATGCACGGGATGCGAGGGCTGTGCCAAGACGATGGAGTGCACCATCGATGACGACATGCAAAAGGTCTACCCCCTCATTCGCGAGGCGGATGCTCTCATCGTCGGCTCGCCAACGTACTTCTACGACGTCACATCGGACATGAAGGCGTTCATCGACCGATGCTACTCACTGGTCATGTTCGATGCGGGCGACAGGTCATGCTGGGTCGGTGCGGGAAACCTGCGTTCGCCGCAGCCGCTCCTTGGCGTGGTGACCGTTTGTGAGCAGTCCGATGTCTCAAACATCAGGTTCACGGCCGATGTCATCCAGCTCGGGCTCGAGAGTGTGGGATACCGCACCATAGGGGTCGTCAAGGCGCCCAATCTCTTCAGGCAGGGCGAGGCATCCGAGGACGGCGGTGCGCTCGACGAGGCGCGGCGCCTTGGTGCACGCATCGCAACGACGCTACGGCTCCAGGAGCAGGCCTCGCTCCTCGTATGACCCGTTAGCGGCCGCCGAGGAGCGCCTTTGCCTGCTCGACGAGCCGGTATTTTTGGATCTTTCCGCTCGCTGTCATGGGATATGCGTCCACGAAGAAGATATGGCGGGGTACCTTGTATCGGCTTATCTGACCCCTGCAAAAGTCCCTGACATCCTCCTCGCGCAGATCGTGGCCCTTGCGCGCGATGACAAACGCGACCACCTCCTCGCCGTACTTCGGATCGGGGACGCCGACCACCTGAACGTCAGTTATGCCCTCCATCCTGTAGAGGAACTCCTCGATCTCGCGGGGATAGATGTTCTCGCCACCCCTGATGATCATGTCCTTGTACCGCCCCGTGATGGTAAGGTATCCTTCCTCATCGACGTGACCGAGGTCACCCGTATGGAGCCATCCCTCCTCGTCGATGACGGCCCTGGTCTCCTCGGGCTGATTGTAATACCCCTTCATCACATTGTAGCCCCGGCAGCACACCTCGCCGGTGATGAGAGGCGGCAGCTCCTCGTTGGTCTCGGGATCGACGATGCGCATCTCGATGCCGGGCATGGCGCGCCCCACCGTCTCGACGCGCCTGTACACCTCGTCGTCGACGTGTGTCTGCGTGATGACGGGCGACCCCTCGGTGAGCCCGTAGCATATGGTGATGTCAGTCAAGTACATCAGGTCCATGACCTGCCTCATGACCTCAACGGGACATGGGGAGCCCGCCATGATGCCGGTGCGTAGGGACGAGAAGTCGAACTTGTCGAACAGCTCGTTTTGAAGGATCGATATGAACATGGTCGGCACGCCGTAAAGGGCGGTGCAGCGCTCCTTCTCGACTGCCGTCATGACATGGACGGGATTGAAGTGCTCCAGCACCACCATCGTCGTGGCATGGCTTACGGCGGCAAGCACCCCGAGCACACAGCCGAAGCAATGGAAGAGCGGCACGGGAAGGCACATCCTGTCATTTTCGGACAGGCGCTGGTGCTCGCCGATCCAGAAGCCATTGTTGGCAATGTTGTGATGGGTAAGCATGACGCCCTTGGGAAACCCCGTGGTGCCGGACGTATACTGCATGTTGACGACGTCATAGGGGTCAAGCAACGCCTGGCGTCCCCTGTACTCCCCGTCGGAAACGATGTTTGAAAGCCCCATGATCTCGGGGATGGAGTACATGCCCCGATGCTTTTCAGGGCCCAGGAAGAAGACGCGGCGAAGGTGGGGGAACGAATCGCTTCGCAGGTAACCACGCTGCTGTGTCGCAAGCTCGGGGACGAGCTCATAGATCGTCTGGACGTAGTCGGTGTCCTTGTAGCCGTCGATGATAAAGAGATTCTCCGTCTCTGAATGGGACAGCACGTATGCGATCTCCGACTTCTTATAGAGTGTGTTGACAGTAAGGAGCACGGCGCCTATCTTTGCTGTAGCGAACTGCAGTGCGACCCAGTACGGGATGTTGGTGGCCCATACAGCCACCTTCTCGCCCTTCTCGACACCAAGGGCCATGAGGCCCTTTGCCAGCCTGTCAACAACTGCTCCGAACTCAGCATATGTGAGGCGAAAGTCGCGGTCGACGTAGACGAGCGCCTCGTTGTCGGGATGGGCCTCGATGGCCTCATCGAGGAGAGTACCCAGCGTTATTTCCCGAAGCTGCTGCATGGCATCACCTATTCAGGAAAGTACAGGACGGCGTATATGGTCGCCTTCGTGTCACCCGCACAGCTCACGTAGTGAGGTACTATCGAGTTGTAGTAGATGCTGTCGCCCGGGTGAAGAAGGTACGTGGACGACCCGTAGATGACCTCGATGCTGCCCGTGTCAACGACGATGAACTCCTCGCCCTCGTGAGACGAAAGGTGCTTGTCAAGCGACGACTCGGGGTAGACATCGATGAAAAACGGCTCCATGTGCCGGTCGGTCTTTCCCCGCCCCAGAGAATGGAAGGTAAGCGAGGCAGGCTTGTTGTCCCCTCTGTGCGTCACGATCTCCTCGGTCCGCTCCGACATGCGTATGACAAGCGGGTCCTCGCTCACGTTGTCATCGAGGAACGTGCCAAGACGCACGCCGAGCGCGCGGGCGATCTTGAGCAACGGGCCGAGTGACGGATAAACGTCATCCTTCTGGAGCGACTCGATAAATCCACGTTCAAGCCCTGTTCGTTCTGCCAGATCGTCTGAAGTGATGCCCTTTTGCTCCATGAACGACCGTATGCGCAGACCAATGTTTTCCGACCTCATGATGCCACATCCTGATGAGAATGAATCACTCAAGTGACGTGCCGATACTCCATCCATCGCCTTTTGTATCACCGAGTGACCAGTACTTTCGGTCGTTAGGCGTGTAGATGAGCGGATCGATCTTGAGCGCATCGGGCACGCCGTCTGTCATGCAGGACTCGTCGATGTATGACTCAACGACCTCGCCGATGATGATAGTGTCGTTGCCGCCGATGTCGAGCATCTCCCGAACGCGGCACTCGAGGGTGACAGGGGACTCTGCGATAAGCGGTGCGTTTGACAGCACGCCGTAATGAACGTCGAAAATCTTTGACTTGTCCACATCGCGGCCCGAATAGATGCCGACGTAGTCGGTCTTTTCCGCCATCGATGTTGACGGGATGTTGACGGAAAATGTCTTGTGTTCCCGGATGCCCTTCATCGTATGGTGCGACGGGTTCGACCCTATGGCGACCATGGCGGGGTTGTTGTTAACGACACCGCAGTACGCGATGGTCATGAAGTTCGCCTTGCCGTCGACCATCGATCCGATGATGGCTGCCGGCATGGGGTATACGAGCGGTTTGGAACCGTATGTTACCTTTCCTTTCATAGGTTACCATCACATGCATTCCTTTATTAGTATTTGGGTTTTTTAACAATCCATCGTCCCATGAAGAAGATACCTGGATGTGTCTGTTAACTTCAAGGTTCGTTGAAGCTAAGCGAAACCAATATATGCCTAGAAGGCGTAACTACGCATGTGGTGACATGGATGGATGATACACGTATGACCATCGGGACCATCGGAACAATACTCATAGTCATTGGCATCGTCGCCGTAGGCCTCCTTGCCATGGGCATGGGCGATACGACGGTCACGATTGATGAAAATCCTGAGGACAGGGTCCTCTCGGTGACAGGTACCACCCAGATGGCAGTCGAGCCGGACCTCGTCGAGGTCTCTGTCGGCGTATCGGTGCTTCGCCCCACAGCCGCAGAGGCACAGGAGGCAGAAGACATGGCCATCAACGACATCGTCGACGGCCTCATCGCGCTTGGCATACCGGAGGAGGACATAGAGACATCCCAGATCAGCCTTCACGAGGAGCAGCGCTGGATCAGGGAGGAGATGGAAACGGTGGGATGGCGAGCTTCGCAGACGCTGACCGTTTCGTCGACCGACCTCACGCTTGCTGGGCCTATTATCGACACAGCGGTGCAAAACGGCGCCAACAAGATAAACGGCGTGACATTCTCGCTCACGGAGGAATCAAAACAGTCCTACCAGGACGAGGCGCTCACGGCAGCGGCCCAACGCGCACGCGACAAGGCCGAAGCGATCGCCGAAGGGCTTGGAGTAAGCCTTGGTAATGTCAAGACGGTGCGTGAGTCAAGTGCCTACATCGTGCCGTACGACTACAGGGAAAGCGTACTCAAGGACGAGATGTCCGATGCGCCAGCGGTGGTGCTTCCGGGCGACGTCACGGTCACCGGCACGATCTCGGTCGACTATATCATTGAGTGATGGGCATCCATCTCTCTTTTTTTCCTTAGTATTACGACGTTACTACCGCTCCACGAGAGCATTTTTAAGAATACAATGAAATGTGGGGTGGAGCAGATGATTTCATGTCAGCGCCAAAGACGATAGATGAATTGTACGAGGAATGCCGCGATTTCGAGATGGTCGTGACCAACGACACGGCCCTTGCCCGCGCCCTTAATAGAAAACGAGAAGGGCCCATGGTAGGGCGCTGGGCCGTCACCCCTCGCCAGCTTGCGATAAACCATGCTGCCATGCATGTCGATGAACCCCTCTGTTCCGAGGCGGAGCTCATAAAGCGCATAGCTCACTCGCTCGGTCTGCCACTCGCATATTCGCACCAGTGCGTGCTGAGGGTCAGGGACGCCCTTAGATGCGCACGGTCAGTACGTGGCCTGCTCACAAGCGATGAACGGAGAGTGCATGACGTATTGCTGAGCCTGCCTTCGCTTGAGGCGGTCATGATGTCGTTTGACCATTCTGTGCTCCCCGCGCCGCTTGGCGTCATCGGCGATGGGCTCTTTGATGCGCTCGACCTGCGCGTCTTGCCGCCATCGTATGCATCCGTGTCCGCATTCAAGGATGCGCCGTTCACGCTTCCCTCATTCTTCGGAGCCGACTCGCACGAGGAGGTCGTGCGCTACGTATGCGACCACGTCACGAGCGACAATCAGGACGACATCGCAATCGTGGTCGACAAGGGGGGCGCCTACCACTCTTCGATTCTCTCGGTGCTGCAGCAGAGAGGGTTCACGGTCAACCTCGCGATGCAGCTCAACGAACACCTCATGGTACGCTCACTCCATGGCCTCATCAGCGCCGCCCTGGAATACCCTCGCCTGCGTGTTAGCGACGTTCGACCGTTCTTTGGCATATTCAACATCGACATGCCCCTCAAATACGACAAATATCATGTCGATGCCGCCCTGCCAGACCCATCTCCTCGCTATGAGCGGCTCAAAGAGCTCCTCTCCGAGATACCGAACATGACCTATGGCGACGTCATATGGCGTATCAGCGAGAATGCGGGCACCTTTCCCGAAGAACTCAATGATACCATTCGCACGCTGGGGTTCTACGACACACCAGTTACGAGACGTTCGTTCGAGGAGCTCTCATACTGCATCATGAACTTCGACATAGCGCTCCAACGCCCGCGACGGGGTGTCGTGCTCACCGATGCTCACAATTCCATGTATGTCGACAGGCCGATATGCATCTTCGTTGGGCTCGACGCAGAGTGGAGGCGGCGCCTTCCCTCTATCCCCCTTAACGATACGCACGAGATCCAAGCCACGCACGTCAATGAGTTCAAGATACTCCTTACACAGGGCGAGGCGAGCCGTGCGGTCGTGGCGCTCAGGAAGAACGGCGAGGTGGTGATGCCATGTCAGTACTTCTCACTCATCCTTGAAGGTCCTGTCGAGGACTTCTTCCATCCTACGTTTGATACCTATCGCGTGACGGTGCCGCTTCCATCTGTGGATCGCATGCAGGCACCGATCGCGGCCGAGGCGACGGAATGGGACGGCCCTTTCTCGCAAAGTTCCCTCAATCGCTTCATGGAATGCCCGAAACGATTCGAATACGGACGCCTCGTGTCAACTGCGGAGGCGCCTGCGATGATGAAAGGGCGCCTCATTCATGAATTTGCCGAACTGTATCTTTCCCATCCTGCACTCGTGCGCGAACGCGGGGACCGTTACTTCGCATCAGTGCTCGCCGAGGAGTATGCCAAGCTCGTGACTGACGAGCAGGCATCGCTTGCCACCTCATCGTTTCTCATGGGGATTCGTATGATGCGGGCCTACCTCGATTCGCTCGAGCTCGGCGAGCCGCCCCGATTCGAGAAACGCCCAAAGGACAACACGATCGCGCGCCGCCTTGGCGTCGATGCCTCGACGCCGTACGGTGAGGTGCGCTTCACGTCGTCGAACCACCCCGTGATGGGATATATCGACCTTCTCTTGAACAACAATCACATCGTGGATTACAAGACGGGGGCGCGGCCCAAGAGCACAAAGAGGATCATGCGCGAACTCCATGCGTGGCTCCATCGCGACAGGGTCGACGTCCAGCCGATCCTCTATCTGCTCGCATTATGCGAGCAGGTCCCCAATACGGAATTGACGTTCACATACTTCCACCCCTATGCCGACATGGAACGCGCCATAGAGGGAGAACCACCATCAGCAAAAAACTGCGTCACCGTTTCATACGTCCCCACGACATTTCATGAGTTCCTTGCAGACGAGCGTTCCCTGGATACGTATCTTGACACGAAGTCGAATCAGGCCTTCGTAAAGAAGGTAGGAAGGGAGACTGTCATGTCGTTTCTCAAGGACCACCCCCCGACGCTCGAGGACCAGTTCCTCGCCCCTCATGGTGATTGCCCATGGATCGATGAATTCATCTCCTATATACGACTGCACAACGAAACGAAGACTGTGACCGACAATGCTCGCTCCTTTGCTCAAAGCATTATCAAGAAACGCAGGGGGGAGAACACAGAGGTGCGTCTGTTCAGGGACGACCTCGACTTGTTCGCAGCGATCGTAGAAAAACGTCACCAGCAGGTTGGTGAATTCATGGCCACAGACTTTTCCGCAGCGCCACTTGATAGAAAGATATGCGACTCGTGCGAGTTTGCCGACCACTGCATCGGGAGGTTCTGGTAACATGGCCTCCAACCTAGCACAAGAGGAGGTCATACGAACGACGGAGGGGATACTCCTCGTCGATGCGGGCCCCGGCACGGGAAAGACGTACACGATCACGAAACGCTACATCTCCATACTCGAAAATGACCCAAACGCCACACCGGAAGACATCCTGCTCCTCACGTTCTCGAACAATGCGGCAGACAACATGAAGCGCAAGGTCATGAGCGAACTGACAAGGCGCGATCCCTCTACATTATGGGATGCCAAGATATCGACGTTCCATGCATTTTGCAAATCGATCCTTACCACATACACGTACAAGGTGCCTTCACTGCTCGGGTATGGTGAGCGGCTCTCGCCATCGTTTTCCATTCTGGAAAACGACGTTGGCGAGCATATGTTCTTCTCGAAGGTCTACAATGCGTTCTACGAACGCCACAAGGACACTCATCGTGAGATGGTTTCCATTGTGGGCGATGACAGTGATCAGGTGCTGCGCATCATCAAGCAGCTGCTCAGCAAGGGCATCTTCCCCACGCGAGACGGCTGGTTCCTCGACGGGCGGTCGCACCTGGAGGGAGACTGGGAATCGTTTTGTGTTCGCATGCGTGTCGAGAACACGTGCCCCATGGGTAAGAGGGGTCCGACGCAGGCTCGGATGCTCAAGCGCCTCAAGACGCGTCGTGCCAACAAGATCTATCTCGATGCCCCTTCCACACTCCTTGAAGGAAAAAACATATCTGAGGACGACATCAGGGAAGCGTTTCACGAAGACCGGGAAAAGGAGATCTCGTTTATCCATGACATATATCTCTTCTATATAAAGCGCGCCATCCGCGCCGGCATGCTGCCGTTTGACTTCCTCATCATGCTCGTCTTCCTGATACTCCACGATGATGACGACATCCGCAGGTCGGTGGCGTTTGACTATGTCATGGTC
The DNA here is from genome assembly GCA_004212155.1 of archaeon. Classification (GTDB taxonomy): domain Archaea; phylum Methanobacteriota_B; class Thermococci; order Methanofastidiosales; family NM3; genus NM3. The sequence goes on from RXIG01000021.1 coordinate 20,321, forward strand.
GATGAGTTCCAAGATACCAACGAGATGCAGTTCATGCTCACGCTGCTTCTCATGAAACGCAACAATCTGTGTGCGGTAGGCGACTGGAAACAGGGGATCTACGGGTTCAGGTACGCCTCGATAGACAACATACTCCAATTTCAGGAACGCATCAGACGTTATAAGGCATTGCTCAATGAAGGCAGGACGCGCATACACTTTCCTGTCGATGTCGATGCGCGCGAGTTCACGATAAACTACAGGAGCACGCAAACGCTCCTCGACACGTCGTTTGGGTCGCTCTACATCGAGGCCACAAACGAAGATGCTGTCGAGGCCGAGACGCTCGACGAGGCCATCACGCCGCTTGTCGCACACCGTGAGGATGAACACATCTCCGGCGTACGATTCTACACTGCAGACGACAACGATGCGGAAGTGGAGATGATTATCTCTCTCATCCAGGACATGTTGGCAAATGACGATATGCGCATCATCGACGAAGGGGCCGAGGGATGTTGCCTGCGCCCGATACGCTACGAGGATATCGCCGTGCTATCACGGACAAGGGATTTTGGCCTTCAACTGCAAGAACGCGCTGCACACTACGGCGTGCCCATCGTCTTCGAAGGGGGAACCGAGATATTCAACTCAGAAGAGGGATTGTTGTTGCTGGCATGGATGCGCTTGCTCATCGACCCCCATGACAAGCGCGCATGGACAGTGCTCCTTGAACGTGAGGGGCACCCCTACAAACGAAGAATGGATATCTTATCAGGGCACGCATATCCGCTCCACCTCGTAGAACGTCTGGACGAGCTTCGAAGGAAGGAAGGCACGATCATCGAGTTCATATCGCGCATTTACGGCTTCTATGACATGGCAACGCCCGTATCCCACGCCATCACTCACACCATATCGTCGATGTTTGCCTCGTCATCGATCTCGTTCGAGGAGATATGCTTTTTTATCGAGGAGAACATCAGACGCAAGAAGACGTATGCCATCGACACCCAAGCGAGCGAAGGTGCCGTGACGGTCCAGACGCTGCATGGGGCAAAGGGTCTTGAGTATCCTGTCGTATTCATCTCAAACTGCAACAAAGACCGGTTCCCCTCCTCGGTCTCGGACTCTTCGCTATTCACATACGATACACGCCTCGGCCTGCGGTGTTCCAAGACGCATGGCACGCGCGGTGACTACAGCGCGATCTTTGACAACTGGCACAATGATGTCTTGCGGTGCGGCATTCCCACCCTCTACGACGAGGAACGCAGACTCCTTTTCGTCGGGATGACACGGGCGCGCCAATACCTGCTGTTTACCGCACACAAGCCCTCCTCGTTCTTCACGCGACTGGCAGAATCACACAACGTCGTGCATATCGACGACCCACGCCCCACACAGCGTGAATGCGCCGAGGGCCAGGAACGCTACGAGCCGCCGCATCTTGTCTACCGCGGATCCACCCCCGTGCAGGCACAGGTGCACTCGGTGCTTCGCATCATGCCGGAACGATCGGGGAGAGGAAAGCACTACGGTTCCTCGGTCCACTTTGCTGCAGAGCGTGCAGCGCGGGGTGCCCGGGTAGAGGCGGACAACGAGGACATTGGGGCAATCCTACGATACATCGATGGCCTCGATGCGCAAAAGCTTTGGCCCGAGGCCGAGTGCGTGCTTCCCATAGCCAATATGCGCCTATCGGGCACCATCGACCTGCTCGTGTTCCACGACACGGCAATCGACATCGTGGACTACAAAACCGACCTCACGGACGCCAATCTCGAAGAGTACCGTATCCAGATCTCCTGCTACTACCATGCAGTGCGGGGCGTTTACGACGTTCCGGTCAGATGCATCGTGTTCTTTACCGCCCGTGATGAACGCATCGTCGTAGATCCCATACCGTTTGACGAGCTTGAAACGCTCGTCAAGGGGCGGCAAGGGCAATGATTTTTAACCCCGCTCCCGCACGTTTACACCATGGAAAGCGAGATGTCACGCTTCAACAGGATGGTCGAGGACTTCATCAAGACGACCTATGAGGACTTCAATCCTCATCCGCTCGTCATATGCGACACGTCTGACCTTGAACGCTACGCAGATATATTTTCCCTGCTGTGGAAACGCTACAACGAGCGGTGGCGCTACGACCTCCATGGAACGCTCAAGGAGGCTGAGATCATGTTCGACCAGCTGTTCAAGGAGGTTGAAACGAAAAAGTTCCAACCCATCGTCGACCACCTGTTTTGCGTGACCGACAAGAGCGATGAGAACAGCTGCGACTTCCTCGCCAAGGTCGTATCAGACCTTGAATCGATCGTCGACCACGAACGCAAGAAGGTGGAGCTGCGAAAGAAGCGGGTCTCGATCATATCGTCGATCCTCTCGTTTGCAGACATCATCATCTCGGTAGCACTGATCGTTGCCATATCGTTTGTCTCACACATTGGGCAGGACTTCATCGGCACCGTATGGGTCGGTGTGGCGTTCATCGTTCTTGTCGCGTTCTTCAAGGTGTCACTTGACCGTTTCTACATCCTGCCGCTGATACGCAAGCGGGGCTGGAAGCTTTACCGCAACGTGGTGCGCAGCTACGAATCGATCATCGCGAAGATCGAGGGGATATCCCTTGTGGTCTGCCAGTCGATGCAACGCGGCGACGACGAAATGTACACGCTGCACCTCATATCAAAAGGGTTGGAGCGATTGGATGAGGAGTGAGGACGCCCTCGACGACGTAGCAGAGCGTGTGCGCAGCTGCACGCAGTGCCCGCTGTCCAGCGTGCGCATCAACGCCGTGCCGGGGGAAGGGCCAGCCGACGCGCGCGTCATGCTTGTTGGACAGAATCCTGGCAACGAGGAGGATAGGGCGGGCAGGCCGTTTGTCGGCAGGTCAGGGGCATATCTTGACGATGTACTTGCACGCCACGGGATACCACGCTCAGCACTCTTTATCACATCGATCGTCAAATGCACGAGCCCGGGCAACAGACGCCCGTCCAATGAGGAGGTCATAACATGCATGCCATACCTTGAGGCACAGGTGACGATCATCTCACCAAGCGTGATCGTCGCGCTTGGGCGCGTCGCGCAGATGATGCCCCGCTACGACGAGATCGAGTATATCGAGACGTACCACCCTGCGGCGGCGATGCGATTCCCTCGGTTTCGTTCTCGGTTCGAGGATGACATCTCAAAGGTAAAGACATATGTAGGACGTCCATAATAGTATGTATAAGGTGAGGCGCACGTGAGGATAGAATCTTTCAATCCCTTCAACACGACTATCGTATCGGTGATAGAATGGATGACATTCGCCCTTTCTATCATCCTTGCCGCACTCATCATCGCGTTCGTCATCGCGCTGCTCTACCGGTCTTGGAAGGAGTCGTCCATGGCCCGGTCGAAAAAGGACGAGAGCTTCATCACACTCTACCTCGAAGGGTTAATGCCAGACGAACGCATCCCTACAAGGGACAGTGAAAGGAGGAGATTGCTCGCACGAGTCATCGAAAGGGACGTCGGCCAAAGCGACCGCCTGGCTAACGCCCAGAAGCTCTACAGGGCGCTTGGTGGCGTGGAGCGCGACCTTGGCGACCTCAAAAGCAGATGGTGGTGGCGACGCTCTCACGCCATATACCGCCTCACGAGGCTGCATATCAAGGAAGCGGAGCCGTACGTGCACCCTTTGATGTATGTTGGTCGCTCGGAGGTGCGCATATCCGCGCTCAAGTACTGCGTCCACGTGTGCCCCCATGAGCTCGAAGGGAAGATGAAGCACATCTTCATGTCGTTTTCCCGATGGTCGTACAAATATATCATCAACCAACTTTCTGTGGCACACCCATCAGTCGAGTCGTTGCGTCCGCTTGCCACGTCAAGAAATGATGATTTTCGCAAGGCGGCGGCCATCCTGCTCGGATACTCCGGAAACACGCCTGCCCTCCCCCTGCTCTCCGGGCTCAGCGACGACATCGTCAAGGACGTGCGACGAGAGTCGGTCGTATCGATGGGAAAGATCGATCATCCCGATGCCATCCCGTACCTGATCGAGATGGCATCCGATGCCAACTATCAAATACGGCGCGAGGTCGCCAAGGCATTGGGAAAGTTTAGGGACGCGCGCGCGTTCGACATGCTTACCGAGCTTGCCGATGACAAGGCGTTTGAAGTACGCTATCATGCGCTCAGGGCGCTCATGAGATACGGAGAGAAGGGTCGCACAACCGTTTCATCGTTTTATGGAAGTTCCCAGTCCATAGTCGACGAACTGCTCCAGGCCTATGACAGGGAGCGACACCATGAAGGGGGTGCGTAGATGGACGTTGTTGGAGCGCTCGTCAGTGTCGTCATGGGATACAACGTGGTCGTATTCGCATACTTCATCCTGCTCAACGCGTTTTACCTCCTCATCTTTCTCCTTTCCACCGACCAGTTGCTCTATTTCATGCAACGCTCGCGTTCGATTGAACAATTCGATGATCCAACGCTCATGTACCCCTCGATATCGATCATCGTGCCTGCTTACAACGAGGAGAAGTCCATCGTATCAAGCGTCAATTCGTTCCTAGAAAACGACTATCCCAACCTCGAGGTTGTCGTGGTAAACGACGGTTCGGCAGACTATACGATGGAGATGTTAAGGAAGAGGTACAGGCTTATCGAAAGCTCGCGCGGCGTCGACGAACAGCTCTCCACAAACCAGGTGAAGATGACGTACTGCTCGGTCGAGGAACCACGCCTGGTCGTCGTGGACAAGCACAACGGTGGGAAGGCCGATGCGCTCAACGCGGGCATCAACTACGCACGCGGTTCATTGTTTTGTGCCGTCGATGCTGACTCGATCATCGAGGTGGATGCGCTCAGAAAGCTCGTTCGGAAATATCTCGACCGCAAGGAGAAGATCGTGGCCCTTGGCGGCATCGTGCGCATCGCCAACGGATGCTCCATCAAGGGCGGCAAGGTGGAAAGGGTCAGCCTTCCATCATCGATGCTTGCCACGTTCCAGGTCGTCGAGTACATTCGAGCGTTCCTATGCGGTCGTGTGGGATGGAACAAGTTGAACATCCTCCTTATCATCTCGGGCGCCTTCGGCCTGTTCGAGCGAAAGACGGTCATCGATGCAGGCGGATACAAGACAGACACCGTTGGCGAGGATATGGAGCTCGTCGTACGGCTCCACAAGTACATGCGCAAGCGGAAAAAGGCGTACAAGGCATACTTCCTGCCAGACCCCGTATGCTGGACGGAAGTCCCTGAATCGCGCCGAGTGCTTCGTACGCAGAGGAGGCGATGGCAACGTGGCCTTGCAGAGACCATGCATGAGCACAGGCGCATGGTGGGCAACCCCAGATATGGGGCCATAGGGCTCATAGGCATGCCCTACTTCCTCTTCTTCGAACTCCTCGGACCGGTGATCGAGACGACAGGGTACTTCGTCGTTGCCCTATCATTCTTATTTGGGCTTATCAGTGCCGGGGTCTTCATGCTCTTTGTCATGCTCTCGCTCGTGATCGGGATGCTGCTGTCGGTGTTTTCTCTCCTGATGGAGGAGTTCACGATCAAGCGATACCAGCGAAAGCGTGACGTCCTGAAGCTCTTCGTCTTTGCGCTGCTTGAAAACTTCGGATACCGGCAGCTCAACTCCTGGTGGAGGCTTCTAGGGCTCAAGGACTACATACGAAAACAGGGTTCGTGGGGATCGATGGAGCGCAAGGGACTTTGATCGCATCCCGCGCCCTCATACCCTCAAATGACAACAAAATGCCCACAAACTATTAAAAGTTATAATATCACGTTCGACCCATAATGAGCGCACGGAGCTAGGACATATGGAATGGATATTGGTCTTGCCATTGTTGTTGACCATCCTCATCTCATCAGTGCTTGTCTGGAAGGTGCATAAGGGCTCGGTGATGCCACGCCTTTCAAGCGCGTTCATCGCCGTTTTAATAATCATCGCAGCATGGTCGTTTTTCGAGATCATGTTCATCTATGCATCGACGCTTGATGGCAAGACGCTTGTCGATGCAGTCTCATACATCCCCATAACGCTGCTTCCAGTGGCATTGTTGCACTTCTCCTCGCTCTACAGCGGCAGGGGCGGCATCATTGGGTCCCGGGGTTCCTACCTCATTTTCTTCATCCCGATCGTCACGATTGCTCTTGCATTCACGAACGGCGCCCATGGCCTCATTTGGAAGGAGATAAGCCTGATCACAAGGGATGCAGGTGTCGAAGTGCAGCGCACGTATGGGGCATGGTTTTGGATACATATCACATATTCGTATGGTCTCATCCTGGCCGGCATATATTTTGTTATCTCGGGGATCAAGGAATCTCCTTCCTACTACAAAAAGCATTATTATATGGTGTTTGCAGGCATCGTCATCCCTTTATTGTTTAACATCGTCTATATTACCTTAGGTAGTCCGATCAACGGCATCGATTATACACCTGCATTCTTCTTCGTCACGATGGTCGTCTTGGCATACGCCGTCTTCTCGTCACGATTTCTCGACATCATGCCCCTCGCGCTGCGCCGTGTCTTTGGCGTGTTGAACGATGCGTTAATCATCCTGGATATCCGGGGAAACGTCGTTGACATGAACCAAGCTGCCGAACGCCTCTTTTCCACAAAGGATGCCACGTCAGGCAATGTTACCTATGAAGACCTCGGGGAACTGCCGCCGCTATCGTCATTGCTCGAAAGCGAGGCCGAACCGTGTTATTACGAAGTCATGAAGAGGGGGGAACGCCATGTCTATTCGTGTGACGCACATACGATGATAGACAAGGGGATCGTTGAAGGATATATCATATCACTTCGTGACGTCACGCCCGAGATGCGTGAAAGAAAGGCGCTCGAGCGGCTCAACACACACCTCATGGTCTACAACAAGATGATACGGCATGACATCGCCAACAGTATCATGGCTGCACAAGGATACGTTTCGCTCATCGAGACCGAAGAAAAGGATTTGCAGCTACGAGGATTGTCAGCATTGCAACGGGGAATTGGTCTCATCAAGATGTTCAACAAAATCGAGAGTTTCATTACGTCCAAGTACAAGTATGAGACCCTCGACCTCAATCCATTCATCGCATCGATAGCCTCATCGTTTCCAGAACTTTCCATATCGATCCGGGGGGCTTGCACTATCGAGGCAAATGACGCGCTTGGATTCGTCTTCAACAACCTCTTCCATAACGCCCTCGTGCACGGGAAGAGCACAATGATCGAGGTGGCCATCGAGCGTAAGAAGGAGATGTGTTACATAGACGTCATCGACGACGGGACTGGTATACCAACTGAAAGGGAAAAAAAGATCTTTCATGAAGGGTCAAGTTACGGGAAGAACAAGGGTTCGGGGCTCGGTCTCAATATAAGCAGGTGGATCGTGAGGGAGCTTGGTGGAGACATCACACTGCAAAAACGCGTCGAGGGTAAGGGGGCACACTTCCAGATAACGCTTCCCCTTACGCAGTCTCAGGATGAGCGTGTCGACGAATCCGAAGAACCCAGAAATGATAGGGAGAATCGACCCACGCCAGCACCTTTGTTGTAGAGCGCAAGTGCAGCAGCGCCTATCGCCACCATCAGCCAGAACGTGATGAATCGATCCACGAACACGACCGGGGCAACGGCACCCGTGCTCATTCCAGGTATCAGTGAGAACACTGCGATCCTGCCGGACTCGATCGCCCCGATGCCACCAGGTGTCGCCATGAACGGGGCGATGAAAAACCATGCGGTCTCAAAGAGTATGAAGTAGTAGACCGGCACCGACATGCCGAACGCCTTGAAAAGTACCATCATGCGCACGGCCTCAAAACAGCGGACCCCCGCCGTATAGCCGAGCGCGCGCGACGCCCGGCGAGGATTGTGGACGATGTGGCGAAACGTCGCGACGAACTCGAACACTTTCTTGCCCAGCCTGTGCCTTGAGAGGCGCTCCAAACGCGCCCATCTGAACGGGGCGGTCCTGTCATCGCTGATAAGCGTTACGTGCCTGTTGACAACGACGATGCCAACGGTGGCGATGGCAAGTGACGAGATACACGCCCCGATCGTTGTCTGCAGAGGGTCGGGAAGGTGGGAGCGCAGTATGAACATGCTTGGGATGGCAAGGAGGAGCGTGCCCACGATATCAACGCCGTAATCGAGCACGATGGTGGCAAATCCCTTCGATTTCGGTATGCCGTATTCCTTCTGTAGAAGGTACGATCGCGCCGCCATGCCCACTGCCGACGTCGGGAAGAACGCATTTGCGAACTTGTCGATAAACGTGAATTGCAGTATCTTCCCACGGTGCACGCCCCCATGGACGAGGCGTATGAGCGTGGCCCATCGTGATGCTGTGAAAACGAGCGTTCCGGCATACAGCAAGAGTGCAACTGCCAGATAACCCTTGTCGACCTCAGTGAGAGCAGAGACGATCTCGCTGATGCCCACATGGTATACGATACCTCCCAGGGTCGCGATAGCGCCTATGAGTGAGAGTGAAAACGAGTGTCTTCGTATGAACGAGAAACGCATCATGCGCACCATAAATCAAATCCTGTCTCCTAAGAACAGATAACGGGGCTATGAATATGCATTTATAAATTTTTCTATCATTCAAATATTCCTTTTTCTTATCTCGATATATGCAAACGATTACCAACATACATTATGTTGTTTCCTTAAAAAAGAAAATCATTTAAAGGCTAAGGGGCATCTCCCGTCATGACATTGTTCGGATTGCTGATTTTGCTGATTCTCTTCTTCGTGGCAGTGGCGTTCCTGGTAGGTGCGATCATGCTCGCGTCGCTATTGATACGGCCCCTTCTGGCGCTGGTGCTCATACTCCTTGCGCTCTACCTTATCAAGAAGGTCTTTGGCAAGTAGGATTCATCCCCCATCTTGCACAACGGTCTTTCGCAGGCGCGGAAAGATGACCCATGAAAGGATGGGTATGAAAAGGACAACTGCCAGGAACACCCCGTTGTTGATGGCAGCAGGGAAGTCGCCGTAGGTCTGCGTCACGCCCGTCACGAACTGGGCGAGGAAGTCCTCCCATGCGCTCGCCACGACGATCGTGATGATGACAAGCGGTGTTAAGAACTTCATGCAGTAGTCCCACCATCGACCCAGGCGCCATTCGGAGACGGCGGTGATCCACTTGCGAAAGTCAGTCACATCGTATGCCCACCCTATGAAGAGCGCCTCGCCAAGGCAGACGAGCGTCACCCCATAGTTGTTGATGAAGTGATCCACGATCTCGATCCAGTAGAACCCGCCGTCTGTGGCAAAAAAGAGGCTCAAGAAGAACAGGACCGTGCACACGATGGCAGACGATTTCCCTGTGCTGATGTTCCAGGAGTCAGCTATCGACGTGTTGATCGCCTCCACGAACGAGAAGGCGCTATCGAGCGCGAACGTGAGCAACGTCAGGAAGAAGATGATACCAAAGAGCGGTGCCGCCACCGGCATGAGCTCGATGGCCGTCGGGAAGGCGACGAATGCGAGCCCCGTCCCGCCCGTTGCGACCTCGGGAATCGTGACGCCCTGCTGAAACGCGAGGTAGCCAAGCACCGAGAAGACGGCAAAGCCCGCCATGACGGAGATGATGGCATTCGATGCTGTGATGATGATCGACGTCTTCGTTACGTCGGACTGGACATATTTGTACGAGGCAAACGATATCACGATCGCCATGCCCACCCCGACGGAGAAGAAGACCTGCGTGAACGCCGCAACCCATACGTCAAAGCTCATAAGGCTTGCGAAGTCAGGTGTAAGGTAGTATGTAACGCCCTCCATGGCGCCATCGAGCGTGATGCCCCGGATGATCATGATGATGAGGAGGATGACGGGCATGGGCACCGTGATCCTGACGATGCGGCTGACGAGCTCTGGGCCCTTGCGTATCGAAAGGAAGATGGTAAGCCACGTCAACACGAGGCCTACGACCACCGGCACGCTCACCGAACCGATGACCGACGGGCCTGACGAGACGCCGAGGAAGTCGTTGAGGAAGAAGTCGGCGGCACGGCCCTTCCATGCGATCGTGAGCGAGTAGTAGAGATAATCGAAGATCCACGCTACGATGACGGCAAAGTATATTGCGATCACAAACGATACGAACGTGCTCCACCACCCGAGACCCTCCATCTTCTTCGATACCTTCGTCCACGCGCCTGGCGCGCCACGCTGGAACCGCTGTCCAAGACCCAGCTCAAGGAGTATGAGCGGTATGCCAGCTGCGAGATAGGCAAGAAGGTACGGTATGAGAAATGCACCGCCGCCATTGGCATACGATACATAGGGAAAACGCCAGATGTTGCCAAGTCCCGTTGCCGCACCTACCGTGGCCAGTATGAATGCCTGCTGTGTCTTCCATCGCGCACGCTGTACCATGATATCAACTTTTTGGGGCAAATCGTGACCTTATAATCTAAAAGAAGGGTATAAAAGTGTTTTCGACATCATGTGTTTTCCGATGGCGAATCGGGCATAACCCTTTATGAAAAAATTCATAAGTATCCTTGTTCATAATGGGTGGACAGGTGATATATTGGCAGACATGAAGATAACGAGCTCCGCATTTGGCCACGAGGGGATCATACCGACGACGTACACGTGCGACGGAGAGGATATCAATCCCCAGCTTCGCATTGCCAACGTTCCCGAGGGCACAAAAAGCCTCGCACTCATCGTCGATGACCCGGACGCTCCCGGGGGGACGTTTGATCACTGGGTCGTCTGGAACATCATGCCGACCGACGAGATCGCCTCCGATACGGTACCCGGGGCGCAGGGTAAAAACGGCTTCGGCGACCTGGGTTATGGCGGGCCATGTCCCCCATCGGGGACGCACCGCTACTACTTCAGGCTGTTTGCGCTCGACACGACCCTCGACGTGGAAGAAGGGGCCCCTCGCTTTGAGGTCGAGCAGGCAATGAAAGGACACGTCATCGCTCGCGCCGAGCTCATGGGCACGTACACGCGCGGTTAGAAACCGCCAAAGGCTCTTCTCTTGTCTCAGACGATCCAAGGGGCGGCCATCCTACGTGATAATCTATTTATTAGAAAATAGAGAACAATCGTATGGACCATGGCATGCTCCAGCGCTCCATGAAAAGGGCAGTGCGTTCGATGATCTCTGCCCTTCCACTCATCGTGGGGATATTCCTGCTCTTCGGACTTTTCAAGGCGTTCATCCCGCCTTCGTGGTACGTGAACGCGTTCGAGTACAGCGAGGTGTTCAACTCGATTATCGGCAGCCTCGTGGGCAGCATCCTTGCCGGCAATCCAATAACAAGCTACATCATCGGCGGCGAGCTCATGGACCAGGGTGTCAGCCTCGTCGCCATCACGGCGTTTCTCGTCGCATGGGTCAGCGTTGGTGTCGTGACGCTTCCCGTGGAGGCAACATATCTTGGAAGGCGCTATGCCATCCTCCGTAACACCCTCTGCTTTTTCTTCTCGATAGGCGTGGCGCTCGCGACCGTTGCCATCATCGGGGTGGTTGCATGAGCGACAACGTCCTGGGACGCAAGGGGCATGCCTTTTTAGGGGTCGTCGCAGCGCTCTACATCCTTGTTTTCGCACTGCGCCCGGCCGGTACGCTCGATGCGCTGCGCACCACGGTACGCATGCTGTGGAACATCGTGCCCATCCTCGTGCTCGTGGTGGGGGTCATGACATTTACCAACTACTTCATCACCCCCGCATGGGTCAAGGCCAATCTCGGTTCGAAGGGCGGCTATAGGAGATGGGCGTTTGCCATGGTGGGGGGTGTTCTCTCGACCGGCCCCATATTCCTGTGGTATCCGTTCATGAAGGATCTCAAGACCCATGGGGCAGGACATGGATTCATTACCGTATTTCTCTACAATCGCGCGATCAAGCTCCCTCTCCTCCCCGTGCTCGTCTATTACTTCGGGTTCGCCTACGTCATTGTGCTCACAATTGTGATGGCGGCGGCCTCACTGATCCAGGGAAAGCTCATGGAACTCCTTGCGCCGGACTAGCGCATCTTACAGCGCCGCCATTTCAAGCAGCGAGATGTATCTCTTACCTATGCGCGACCAGTGAAAGCATGACGTGTCATGGTGCTGGCGACCATCGGCGTCGAATGCGCGCATGGTGCGCTCGAGGGCTGCCCGCAACGACGAGGGATCGCCTGCCGAGAAAAAGGTCGCATGGGAAAACAGCTCGAGGAACGGCTCGATGTCCGTGAGCACGAGCATGCAGCCTGCCTGCATGGCCTCAAGCACGGAGACAGAAAAACTCTCAAGGCGACTCGTGGAGACGAAGATCGCGGCGCGCCCGATGAGCCGATGGTAGTGTTCGCTGCGATTGTTGAGCCAGCCGTAAAACTCCACACCATGACCCACGTCCTCCTCGTTGCAAAGCTCACGAAGCTCGTCGAAGTGTCTCCCATCACCGATTATCTTGATGTGCCACCCGTCCAAATGCATCCCTGCGATCGCCCTGATGATGTCATGCATGCCCTTTTCCCGCACGGCGCGAGCGGTGACCACCACATAATGCTTCTTTTCCATGGGCGAGAGGAATGAGGGATCGATCCCGTTGTAGACAACCGTGCAGGAAGTGCCATCGCGTTCGTTTTCTATCTTTTTGCAAAGATATGCCGACGGCGCCGTCACGCATGAAGCGCCTGCAACGATGATGTGCCATAGGGGACGTACGAGGTGATACGCATGCCTGAATCGCGGATCGAATCCTATCACGTCACTGCCATGAGATGTGAGGACATACGGAACCCTTGCTATCCGACAAAGCAGGTATGCCACCAATCCGGTGGGAAGGATGAAATGGGCGTGGCACACGTCGTAACGGTACGCCGTTGTGAGTGTGCGCGCATAGAGGAACGCGCGCGTGAGGAAGATAAGCATCTCGGCAAGCGACGGATGGCCGCTTGAGCGCCGGCAGGGGATGCGGTGCACATGCATCGAGCCATCATGGGACGTCACGCACCGGGATGAAGTGCCCATCGTGATGACATCGACCTCATGGCCATGTGATTCATATTGACGGGCAATCTCATACGAAACGGTCGCGGCCCCGCCGCCATAGGGTGGAAACTCATAATTGAGATACAGTATGTGGATCGTAACACCAACACCCGGGATATGGGGCACCATCTTTTTAATGATTGCCCGAACAGGGTCCTACTACAGAAGATGATCAACATGGAAACGATCACATCATATATCAAGAGCCGCCCGGACACCTCGCGAGCTGAGAAGGGGTTTGAACGGGCAGAGCTCCTTTCGATCCTCGATGGTGTCGGGGCCTTCACGGTCTTCGTCCCCACTGACGCCGCCTTCGATGCGCTGCCTAGGGAGTTGCATGAAGGTATTGAGGAAGACGAGGACGTATGCGACGATATCTTCATGTACCACGTCATCCAGGGCTCGTACACGCTCGAGGACTTCAAAGGATACATCGCACCTGGACAGGACGAGGTGCGTGTGCCAACGGCGCAGGGAGAGGATGTCGTCATACGAAGCTTTAACGACACGCTCTCGGTCAACGGCATGTCGATTACTGAGCCTGACATCGATTGCTCGAACGGCACGGTCCATATCGTCGAAGGCGTGCTGCGTCCTCCTTCCTTGCTCCCCCGCAGCGCCGAGGCCGGCACGCCACGATTCGAGGTCATGTCGAGTGAGAAAGGCGTTCGATTCAGACTTCGCCTCTCGTCAGGCGAGGTGGTGGCGGTGAGCAAGGGATATGTATCGAGGTCCGAGTGTCTCAACGATATAGAAACGATCAGGCATGAGCTTTTGAAGGCAGAGGTCATCGAGGTCGACGAAAACGAAGAAGGATAAGTTTTAATACAGCTAATCAGAAGACATACCATGCCGCATGAACCAATCGATGAGGAAAGGATCCATTTCGTGGAAGACGCGATATCGCTTGTCAACGTCTCGCTTCCCGGGCGCGTGCTCGACATCGGAAGCGGCGGGGAAAACATTATCGGACAGATAAAGCCCGAGTCGGTCGTTGGTATCGACAAGAACAGGGAGGAGCTCCTCGAGGCGCCCGAGGGCGGCCTCAAGATCGTCATGGATGCGACGAATATGCAGTTTCTCGATGAGACGTTTGATTGCGCAACGCTTTTCTACACGCTGCTCTACACGTCGCCCGAGGAGAAGCGCAGCATCCTTGCGGAGACCTATCGCGTGCTTCAAAAAGGAGGGGAACTCCACATCTGGGACGTTACCATCCCACCGCGAGGCGACAAGAAAGAGGATCTCTATGCCGTGCGGCTCTCCGTCACCATCCCTGGAAAAATAATATCGACAGGGTATGGCTCGTACTGGACACAACCACAGGATGCGGCATCGATCAAGGAGTTGTGCGCATCGGAGGGGTTTGACCTCGTTGATGAAGAGTCGACATCAAATTCATACCACCTCACGTTTAGGAAGATACCTTGATAGTTTCACATGCCGTGTCCTCTGCCAAAGGCCTCTACTCTATTTTTAGCCCTCGACCAAACAACACGGGCTTGTGCCGTTTCCTTGAATATCCCAATGACAAGGTATGTTTGGGGGCTCACTCGCCCGATACTGACTGGCCGGCACCATTGCCACGCAGGCACCGTATCGAAAGCCCCTGCTCCTCAAGCGCATAGAGGCGCCGTTCGAAGCGGTGCAGCTCCTCATCGGTCATCAGGATGATGTGCACCCCTTCGATCGAGCTGTGCATCACGCGCCCCACGCGCTGGGCCTCCTGACGCCTGCTGCCACCAAGGAAGTCGTACTCCACCACCGCGTCAAGCGTTGGTAGCGAGAGCCCCTCATCCCCGACGCGTGAACAGATAACCATGCGATGTGAACGTATGACGTTCATGCGGTCCGCGGTACCCCCGTGAACGAACGGCACACCGAACTCTTGTGAGAGCTGTTGTCCCTTGCGCAGCGAGTCGCAGAAGATGAGCACGCGTCCCGTGAGCGTGCGTACGAGTGACTTGAGGCCTTGTCGCTTCGCATGCTGGGACGTGTAGAGGTAGACCGTCACATCTGGGCTGCGCACGGCGCCGATCGATATCATATCGTGCCACCCAAGCCCAATCGGGAACCCCGTGAGCGCGAAGATATACTCCGTGCGCCCATCCTCGCGATACGGCGAAGCGGAGAGGCCGATGCGATACGTCGTTTTGATCGTGGCCAGACGCGAGAACGTGGTGGCGGGGAGATGGTGCACCTCATCGAAGATGGTGAGCGCGGTGTTGCCGACGCCATATATCCATCCTTTGCGACCGGTAAGGTACTGGTACGTATGCACCTTCCACTCATCAGGGAATCGGCAATAGGTGCGAATGCGCTCTTCCCACTGTTCCCGAAGCGTTACCGACGGCACGACCACGAGCTTGTTCCCGTTGATGCGCTCGCCGCTATAGAGCGAGAAGAATGTCTTGCCGGCGCTTGGTGGCCAGTAGACGCCGACCATACCAGTTCGAAGGAACGTCTCCCATGCCCGTTGCTGGTAGTCGCGCAGCTCGATGGAGCGCGGTGGCGGCCTGAGGTCGCAGGACTCGACAGGTGACGGGACAAACGGCAGGTTGCCATCATCGATGATGCGTGCGATGAGCTCAAACTCGCGGCCCTTGCGTACATGAAGTGAGCATTCGCCCGACTCACCGTCCACAAGCTCCCCATAGCGCCTTTGCGCCCGGTCGCGCTCCTCTCTCGATGAGAAGACGACGATGCCGTTGGCGACCTTGGCACTCTCGAAAAGTGGTGAGATCCCAACCTTCTCGCGGACATCCGCAGGTAGTGGCGATATCCAGTCGACGTACTTGTTGACGATGAAGTAGTTGTACGAGTCCGTCTGGCGTTCGAGGTGACCGAGATAGAAAGGCACGAATCGCGGTACGATCACCCATACCTCGTTCCTGCCGCGCGGGAGGAGTGCATAGGGAGTCTCGAAGAACGCGGAAAGATGTGTGGGGTCCATGCCCTCGAAGTGGGACGCGATATCGTCATGCGAGCTGTTTTCATTGCCGTCCACGGACGCTTCACCCATACGACCTGTGGGGGAGACCATTTATAATTATCTCATCATGGCGCGTGCTCATGTACGGGGTGCGTCATCGCCCTCGTACTTGATGATCCTGACCCGTTCCTCTGTGATAAGCCCCCCTTGTACAAGCTTCATCAAGCGGGGCTTTATGCGCTCGATGTTCTCGGCCAGGTCGGTGACCTCCATCACGAGGGGGAGGTCTGTGGAAAGGCGCAGTATTGAACTCGTATGGATGCGGCTCGTCTTGCCGAATCCCGCTATCCCCCTCAGTACGGTGGCGCCGGCGATGCCCTCTTCCTTGAGCATCTTGAGGATGTGCATGTAGAGGTGCTCCCCATCATGCTCGTCCGATTCCCCTATGA
The DNA here is from genome assembly GCA_004212155.1 of archaeon. GTDB lineage: Archaea > Methanobacteriota_B > Thermococci > Methanofastidiosales > NM3 > NM3. The sequence goes on from RXIG01000021.1 coordinate 36,710, forward strand.
AGATGCGAAGCAGTATCGCATCTGCATCATACTTCATTTCAACCCCTCCACGCGGCCAATACAAGGTACCGCCCCAAGTAGATGGCACATAGTGTCAGCAGCATGGTGCCAAGGAAGTTGATGCCAAAAAGCAGTGTTTCCTTTTGCTCAAGCAAACGAAACGATTCGTAACTAAACGTCGACATCGTCGTGAACGCCCCGAGCAACCCGATGGTCAAGAAGATGCGCGTCTCTTCGCCAAACACGCCCCGGTACTCTGAAAGGTACATCACGATGCTCAGTACCAAGCTTCCGATAAAGTTCACGCCAAGCGTTCCCAGAGGGAACGTAGCGATGCCGTTCTGTATCCATCCACCGACAAGATACCGCAAGATCGCACCGATCGAACCGCCAACGCCAACGAGCAACAGCACATGCATATCATCATCTCACGTATATGCCAGAAGTCATCAGCGCACGCGGTTTAGGCATATGCCAAGGCGGACCTCATCACCTCTGCATAAGTCTGGGACGTTGCTTTATAAAATTGACGGGCGTAACTGATGCCGTGCAACATATGCCGGCACTCGACGTGAGTAAAAAGGAGAGAAAAAAAGTGAAAAAATGCCACGTCTTAGTGCGTGGCGCAACCAAAGCATGGGTCGTAGGCACGAAGCGCCACCTCGACCCTGTTCATCTGGTCGACGTTGGTGTTGCCGCTTGCAAGCTCTGCTCGCGCAGCCTTTGCGATCGAGAGCGAGATGGCGGCCGCATTGTGCGTTGTAGGCACGATGAGGTTGACATCCTTGATGAGGCCGTCGTCGTCGACAACGTAGTCGTGGATAAGCGTGCCGCGTGCAGCCTCGACGCTGCCGACGCCGCGTCCCTGGATCTCCCCGACGGGATTTCTCAGCTCCCCCTCGACGAGTATGTCGCTTTCGGCTAGGTCCCGAAGCATCTCACTTACGTTAAGCACCTCGGTGAGACGCGTCCAGTGGTATGCAAGTGTCATGTTGCAGGGTCTGCCTAGCGTCTTTTCAAGCAGTTTTCCCTCCTCGTTGGCAAGCGGTGTCGAGTAGCTCGTGCTGGCATTGTAGCGGCCCAGCGGCCCGACACGGTAGACGCCGTTTTCCGGGGATTCGACGAGCCCCTTCCATCCGAGCTTGCGGTAGAAGGGGAACTTCATGTACGAGTACTCCTCCACGGCCTCCCCTATATACTCAAGATAGTCGAAGGGGACGAACCGTGCCAGCTGGGTACCGGTCGTGTCGGTCATGCGGAGCTCGCCGTCGTAGTACTCGGGCTGGTTGTCCTTGTTGACGGTGCCGAGATTGTATGTCTCGAGCTCGTACTCGGAGCTCTTGAGCGCATCGGCGAAGAAGTCGCTTTCCATGACCTTGTCATGGAAGATAGAAAGCGTCGTCTGGGCAAACTCGATGCACGACTCGGCCATCGAGCGCACCTCCTCGCGCTCCTCCTCGGTCAAGCCCTTGGAGACGCCGCCCGGTATGCCAAACGCAGGGTGTATCGCCTTTCCGCCTAGCATGCGTACCATCTCCTGGCCATACTTGCGGTGTTCCATGATGGTGGAAGCTATCTCCTTGCCGTAGGTCTCGATGATGCCAATGATGTTTCGCTTTCCCACCGGCGTATCGGGGCCCAGGAGGAGGTCGGGCCCTCCGAGGTAGTAGAAGTGAAGGAGGTGGTCCTCGATCATATAGCCGTAGTGCATGATCCGCCGAAGCGCGGTGGCGCGCTCGGTCGGCGGTGCGTTGTATGCCATGTCGAGCGTCTTGATCGATGCCAGATGGTGCGGCACGGGACAGACGCCACATATCCTGCTTGTGAGCTGGGGCATGTACTCAGCCTGTCTGCCGACGCAGAACTTCTCGAATGCCCGAAGCTCGGGGATCTGGAGATAGGCCTGCTTGAGCGTCCCGTCGTCATCCGTGAATATCTTGATATTGCCGTGACCCTCGAGTCGCGTGATAGGATTGATCTCTATTTCACTCATCGTTATACCTCCTTTTCAGGAACGATGTAGGGAGACTGTACATATAGAAGAACCCCACAGGGTCGCGAAGCGATGCAAGGGCCTCTGCGACCTCCTCCGCCGTGGCTTCGCGTTCGTTCTCGACGCCTATGAGCGACGTTATGGCGGTCACCATGCGAGACCCCTGCTCCTGAGAGGCCGGGGGCGGACCCATACAGCCGGTACATGGCATATTGGCAGAGGGGCAGGCAGCCTCGCATCCGCCTCGCGTGGCGGGGCCCATGCAGGGGATGCCTTGCTCGAGGAGGCATCGCGAGGGATCGACGTCATCGTCGTATATCCTGCGTGCCTTGCCTACCATCTTCTTGCGTTTCTCCTTGTCGCACTCGTCGCAGACCGTCTTTTCGGTAGAGAGTACGGCTCCCTTGCGCGGAAGCTCGCCGTTCATGAGCGCCGCTACCGCCCCTTCTATGACGGGCAGCGGCGGCGGGCATCCTGGTATGTAATAATCAACGTCAACGACGTCGTTCAGTGCGCTGACCTCCGTGCGAAGCGCGGGAAGGTCGATCGTGTTGCCGTCCTTGACGCATGTCGTGCACGGCATCGTCCCGCCCTCGTTCCCAGAAACGGGCGTCTTTCGGTAAACGTAATCGAGCGTCTCGTCACGGCTCGAGAGATTGCCAAGACCGGGGATGCCCCCGAGATGAGAGCAGGACCCGAACGCGATCATCACCTTCGACTTCTGCCTCAGGAGACGCGCGATCTCCTCGTTCTCCTCGTTCCTGATGCAGCCGTTGAAGAAACAGACCTCGATCTCGCCGTCCTCGAGGTTGCGGATGTCGTCGTACTTCGTGTCGATGGCCACGGGCCAGAACACGATGTCGAACGCATCAACAACGTCGTAGATCTTCTCGCCGAGGTCAACAACGGCGACCTCGCAACCACCGCAGGACCCGGCCCAGTAGAACGCGATCTTTGGCTTACTCATCCGTTGCACCCCCGTTGATCGGCGATGGTCCGAGCTCGCGGATCTTTTCAGTCATGTCGTTGACCACGTGAGCAAAACGCGCACCCTCTGCGGCAGAGACCCACTCGAGCCGCAACCGTTCGGGGTTGATCCCAAACTGCTCGAGCATGCGCCTCATGAGCTCCATGCGGCGACGGGTCTTGTAGTTGCCCGACATATAGTGGCAGTCGCCCGGATGGCATCCCGCGATGAGGACGCCGTCCGCTCCCTTCTCGAACGCCTTGAGGACGAAGAGGGGGTCGACGCGGCCAGAGCACATGACGCGTATGACGCGCACGTTGGGTTTGTACTTCGTTCGTGACGTCCCAGCAAGGTCTGCACCTGCGTACGAACACCAGTTGCAGAGGAATCCCACGATCTTTGGTTCAAAGGATTCTTCAGTCATTGAGAACAGCTCCTATCTGTGCAAATATCTGCGTGTCCCTGAAGTGGTTGAGGGATATGGCGCCAGCGGGGCATGCGGCACCGCACACGCCGCACCCCTTGCAGAGCGTATCGTTGATCTCCATCACGCCCTTCTCCTCGTTGAAGTGGTGCGCATCAAAGGGGCAGAGTGACTCGCATATCCTGCATCCTCCGCACAGATCGGTGTCGACCACGGCGTTGTACGGCTCGATGGTGATCTTACCCTTCGAGAGCACGTCGATGACGTGTGCCGCCGCGGCGCCTGCCTGGGCGACCGTATCGGGGATGTCCTTTGGTCCCTGTGCGCAGCCTGCAAGGAAGATACCGTCGGTGACGGTATCAACGGGCCGGAGCTTGGGATGTGCCTCGAGGTAGAATCCGTCAGACGAGTTGGATATGTGGAGCAGCTGCCCCATCTCGTTGCTGTCGGCGTTGGGTATGATGCCCGTGCCGAGCACGAGGAGGTCGACCCCCTCGTCGAACGGTTCGGCCATGAGCGAGTCCTCGCCGCGCACATGCACCCTCCCGTCCTCCTCGTAGACCTCTGATATGAGGCCCCGTCTGTAGTGGACGCCCTCCTTTTGCACGCGCTCGTAGAACTCCTCGTAGCCCTTTCCGAACGCACGGACGTCGCAGTAGTAGACGGAGACATCAGCATCGGGGATGTGTTCCTTGACGAGGTGCGCCTGCTTGGCGATATACATGCAGCAGACGCGCGAACAATACGGATTTCCAACACGCTTGTCCCGCGAGCCTGTGCAGGACGCGAACGCGATCTTTTTTGGCACCTTGCCGTTGATGACGAGCTCGCCGCTCGTCGGGCCGTTGGGGGCGAAGATGCGCTCGAACTGCAGGCCAGTGAGTACATTGCCCAGGTCGTTGAAGTGAAGCTCGGGCTTCTGGGCCGGATCGAACTCGCTGTAACCTGTGGCGACGACGATGGTTCCCACCTCGACCTCCTCGACCTCTTCCTTTTGTTCGAAGTCGATCGCGTTGGCGCTGCAGGCATCGACGCACTTGGGCGACTTGCCGCACTTGCCGCGCGTGATCATGAGGCAGCGGTCGGGGTCGATGGTGTACTTGAGCGGGACCGCCTGCGGGAATGGCACATAGATGGCCGAGCGCTTGCTGAGGTTGTGGTCAAACTCGTTGGGAATGCGGTCGGCAAGCCTGCACTCGGTAGCGCAGTCGCCGCATGCGACGCAGTGCTCCTCGGAGACATAGCGGGGCTTTTTACGGATCTTGACCTTGAAGTTGCCGATATATCCGCTGATGTCCTCGACCTCGCTGTAGGCGCGCAACTCGATGTTGGGATGGCGCGCCACGTCGACCATCTTCGGTGTGAGGATGCACGCCGCGCAGTCAAGCGTTGGGAACGTCTTGTCGAACTGTGCCATGTGCCCGCCGATCGAGGGCTCCCGCTCGACGAGGTAGACCTTGTAGCCCGCCTCGGCGATGTCAAGGGCCGACTGGATGCCTGCGATGCCGCCGCCGATGACAAGCGCTGCGGGCGTCACCGGGACCTCGTTCTCGATAAGGGGTTCGAGCAGCGCGGCCTTTGCCACCGCGCTCTTCACAAGCGATATGGCCTTTTCCGTCGCACGCTCCTTGTCCTCGTGCACCCATGAGCACTGCTCACGGATGTTTGCCATCTCGAGGCAGTAGGGATTCATCTTGGCTTCCTTGAGCGTTCCCTGGAACGTGGGGTAATGCATACGGGGAGAGCATGCGGCGATCACGACACTCGATGGTTGGTATTTGTTGATATCCTTCTTGACGAGTTCCTGACCAGGGTCTGAACACATGTACTGGTAATCACGGCAAATAGTGACCTCAGGCATCTTCTCTATCTCTTCTACGACCTTTTTCACGTCCACCGTCTTGGCGATGTTGACGCCGCAGTGGCATATGTAGACTGCTACTCCCATTACTGGTCCCTCCTTTTCACATCCTTGACCTTCTTGACGATGTCCCTCGTGGAGACAAGGTTCATGTGGAGGCCGAGGTGCTTGTGCTTTGATCCGAACGCCAGGCCGAGGAGCTGATTTAAGTGGAGCACG
>RXIG01000022.1 GCA_004212155.1 archaeon
ATTTTATATAGTTCGGTTTGCATGGTTTCACATGGTATCGTTTGAGTCCTACATCCTCAAGCAGCAGTACAAGAAGGTCGCCGCCCTCGGCGACAGGCTGCAGCGTGTCGACGAGCTCATCAACTGGCACCCGTTTCGAAAGATCGTTTCCGGCATCTACGACAACACGTCCTCCAAAGGCGGACGGCCCAACACCGACCCCATCGTCATGATCAAGCTCCTGCTCCTGCAGGCCTGGTACGGCCTCTCCGACCAGGAGATGGAATACCAGTCCACCAATCGCATCGACTTCATACGCTTTCTGGGATTTCCGGACAGGGCTCCGGACTACTCCACCGTCTGGCGCTTCCGAGAGCGGCTCGCCAGGAAGGGAAAGGACCGCGAGATCTGGGACGAGCTGCAGCGCCAGCTCGACGCCCGCGGGCTTTCCGTAAGGAAAGGCGTCATGCAGGACGCCACTTTCATCGCCGCCGACCCCGGCCACGCCAAGGTCGACACACCGCGCGGGGACGAGACCAGCACGCGCAGGAACAAGGAGGGGACGTGGGTAAAGAAGGGAGGACGCAGCTACTACGGCTACAAGCTCCACTCGAAGGTGGACCAGGACTTCCAGCTGTTACGCGCGATCGAGACGACGCCCGCCTCGGTGCACGACAGCCAGGTCGACCTCTCGCTTCCCGGAGAGGTCGTCTACCGCGACCGCGGCTACGCGGGCGCACCGGCGCGCGGCTACGACGCGACGATGGGAAAGGGCGCGCGGTACTGTGTGGTAGGCGTGCGCGGCCAGCTGCGAAACGCGCGCATCAGCAGGAAGCGCACGCCCGTCGAGCGCCACTACGCTGTGATCAAGGCGCGCTACGGTTCGGGCCACGTGCGCGTCACGACGCTTGCGCGAACGCGGGTGAAAAACACGTTCGCATGCTTTTGCTTCAATCCCGACCAGCTCGCCACGCTGTGCCGGCAGGTCACGCCGCGCCGGCAGGGCGCGGCGTGACCTGCCCAGTGCGAGCTATCGTTCCGGGGGCAAAAAGGCCCGGAAGGAACGAAAAAAAAGACAAAACGGTGTCGCATATGGCTGATTTTTGGGAATATAGTAAGGGGAAAGTTAGAAAAGCTACTTAATCATAATCCTCTCAATATAAAAAAAATAAAAAAACAAAAATAGAAAAAAATAAAGGAAAATAGACGCGCTACACGCCGATGTAGTTCTCGACCTCCCAGTCCGAGACGTTGGTCTTGTACTGCTTCCACTCGAGGTTCTTGGCGGCCAGGAAGTGCTGGTAGGCGATGGTGCCCATGGCCTTGTGGATGACCTCGTCCTTCTCGAGCTCGAAGAGTGCCTCCTGGAGGGTGGACGGCAACATGCCGAGGCCGATGTCGTCGCGCTCCTTCTTGTCGATCTTGTAGATGTTCTTGTCGATGGAGTCTCCCGGGTCGATCTTGTTCCTGATGCCGTCGACGCCGGCCGAGAGCATCACGGCGAACGCGAGGTAGGGATTGCACGACGAGTCGGGTGAGCGAAGCTCTGCGCGGCGCGCCTTTGGCGTCGCGGCGGGGATGCGAACGAGCGACGAGCGATTGCGCTGGCCCCAGATCATATAGATTGGCGCCTCATAACCCGGGACCAGGCGCTTGTACGAGTTGACCGTTGGATTGGTGACCGCTGTAAGGGCCTTTGCATGCTTGAGGATGCCTCCGATGTAGTAGCGGGCCGTATCCGAGAGCTCCCCCTCGTCGTTGAAGACGTTTTTGCCGTTCTTCGTGTCGTAGATCGACTGGTTGACGTGCATCCCGTTTCCCGCCTTGCCGGTAAACGGCTTGGGCATGAACGTCGCCACCGTCTCGTACTGGCGCGCGATCATCTTGACGATGAACTTGTAGGTGATGACCTGGTCGGCGATCGGCAGCGCGTCGCCGAACTTGAAGTCGATCTCGTGCTGGCCGTTTCCCACCTCGTGGTGCTCCACCTCGAAGTCGATGCCCATGTCCATCATGGCAAGGGCGCTGTCCTTGCGGATGTCCTCTGCCAGGTCGAGCGGAGAGAAGTCGAAGTAGGAGCCGCGGTCGTGGGGCTCATAGCCCCGCTCCGTCTGTTTGAGCAGGTAGAACTCGAGCTCGGGGCCGACGTTGAACTGCATGTCCTGGCCGAGCGTGTCCTTCATGTAGTTGATGGAGCGCTTGAGCACGTAGCGCGGGTCGCCCGCGAACGGCTGCTTACCGTCGTAGGTGTAGACGTCGCATATGATGCGCCCCGTCTTCTTGTTGTGGTTGACCCAGGGAAAGATGCTAAACGTCGAGAGGTCGGGGCGAAGCATCATGTCAGACTCCTGGATACGGGCGTAGCCCTCGACGGACGAGCCGTCGAACATGGCACCGTCGTCCATGACGTCGCCGAGGTTCTTCGAGGGTATGGCCATGTTCTTGACAGTGCCGTTGATGTCGACGAACTGCAGGCGTATGAACTTTACGTTTTGTCGTTCTATCGTGTTGAACACTTCTTCTTCCAATCCATTCACGTGGTTCACCTGTATACGTTTGAGTTTGCTAAAGTGTATGCATATAAAAAGCTTTTCCTCGACATATGAACAGTATGAAAAATAAAATATGAATATTCGTTTAAAATTGCACAAAACGTGCATAGCGTTGATGAGTAATGATAAAGATAAAAAGATATAAAAATAGTAAAATATAATACCAATACCTTTTATATATTGAAGGCAATGATAAATAACAATCAAGGTGAGCATATGGAACAGGGTCTTGAAGAGAGCATTCTCGACTACCTCAAAACGACCGATGCGGGGGCCACGGCAAGCGAGATCTCGCGTGCGCTTGACATCAATCGCATGACGGCGGTCAAGTACCTCGAGGTAATGAGGGCTACAGGTCTTGTCGACTTTCGCAAGGTCGGCATGGCTAAGCAGTACTATGCGACATCCAATCTGTCATACGCCCAGGCGGCGCTCCTGCTGCAGGCCAGGCAGCTCCTCCACTCCATTGAGACTGTCGACGACCACCTCGAGGTCTTCCGGGACACGATCACGAGCCATCTGGAGATCATCGCCTCCTACAAGAAGCAGGACAGGCAAAAGTTTTTGAACATCATCGAAGAAGCAAGGGAAGAGTTATCGAAATAAGTAGTTGGCGAACATGAAGCGCTTCATCATCACGCTCATTCTCATCCTGCTCACGATCTCCCTCGTGGACGCGCAGGAGTTCTCCCCCACCGTCGACATGACGTCGCCCGAAGGCGCCGTGGTGGGAGGCACGTTTGACATCGACGTCGTCATTTCGGACACCTACATCGAGAACGCGACCTTCGAGGTCCCTGAGGAGTCGTCGCCCGGATGGGGCGAGGTCGAGCAGGGGTACTTCACCTTCAGCCCGCGAGAGCACACCATCGACGTGCTCACCGAAGATGAGACGAAGACGCTCACGTTTTCCGTAACGGTCTCGGATGACGCGCCGGAAAAGGTGTTTTCCATACCGCTCGCGTTCTACGGCAAGGCGGGCGAGTGCGCCGAGGGATGCAGGCCGTTCAGGCTCACCTACGAGGTGTCGGTCGAGACGGTCGACATTGGCATCGCCGAAGATCGCATCGATCAGGGCGACACGGCGTATTCCAACGAATCGTACGCCGCGGCCAAGGTCTACTACGAGCAGGCGCTCACGCGCTACCAGAAGGCGGGAAACGACGACATGGCAGCATCCATCCGGGACATGATCGACGACTGCGAGACGGGAGCCGAGGCGAAACAGCTCTTCGATGCCGCAATGAACAAGCACGCGGCGGGCAATCTCGAGGGCGCATGCAGGGATTTCGCCGACGCAAAGGAGCTCTACCAGGAGCTTGGCAACGAGGAAAAGATAGCAACGATAGACGGCTACCTCGAAGAGTGCGGGACCGTGACACCCGCGCCTGGCGATGACAACGGCGCCGGCACGACGACCTACCTGCTCATCGGGCTCGTCCTCGTCGTCATATTCATCGGCATCGTGGCCGTGCGCGCATACGCGCTCAAGGCGGCAGTAAAAAAGTATAAATAAAGAACACTGCCCATATAGCTCATGCGACGACGCTGGCTTATCGTCTTGATGGTGCTCGGACTGTTTCTCGTGCCAATGCTGCCCGCGACGGCAGACGAACCCTACACACCGCCCACCATCTCCATCGATGCACCGACCTCCGTAACCCCCAATACCAACGTGAATCTGAAGGTAACGATCGTCAACACGACCGGAACGCGCATGTGGCGCAGCAAGGTCTCACTTGACATCAACAGCATCCCTTCTTCGGTGCGCCAGTACCTCCAGTTCTACGAGACCGAGTACGAGCTTACCAAGTACAAGGAGGATATGCACGGCCACGACCGCATGGAACCGTCCGAATCGATCACGAAGACGTTTCGTGTCAAGGTCACCAACGAGGCACCAGCCATGACGATACCGCTCTACGTCACGCTCGAGACCGAGGTCGGCGAGTGCGAGGAGGGATGCGCCCCGTACTTCAGGACGGTTGAGGTACCCATACAGGTGATACGCAACGCGCCAAGCGTCATCCTCGACCTCGATTCCGAGGGCATCGCCCTCCAGGCGGGCGAATGCGAGATCGCCAAGGGCAGCTTTTCTGTGAACTACACGCTCACGAACGGATCGGACTACACCGCCTTCAACGTGAACGTCAACATCGAGTCGCCCGACATTCAGCTCTCCACATCGATCACGCCCCAGATGCCGCTGACATCCATGGGTCCGGAGGACGAGGTGACGGGCACGGCATATATGGTCACAGGACACATCTCCCCCGGAACGTACTCGATCACCATCGTAGCGACATACCAGGACTGGTACGGCAAGGAGTTCATTGCGAGCGCCCCCCTCACGATCACCGTGGCCACCGATGCATATGACCTCTATGCACAGGGCGAGCGCCTCATCGCCGCGTGCGAGTACGACGCTGCGCGCGACTACCTCACCGAGGCGCGCGACACGTACCAGGAGGGCGGCAACGTCACCATGACGCACCTGTGCGAGGAGCTCATATCGCTTTCCTACGGCCATGAAACACTCCTATCCGCACAGGAAGCGTATTACAACGGCGATTACGAGGACGCTCTCGCAGGCTTTACCACTGCCAAGGGACACTACGCCTCGGCGGATGACTGCCCGGGCAAGGAGCTTGCAGAAGAGGGCATATCGGCATGCAACGCCGCGCTCTCGGGCGTCGCGCCCATTGACGAGGGTGACGAGGGGGGGATGTCGACGCTCGAGCTTTCCCTGATCGTTGTAGTGCTGGTGCTTGCCGGGCTGCTCGTGCTCTCCCTGAGAAAGTGACCTAGACACCGCGTCCCGACAACGTATCCTTTCGCTCGGCGACCGTGACGATGCCGACGAGTATGATGCCTGCATATCCGAGCAATACGACCTCCGACATGACCTCGGGCGTCTCGATGGCCGCCACGACAAGGGCGCATAGGAAGGCACATACCACAAACAGTTTGCACAGCATCATATATCCTCGCGTTCCACGATAAAAAGATATCGTTTGATACTCCTATTGCTCATCAATACTATATAAATCTTGCTATCAATTATACACCATTTCATGCAAAGCGCGCACATACATAAGAATTATAAACAAGGGCATGGTAGAGTGTCGTGCTATGCCCACCAACGTGACATACGAGTATATCAAGGCCGAGGAGGAGTACCACAACGCCTCCACGGACAGGGAGCGGATGCAGGCGCTCGAGAAGATGCTTACCGCCGTGCCCAAGCACAAGGGCACCGAGAAGCTCATCCTCCAGATCAAGCGAAAGGTCACGAAACTGAAAAAGGAGATGGAGGCCAAGGAGGCGAAGAAGGGCGGCGGCAAGGGCTTCAACATCCGCAAGGAGGGTGCCGCGCAGATCGTGCTCGTCGGACAGCCCAACGCAGGCAAGTCGTCGCTTTTGCAAAAGATCACCAACGCCGACGTCGAGGTGGGAAACTACCCCTTCACCACCGTCGACCTCATACCCGGCATGCTCAAGACCCACGACATACAGATACAGCTCGTAGAGGTGCCGGGCATCATCGAGGGTGTCTCGTCGGGCAAGGGCATGGGGCTGCAGCTCATGTCGTCGATACGCACGTCCGATGCGCTTCTTATCGTCCTTGACGGGAGCAACGAGCCAGCACGCCAGCTCCGTTCCATCCTCTTCGAGCTCGACCGCGGCGGCATCAAGATCAACAGGCGCCGCCCTGACATCGAGGTGCAAAAGCACGTCACGGGCGGCATCGAGATCGTCGGCAAGAACCACATCGAGGGCAGCGTCAAGGACGTCAAGGAGATATTTACCGACTTTCGCATCACGTCGGGGCGCGTCGTGATCCGCGAGGACGTGACGCTTACCGAGATCCAAGAGGCGCTCGAGGAGTCCACCGCCTACAAGCGCGCCATCGTGGCAGTGACCAAGGCAGACATGTTCGGGCCCTCCGTCATAGAGGAGCTCAGGCGGGAGTTTCCCCAGTTCTCATTCTTTCCCGTCTGCATCTACACGGAGCAGGGGCTTGACGCGCTCAATGACGAGATATACGTCGTGGCAAACATCAAGCGCATATTCACCAAGAGCCCTGGCGAGAAACCCGCCTATCCCCCGGTAGCGCTCAAGAAGGACGCCACCGTGCTCGACGTGGCAAAGAAGGTGCACAAGTCCATAGCAAAGAACTTCAAGTACGCAAAAGTATGGGGTACGTCGGTAAAGTTCGATGCTCAGCGCGTGGGCGAGGACCACGTGCCAAACGACGGCGACACCGTCGAGATTCACATCAAGTAGCCGCGCACGTCTGCAAGCGAATGGATGTCGCGCCCGAGGCAAAGCGCCGTGATGCCGAGCGCGCGTGCCAGGATGACATTTTTGAGGTCGTCGTCAACAAATATCATGTCACGATAGCCCATGCCGTTCCTTTGCAGCGACAGGTGGAGGCGTCGCAGCATCTCACGCTTGGATATCGTGGCGATCTGCGGCCGGAAGAATCGGTCGCCAAGCCCGAGCGCACGCAGCGCGTGCTGCGCGTGGAGTGGAAGATTGAACGATGCTATCGAGACGACGACGCCGCGGTCGCGCAGCTCGTCGAGAAGCGGCCTCGCATCGGGGCGGAGGTGGAGCAGCCTTCCGCGCGCGTCGCGCAGCGTGTCCTCGGAAACGCGCGTGAAAGGAAGCGAGAGGAACGAGACGCACCCGCCGTCGCAGGTCCAGAGCGTGTCGTCGAGGTCAAGCACCACTGCGCACGCCACAGGCGGCCACCGCCCCCCATATCGCTATGAGCCCGCCGAGGATGAGCAGGACGCGTCCGGCGGGTATCGCCTGGACGACGTTCCAGAGCATCTCGGGCACCGAATCGGTCTCCGAGACGCCAAAGTACGCCTGCCCGTCCCTGACGATGTAGACATGCCCGGGCTGCACGACCACCTCGGACTCCTGGTTGAGGTACGCGTTGAGCGAGCGTGTCAGGATGGCGCGGTCCTCGCAGTCGCCCGCGCCGCGCAGGATGGTCTCGGAGGGGTGCGCCCAGTACTCGAGGTTGCCGTACACGTCGTAGTCGCTTTTCCAGGGGATGTTTCGTGCGACCCACGACTCGGGCTGCTCGCCCGTGATGAGGAGGTGGTCGCCGACGAGCGTGACGAGCTCATCGTCGGGGTCGACAAGCGCGTCGAGGCCGTCGAGCTCGCGCTGCACCTGCACAACGCCAAGCGGCACGTTGGGGTAAAGCACGAGAAGCACCCATGCCACCGAGAGCACGACTCCTATGATCTTTCGCATATCCCCATTTTCACGCATCGCTTAATAAATCTGATGAAAAATATCCCTGAAAAGACCACTTCCGCACATAAACAGAAAACTATATATGAGTGGCAACGCTCTATTTCTTATGCACGACGATATCGAGAGGATCTATGAAATATTAGAGGAGATACGGTCCGAACTGCGTGAATTGAAGGAGCTTCAAAAGTCGTCCCAGCACTCGTCGTCCCACGAGGAGGTCGGTCGCAGGATATCCTCGCCGCCCACGAGCAGCAACTACGTGGAGATCCGAGAGAAGAGCAAATGGGACAGCTCGTCGATCGATGGCCTCATAGAGTGATGACCATGGACATGCGTATCATCGACACCAATGCACGCTATTTTGGGCTTCCTCCCCGGATCCTCATGGAAAACGCCGGGCGCGGGATCGCCGACTACGTGCGCACCAACTTCGATGCTGGGAAGGTCGCCGTGGTGTGCGGCTCGGGCAACAACGGTGGTGACGGGTTCGTCATTGCGCGCCACCTCTCCGAGCATGCGGACGTGCACGTCATCCTTGTGCAGGACCCTGCGAAGATCCGTTCGCAGGAGGCACGGGACAACTACGAGCTCCTCTTGGCCTCAAACGTGAAGGTAACTGCTTCTCCCACACCCAAGCTCCACTGGAACTACGACCTCATCATCGACGCGATGCTCGGAACGGGCGTCTCGGGCTCGGTCCGCGAACCCTACGCATCCTACATCTCGATGATCAATCGCCTCGACGTGCCCGTCGTGTCGGTCGACCTGCCATCTGGACACGGCACCGACTTGCCGATCAAGTCCGACTGCACCATATCGCTGCACCAAGCGAAGGTCGACGGGGCCGTCGTGCTCCCACTCGGGATCCCCTCCCCGCTTTCGCGCCGGTGCGGGCCGGGCAACGTGAAGTTCCTGCATCGCCGTCACAAGCTTGCCCACAAGCGCCAGGGCGGCGTCGTGGCCGTGGTGGGGGGATCGAACACCTACCACGGGGCGCCCGCATATGCGAGCCTCACCGCCGCATCGATATGCGACCTCGTCTACGTGCTCTGCCCCGAGCGCGTCGGGGACGCGCTGCGGTCGATGAGCCCGGACCTCATCATCGAGTCACAGCACGCGCCAACGATAACGAGACCGCTTGTCGACAGCCCGACGCTTTCTGCCGTCAACTGCATCCTGTGCGGTGTCGGTGCGGGGCGCACGCATGACACGATCGAGGCGCTCCAGCATCTCTGCGAGTGCGCCACCGTGCCGCTCGTCGTCGACGCCGACGGCATCTACGCGCTCAAAGGAAGGCTCGACCTGCTCGACGAGACCGTCTGCATCACGCCGCATGCCAAGGAGTTCGAACAGCTTTTCGGACAACTGCCCGAAGAGATTGATGAGCGTACAAAGAGCGTCGAACAGGTGGCAAAGAGGTATGGCTGCACGATCGTGCTCAAGGGTGCCACGGACATCATCTCCAACGGTACTGAGACATGGCACAACATCACCGGCAACGAGGGCATGACAACGGGCGGCACGGGTGATGTGCTGGCCGGATGCATCGCCGCGTTCGCCGCGACGAATCCGCTCTTTGAGTCGGCGCTTGGCGCCACGTTCGCCGTGGGGCGAGCAGGGGACGTGGTGCATGCAAACAAGGAGACCTACTTCACCGCAAGCGACGTCATCGATGCGCTACCCGGCGTGCTCGCGTTCTGCAGGAAGTATTGATCCCCCGGATCCATACGGGCAGCCAGTCCGAGACGCATGCCCCCGCACGAAAGGGGAAAAAACCATATATAACACATGGTTAGAATCATTTTTAAATGCACTATCATACGTGATACCATGACTACGACAGCCTCGAGCCCGGGCAACCTCTTCCTGTGCGGGGAGCACGCAGTCGTCTACGGCTATCCCGCCATCATCTGCTCGGTGGAGCAGCGCACCGCGGTCACCGTCACGCGCACCGACAATCCTTCCATCGAGGTCACGTCCGTGGAGTTTGGCACCGCGCGCGCCAAGATCGAGGAGCGAGACATCATGGTGACGACCCCGAACGACGAGCTGGCCATATTTCTCGACCTCGTCAGGTCGCTCGGCCTGCCGTCGGGATTTACCGCATCCATCACCTCAAGCATTCCCGTGCAAAGCGGCATGTCCTCGTCGACCGCCGTTCTTGCAAGCTTCCTCTACGCGCTGAGAAACGAGTTCTCGCTTCCCATCGAGCCGTCCTCGTTCTACGACCTCCTGCTCCCGCTTCAAAAGAAGGTGCACGGGGGCAAGGCAAGCGGGTCCGAGATCTTCTCCTCGACGTTGGGCGGCTTCCACCGCATCGAGCGCCGCGACGACGTCGTGGAGTCGCACAAGCTCTGCGAGCACGACCTTGACATCGTCATCGCCGACACGCGTGTGCATGCGCCGACATCGCTCACGGTGGGCTACCACGTGCCCAGCCTCATAGATCGCAGGCGCGACCTCGTCTTTGAAACGTTCGACAGGATACGCGACATCACCAACGAAGCACAAAAAGCGCTCCAAGATGGCGATGCTCAAAAATTGGGAAAGCTTATTAACGAAAATCACCATATGTTACAACGCCTCGGCCTTTCCCATCCAAAGCTTGACGATTGCGTTGGCGAGGCGCTGGACGCCGGCGCCCTCGGCGCGAAGCTCTCGGGCAGCGGTTGGGGGGGCATCATGTTCGCGCTCGTCGACGACGAGCACGCCGAGGACGTGAAAGCGGCACTCGAGCGCACAAGGGCGACCGTGATAGCCACCTCCATCGGAGGAGAGGGCACGAGGGTGGAGGAACATATATGAACATCGTAGTAGGCATCACCGGCGCTTCGGGCTACAGGCTGGCACACGAGGTCGTCAGGGGGCTTGGCGAGCATGAGGTCAACGTGCACCTCATCACCACGAAGCCTGCCGAGACGATAGCGGCCATCGAGGGCGAGAATCCGGAGAGGACGCGGGAGCTCGCATACAGGCATTATCGGGAGGACGAGCTCGAGGCGTGCATTTCCTCGTCGACCTGCCCCATGGACGGCATGGTCATCGTTCCATGCTCGCTCAAGTCGCTCTCGGCCATCACCCACGGCTACTGCAACAACCTCATCATACGCTGCGCCGAGAACATGCTCAGGATGAAAAAGCCGCTTGTCGTCATGCCCCGCGAGACTCCCCTTTCCGCACAGGCACTTGACAACATGGCGCAGCTCGTGCGCGACGGCGCCATCATGCTGCCGCCGATCATCGAGTACTACACGCGTCCGCACACCATCGAGGACCTCAATCACTTCTTTGTCGGCAAGGTTCTCGATACGTTCGCGATCAAGCACAACTATCCCAAGTGGAGAGGTATCAGATGACGGACCTTCGCTCGCTCTTGTCGAGGCTTGATCGAGAAGGCCGCCTCACGCGCATACGCAAGGACGTCGACCCGTTCCTCACGGCCGCATCCATCGCATCGGCGCTCGACGGGCGGGCCGTGCTCTTCGAGAACGTGCGCGGACACGAGATGCCGGTCGTCGCCGGCATCGGGAGCCACAGGGACCACTACGCATCGGCACTGGGCGTTGGTCGCGACGACCTCCTCGGGCATATCGCTGCAGCGTTTGACTCGAACGGGTATCCGCCCGAGATCGACGACGCTCCGTGCAAGGAGCGCATCGATGCCGCCCCGTCCCTCGACCGATTGCCCATACTGACGCACTTCAAGGGTGACGGGGGACCCTACATCACGTCGGGCGTCGCCGTGGTGCGCGACCCAGAGCTTGGGCAAAACCTGAGCTTCCACCGCCTCATGAAGATCGGCAAAAACAGGCTCGTCGCCCGCATCGTCGAGGGGCGCGGGACCCACACGGCGCTTGTCAAATCGGGGGGGGAGCTCGACATCGCGATCTGCATCGGCGCACCGCTTCACGTGCTGCTCGCCGCCGCATGCTCGCCGCCCCCGGGCCACGACGAACTGCGCATCGCCTCGGCGCTTGCACCGACGCCGGTGGTGAGGGCGGAGGGTTCCGACCTGCTCGTCCCGGCGCAGACGGAGATCGTGCTCGAGGGGCGCATCACCAGCGAACTGGCCGACGAGGGCCCGTTTGTCGACCTCACCCAGACGCCTGATGTCACGCGGCGCCAGCATGTGGTCGAGATCGACACGATGACGACCCGCAACGATCCGTATTACCATGCGCTCATGCCCGCGTCCGACGAGCACAAGCTGCTCATGGGCATGCCGCGCGAACCGAGCATATTCCATGCTGTCGGCCGTGCCGCCGACGTGAGAAACGTCGTTGTCACCCCGGGCGGCTGCTCGTGGCTCCATGCCGTGGTGCAGATTGCGCCAAAGCGCGAGGGCGACGCGATGCGCGCCGCCAAGGGTGCGTTTGAGGGGCACGGTTCGCTCAAGCACTGCGTCGTCGTCGACACCGACGTCGACGTCTACGACCCTGCGGACATCGAATGGGCGCTTGCCACACGCGTGCAGGCGGGACGCGACGTCAAGGTGTTCAAGGACCGGCCTGGCTCCTCGCTCGACCCTTCGGCCTTCCATGAGGAGGGGAAGAAATCCCGCACCGACAAGGTCGCGATCGACGCCACCGTCCCCCGCGGCGCCGATGACGGCGCGTATCGCAAGGTGCGCTATGCGCCCGTCGACCTCGACGACTACCTGGAGTGAGCCATGATGGAACTGACACCCGACGAACAGGCGACCTACGACGGCGAGCGCGGACCCGTCCAGCAAAAGGCGATGGAGATCCTCGTTGCGCTTGGAAAGATCTACGGCGCACGATCGCTTGTCCCCGTGACGAGCGTCCAGATAGCGGGTGTCAGCTACAAGAATCTGGGAATGCCCGGCAAGGAGTTCATACGATGGTGGGTCGACCAGGGCGCCCGCGTGCGCAGGCTCGCCACACTCAATCCCGCAGGCATCGACCGCAATCGCTGGAAGGAGCTTGGGTTTCCCGAGGAGTTCTCGACACACCAGAAGGAGATCATCGACGACTACGCCATGCTCGGCATAGAACCGACATGCACATGCACGCCGTATGAGATCGGCAATCTCCCGAAGTTTGGCGACCACATCGCATGGAGCGAGTCGTCTGCCGTCTCGTTCGCAAACACCTACATCGGTGCGCGCACGAATCGGGAGGGGGGACCCTCGGCGCTTGCAGCGGCGATCGTCGGCAAGACCCCCTGCCACGGCTACCACCTCGACGAGCAGCGCGCGCCTGGCGTAGGCTATGACGTCACAGCAACGATCAGCAGCGAGGCCGACGCCGGCGCCCTGGGCATCGTGGCCGGGCGCGATGCGGGCTCGCGCGTCCCCTTCTTCTCAGGCCTTCCCCCGTTCGAGACGGGATGGTACAAGCAGCTTGGCGCCGCCATGGCGGCGGCGGGCTCGGTCGCGCTCTACCACGTCGACGGCCAGACGCCGGAGGCCCGGGCGAAGACGGTAGGCCCCCCTGACGAGACGAGGCCCGTCGAGAGCCTCGAGCCCGCCTACGAGCTGCTCAACAGCGGGGGGGAGCGCATCGACTTCGTCTCGCTCGGATGCCCCCACGCGTCGCTTGAGGAGATCCACCGCATCGCGGAGATGCTTCGGGGAAGGAATGTCAGCGTGCCCCTCTGGATCACGACATCCGTTGCCACCGCGGCACAGGCCGACGAGTACGGATACGCGGCAGTGATCGAGGGCGCGGGAGCGCGCGTTGTGTGCGACACGTGCATGGTCGTCTCGCCCATCGAGACGTTCGGCTACGAGACCGTCGCCACCAACTCCGCGAAGGGATGCTACTACCTGCAGTCGTGGTGCGGCGTCGAGACGAGATACGGCGACGTCCGCTCATGCATCGAGGCTGCCTGCACGGGACGGTGGCCGCAATGAAGGCGCGCATCATCAAGGCGGGGCGCGCACGGGGACGCGCACTCGTGAGCGCCATGGCACTCTCGTTCCTCGGCGGCATCGACCCGGAGACGGGAACGGTCATCGCCCGCGACTCGGACATCGCCGGGGAGTCGATCGCAGGGCGCATCCTCGTCTTTCCCCGCGGAAAGGGATCGACCGTCGGATCATACATATTGCTCCGCCTGAAGAAAAACGGCGTCGCGCCGCTTGCCATCGTCAACGAGCTCTCCGAACCCATCGTTGCGGTGGGCGCCATCATCGCGGACATACCCATGGTCGACAAGGTCGATATCTCCCAGATCGCCACGGGCGACGAGGTCTCCATCGACGGGGAAAACATTGAAGTACGCACAGACGTAAAGGGAGCGTAGATAGAAATGTGGAAGGATATCGAACAGCACTTCAAATCGTCGCCGAAACGGCGGGAGGTGGCATCGCTCCTGCTCATGCTCGGCCTGTCATGCAACGACGAGCTCAAGGTCTTCTGCCAGGACATCGAGGTGCCTGTGAAAAAGATCGCCGACACGCTCGGCATCGACCGGCGCGTCATCACCGAGACGGTGCGCGACATCATGGCCGACGAGAAGTTGCGGGGCGTCTTCTCCGAGCTCAAGCCCCGCGCGTTCCTGCGCGACGCGGCAAGCGCGCTCGACCTCGGCGTCGTCGAGATCGAGGCGGTGCCCGAGACCGTCGGCATCGTTGCGGGGGTGTCGTCGATCATCGCCTCCGAGGGCCTTTCGATCCGCCAGGTCGTGGCCGACGATCCTGACCTCTTCCCAAGCCCGAAGCTCACCATCGTCACGGACAGGAAGATGCCGCCCTACCTGCTCGAGAAGATACTCAAGATCCACGGCGTGCGGAAGGTGTCGATCTATTAACGGCGACCAAATCGGACCGCGCAGGGGCATGATGTCGCTTCCGCTCGGCAATCCGCTCGTCTTCTTCCTCATCATACTCATCCCGCTCCTGCTTGTCGTCCTCTTCATCAATGTTGTCGAGGCGGCGTTCCAGCGCATCGGCCTCTCACCGATGATGGCGTCGGTGCTCGTCTTCGCGACGATCCTCGGCAGCCTTGTCAACATCCCGCTGAGGAAGGTAACGTGCGTGCGCACAGTGGAGCGGCCCATGGCCTCGGGATTCTACCACTTCATCTATCCCCAGTCGACGCAGGGCTACGTGGAGCAGTGCGACACGACGATAGCGATCAACGTCGGCGGTGCCATCGTGCCGCTGCTTTTGTGCATCTACATGTTCGCGCGCTATCCCGAATACCTCTTCCCGTGGTGTGCCGTCACGATACCGATCATGGTGGGGATTTGCTACAAGATATCGCGAGTGGTGCCAAACGTCGGCATCGTGATGCCCACGTTCGTGCCGCCGCTCATGTCGGCCGGGCTCGCTCTGCTCTTTGCCGGCGATGCGTTCCCGGTCGCGCTCTCTTTCGTGACAGGGGTGCTTGGCGTCATCATCGGCGCCGACCTGCTCAATCTCAACAAGATATCGCAGACCACCGCGCGCACCATCTCGATCGGCGGCGCCGGAACGTTTGACGGCATCTTCCTTACAGGCATAATAAGCGTATTTCTAGTATGAGGTGAACATAATGGCGATAGTGAAGATCTCGTGCCCGCACTGCGAGGATGCGGTGTTTATCGAAGTTACCGAGGAGAAGGGAACCTACGGCACGCGGCTGAATGCAACGGTGCTGCCCTCCGACAAGGCGAGGCTGCGCCTCTTCGAGGAGGTGCTAAGCGGCGTGCTTGAGCGCCACAATGGCATCGCCCCGCCGTCGATCGTGGTGATGGAGGGCACAAAGCGCGGGCTCAAACAGGAGTTTGTGCGAAAAACGCTCAACGCCTACGTCAACACCGGCAAGCTCCACATTGAAAACGGCAACGTCATGCGTTAGGCTATCTGTATCGGCACCGGCACGAAGCACAGTATGAACGTGACAAGCGCGAGGATGCCGATGACACGCGACGTGGTCGAGAGGGGCTTTAGCTCGTTGAGCGGCCCTGGATGGCCGCCCCGCGTGATGAAGTAGGCGATAAATCCCCATATGAGCCAGCCCGACCACGTGTACTGCCCCAGATTCAAAAACCCGCTTTCCGATAGCAGGCCGAGGATGCCGATGAACATGAGCACGCGCACGACGAGTTTTGATATCAGCTGATGGCCACGCTGGCCGAAGATCGCGCGCGTCACGTGGCCGCCGTCGAGCTGCCCGGCGGGCAGGAGGTTGAGCATCGTCACGAAAAGCCCCACCCATCCTGCAAACGCAAGGGGGTGTATCCAGACGTTCATGCCCTGGGGCACGCTTATCGACAGTTCCGAGAGCGCCATGAAGAGGAGCGAGCTGCCGAGCGTGAAGCTTCCCTCGCCAAAGGCGCTGCCCGGGACGATGTAGGAGAGGCGCATGCCGATGATCGTCACCGGTATCGCCACGGCGACCCCGATGAGGGGGCCTGCGGCGCCGACCTTTATCGCATCGTCGTTGGTGGGGATGGCCGACTTCATCTTGATCAGCGCGCCGAGCGTTCCCAGGGGGAGAAACGGCATGGGTATGAAGTAGGGCCACGACGAGTCGATGCCGCTTCGTATCGACTGGATCTTGTGTCCCATCTCGTGGCACCCGAGGATGGCAAGCAGGCCGAACGAGAACGAGAGCGCGCCGTTCCATACGTTGTCCATGAGCCCCTCCTCGACCAGGGGGAGCGAGAGCGTGTATCCCGCATAGATCGTCGAGAGCACGGTGGCGATGAAGAGGCCGATGTAGACGATGGGGCGCGAGAACGTGCCCTTCCCTTCCTCATGACGCTCCACCAAGAACGCGTAGTAGCGACCATTGCGCTCCCTGGCGAACGCATCGTATCCCATTGGCGAGAAGGCGGAGCGCACGGCATCGTAGTCGGGCTCCGTCGAGCCGAGGTCGACCGATACGACCTGGCCGTTTGAGGAGACCCTCTCGACGTTGAGACGTCCGCGCGCCGCCTCGCGCACCTTGTCCAGCACGGTGGGGGTGCCATCGCCCCGCTCCTCGTTGAGGAGCGCGCCGCAGCGCGGACACTCGGGGGAGTCGCTTCGCTCATCGGCAGATGCCTCGTAGCCGCACTTGGGGCACACGTATCGCTTGTCCATTGCCACAAATCAGGGACGCGGTATTTAACTTTACCGTCGCTTCAGGCGACAATGCATATACGGTGGTGCCCACCAATACCTTTTAAACTGACGATGAGAGTGAGCACCATGGATTTCTTCCCCTACGAGCACCTGCGCCCAAAGCAGGGGGAGTTCATATCGACCGTCTCCGAGGCGGTGCACCTCGGAAAGAATGCCGTTCTCGAGGCCCCGACGGGATTCGGCAAGACCGCATGCGTCCTGGCAGCCGTGCTCCCGGCCGCGCGCGAGCTCAACAAGAAGGTGGTATACCTCTGCCGCACGCACAAGCAGATGGACCGCGTCATCGAGGAGCTCAAGGCGATAGCGCGAAAGGAACCCGTCACGGCTCTCTCGCTTCGGGGCAGGAAGGAGATGTGCCTCTCGCCGCTCGTGCTCAATCATACGCAGGACTCGAGCTCATCGATGTACGTATGCAGGCTCCTGCGCAAGATGAAGCGCTGCACCCACTACAACGCGACCAAGGAAAAGGAGGAGCGCGCCTACGAGCTCGAGGTTCTCTTCTCCCGGGGGCCCGTCTACAGCCACGAGATCAAGGAGGTGTGCGAACGCGAGGCGATGTGCCCCTACGAGGTCGCCAAGGCGGTGATGAAAAACACGGAGGTCATCGCATGCTCGTACATGTACCTCTTCCACCCCGACATCCGGGAGGGATTCCTCGAGGGGCTTGGCGTCACGCTCGAGGACGTCATCGTCGTCATAGACGAGGCGCACAACCTGCCCGACCTCGCAATCGACCTCGGCTCGTCCCGCCTCTCGCTCAACGCGCTCAAAAACGCCTCGCGCGAGGCGTCCGAGTACAACGAGCGCGACATCGCGGCGCTCTTCGAGATGACGTACCAGGCGATGCTTGCGCTCGACTCGAAGTACAAGCTCGAGATGGGCGACGAGGCGCGCATCATGCCCGCCGAGCTGCTCGGCTACTTCTTCGGCAAGCGCCACACCCCGTTTCTCAAGGAGAAGAACCTCACCGAGCTCGAGGAGTTCCTCGGCTATGTGGTCAAGCAGGGCGAAGAGGTGCAAAAGGAGATGCTCAAGAAGGGCAAGCCTCCGCGCTCCTACATCCACAGCTGCGGCGTTTTCCTGAGCAACTGGCTCGCCATGCGGGGCAGGAAGGACTTTTGCTACCTGCTCGTGAGCTACCAGACCAAGGCGGAGACACAAAGCGTCCGCCTCGAGATCGTCGACCTCGACCCACGAAACATCACTACGCAGGTCACCTCGGCCTGCCACTCCGCCATCGCCATGTCGGGCACGCTATCGCCGCTTGTCGCCTACGCAGAGACGATAGGCCTCACGACCTACGAGGCGGGGCAGTATCCCTCCCCGTTCCAGCGCTCGAACATGCTCGTGCTGGCGGCGCGCGGCGTGACGACGAAGGGGTCGTATCGCGGGCTCGAGATGTACCGCAAGCTCGCCTCCAAGGCTGCCGAGGTCGCCAACAACACGCCCAAGAACGTCGGCATCTTCGCACCGTCGTATGAGGTGCTCGAGGGGCTGCTGGCCGGTGGATTCAGATATATCGTCGAAAAGCCGCTCTTCGTCGAGTCGCGCAAGCTCTCGTCTGCCGAAAACGACGAGCTCGTTCGCACGTTCAAGGACCACGAAAGCCACGGCGGCGCCGTGCTGCTCGGCGTGCTCGCGGGGCGAAACGCCGAAGGGCAGGACTATCCCGGCGACGAGATGAACTGCGTGATACTGCTCGGGATACCATATGCGCGCCCGACGGCGCGCGTCAAGGCGCAGATCGACTACTACACCGAGGCGTTTCCCTCCAAGGGGCGCTATTACGGATACTATCTCCCCGCGCACCGCAAGCTCAATCAAGGGGCGGGACGTGCGCACCGCCGCCTCGAGGACAAGGCCGCCATCGTCTTTCTTGACTACCGCGTGCTCCAGCCGTTCGTGAAAAAGGACGTTTCCGGATGGATCGCCCGCTCGCTTCGGCCCATCGACGACAAGCCGGGGCTCCTGGCACGCTACATCGAGACGTTCTTCTACGGCGTACCGAAGTGAAGTATTTTTAATGTGAACGTACAAGGAGTGCCATGGACAGATACTGCCGTAACGTCACGTTCTCGGGAATTGGCGAGGAGGGACAGCGCAGGATCGAGGAAAGCAGCGTCGCCGTCGTGGGGCTTGGTGCCCTGGGCGGAACGATCGCCACGCACCTCGTGCGGGCGGGAGTTGGCACGCTCACCGTCTGCGAGCACGACACGATCGATGTCCACAACATCCAGCGCCAGCTCCTCTACACGGAGCCGGACGTGGGGAGACCAAAGCTTCACACGGCCGTCGAGGCGCTCGGGAAAATGAACTCATCCGTGAAGATACGGGCATACGACGAATTCCTTGATAGCAACAACGCAGAGCGCATCCTGGGCGGCGCAGACCTTGTCGTCGACGGCACCGACCGCATGGGCCCGCGCTACGTGATGAACGCGTTCTCCGTCGCCCACGGCGTCCCTTACATCTACGGCGGCGTGCTTGGCGGATACGGCATGACGCTTTCGATCGTGCCCCCTGCGACACCGTGTCTCGCATGCGTCTTCCCCCCGAGCGAGAGGATGGACCACCTCCCCACGTGTGCCGACGTGGGCATCGTCAACACGGTCCCCGCCATCATCGGGTCGATGCAGGCCACCGAGGCGCTCAAGGTGATCGTTGGCGGGCCGCACTCGAAGGACCTCATCATCTACGATGTCTGGGAGCAGACGTTTGACAAGGTGCCTGTGAAAAAGAGGCCGGGATGTCCCGTGTGCGGCTCAGGGTGAGTCGTCGTTGACCCATACGACCTTCTTCCCGATGAAGATCTTCTTGCCCTTGTTGACCTTTTTCTTCTTTGATTCCTTGCGCTTCTGTGCAAGGGACTTGCCCTCGCCCTGTCTCCACTTCTTCGACTTTGCCATTCGCATCACCGCATCTGTGTGTCGTGCTCCTCGCGCAGTATCCCCATGACCATCGCGTCGTGGTAGGCGCCGTTGCCGTAATGGTGGCGCCGCAGCACGCCCTCGCGGCTGAATCCGCACTTCTCGTAGCTGCGTATCGCGCGTTCGTTGTACGCAAAGACGGTAAGGTAGACCCTGTTGAGATTGAGCGTACCGAACGCGAAGGAAAGGAGCGTTTGCATCGCGTCGGTGCCAAGCCCCGTGCCCCAGCAGTCCTTCTCGCCGATGACGATGCCTGCCTCTGCCTTCCTGGCAACCCAGTCGATGTCGTGAAGGCCGACGTTGCCGATATGCCTGTTCGTGCCTCGCTCGACGATGCCAAAGACCTTGTTGCGATCGTCGGACTGCTGGCGCTCATACCACGACGTCTCCTGGTCGAGGGAAATGGGATACGTGACCAGAAGGTAGGTGGTGATCTCGGTGTCGTTCATCCATTGGTGCATGCGGGCGATGTCCGTGCGCTCGAGCGCGCGAAGCATGGTGCGCTTACCCTCGATCATGCCTACACCCCTGAGACGATCTCTCGCACCGCGTCATGGTCGTCAGCGATGCGGGCAAAAGAGAACGCGTCGCAGTACTCGAGGATGGCCTGGGCGCTTGCGGTGTCACGCACCGAGTTGTTGCCTATAAGGAAGAGGTCATCCGGGATCTCCCGAAAGACACTGAAGTCGGGCGCGTCCTTTCCCTTGAGCATCGCATCGACGTGGAGCACGTCGCAGCAGCCCTCCACCGCGTTGGCGATGGCAAGCTCCGGTACGATGTTTCCGCGAAACTTCAGGACCGTCGTGACGCCAAGCTCGTTTTTGATCTGCCAGAGGATCTCCTGGAGCTTCGAGAAGTCGTAGAGCAGCGCCTGTCCGGCGCCGATGGAGGTCATCTCGTCCTGGCGGCAGTGGGCGTCGATCTCCACGATGCCTCCCGCCTCGGCGATGACTGCGGCCGCGTCAAGGTAGCCGCCGACGGTGGCAGAACGGATGTTGACGGCGACAAGCGCCTCCGATTCGCGGGCGATTGCCACCTGCTCCCGGATGTAGTCCTCATGGTTGTGAACGAAAAATTCACTGCGTCCGCGCTCGATCATCTTCTTGGTCTGGGACTTGGCAACGTCGTCGACGCTAAGGCCGCCGATGGTCACCATGCCGAGCCCGAGGGCGCCGAGGTCGCGGCAGTACGCTCCATCGTTTCGGCCCGCGTATGCTGCCAGCACTGAGGGGTGTCGCAATCTCAATCAATCACCAAATAGCGTTTGATATCCTCTCCAAGCGCCCTGCTCGTATATAAATCTTTCATGAATATGTCGGTCGCATGCACCCCGAGGCCCATCTCCTCGAGTTCGGGCACAAGCGCCGCATCGGATGTGTCGATGATGATGTCATCAAGGATGGAGTGGTAGATCTCGGCGACGCCTACGGCGGAGAGCGTGTATCCAAGACCGTGCATGAGCGTGGTCGCAGGACCGCTGAACGCGCCCGACCCCACAAGCGGGCTGACAGCGACGGTGCGCTTCTCCTTGCACAGCTCGTAGATCTCCGAGACGGACAGTATGGGAAGGATCGACGTCACGGGATTCGAGGGTCCGATGAGGACGACATCGGACGCCTCGATGCAAGCGCGCAGCTCCCCGGTGATCGTCGCCGTGTCGCTCCCGTTGAACGCGACGGCATCGACGATGTGCCTGCCCCTGTCGCGCACCCAGAACTCGTGGAACGTAAGGGGTCCTTCGTCGGTAGATACGATGGTCTGCACGGGGTCGTCGCTCATGGGAAAGACGCGCTCCTCGATGTTCCAGCGCTCGCACTGCTCACGTGTGACCTGGGAAAGCGTTGCACCTTCCGAGAGCCTCACGGTACGATACAGCTTCGTGGCGCGGTCCTTGTCCCCCATGCGCAGGAGCTCGTTGTAGCCGAACGCGAGCATGGCGTCATACGTGTGGAACGTATCGTCTGCCATTCCGTACCACTTCTGCTGGTCGATAACGCCTGCAAGGGCATAGATGACAGAATCGAGGTCGGGCGACATGCGAGAACCGCTCACGAGCGTGTCCTCTGCGGTGTTTGCCACCACACATATGGAATCGCGTGCAAGCACCCTCTGGAGGCCCATGAGGAGCTTGGGCGTGCCCGTTCCCCCGGAGAGAACAGTGATCATTACAGCTAATGCAAAAAGTGTGAATAAAAATGTTGTGAGGGAAATGTCCCTCGATGTAAGAAAAAAGAAACGCCGGGGCCTAGAGCTTTTCTAGCCTGGCGTTTATCTCCTTGAGCTCCGTCTCGAGCCTGCCCTTGAGCGCCTCGAGCCGTGACTTGTCGTCCTCAGGATACCAACGGCAGTAGAGGCCGCGTCCGGGGCCTCTGCCGCGGCCTCGGCCGCGCATCGGCCTGCGCACGGGCATTGCATCGCTTCCGCTCACACACGGGCCCATGCCCCATCCGGTGCCGGGTCCTTCCCCGTTTGGTCCTGTTCCATCTCTTCCTGGCATATGTCTCACCTCTTTTATTCATCGATGACCATATCGGCATCGTCCACGATCTCGAGCCCCCTGCCGTGATAGATCGACTCTATCACCTTCCGACGCGCCTCCTGAAGGTCCACCCAGAGCGTCTTTCGGGAGACGCCCATCGCTTCGGCGGCATCCTCCTGCGTCAACCCCTCATGGTCAACGAGGCGCATGGCCTCGAGCTCTTCGAGTCGGATGGTGAGGGCGCTTGGGAGCTGTCGGTCCGATGGCCCGAATCGGCGGTGTCGCGGGATTGCCGCGATGTGCCTGGGCCGTCGGCCTCGTCCTCTCCTGCGTCCTCGTCCGAATGGCATGATGATCACTTGTTAATTACACATATGAGTAGTAAATATATAAAGTTTTCGGTTCTCCTAAATTTTTATTAAAAAATGATGCTTCATTCCGCTCATGAAAATGATGGCATTCAGATTACCTCCTGGCGCAGCAGCGCGAAGAATCGCTCCCGCGCATAACGCTCGTTCCACGGCGTGTGGCCGCACTGCGCAAGAAGCTTGAATCGAAAGTCGCGAACCGTTCGTGAAAGCGGGTCGAAAACACCTTCGTATGGATGGGGGTCGTAGTCCCCGTGCAGCGCGACGATGGGACATGTGACGGTGCGCGCGGCATCGAGCAAGCTCCCGTCGGTGCGCATCGCGCGCGCCTCCGCCCATACATAGCGGTTCACCTCCGGCTGGAACTCGACGACATCGCTTTCCATCCCCAGCGGGTCGAACGTATCCGCCTTTTCCATGAGGGCGCCAAACCGTGCGAACAGCTCGTGTTCCATCGGGGACGACCGGTCGTTGAGGGCGTCGAGCAGTTCAAGCGCCTCGCTGCGATCGTCGCGGCCAAGGCGCGAAAGCCTCGTGCTCATGACCACCTCTGCATGGTCATCCTCGAACGGGCCACTGCCGATGAGTATGAGCTTTTTGACCTTGTCTGGATGCCGGGCTGCGTAGAATATGCCAAGCCAGGCGCCCCATGACCATCCGATGAGCATGACAGGCGGGTCGGCGTGCCCCGAGATCTGCTCATGGAGCTCGTCGACCTGTCCGACGACCGACATTGCGGACTGATACGGTTCCAGCACCCCTATGTCGCGTGAGAGCTCGTGCGCCACCGGGGCCATGCCCCTGGGGGCGCCAGGACCGCCGTGCAGCACGGCGATCGAGTACGGGGGCCCGCCATGCATTCGAAGGGACGTATGGGGCATTGACAAGAGTGGAGAGGGCCTCCATGAAGTATTTTTTCCTCTGTGTTGCAGGGGGGTGAAACACGTGGCGCATGATAAACCATATATATGTCACCTGCAGACCTGACACCCAATGAACGACATCGTCGTGTGCCCCCATTGCGGATTCAGGTTCTCTCGCGCATACTCGCGTATCAAGATGTGCGGGGGGTGTCCACAATCGGTGGGACAGTGCGGCAGCATCATGTGCCCCCGCTGCAAAAAAGAGTTTGGTCTTCATGAGGGTAATAGCTTCGGGAACGTTTGACCACCTCCACGACGGCCACAGGCTCTTCATCTCCACCGCCATCGAAAAGGGGTATGCGCTCATAGGGCTTACCGTCGACGCCATGACAGAGGATAAGGAATATGCCGGGCTCATACAGCCCTACGAGGTCAGGAAGGCTGCCATCATCGAATGGCTAGCGCTTGAAGGGTATGAACATGGCACCCATTACGAGATCCTCCCCATATCGACCCCCATAGGATTCGCATGTGACATGGAACGTTGCGATGCGATCCTCGTGACAGAGGAGAACGAGGAAATGGTCGAGGGGATCAACAGGTGCCGCGCGCTTCGCGGACTCGCGCCGCTGCGAACGGAACGCTGCGGCCTCCTCAGGGACAGGCGGGGAAAGATATCCTCGACACGCATCCGCTCATCGATCTAGGCGCGTGAGCCGCGCGATGAACATGCCGTTTGAATCGTTCGTGTGCGGATGGATCCTGCCGCAAAGCGAGACGCCCTCGTTGAGCCGTTTCCCGAACGGTGACGCAAACGCAGGGGATATGACCGCATGCGACGCCAGGAGCGGCTCCGTTCGCACAGGCTGTGTCCTGAGCGCCCAGTCGATGACCATCTCGTTTTCCTCCGGCTCAAGGGAGCACGTCGCATAGACGACGGTGCCACCCGGCCTGACCGACGCTATCGCCTTCTCGATCAGACCCTTTTGCAGCGCCTGCATGAACACTATGTCCTCCCGCCCGCGCGACGTCTTTCGCGTAGGGTCCTTTCGCATGACGCCGCTTCCCGTGCAGGGGGCGTCAAGCAGCACCCTGTCGAACTTCGTGGAAGGGGTAAACGTCCGGGCATCGGACTGTATGATGATCGTGTCGCGGCAGCCCATTCGAGCGACGTTGTTCTTGAGCGCCTGGAGCTTGGATGATGAAACGTCGGTGGCGACGACGACCCCTGTGTTTGCCATGAGCTGGCAGACATGCGTCGTCTTCCCGCCGGGGGCTGCGCACATGTCCCACACGGATTCGTTGCGCTCGCATGCAAGCTGGGGCGCGACCGCCATCTCTGCGGCGCCCTGGAGATAGAAGTGGCCAAAGAGGTGCTCAGGCGTCGATGACAGGGAAAATTGCGCATCGATGATGCGCATGCCCACCGTATCAATGGGTTCAAGGGACACACCGCGACGCCTGAGGTGTGAAGAAAGCGCATTGAAGCTCGTCTTGAGCGTGTTGACCCGAAGCGTCGTGTCAAGCGGCCGATCGATGGTTGAGAGAAAAGAGTCGAGCTCGGCACCGTAGAGTTCCTTGTAGCGCTCGTACATGTAGGGGCTCAGTGTCGCAGGCACCATAACCGACCTCGTCGCTGGCTTGCCATGCCCTCCGTCAGGTGCGCATCACGTCGATGCGTCCGAATGCACCTTCTCGCTGACGATGCGCTCCCGTTCGTTGGTCGTCGAAAGCTCGCCCAGCATCTTGTTGAGCTTGGTCGTGCTAAGCTTGAAGTACTTGCAGTAACGGGTCATCTCGTCCTCGCTCCGCTTGTAGGGCGTGGTAAAAAAGACGTTTCGCGTGAGAAAGTCGACCGACTCCTCGCATAGTTTGGTCGATTCCCTGTTGCAGATCCTGCATGCACTGTAGCGTTCGAGTACCACATGGATATCGTCGTCGGACATGGTGTCGCCTCACATTTATCTAGGTTGAGGGGGTTTATAAACGTTGCCCAATGTCGACAAGACCCGCATCTGAGAGGACGAAATAGCACGTCCTCCCCTCGGGGAGGAAGGGGTGGCGCACGAGGAGCGCCTTCCTGCGCGAGTTCGTCTTGCGTTCGAGCATGATGATGACCTTCGACCAGTAGCGCACGGTGTTGCCGCCGATGGGAACGAGCTCGTTGGAGTCGAACTTCCCGTATACGTGGTTCGTGATGATAACGGGGATGTTGCGTTTGCGGGCGATGCGCGAGAGGACGAGCAGCTGGAGGCTCAGGTCGCTAACGAGCTCCACTCGCTTGTCGGCGTCCGTCGCGTCGACCTTGTAAAGCGACACGAGCGAGTCGATAACGATAAGCCCCACGTCGTCGGAAAGCGAGCCCTCAAGGCCGCGGACGATGGCCGTCTGCTCCTCAAGCGTGTCGGGGTTGAACACGCGTATGTCGCGCAGGAGCTTCGTGCCGCCCATCTGGACCGCACGTTCTGCTGAAAATCCGTTCTCCGTATCGATGTATACGGTGCGCCTGCCCGCATCTGAGACTGCCTTGGCAGCCTGAAGGCAGTAGGACGTCTTGCCTGTGGCATACTCACCGTAGACCTGCGTGATCGACCCGTCGAGCAGTCCCTTGCTCAACAGATCGAGAGGGGGGCACCCGATCTCCATCGCACACACCAATCTTTATATGGTAGTTCCCCGAGCATCTTATAAAGGTGATGCCCGGTGCCGACCCCACTAAAAGATCTCGTTTCACAGCTCCGCAACGGCAGGGACAAGCATCCCATGTCCCAGGAAACGGAGCCTGTCGGAGAACCGCTGCCTGAGCCTGTAGCAGCCATCGACGGCGGATCGAGCATGCTCTGGTCGAACGGCCGCAGGTCGATAGGCGTTGTGAGATGGGGATATGTCGTCTACGAGCCAACGTTTGAGATCCGGTGCGCCCGTACGCACAGCGAGTTCTTGCTCGTCGAGGAAGGAAGCGAACAGCTTGACGAGGCCCGGCATCGGCGCGAGGTCGAGACGATACGCGAGGCGGCATTGCATGCGCGATACGTGCTTGTCGACGGGGCCCTTGACGCGTCGTCAGGACCGCTGCTTGCCGACGTGCTAGACGATGTCACGCCGGAGACAACGGTGGTCGGCGTGTCGAAGAAGAGCTCCCTTTCCGCGACCGGCGGCGACTACCCCGAGACATGGTACTCCCTTCCGCCACGCACCTATGTCTTGCCAACCATGGCGCGCGAGAGGGAATCGGCGCTGCCTGGCACGACCCTGTCGTTTGCCTCACTGCACGCCCTTGGCCCAACGCTTCGCATCGATGTGGCAGGCGACCTGGAGCGTGCGCTCAGGGTGGCGCGCCACTATGCGGGATACCGCCTCTGTCCCGGCTACCCGTTCCCGCTCATCGAGGCCCATCGGGCATGCTGCCTCGATGACAAGAAGCACATCTATGAAACGATGCTGCAAAGGGAGATGGGACGCCAGGGCCTGCTCAGGGACTACGTGCGGGGAAAGAAAAGAGGGGAACGGACGGCGTATGAGATACACACCGTCCTTGACGGCCTCGTCTAGTCGGGTATGACGACCGTCTTTGCTGCCATGTCGCCCAAACGCTGCCTTTCGTTTGAAATGAGTATCATGATTATCCCGAATATGTACAATGTCGGGAGGTAGTCGATGATGCGCAACAGGTTGCGTATGAAGGCGGTCACGAGGTCCATGGGGGCCCCGTCCTCCCGAACGACGCGTATGTGCATGATGCGCTTGCCAAGCGACTGACCCGATGTTCCCTCGAGTATGGTAAAGTACAGTATCCAGAGCACGGTCGTGACGATCATGACCGTGAACATGGCGGCGATCGCCTCTGCGACGTTGCCAGTGGAGATGGCAAAGCTCGCGCCTCCGATGCCGAGCGCGATGAGGACGCCGGTAACGATCCCGATAAGTATCTGATCGATGATGGCCGCTACGGCCCGTTCTACCAATCCTGCATAATCACTCATAGTATCACCTAAGTCATTACTGGGATACGCTATCACTTTAAAAAGGTTTATTGCAGCCCTGGGCGCGTGAGCGTTCCTTACCTTGTGCGCTTGCCAAAGATTGCCTCGCCGATCCGCACCATCGTTGCCCCCTCCTCGACGGCAACACGGTACGTGTTCGACATGCCCATCGACAGCACGCATGCGTCATCGGAAAGCATCGGTTTCCTGCATATCGTGTCAAAGAGCTTGCGGGTGATGGAAAAGTATGGCCGTGCGTCCTCCGGGTCCTCGACGAACGGGCCCATCGTCATGAGGCCCCTGAGTGTGACGTGTTCAAGCTCCGATACCTCACGGGCGAGCTGCAGCGCGCCCTCGGGGAGCACGCCCTCCTTTTGCTCCTCATTGCCGCTGTTAACCTCAAGCAGTATCGGCATGACGACGTCCTTGGCCTCTGCCCGCTTGTCGATGTGCTGGGCGGTGGCAAGCGAGTCGACCGTCTCTATCATGCCAAAATGTTCGATGAGCTTGTTGATCTTGTTCTTCTGGATCCGTCCGATGTAGTGCCATCGAACATCATGGCCTATCTCCTCGATGACGGGGATGGCCTCCTGGAGGTAGTTCTGTCCGAAGGTCGTGATGCCTGCATCGATGGCCTCGCGCACCTCATCTGCCGTCCTGGTCTTGGCCGCCGCCTGGATGACCACGGACCGAGGTAGCGAGTCGCGGATCTTTTCGATGTTCTCCCTGATGCCCATGTTCCCACTCACCGATGTTACATCCCTAGAATGTATATAAAATTTATGTAGCTTTATTTTTAGGACCATAAGTATGATAAATTATGATAATATACTATATGTCGTATGAAACGAAAGATTATCCATATTGACGAGGACACGTGTGACGGATGCGGCGAGTGCATCCCGGAATGCCCTGAAGGGGCGATACAGATCATCGACGGCAAGGCGCGTCTCGTGAGCGACCTGTTCTGCGACGGCCTCGGCGCCTGCCTGGGAAGCTGTCCCAACGATGCCATCACCATCGAGGAGCGTGAGGCAGAGCCCTATGACGAAAGGCTGGTGATGGAGCGCATCGTGGAGGGAGGGCCCTCGCTCATCGAGGCGCATCTGCGCCATCTCAAGGACCACGGCGCCACCGACTATCTGCAGGAGGCAGTATCGTATCTCGAGGAGAACGGTATCAACGTGCCAACCATCACGGGCGGCAAGGCGCATGCGTGTGCTGGGACATGCCCCGGTCGCGAGGCACGCACGCTCGAAACGACAGAAGGCCAGGAGAG
Organism: archaeon; assembly: GCA_004212155.1. Classification (GTDB taxonomy): domain Archaea; phylum Methanobacteriota_B; class Thermococci; order Methanofastidiosales; family NM3; genus NM3. Next base: position 28,784 of record RXIG01000022.1, read on the forward strand.
GGCGGCATCTACCACTTCGCGTCTCGGCCACTGGCCCGTGCAGCTGCATCTCCTGTCCCCCTTAGCGCCCTACTTCAAGGAAGCCGACGTCCTCCTGGTCGCCGACTGCGTCGCCTATGCGCTCGCGGGATTCCACGACCGATTCCTTGCGGGAAAGAGCATCGCCATCGCCTGTCCAAAGCTTGATTCGAACAAGGACGCCTATATCGAGAAGCTGCGGCTCATGATTAACGAGGCGAAGATCAACACGCTCACTGTCATCAAGATGGAGGTTCCGTGCTGTTCCGGTATCGTCAGGCTGGCGCAGGAGGCTGCCTCCCGCGCATCGAGGAAGGTGCCCATCAAGAGCATCACGGTAAGCATCCGTGGCGAGATCATCGAAGAGAAATGGATTTAAATTATATATAGAAAATTTTATAAACTGGTTCATGGATGTAAGTGCGCTTAAAAAGAGTGCGGCCGTAGTGTAGTGGCCCAGCACTTGAGCCTTCCAAGCTCATAACCCGGGTTCAAATCCCGGCGGCCGCACTGCGCTTTCTTCCACGGCATTATTTTTGCATAGTGATTTTACAACTCATTGCAAATGAAAAAATAAGTCAATATTGATTCTTTTTTAAAGAAAGAATGAAAAATTTATTAGTAAGCTCGTAGATATGTAATACGGGTAATACAATGGGTGATATAAAGGTAGGTACCTGTGGGTACCAGCGTTATGATCCCCCAGGTGATTGGAAGAAGAAGTACAAGAACAAGCTGCAAGCCTATTCTGACGAATTCGAGACCTGTGAGCTGAACAGGACTTTCTATAAACTGCCCATGACGCGAACGGCAAAGCGCTGGCGCCATGATGTCATGGAGGGATTCGATTTTACGATGAAGGCGTGGCAGGCGCTCACGCATCCGACGAGTAGCCCCACATGGAGGAAACGAAAGGACGACCTGACCGTCGAGCAAAGCGAGTCGTACGGACATCTTCACCCGAACGAAGAGGTGTTCCATGCGTGGGGACGGACACGGGACGTTGCCGAAGCGCTCGATGCGAGCGTATGCGTCCTGCAGACGCCCCAGCGATTCGACTGCTGCGAGGAGAACGAGGAGAACATGGAGGAACTGCTCTCCGAGGTCGACCGGAACGGTATGCATCTCGCCTGGGAGCCGCGCGGCGACTGGTTGGAGCATCCTTCGGAGGTAAAGAAGGTATGCAAGCGGTGCGACCTCGTGCACATCGTCGACCTGATGCGACGTGATCCGGTCGCCACGGGCGACGTGGCATACGTGCGTCTGCACGGCCTCAACGAGGACGAGTACAACTACGACTATGCCTACTCTGATGGTGAGCTCGAGGAACTGGTGCAGAAGCTGGAGCGCCTTGCGCGTACCCATGATACGGTATACTGTATGTTCAACAACACCTGCATGTTTGACAACGCCATGAAACTGCGTGAGATAATATCCGGATGACGGTGTACTGAGAAAAAAGATGAATTTCTGCGTATTTGATTAAAAAGCATTAGTTTAGCCAATTTTCCCTTAATTACATAGACGATTGTGCCTTCGTAACTGAACACTGTTCCTTAACATACGTTCGTTTCCTTTTTAAATGCCTCAACCACACGCCATATCAAGACCTTGAAGAGGTGCATATCATGATGAAGAAACTCATACCACTGTTTGG
>RXIG01000023.1 GCA_004212155.1 archaeon
CGGAGCCGTGGTCGGCGCTGCGGTGGTGGTCGGCGGAGCCGTGGTCGGCGCTGCGGTGGTGGTCGGCGGAGCCGTGGTCTCCGTGTCGTCGCCGCCAATGCACCCTGCCGCGAAAAGAGATATAAATATCATCAATGACAGTGTAACAACAGTGTGCTTTTTCATGCACATCACAGTGCCCCATGGCGATATGGATATAAAGAACTTTTGTCACGTAGGGAGGTATTGACTCATGGAAGCCATCTTGTTCGATGTCGGCGGCACGATCCTCGAGCTCTCGCCATCGCCGTTTGAGATCTATCGTTCCATCTTCGCAGAGCTTGGCATCGACACGGGCGGCAGCGATCTGGAAACGATCCTTGCAATGACAAGGCGGGAGATCGAAAGCACCTTGTGCGAGGGAGACGCACCTTCTTCCATCCCACTGTTTTTCAACGAAAGGCTCTTGGAGACACTTGGGCTTTCCGAAGACGGCGGCACGGCGCGGGCAGTAACGCGTCGATTCTCCGAGAGGATGGGCTTCGAACCGTATCCTGAGGCTCGCGCTGTGCTCGGCCGCCTCGCAGAGCGGCATCGTCTCGGCGCCATATCGAACTGGAATCTCTCGGAGCCGCTCGAGTCGGTGCTTGACGAACATGGCATGCTCGAATACTTCGAATACACACTTGCATCCAACGAGATCGGTATCGAGAAACCTGACCCCCACATCTTTTACCATGCGCTCAAGCGGATGGGGGTGCGCCCAGAACGCACCTGCTATGTAGGCGATGCGTACATCGAGGACGTCATCGGCGCTCGCCGCGCCGGAATGCTCCCGATCCACCTGCTCAGGGGCGGCGGCACGTCGGAGGCGCAGATAATCATCGCCGACCTCCGCGAGCTCGAGGACGTCGTGGAAGGGGGCATGGGGCCGTGAAGTCCACCCTGCCCTCGCGGCACAACATCATGGCGCGATTCGTCGTGACGTATGGCCTCTATATCGCGGTGTTGCTTGCGCTGTGGGCATACGTCCAGATCGAGTTTGTCTACATCGTGCCCGTCATCGCGGTGTTGTGTGCGGTCGGCTACTACAGCTACCGGACCAACGTCTCGATCCTTGCGCGCGCGCCAAAAATGTCAAGCGACGACTTCGCACCCTACATCGGCATCGCCCGTACGGACATCGAGGATACGGGCACGGTACGGATCAGGGGAGAGCTGTGGAACGCACGGAGCGAGACGCGCATCCCCAATGGGAGCGAGGTCGTCGTCGAGGACGTTGAGGGACTCACGCTTCTCGTCAGAGAGAAAGCGCCGACCGAAGGCGCCTGATGGCCTCCTCGAGCTGTGCGGGATCAAAGGGCCTGTTGCGCTCCATGACAAACACCGTATTATCGGGATCGACATTGCTCAGGACCTCGTCGACGTAGATGCGCTCCTCCGCTTCGAGCTTCGTCCTGGAAAAGCCATCGGGCCGCTCGCCAAGGAAAAGGTGCGCATCGGAGCGCCGGTCGTTGATATGGACATGGTGCACCGCCGCGGTCCGGGCGGCCAGACGAAGCGCCTTGTTGTCGATCGAGCCACGCTCGACGATGTAGTGTCCAAAGTCAAAACAGAATCCATAACGGTCGCCAAGGCATGAGAGCAGCCATTGTATGGGTTCTATGTCCCCGAAGTATGGGTTGCCCTTGTTGTTGCAGTTCTCGATGGAGAGCAGCTGTCCATTGTCTTGGAGCCTGAGCGCGTTGCGGGGGGTGAAGTAGGTAAGAACGGTCTCAGCATCGCGCTCGCGCATTGCGGGCAAGTGCATCACAAGCGTTTCAGACCCTATCGCATGCGCCGCATCGAGCCGCTCGAGCACGGCATCGGAGAACATGCGCGGCGTGAAGAGGTGCGCGGGAAGAAAAGAGAGCGCATGTCCGAGCATGGACGTATGACCTGACGGGCCCGGAACGAGGTAGTCGGGGAAGTGGACGATATATGACACGTCGTACTCCTCACGGATCGAGGAGAGGGCGCGCTGCCCCGATGCAGAGCGAAGGGCGCGGTCGGACTCGACGCCGAGCTGGATGCCGGGGAGAAACGCGCCGTCGTTTGCGTCCGCGAGCGAACGCATGAGGATTGCAAGCTTTCGCACCAATCGCGCAGTGGTAGGCACAGTAAGGCCTATGCTGCCTAGCATGAGTGGATTGACGTAATAGTACGGACTGTTGTTAAGTGCGAAGACAGTACTCATCGCCTAATAATGGGCAACGAGACATATAATCATTGCCGTGGAAGGGCGACCGCTTCGAGCTCTTCGACGATCACGTCGATCGGATTTTCCATTGCGCGAAGCACCCGGCGCAGCCTGTTTAAGTAACCTGCGTTGTTGACGAGGTCGTCGACGTGCGACTTGATCTCAGCGGGGTCGCACGAATGGGATTTGATGCCGTTTTCCACCATGTAGGATGTGATCGACAGCAGCTTCTCGGGATATGTCGATATCGCCGGCTTGAGAAGTGCGACAGCCTCCCTGTTCATCGAGCCGCCCGCGCTGATGACGAGGTCGGAGAAGTTGATGAGCGAGAGGGCGTCGATGCATCGGGAGGGCACGATGGCGCCGAGCTTTGAAAACATCTCCGCCTGCTGGGGCGTGCGGGGGAAGACGATGCAGTTGAAGCCATCCAGGACCGGTAGTAGCGATGAGACGATCGACTGCGACGGGTCGCCATGGTAGTAGTTGGCCATCACCGGCTCCGGGCGCAGCACGGCTATCGGGTCGTCCTCCGAGAGCTCGAACTCGTTGAGCACATCGACGGACGGCAGGAAGTCATGGATGTGTGCAAGCTCGCAAAAACCTTTGAAGTGGCGTATCTGGTCCTCCTCTACGCCAAAAGACATGATATCCTCGATCGATATCGCCTCGGGGGCGATGACGCGCTGGGATATGGGAAGCATGAGCTTGTTCTGCGCGATCGCATGCTCGTTGTCAAGCACGCACAGTGAAGGCATGTCGAGTCCGTAGGCGACGCGCGGCGCTTCGACCGAATGCTTGAAAAGCGCGATGTCGGGGTCGTTTTTAGAGACGAACCTTGTGAGTTCGGACACGCGCTCGGAATACGCCATGAGCTTCCCCTCGCGCTCCGCGCCGCCATGCTGGCCCACGAGCGTGTAGGGTATTCCAGCGTTCGAGAGCAGCGGTTCGATGGCTCCGAAGCTTCTGGCGCTCACGACGACCTCGTGGCCCTCGCGTTCGAGACGCCTGATCACGTTCTTGAAGAAGTGTACCTGCGGTGCGTTTGATATGTCGATCCATACCTTCATTGGCATGCCCCATTGATTAGCAATACTGTCTAATTCGTATCACTAGAATGTTGTACGTACGACATATATTAACTTAACGGGGTTAATCGTTTATCACCATAATAACTTCCCCTATCAAGGGGGCTTTAATAGAGTTTATTAAAAATATAACGCGTCAGAACGATTTCTAAGAATATAATATTGGAATAAATAGGAAAAAAATAAAAAAAATATTATTAAATAAAAAATCAATCTTTTTTCTTTGCTCTAAGGGCTATGATGGCGGCGACGATTACGACGATTGCCAAACCAACGTAGGCGATTGCGGGGCCCGAGCCGCTTGACACGTCGACCATGGTGTATGTTCCCTCGTATCCATCGCCGTATGCAGAGAGTTTGAACGTGCTGCCCGGATGGGCGGGAAGCGTTGCCGTCCCTGATGCATCGGTGACCGCCGTCACATCGTGGGCCTGGACGGTGATTTCGCCTGCAGGCTCTCCCTGAGAGGTCAGGACGACCTGAAGCGGTTCACCATCTCTCGCCTCGCCTTCGAGTGCAATCTCGAGAGGATGGAGGCGCACGACGGTGCGGGACACCTCATGAAGGGCGCCGTCAGGGAGCCCAGACGTCGACACCGTTATTGTGTTTTCACCATGGTCGAGGGGCACGGTCGCCTCGTATGCACCGCGCGCGTTGCTCTCGGCCTCGACGCCGCTGACGTCCACGCGGGTATATGGTTGCGTCGTGCCGGTGACGGTGACCTCTGACCCGGTGGTCTCCATGCCGTCATCAGGCGATTCGAAGAAGAGGTGCGATGTCGGCCGAACCTCCCACGTGAACTCGTCTCCGTTGACGTGCATCACGAAGTAATGGTTGAAGGTGGCTTCTTTTTCATACTGGCTGTCAAGCCATGTCGCGCCGCCCGTGACGAAGATGTCCATGCCATTGACGACGCTGTGGTCATAGGTGTGCTCATGGCCCTGGAAGATGGCGCTCACGTTGTCGAAGCGCTCGATGACCTCCTGCACCTCCCCGGTATTGTCGAGTCCGTGGAAGACGGGGTAGATAGGTTGGTGCACGGTGATGAAGACATGATCCTTGTCTGCGTTTGACCGCAGCTCTTCTTCGAGCCATGCGAGCTGGTCGCCCGTTATCCTGCCCTGTTGGCCGGAAAGTTCCGAACAGAGGAAGATGAATCTGCTGTTGCCGTAGTCGAACGCATAGGTAAGATGGCCAAAGTAATGCTCGAACAGTTCCAGGCCCTCTGCGTCGACGGCATCATGATTGCCCAACGCGGGATAGAAGGGTATCTTCGCATACGTGGTGATCTGTTCGCGCACATGTTCGTACTCCAGGGGATTGCCCGCGTAGGTGAGGTCGCCCACCTGCACGATGAAGTCGAGACCCTCCTCATGCGCCACGCGCTCCATGATATAGGTGGCGACGAGCGGATTTGGCTCGTTGCCGGAAAGCGGCTGTGTGTCACCGATCACGGCAAAGGAAAACGACGTGGCGCCTGGTGCCAGGTCGACGTCACCGGCAATGTTTTCCACGACCACCTCCGTCGTCTGGTAGACGGTGTTGCCCTCGCTGTCGCACGCCATCACGGAAAGCAAGTGATGTCCGTCGCAGACGGTGTGGGACGTGTCCCACGATGCGCTCCATACGGTGCCGTCTCGGGACATCTCCCCCCATACGCCGTACGTTTCATCGGAGAACGACACCCACGACGGCCAGTCGATGCGGTAGCGCACCCACTCGATGTCGTTTCGCGCATCCTCCACGCTCACGACGATCTCCACGGTGTCGCCGATGGTGTCGGCATATTGTTGTTCGAACACGACCCTGAATCCCTCGACCTCGCCCACGGTGGCGGAGACAGGTTCGTCGACAACTTCATAGGTGCCGCCCGGTGCAACGCCGCGGCCCGTAACATACGTGTTGAAGTAGACGTAGAGGTCGGAGTCCGCCGGTCCGCACGTCACGGTGACCTCATCTCCAAAGAGCGTGATGTCGTCGACCCAGTTCATCGTATACGTGTCAAGAGGGTAGATCTCGATGTAGAACGTCGCTCCCTCGCGGTATGCCCCTCCCGAGAGGGGGAATACGGTCCGTTCGAACGTATCGGAGTTCACCGCATCATCCAGCATATACGTGCCCTTGGCAGGGTCTCGCACCGTGATGCGAAACGCGCCACGCCCGCTGAGCATGAGATACTCCATTTCCTCGAGCTCTTCGGCATCGAGTGTCGTGTAGAGCTTCACGCCGGCATCGGTCGACTTCGTGAATCGAAGGCTTGAAGAAGGTCCAACGTCGGTCGTCAAGGCGGCATCGATGTCGTCGCTCACGTTCCAGCCGTCAAGCGACGACTCGAAGCCATCGACGACATTGGCGTTTGCCGGGTCCCACGAGAAGCTGACCGGGGAACCGTCGGCGACCGCATGTATCGAAGACGGGTCGGCCATCCAACGCGTCTCTTTCCCGTCCGGGCCGACCCCGAGCTCAAAGAGCATTGCCCCGAAGTCGAGTGTTGCCCTGCTAGGGGACGCGTTGTCCGCGGGGACGATGCGGACGCGGTAGTTGTAATCATCATCCCACCAATCCGTACCGGCAGCAGAAGCGACCGACACGGTGGAAGCGAGAAGTGACAAGAACAAAAATAATACCAGTAATCGCCTCATTGCCTCACCAATACGTATCTTTATTGAAATCATTTATAACACTTTGTGATAGGGGAAAAGGATTAAATAGGAATATTGCAATGAGATAATGGGTCTTTGAATCACCGCTGAAGGAGAATATGGCAAAGACATCGGAGGGATACCATGGCTGAATCCATTGAAAAGGACATCGTATATATCGGTAACAAACCGCAAATGAGCTACGTTCTGGCCGTCATAACACAATTCAACGAGGGAAAGGCAAGCGAGGTCGTGCTCAAGGCCCGCGGACGAGCGATATCTCGCACCGTCGACGTGGCAGAGATCGTGAAGAACAAGTTCATGCCCAACGTCAAGATAGACGACATACGTACCTCGACAGAGGCCATCACGAGAGAGGATGGCACAGCATCGAACGTGTCTGCGATCGAGATTACGCTTCGCAAGTAGGGTCAGTGCCTCATCGAAGATGGCGTTCCCATACTCCCTTAACAAGGGGGCTCCGCATTCTGTGATGCGGAGGGGAATTGTTTTCATTTCTTTTCCTGTTCATCAATTTATATACTCCCGCACTGTTTTTTTTCTGTAACTGATCCCGCAGTCCCTACATAATAGCTGGGGGCTCCAGAATCTCTTTGCAAATCTATGCTCTTTCACCACCTGCTTTGCAAAGTATCCCTTCATCGCCTTCACGATGAACGTGGGGGCAAAGATGGGACGAGCCGAAATGAAAGGATGAATATGGTCGGGCTGTATCGAGAGATTAAGAATCTCCCACCTTCTGCATCTTCCTTTTCATGGCGCCCCACATCTTCTCAACGCCCAGGGCTATCCCGTCAACCTCAATGCCCCCAACGTCCTTGACGCTGTCGCCGACTGCGTAGAGCCCGCGAACGGGCAGTGACGGATCGAAGTCGTGGCCCGCCGCCGCCCTATTGACCGGATTCTTTCCAAAGTAGGACTGCACGCACAGCACCTCGAATCGGCGGTCCCCCATGAGCGTCTCGATGTCCTCGAGACCACGCTCGGCCTCCGAGCGGATGCGTTTTCCACGCAGCGTCTGGTGGAACATCACGAGGTGACGTCCCTCGGGCGCAAGCGATGGATCGACGTTTGTCACCTGATTGACGCCCTCGACGCGCTGCGTGTTGAGGGGAAAGAGCACGCCGGTGTGGTCGAGGAGCGAATCCTTCGTCGAAACGTTGATCTTGATGCCGCCGGATTCGGATAGCGATTTGACCACGTCAACGAACGGCCTCTCGAACGTGCCTGAAGGGCACAGCCCGATGGTCTGTTTGATGCCAACGTCCGAGACGACGATGTCGTCCTCGTATGTCCCTTCGCCGGTCTCGACCCCGCACACGGCGCCGTCGTCGACGTTGATGCGGTTGACACGCTCGTGACGGATGGCGACACCGTTGCGTTCGAGTACGCCGCGAAGCGCATCGACCACCGCGCCGCATCCGCCCATGGGCACGCCGGGACCACCGTAGCGAAAGATGTTCTTGACGATGCCGTAGAGCTCTGTCGCGGGCACATCGGAGGGGGTGCAAGAAAGCGACCACCCGAGTACGGCACGCGCGGCGTCATGGACGACGGGCGTCTTGAATAGCGATGAGAGGAACTCGTCGACGGGGCGGTCGGGCCCTGCGCCCAGGCGCATCCGTGCCACGAGGACCGCTGCGTTCAATCGCTCGCGGCGAGGAAGCGAGCGCCGGATCTCGGAGAGGCGCATCACGCGGCCGTCGACGAGGAATCTGCCCCACGGTCGTGAATCAACGATACGTACGTTCGCACCGACGGAGGAGAGCATGCGGCCCAAGGGGCCAGTGGAACCGTGCGGCACCATGTGAAGAGCGCCGGTGGTCAGGACGTGTCCATCGTGCTCGATGTTCCTGAAACGGCCCCCAAGACACGGCGCACGTTCAAAAAGGGTCACTTTATGCTCCCGTGAGGCACGGGCGGCAGCGAGGAGACCTCCCAACCCCCCTCCTACGATAATCATGCAGTGAGATGTTTCACAAATCTTTAAAAAACTATGCGACCAGAACACACATAAGAGGGAAGAGCATGGGTTACAACATCGTGATCACAGGAGTGGGGGGACAGGGCGTGCTCGTCGCCTCCCAGATAATCGCGAACGCGGCGATGAAAAACGATATGAAGGTGCGCGTCGGAGAGACGCACGGCATGGCGCAGCGCGGGGGCAGCGTCATCGCGCACGTGCGATTCGGCGCCGATGTCTTCGGTTCGATGACGCCCGAGGGTGAGGGCGACGTGTTGCTCGCCTTCGAACCAGCAGAGGCGCTCAGGTACTTAAACTACATGCGCCAGGGGAGCTATGCAGTCTTCAACGAACACCCGGCGGTCCCCGTGAGCGTGACGATGGGGTCTGCGACATACCCCTCTCTTGAAGAGATCAAGAGCGCATTGGGGCGGCACCTCCACGCATGGAGCATTGATGCCACGGCGCTTGCGGTAAGGGCTGGCAACCATATAGCCACGAACACCGTCCTCATAGGCGCCTTTGCCAGGGTCGCCAAGGATGCCGGCATCCCGCTCTCCAGGGATGTGCTGCTCGAGGCGGTCAAGGAGCGCGTGCCGGAACGGTACCATGAGCTCAACGCGAAGGCGTTTGAGCTGGGGTATGAAGCTATCGTATGAACTGCCTGAACTGGGCCAGGGCGTTCTCAAGCTCCCCTATCGTCGGGTAGGGGGCCTCGAGCACGTAGGGGCCGTCGTAGCCGGTCGCCCTGATCTCGCCGATACGGGCCTCAAAGTCGACCTCGCCCAAAAACGGCCGCACGTAGGCGCGCCGCCCCCCGATGAGCCACCTGCCGTCGAAGTCACGCAAGTGGACGTTGCTGAGCCGCGGGGAAAAGGCAAGCAGCTCATCGAACATCCCATAGATCTTCGCATATTCGAAGTCGAGCGTATATGTGAACGTGTCAGAGAACGAGAGGAGGTACTCGAGTATGCGCGAGGGTCGGGCATGGCGCGACGGCAGCGCCTCGAGGGAGAGCGTGATGCCATGCTCTCCAGCATGCTCGGCGCATCTCGCAAGCGTCGTGCCGATGGCATCAAGATCGAGTGAAGCGTAGCGTCCGTCCCACGGATGGACGACCACCATCGACGAACCGAGATCTCGGGCCAGCTCGACGGTGGTTCGTAAAAGCTCTTCTCCTCGCCACTCCTCGCCCGGCGTGGACAAAAAAGTCTGTATCTGCTTTGGTGAGTGCACGGCGCTGATGCGGCGGCCAACTCCCTGGAACCGTTCACGCACGCACTCCATGCGTTCGGCGAAATCGTTGTAGATGATGACCTCTATGGCATCGGCGCTCGTCATCGTCAGCCATTGGGCTATGGCATCGTAATCGTGCGTGCGAAAGCATCCCGTGGACACGCTCAGCAGGGCCATGGTCCCATCTCTGTCTGCCGGCATATAACCGTTTTTGCCAATGCACGCTTCACGACCTCATAGCTCATGCAAAAGATTTATGAGCTTGAGAAGGCATCCGTGCGCATGGAAGGGTACGACGGGCGGCGATTCCTGGCGATGATGACGTCGGTCCATTTCGTCAACGACGGATTCGAGATGATCGTGCCGACGCTGCTGCCCGTCATATCGGTCGCACTGTCGCTTTCTTACCCCCAGATAGGCCTGGTGGGCGGCGCGCTCGTCGTCTCCATGGGGCTCGGACAGGTCTTCGTGGGAGCGTTCTCTGATTATTTCGGCCATAAGAAACGCCTCATCATCGCAGGACTTGTCCTCGTCTCCGCAGCGTTTCTCATCATGGCGGCATCCCAGGGATTCTATTCGATGCTTGCGGCAAATCTCATGGCGGGATTCGGTCTGAGCATCTACCATCCAGTCGGCGTTGCGATGATAGCCAACAGGTACGATGAGAAGCAGGGCAAAGCGATGGGCGTGCACGGCTCGGGGGGAAACGCCGGCATGTTCCTCTTTCCACTCCTCGCAGGGGTGCTTGCCGACGTCATCGGATGGCGCCTCGCCCTGGCGACATTCCCCGTCCTCGGCCTTGCCATGGCGGCGCTCTATGCGCTCTACGTTGTGGAGGAGCCGTTCTCGCTCTCATCGTTTGAGCCAAAAAAGCTCCTCATCCCCGCCCTCGCCACGATCATCCTCGCCATGGGGCTCTTCAACATGGCGGTGCGCGGATTCATCGTCTTCTTTCCCGTCACGCTCGGCACCATCGGCACCGGTTCGAGTCTCACGGGCGGATTCATGTCGCTCTTCTTCGGGGTGGGCATCGTGGGCCAGTATCTGGGGGGGTGGCTCTCTGACAACAGGGAGATGCGCGTCTCGCTCGCCGTCACATCGGCGATATCGGCCGTCGCGATGTATGTCGCGATCCAATCACCGAACACCCCTGCGTTGATGGTGCCGGCACTCATGGTCGCGGGGCTGGGCGTCCACATGGTATGGCCCCTCTTCTTCGTCATCTACTCGAAGACCACGCCCGCGGGGATGAGGGGGACAGGTCTTGGGGCCTTCTTCTCGATGGGATACCTCTTTGCGTCGACATCGCCTGTCATCATGGGGCATCTCGGTTCGGCATTCTCTCCCTCTGCATCGCATATCGTCATCGTGACAACGGGCATCGGCTGTGCGTTGGTCATGGCGCTCATGCGCCTCCGGCGGTCATGAATGGCGAGCTGATGCACGTGATATGCGCCCCTGACGGCACCTGGGGGGGCAAATCTGCGATAACCTTATAAGATGCATGTTATGTAAGTACCGCCGATGACCACCCTCATTGTCGCAGAAAAACCAAATGTCGCGAAGCGAATTGCCGAGGCGCTTGGCAGCGCCACGAGGAAAAAGCGCGGCAAGGTGTCGTACTTCGTCCTGCCGGACGAGGACGTGGTCGTCGCATCAGCGGTGGGCCATCTCTACACCGTGAGGCAGGCGCGGCCCATCGACAGATACCCATTTTTTGATATCACATGGCTCTCCCCATACACGTATGAAAAGAAGATGAGCTACCTGAAGGACTATGTACGGGTGCTCGACGAGCTCGCCGACGATGCCGACCAGGTCGTCAACGCGTGCGACTACGACATCGAGGGTTCGGTCATAGGGTACAACGCCATCGTCCATGCCTGTAAGATGGACCCGGAAAAAGCGCTCCGCATGAAGTTCTCGACGCTTACCAAAGAAGGCCTCGTGCGCTCGTACGAATCGATGGAGACATCGCTCAACTTTCCCATGGTACGCGCGGGTCTTACGCGCCACGAGCTCGACTGGTACTGGGGCATGAACATGTCCAAGGCTCTTTCAACATCGGTCAAGAGGCTTACCGGCAAGTACGTTCCCCTATCTGCCGGCCGCGTACAGACGCCGACGCTCTACTTCATCAATGAGAAGGAAAAAGAGATCGAGAAGTTCGTGCCGACGCCCTACTGGATCCTTGACATACACTTCCAGAAAGAGGGCCAGCGGGTAAAGGCAAGCTACCCCGAGAAGATAACCGACGGTGAGAAGGCGTCGGCCATCTACAAGGAAATCAAGGGCAAGGACGGCAGTGTGACCGAGGTGAAGCGCAACAAGGCCACAAGGGCACCTCCCATCCCCATGGACCTCGGTCTGCTCCAGTCGGAGGCATGGGGCAACTTCCGCTTCCAGCCGAAAAAGACACAGGAGGTCGCCCAGACGCTCTATGAGGCTGGCCTCATATCATATCCCCGCACATCCTCGCAGCAGTACCCAAAGGACCTCGGATTCAAGGGGATCCTCGAGGCGCTGAAAAAGAATCCCGCCTATAACGAGGCCGCATCGATCGTGCTTGCTACACCGCTCAAGCCAAATCAGGGCAAAAAGACCGATCCCGCGCATCCTGCCATCTATCCCACGGGGCTCATACCTGAACGGCTGACCAAGGACCAGAAGCGGCTCTATGACCTCGTCGTGCAGCGGTTCTTTGCCGTCTTCATGCCTCCTGCGGTAGTGGAAAACATCACACTCACCGTGGGCATCGAGTCGCACCCGTTTGTCGCCAAGGGGCAGCGCATCGTCGAGGAGGGATGGATGCGATTCTACGGACCGTACATCAGGTCATCCACCGGGCCGCTGCCGCACTACGAGAAAGGGGAGCACGTGCCCGTCGACAAGCACGAGAAGACGAGGAAGATGACCAAGCCTCCCGCACGCTACAACCCCGCATCGGTCATCAAGGAGATGGAGCGCCTCGGTATCGGTACCAAGGCCACGCGCGCAAACACCGTCGACATACTGTTCAATCGCGGCTACATCAAGGGCAGGGAGATACGCATCACCGAGATCGGACGAAAGCTTGTCGAAACCCTTGAGCACTACTGCAAGGAGATCGTTTCCGTCGAGCTCACGAGCCACTTCGAAGGCGAGATGGAGCAAATCCTCGCCTCCGAAAAGGAGCGCGGCCAGGTGCTTGACGAGGCCAAGCGCGATCTGCGCGAGATATTTGCTCACTTCAAGGAGCACGAGCGGGAGATAGGCAGCGAGCTCATCGAAGCGCTCATCAACAGCGAGAACGAGAACCTCGGTGCATGCCCCGCATGCGGAGCCGACCTGAAGGTCATCACCTCGAAGACGACAAGCAAGCGATTCGTGGGATGTTCCAACTACCCGAAATGCAAGACGTCATACCCACTCCCACAGAAGGGAAATATCAACTTCGCACCCGAAACATGCACCGAGTGCGGGGCCCCCATGCTCAAGGGGCGCCGCGGCCGCTCATCGTGCATTGATCTCTCGTGCCCCTCCAAGGGGAAGCGAGAGGAAACGGAGAAGAAGGAAGAAAAAGGGACCGTCAAGAAGACGGAGCAGGCAGGCAAGGATTAATCAAGCTTGTAGACGTCTGGCCGCCTGTCCTCTATGATGTTGTTCAATGGATTCATCGACTTGTCGCGGCCGCTCATGGGATCGATGTCGGCCACCCACACCTCTTCTTCGCTCTCCGGCGAACGGTGGACGATCGTACCGTCATGGGCCGTTATCTGCGACATGCCGATGTAGCGCAGTCCAAACTCCTCGCCAACACGATTCGATGTGATGGCGTTCACCTTGTTCTCGACGCACCTCGTCACCATGGCGTTCGGGCAGAACGGCAAGACAAGATTCGCGCTGTGGAGCATGAGGTCAGCACCCATGAGCATGAGGCTGCGCATCGTCTCGGGGAAGAACCAGTCAAAGCATACCATGAGGCCGACGTTGATGTCGCCGATAGAGTGGACCTCGAGCTTCGAACCGGATGAGAAAAACTTCTTCTCGTTGTAGAACAGGTGCACCTTCTTGTACGAGGATATGAACCCCTCTGGCCCGACGAAAAGCTGCGAGTTGTAGACCTTGCCGCCATAAAGCTCTGCGTAGCCAGCGGCTATGTACTGGTCCCGGTCGCGTGCGATCTCCTGAAGCATCTGCGAGGTAGGGCCGCTTGTGGCATCCTCTGCCAGTCCCTCGACCTGCCCCTTCTCCTGGAAGTTATACCCTGTGTTGAAGAGCTCGGGCAATACCACTATCGACGCCTCGCGTGCTTGTTCGAGGAGGCGGGCCGCATGGTCGAGGTTCGCCTCTCGGTCGAGGAACTCGGGACGCATCTGTATATTTGCTACTTTCATGTACTTCACCTACACAATAGTTTTCTCATCGATATTGACCTGTGAACTGAACTTGTCGGGCTTGGGGACGAGGAACGGGATGATCTTCGAAAGGTCGTCGTTGAGGATCACGATGTCAACGACACGCGTGAACTCGATGAACTCCTTGCGCTGTCCATCCATCGCCTTGGAAAACGATGACGTTATCGACTGTTTGATGGATTTCGAAGGATTGAACGCGATGGAGAGACCCACCTCCTTGAACATGAACAGGTCGTTCTCATCGTTTCCCACAGCCACCGTATGGTCGCGGGAGATGCCATGATCCTTGAGGTAGTTCCGCACGAAGTCGCCCTTTGATTTTAGGGTAAGGAGCTTTCCATCGCTTATCTCACCCGTGAGCTTGCCGTCGACGACCTCGGGGGAGTTGCCGTACGCCTCGGTGATGCCGATACGCTCACCGAACGCGGCGGCGATCTCCGTGAATCCGTTCGTGACGATGACGGGCCGATATGACGCGTCCTTGAGCTGCGTGATGGTCTCACGCACCGACTTGGTCATCTGCATACGCTGTGCCGTCTTCCTGAGGACGTTTTCCGGCTGGCCGGTGAGGAACGTGGCTCCCTTGGAGAGGATCCACTCAAGGCCCACCTGCTTCTTGAGCTGGCCTGCGAAGACCTTCATGGCCTTGTCCTTTTTGCCGATGGTCCTGGCCAGCTCGAGCGCCTGCGCCTGGGGCGTCAACACGCCGTCCATGTCAAAGAAGATGACATAGCTCATCATCTCACATCTCCCATAGTGTTTTAAGTGTTTTATGGTGTGGGGGTAGCACGCATGCATACGCCAACAACGCTGCGAAAACCTTATGTTCGTAGCGATGATAGGGATATCGATGGAATTCAGGGAAGCGACGCCCCAGGAGCGTATGCGCTATTATCACGAGGAATGGGACCCATCCGACGTCCCGCGCTTCATCACCGACTCGATCGAGGAGCGCGAGTTCGCCTTCGATCACAACGGGCAGGGATACAACGACCGCTACAACGCATTCCACAACGTCCATGAGCTCGAGACGAAGATGAAGACGCTCAATCCGTACGCCGTCTGTGCGTCCACCGCCTATTACGAGCGCCCGCAGCAGCGGGAAGGGTGGACCCGCGCAGAGCTCGTCTTCGACATCGATGCCAAGGACCAGCCCGTTCGCTCATGCGACTGCGAACCGGGATCGATCTGCGAGACGTGCCTCGAGGAGGGAAAAGAGCTTGCGCTCACCATCATGGACACGCTGCGCGACGACTTCGCCATCCGCGACATGCACATGGCCTACTCCGGTCGCGGCTATCACATTCACGTCCTCGATGAGCACGTGCTTCCACTCGAGAATCGATCAGCCATCCTCGAGTACGTCATGGGGGCCGTCATGCCCACCGACTTCCAGATGATGGGGGGCTATGCCCGCACGTGGAGAAGGATGCTTGCCCTCATCATATCGAAGATGGACGAGAACGACCTCTCGTTTCTCACCTCGCCCGTCGCATCGAGTGTCATCGAGCACAGGGCGACGATCCTGCGCAATCTCGAGGCACGCAAGGCGGACTTCCTCAACGTGCCGGGTGTGGGAAAGACCAGCAGGGACAAGTTCCTCGAGCGCTGCATGGAGCTCAACGGACAGACGGTCGACGGGAAGGTCACCATCGACACGAAGCGCATACTGCGTCTTCCATCAACGCTCCATTCGAAGATATCGATGATATGCATGCTCGTCGACAATCCCGAAACGTTCGACCCGCTCTCAAAGGCAGTGCCTCGATTCGTCGAGGAGCGCGAAAGCTAAAAACATCCTACAAAAGCAATAACAATAACAAGGCCGCAATCAAGATGAACACGGCCGTTTGCATATCCCTTTTCTTAGAATAGACACTATAAAGTGCGATGAGAAGCAATATAACAAACAAAACGTTTTCAAACGTCATCAATTCACGACCAACGATCGTTCCATGAAGGACTCACCGTACATACGCATATCTTACGCCCGACCCCGGATTCTTTCGGAACCCCATGCCTTAGACGATTAGTACTGGCGGGCTGAGCATCTCGCCGAAGCTTGATGCGTACACCCCCAGCCTATCGACC
>RXIG01000003.1 GCA_004212155.1 archaeon
AAAGCATTCCCCAATGCGCTTGCGGAGGGGATAGAGGATGCCAGCTTGCATCCAGTGCGCATGCCGCTTGGCACCGCGCGCGAATGCACATGAAGAAATATGACTTTATGTGCAAAGCCTTAATTGCGGACGCGCTTAATGATCTGTCACCCGCGGTCATCCCTGTTTGGCAGAAAAGAGATTTATATGTCTGCGTTCATTTGCGTATTGAGCATAGATGAACGAGCGACACATCATTCTCGGAGCACTTGCACTCGAACTCGCGTGGGTGGGCGGCATACTCCTTGCGCCCGCTCTCGCTTCACACGGTTCGGAGTTGGCGCCGTATGTGTACGAATCGTATGCACGGGTATGCCATCAGCGCCTCGAACGCACACTGGTCGTTATGGGTGAACCCATGGCGGTCTGCGCCCGTTGTTTTGGCATCTATGCAGGATTTCTCTTCGGGACGATCCTCTATCCCCTCTATGCACGATTGGAAAAAAGGGGTCCGCCCGACATCAGGTACGTGCTCGTGGCCGTGCTGCCCCTCGCCATCGACGGAGGGACCCAGCTCCTTGGCCTTCGCGAGAGCACCAACGTTATTCGTCTCTTGACGGGCGGATTGTTTGGGATTGTGTTCGTTCAGTACTTCATAGCTCTGGTTGCGGTTCGACTGGCGGATTCCTAGTGAGGCTGATGTAATAGAGCGTGAACGCAACGATGAAGAATCCATTCACGAGCTCGGCGAGGAATCCACCAATAACAGGTATGATTCCCAGGATCACCGCGGCAATGATGTAGATGATGTATATCACCAGTATGTCGGGCCACACCTGCTTGGCGAGCTGGAACGAGTTCCTGAACGAGTCGGTGATGTTGTAGTTGTCAAGCACGATGCCCTGCCTTACGAACACCGTGGCCACAACAACGATCACATAGCCTATGCAGCATGCGAGCACGCCCAGTATCTCGAGAATCGCAATGATGATGGCCGCGATGATGAGCAGCAACCACTTGTCCTTCATGAAGTCGAACGCGCTGTTGAGGTCGACAGGCCGCCCTTCCCACGCATCGGCTGCCATCACGATGGCGATGCCGCTGACGAGGATGGCCACGATACGGGTGACGATGCTCAGGAGCGCCGACCCTGCGATGACCGCGCCTATCGAGGGGAAGAACGTGTCGAAGTTGCCGTCCTGTATTGCGCCCTCATCGAAACTGCCAAACGCTGACGTTGCGGACCCGGAGATGGCCATTCCACCGATGAGGGACACGATCGCCGGTATCAGGAATATAAGGACTATGATTGGATATTTGCTGACGATAGAGAGGCTCTCGTTGATAGCCCTGCCGACCGTCATTTTGGTATGTTGTGCCATGATGGAGAATATGGCGTCCTTTTTTTATATTTTTTGTTATAGCGAGTGTCGGCTATAGGCGTAATCACATTCAAAAGACCCTTTGAACGGGCATCCATGCGGGCAGATGCCACCTTCGTACCAAAAAGTTTAAATATTATATGAACATATAGTAAAGGTAACTACAAGTTAACGTGGAGGTGAAGCATTATGAGATATGATCCATGGGAAGAATTAAGACGGATACAGGAAGAGATGGACTCGCTCTTCGGAACGTTTCTAAGGCCTGCCCGCCGCCGCTTGGAGAGCGGTGGGGAGAGACCACCCTCTCGCGAGGTGGTACCGTATGCCGAGCCTGCAGCTGACGTCGTTGACAAGGGCGAGGAGTTCAAGGTCATGGTCGACCTTCCTGGCATGAACAAGGAGGACATTTCCGTGACCGTGCGAGACAACGTCGTTAACATCCGCGCCGAGAAGAAGACGGAGCGGGAAGAGGAGCGTGAGGGATACTACTTCCAGGAGCGCGGCTATCAGGGTTTCACACGTTCGATACCGCTCCCTGACGACGTCGTGCCTGACAAGACGCAGGGACAGTACAACAACGGCGTGCTCGAACTGACCCTCAAGAAGAAGCATCCAACGTCCGAGAAGGAGTACAAGGTCACCTTCGATTGAACGATTCATTGTAGGAGGGATCCAAACACCCCTCCTGATTTTTTCCTTTTGATGCATTTTTTAACGCAATCTTTTTTATAGGGACCCCCTAGATGACTCAAATGGTGTGAACATGAGTACACTTAGATGTGACAAATGCAGCGGCTATTACTGTTTTGCAGGAAACTGGGACGAATCAAAGGCACCGGAGAACTGCCCCATGTTGCTCTACCCGGAGGTATTCGCATGTGCACGCGACCGAAGCCTCGAGGAGAAGGTACGTGAGCTCAACGTGCCTGCTGCCATGGTCGAAAAGGAAGGGTTTGCCAAGATCGACGGCAAGAATGCGCCATGCTATCCGCGCATACGCGAGATAGTGGAGTTTGCCAAGAAGACGGGCAGGACCCATATAGGCCTTGCATTTTGTAAGTCATCAAGCTCCGAGGCAAAGATGATAGGCGAGATCTTCGACTCGTTCGGACTCGATGTCGACGCCGTGCTGTGCAAGTGTGGCGGTATCAGCAAGAACGAGGTCGGCATACCAGAGGAATACAAGGTCCGCGGCGCGGGCGCGTTCGAGGCATCGTGCAACCCCGTGACGCAGGCAGAGCTCTTCAACAAGCTGGGAACGGACATCAATGTACTCGTCGGGCTGTGCCTTGGCCATGATATGCTTTTTATAAAGCACTGTGATGCACTCGTGACGACGCTTATCGTCAAGGACAAGGTCACAGGGAACAATCCGCAGGCTGCGCTTTACAACATCTTCGCAAAGCGCGCCTACTTTAAACCGTAAATAAATATAGATAAAAAAGAGGATGGGCAGCCCTACGGCTTTATGCCCATCTTCGCTTCCTTTTCTGCTATCGTCAGCTTCGTCTTGATCACCGTGTCAGGATTGAGCGATATCGAGTCGATACCGCACTCGACCAGGAACTCGGCGAAGTCGGGGAAATCTGACGGCGCCTGGCCGCATATGCCGATCTTCTTGCCCTTTTCCTTGGCGACCTCTATGACACGGGCCACCATGCGCTTGACCGCGATGTTGCGCTCGTTGTAGATGTGCGCGACAAGCGCAGAGTCCCTGTCGAGGCCAAGCGTGAGCTGTGTGAGGTCGTTTGAACCGATGGAGAATCCGTCGAACACCTCGCTAAATTCTTCTGCGGCGATGATGTTTGAGGGAAGTTCTGCCATGACGTAGACCTCGAGGCCATTCTCGCCCTGCTTGAGACCGTACTCGGCCATGACGTCGATGACCTTCTTGCCCTCCTCTGGCGTCCTGCAAAACGGCACCATGGCCTTGACGTTGGAAAGCCCCATATCGTCACGCACGCGCTTGATGGCGATGCATTCGAGACCGAAGGCGGGCTTGTAGTCCTCGTCGTAGTAGCGTGAGGCGCCCCTCCACCCTATCATCGGGTTGCTCTCCTTTGGTTCGTAGAGATATCCACCGATGAGGTTGGCATACTCGTTGGTCTTGAAGTCGGAGAGCCGTACGATGACGTCGTTGGGGTAGAACCCTGCTGCTATCCTTGCGATGCCGTGGCTGAGCGTCTCGATGAAGAACTCGGTCTTGTCTTCGTATCCCTTTGTCTTCTCCTCGATGCTGGCGACGACCTCGGCAATGCGCTCGTCGGTTTTCGCCTTCTCCTTGAGGTCATTGAAGTGGATGAGCGCGAGCGGATGGATGCCTATGTAGGAGTTGATGATGAACTCCTCGCGGGCAAGCCCGACACCGTCGTTTGGCATCTGACCCTGCACGAAGGCCTGTTCGGGGATGCCTGCGTTCATCATGATCTTCGTGTGCGTCTCTGGAAGCTTTTCGAGGTTCGTCTCCTCTATCTCGAAGTCGAGAAGCCCTTCATACACCTTGCCGGTCTCGTCGACGCACGAGACGGTGACGTCTTGTCCCGTCTTGATGTGCTCGGTCGCGTCCTCGGTGCCGATGACAGCGGGAATGCCGAGCTCACGCGAGACGATGGCGGCATGGCAGGTCCTGCCACCGCGGTTCGTGACGATGGCCGATGCAATCTTCATGATGGGTTCCCAGTCGGGGTCGGTCATGTCGGTCACGAGGACCTGTCCCTTCTTGAAGGTCTCTATCTCGCTGGCCGATTCGATGATATGGGCTGTCCCCTGTCCGATCCTGTCGCCGACCGAGAGACCTTCGACAAGCACGTTGCCCTTCTCTTTGAGCCGGTAGGTGCGCACCACGTTCATGTCCTTTTGGGAGTGGACCGTCTCGGGTCGCGCCTGGACGATGAAGAGCTTTCCGGTACCGACCTTCTCGCCGTCGCCGTCCTTGGCCCACTCGATGTCCATGGCCTTGCCGTAGTGGCGCTCGATGACGACAGCCCACTTGGCGAGCTGGAGGATCTCGTCGTCCGTGATGACGTAGCGCACGCGGTCCTTTTCAGGAACATCGACGTTCTTTACCGGTTCTTCCTCGTCCTCAGCGTAGATCATCTTGATCTTCTTTCCGCCGACCTTCTTTGATATGATCGGACGGTGCGTATCGAGGGTAGGCTTGAATACATAGTACTCGTCGGGGTTGACCGCCCCCTGCACCACGTTCTCGCCGAGGCCGTATGAGCCTGTGAGGAAGACAGCATCGCTGAATCCGGACTCCGTGTCGATCGAAAACATGACACCGGCGCTCGCGGAGTCGGACCTGATCATCTTCTGCACCCCTATGGAAAGATACACGTCAAAATGGCCAAATCCACGGTCCTCTCGATATGATATCGCCCTATCGGTAAACAATGATGAGAAACAGCGTTTGCATGCATGAATGAGATTTTCATCTCCCTTGATGTTGAGATACGTCTCTTGCTGGCCGGCAAACGACGCATCGGGGAGGTCCTCGGCCGTTGCGGACGAACGCACGGCCACGTCTGGATCGGACTCGTATCCGAACTTTTCAGACATTTCCTTGTAATGCGATATGATCTCCTCCTCGAGGTCCTTTGGGATCTCGGCATCGAGGATGATCTGTCTGACCTTCTTGCCACGCTCGCGCAGATTCTTGATGTCGTGCGTGTTGAGGTCTGAGAGCACGTCCTTGATCTTGTCCATAGCGCCGGACTGCTCCATCAAGTAAATATACCCCTCGGCGGTGATCGCAAACCCGTCGGGCACGTTGACGCCCTCCGATTTGAGGTTTTGGATCATCTCACCGAGTGACGCATTCTTGCCGCCAACCAGGGGCACGTCGTCAATACCCAATTCTTCGAACCATTTAACATACTTAGCGCACATACGGCACCCTCCAAGATGAATTTTATTTAGGCTACTCCCTATAATTTAAAAGGTTTTTGTAGAATAGTAATACAAATCTTCCATAAATACTTGTATTGTTGTAGAATTGTGATATATGGCTCTAGATTTTAATCTAAATGATAAGATTGTTTCGGCCTTTAATACTATCCAACGCATATTTTTCAGTATTCTTGACACGTTTCGCTACGTTCGCCCTCATGAGGAGGGGATGGCGTGCACACGATCATGCAAGCGCGCGCTCAGAGGCTGATAACGCCGTGATCAGCAGCTCTTCGGGGGCACCATCACTCCCCTCGCATACACCTCTGTCTGCATGCGATTGAGCATTGCCAGGGTAGCGTAGACCAATATTAAAAGCAGCGTTGACATCGGCATGCTCAACGTGTCCGCATACGGGACACTCAAATTTTTTCTGGTAGCGCTTGCCCGCATGTCCGCACACGCTGCAGAGTTTTGACGTGTTGTACGGATCGATGAAGGCAACGGGGACCCCCCGCAGCTTGGCCTTTAGCTCTATCGTCGTTGCCAACTGATAGAATATCCAACTGTTCAAGGAGTCCTGGCCCGATGCGTCGGACACGCATGTTCGATGTTTGCTACGTCCCCCTACGCGTTCAAGACAGATACCGTTGTTCGTCTCCGACGCGATGTCCACGATCTTGTTTGCCACGTCGTTGGTGAGGTTGAGCAGCGCGCGTCGCTTCTTTCGCTCCAGCGCCATGCTGCCCTCGCGGTCTCGGCGCGCACGCATATGTGCCTTAATGTTCTCGTACTTCTTGTATCGGTGCGGTATCTCCTTGCCGAACTTTGCCACCTTTCCCGTCTCAGGGCTTGCAGCGACGGCGACATGGCCTGTCGTGTTGAGGTCTATACCGATCCACGACCGCACGTCCCGCTCGTCCTCGGGCAATGTGACCGAGACATAGGCGTACTTGTTGTTGATCTCGACGAGGCTGACCTTCTCGAACGTGTTGGGAAAGGAATAATAAAACGAGAAGCCGAGCGAGGGGATGCATATCTCCTTTCTTGCGCGATTGAGAAGGACCGCCCTTCCGGGGACGACGAGATTGACCTTCTTGACCCTTTTTAGCGTCTTGTTGCGCTTGTAGACCTTGATGAGCTGCTGTGCAAGCACCGCATTGAGCCCGATGTGCTTGACATTGTCGTAGGTAATGTCGCGATTCCTCTGATTGACGGTGAACTGCGCTATCCGTTTCGCCTTTTGGAGATATTCACTAAAGTCCGTGTGATGCCGAATCTTGTATGCAAAGATCATGTATCATCATACACGCAGTGGGGGATTGCTCCAACTCTTTATTTTTTGAGTAATGTATTGTTACTATATATATTCCGCACTTAATATATATAAGATTATCGTCGTTCCATGCAAGAAATCTCATCGAAGCGGGGCGTTCAGTGCGTACCATTCGCGTGATGTTGATAGACACGATTATAGACCTTTATATGTGCAAAAACAGCAGATTTTACTTCTTTTACTTCTTATATATTTATTGAATTAAAGTGCTACAAAACGTTTAAATTCTGGGTGCGACAACTCATATGTAATCAAGCTGTGAGCGTGTGGCGTGGCAGTCGGCGTCGGTTGTGTCCCCCGTAATAGAATCCACTTCTGCAACACCTTTTTACAAGGGGGTCCTATCGATACGGCGCGTAGCCCTCGCATGCAGCTCACAATGGAGGACCAATATGTCACTTAAGAAAAAAAGGCTATCGGAGAAGACGAGGCAGATGCTCCTTACCGAGATATTTCATGAGCACATGCCCATGATCGAGGACCTTCCCCCCGTTCGGACGATTCATCAGGACCTTGAGAAATTCGATCCCACAAAGATCGTGAGGGTCTACATGGAAGAGGCTGATCTCCCCCTCGAGACTGCAGAGTACTACACGAACAGGATCCTGTTCGAATTGCGAGACCTCCACCTGAAGGGAAAGCTCAAATACATCACCACGCGCATGATTCGGGAACTGATGTGCGTCATAGCGATAAAGGAGGGAGATTTCTCAACACGCGACAAACTTACCGTGGTGGGAATGCCCGTCAACGACGTCGAGCGTCAGTTTTTTGGCTACGACTTTGACAACTCCAATCAGATACCGTGCGAAGAGTTCATACACAAGACGAAAGGCGATGTCATCGATGAACAGTACTCGTTGCTCAAGCTTTATAATTTCGATACTCCTTATGGCAATCCGGCCTATTCACACCTGAATAAGGATATCTATATTCATGATAGGGACTATCCGGCCCGACCGTTTTGCTACCAGCATTCAGCACGATTCATCTTCCGAAACGGTCTTCGCATCGATGGAACGGGCCAGTATGCAAATGTGTCGAGCGCCCCGAAGCGCCTGGACGTGGCGATTCGCCACATTTGCGAGTTCCTCGGCGCAGCGAGCAGGAACTGGAATGGCGGACAGTCATTTCGCAACCTCTTCTGGGAACTCGGCCCATTTATCCGTGATGAGATGAAGCGCAGTCAGGACACGAAGGAGATATGGGGCATCCCGGTTCCCGTCGGCGTGATACAGGCAGCACAGATGCTTCGATTCGAGCCCAATCACATCTTCGTCGGAAGAGGGAGCCAGGCGGCGTTCTCGTCCATATCGAACTTCGCGCATCCTCCCAAGTACCTGACCGAGGACGCTGACGTCGTGCTTCCCGGGGGAAAGGTCGTGAAGGGCGACTACTCGGAGTATCGTGAGGAGGTGCTGCTCTTCTGGCTTGCCTATCTTCACGAGTCGACGAAGGGCGATGCCAACGGCGGCATGTTCCACTGGATGAAGGACGATGTGGCCATCAAGCCCAAATGGTTCAAGGACCCAGAGCTCAAGGAATACGTCTTCGACCCGCTTATGCGCTACATCACGAAGTTCGGCGGCCCCTACATCCACAATGTCAAGCATGTTGGCGACGACGAGGTGGCCTGCACTTCGTGCTGCTCCCTCATCCTCGAGACCGACAGCCCCGACGACTTCGAGCTTGCAAAGCAGGGCGTGCTCGGGATGGGAGCGCTCCAGTGCGGTTCGTTCAATCTCCCCCGTCTTGCATACATGGCAAACGGCGACGACCAGCGCGTCTTCGAGCTGATACGCGAACGCCTCGACCTCCTCAAGGAGGCGATGCTCGCCAAGTATCACTTCATGGGCAAGGTACTCAACGCCGGCGTATCGCCGTTCCTCACGCAGCCCCTGCTTCGCGGTATTGACGAGCGTCCGTACTTCGACCTCGACAGCCAGTCGGTGCTCCTCTCGTTCTGCGGCCTCAACGAGTTCGTTGCGGCGCACATGGGACAGGAGATCCATGAAAGCAAGGAGGCGCATAACTATGGCATGCGCATGCTCATGTACATCATGGATTACAGCAAGGAGCTCACCGAGCAGACAGGCATCAACTTCGCCGTTTGGCGACAGCCTGGTGAGACGATGCCGGGCAAGTTCGCACAGGATGACTGGCACAAGTTCCGCTCCCGTGCAGTGGTGCAAGGGGATCCCAAGTCTGGAAGCGCATATTACTCGAACTTCACCCACTGCAACGTGAACGCAGGCATCGACGTCTTCAACAAGATAAAGAACGAGGCGCCGTTCCACGGCCTTACGCGTTCAAACCTGCTACACATATGGCTGGGCGAGCAGGACCCGAACCCCGATTCGATCTGGAGCCTTACCAAGAAGATCGTCGACAAGTCGCTGGCAAGCTACTTTGCCTTCACGAAGGAGATCACGGTCTGCAACAAATGCCACTCGACCCACTCAGGCGTCGTGGCACAGTGTGGATGCGGCGCGGGACCCTCCGAGCTTGTCGTGCAGTCGCGCATCACAGGCTACTACTCAACGGTCGGGACCGTGGAAGCGATACTCAAATGGCGCTCTGGAAAGCACAAGACCGGCCAGAAGGACGCCCATTGGCAGCCTTCGAAGTTCGCCGAGTTCAATGAACGAGTGTCCAACGCTTGGGGCGAGCGATTCACGAAGATCGATCCCGAGCCCGAGATTGAGCACTCGACAAAACGCAAGAAAGAGCTCGAGGAAGTCCTCGTATAAGCTCTTTTTTCTTTTTCTTTATCCCTTTTTTCTAATCATTTCTTCCCGGGACGCATGGCACCATGCCTTCCATGGATAGGAATTAATATGGTGGGCGCATAGTATTCATCATGCACCCTTGCTCCCTTACATGCGGAGTTCTCAACATTGGAAACACGGTCGATGAGCGCGTCTATCACCTCATCAAGCGTATTCCCGTCGTTTTCGGGCAGCTGGCGGACGTTATCGACGTCAAGGCCTGCCTGATAAACGACATATCGCTTTCCATGCCTGCAACGGCATACTCACCGATCGCGGGAGGATACTTTCCCTATCCCTTCTTCTCCCATGCGGCGCTTTTCAAGGAGCAGGCTGACAAGAAGCTCATGAAGATGGACAAGCACCTGGACAAGGTCCTCGTTGTCACGGACAAGCCCCTTGCGGGACCTGATGGCAGGATATACGGCCAGGCAGACGTTGGCGGCCCCTATGCTGTCGTAACGACGCACGGGCTCTATGACGGGTTCGGTCGCGGCAACGAACGCCTTGTGCTCGAGGCGTGCTACCTTCTGGGAAGGACAATGGGGTTACCGCGGTGCGACGACGCGAGATGCATCATGCATCCTGCCGAAATGCTGGCCGACATCGATGCGCGCTCGGCGTTTTGCGAATTGTGCGCCCGCGTGCTAAGGGCGCGCACATGACTACCTTTTTCTAGGCGTGGGACAGATATACCCATATGTCCTACGAGATAGAAAAATCTGACAGCGAATGGAAGGAAGAGCTTACCGCTGAGGAATACCGCGTGCTAAGGAAGAAGGGCACGGAACTGGCATTCAGCGGAGAGCTGGTGCACAACAAGGATAAGGGTGTCTATACATGTGCCGGATGTGGCCAGGAGCTTTTCACTTCAGGAGAGAAGTTCGATTCGGGCTCAGGGTGGCCAAGCTTCTGGGATGCGATTGACAGGGATCGCATCGAGTTCAAGCGTGACCTCAGCCACTCCATGGTGCGCACGGAGATCGTATGCGCACGGTGCGGCGGCCACCTCGGTCATGTGTTCGATGACGGGCCCCGTCCGACAGGCAAGCGTTACTGCGTAAACTCTGCAGCGCTCCACTTTGAGAAAAAGGAGTAGTGGCATCGGGCAACAGTGTGTCCACGTCTCCGTCTTCGGCGTTAGGATGCCTGCGCCATGAAGGTAGCCATGCGGCGCCCCACCCTAAACGTCAACGACACGCGGGGTCCGGGGCTTGGGCCAGAGTGCCCTAAGCCTCACACATCTCCACATGCCACGGGATTGGTCCAGAAAGGAAAGTAGGAAGTACTGTCCAAATCGACGAGAAACAATAATATAGGCATCGTACAACAAGATGATATCCGTGTGCCCAATGGGTTGTAGGGCGTAGTACCGAGTGATGTGAGAGAGAAATGAGCGAAGAACCATCTCAACCGCACGATTTGCCTGCACGCTATCCGGTGACCATGTACGTCCATGGACGCGCCGTGGTTTTCGGCGGCGGGGAGGTGGGAATGAGAAAAGCTGTCTCCCTCATGCGATGCGGCATCCCCGTGTGCGTCATCGACCGTGCCGACGTGGCCCATCATGAAGGGGTGGAACACATAAGGGCAGACGTAGATAAGGATTCTTTCAAGCGGTTCATCGACGACACCACCTCGCTTGTCGTATGCGCACTTGACGATCCGGCACTCAACGATGTGATAGCCGACTACTGCATGGACCGTTCAATCCCCGTCAACGTTGCCACCAGCCGTTCGAAGGGTTCTGTTGCGTTCCCTGCCATCCTGGACTGCGGGCATGAGCTCTTGGCCGTTTCGTCCTCGAACGCATGCCCCCTGTGCTCCCATGCGCTCAAACGCTACATTGCCGCGGAACTACCAAACATTGCCACATTCTCCCTTCTGATGCACCATCTCTTTGACGAGGGCATGCTCGATGGGGATATCGTCGCCAGCATACTGGATGATGGAACGGCAATGGCGCTCATACGCGAGGGGCGTTTCGAAGACGCACTAGGGCACGTCAGGAAAGTGATACTATGATCGTTGCTGCCAGCGTCACACACGCGGACCGCCCCATGGCATCCCTCTCGCTCTTCTCCGCAACGCACAGGCAGGAGGAGGAACGCATGCGCTCGATCGTTGACAAGGGCATCGCAGATGAGGTCGTCGTGATCAAGACATGCAACAGGTATGAGGTCTATATGCACGTCCGTGAGCGCGCGTGGACACCCGAAGCGCTGCGTGACGTCTTTGGCGCCGGATCCGACCTCATGAGGGTCCGCAAGGACGGCAGCGCCATACTACATCTCTTCGAGGTCGCCGCCTCACTCGATTCAATGATCGTCGGTGAACACCAGATACTCGGACAGGTGCGACATGCCCTAGAAGCATCGCAGGCTATGGGATTGGCAGGCGACGCCCTCCCGCCGGTGTTCGAGCGCGCCATACGTGCCGGAAGGCGGGTGCGCTCCGAAACTGAATTGTGCCAGGGAAACGTATCAATGGCGTCGGTGGCCGTGGGACTCGCCGAGCAAAGGCTTGGCACGCTTGTTGGCAAAAGCGCCCTTATACTCGGGGCCGGGAAGATATCCGGGATGGTGGCAAGCCTTCTCTCCACACGGGGCCTTGAAACAATATTTGTCACTAACAGGCGCCGCGAGCGCGCCCAGGCCCTCTCGGAGCTCTCTGGCGCAACGGTCATCGCTTACGAGGCCTTTCGAGAGCATCTGCATCACATGGACATCGTTTTCTGCGCATCGTCGGCTCCGCATCCCCTCCTGCATCGGGATGAGCTTGTGCGAGCGAGAGAATCGCGAACGACCGACATGACCGTCATCGACGTGGCCATGCCGCCAGATGTCGATACCGGCGCCATACCCATCGGCGGCATTGACTATATAGCACTTGACGATGTGCGGGACTGTTCGCGACGCATGCTGGAGCAGCGCTC
>RXIG01000004.1 GCA_004212155.1 archaeon
ATATGTCATATACACAGTATTGTAATCGGTCACGTCGACTGGATTTTCCGTTTGTGCATTAACGTACCCACCGTTATTGTAAAATATTTTATCTGCCCGCAGGTAGATGTATGTTGAAGCTTCCGTATATATGTAGGGGCTGTCGCTGTCCCCCTGCACCCATGAGACATGCTCCGTGCCGTCTTCGTACAGATAGAGGGGGGATTCAGGGGGGCTGGCCGCAGACCACACCTCGTCCCACGACGCTCCGTCCCATTGCAGCACGCGCTTGACGTCCGCCCATGATGCCCCGTCCCAGTGCTTGATCGACGGCACGCTCACCCAGCCGCTTCCGTTCCAGTATTTTGCGTCGGCCATGCTATCACGTCGAGGTATCGAACCAGAAGTCTCCCGTGTTCTCGGCTGTAGGCTGGCTGTCCTGGACCGTGGCGCCCGCGACTCCCGTTCGGTGATCGGCCCGTCGCCGAGCACCTCGACGATCAGCCACGCCTTGCTCTCGACGTACACGCCGGGCTCGACGCCCGCCCAGTCGAAGTGCTCCATCGTGGTGCCGTCGTCGGGACACCCCTTTCTCCTGAGGCGGAGCACCTTGTAGGTCTCGCCGTAGGGCGTCGTTACCGTCCTGAGTCCCTTAGGTATCAATTCCGGGGCCACCGCGTACACGGCGCTCCCTCCGTTCAGGTAGAGGTCGTCCATCAGGTCCTTCCTGCTGTAGGGCAGCCCCTCCTCCGCCGCGCGTATGGCGCGGTCATATTGCCGTTGATTGCACGAGCTCATATTGCATGCCATTTACTTGCCTCCCGTTGCGCTCTTGTCGTACCACCAGCTCACGCCCATGTACCCCGTGAGTGCGGTGAGCATCCCGAACATGAGCCCCGTGAGCCAGTCGGGCACCGAGGTCATGTCCTGGAACACCACCCCGTAGGTGAGGGTGAGAAGGGCGATGCTGAAGGTGATGGCGAGAACGAGCACGACCTGACGCTTGGTCGAGGTCCGTATGGTCTCCAGGTTGCTCATGTGGACACCTTGGAGCCGGCGGAGAGATTTGAACTCCCAACCTGTCCCTTACTGGGGGACCGCACTCCCGTTGTGCTACGCCGGCTTGAGTTTCTCAAACATATGTAGTAATAAGGGGTTATATATAGGATTGGAAAGAGTGCAAATCCATCCGCCGCCTGGCTTAACGTCTAGAAAGGAATAAATATCTTGAAGTTCTATAATGGTGTGACGGACGAATCGACACATACTGGCATGGTAGGGTAAATGTTCCAAATGAGCGCCTGTTAAGCGGATGGTCGCAGGTTCAAGTCCTGCTGACGGCGCCATTTTTATACTCTATTTTTCGATAACTGATTTTTTTTCTTTTTCTGATTCTTGCACTGTTTTCCAGGCTCAAACGATCTCTCACCCTCAACACTACTGTTGGCTGGACACATCCTCACGTTCGTACGGCGCTTCAACTGATGCATCCTTTTTCAGGATCAGACATTACAAGGCCAAACAACTCCAAACATTTTTAATGGAATATACAGACTGTTACATGGTGAAAAACATGAAGATTTTGGTGCTTTATTATTCTAGTACGGGCAACACGAGATCACTTGCCGAATCCATTGCAGAAGGCGTCAGCGAGGCCGGTGCTGAGGCGGTTCTGCGGTCGACCGAGGAAGTGACGAAAAACGACTTCATCGAGTGCCAGGGCGTCATTGCGGGCTCGCCCGTCTATTTCGGGACGATGGCATGGCCGCTGAAGAAGGTCTTTGACGAGTTCGTCACCCTTCGCCGCCAGGGCAAGTCCCAGGGCAAGGTGGGTGCGGCGTTTGCCACCGCGGGGCATGTCAACGGCGGCAAGGAGACGACGATGATATCCATCATCCAGGCCCTTTTGATATATGGCATGGTCATCGTTGGCGACCCCAAGGATGCCAGCGGCCACTACGGTGTCGCCTCGATCGGAGCCCCGGATGAGCAGGCAAGGGAGGATGGAAAGAAGCTAGGGAAACGCGTCGTTTCCGTTGCAGAAAAGCTCTTTTGAGCTTTCTTTTTCCTTTCTTATCGAAATTCCGAAAGCCTTTTATAGTCACTGTTGCAATCTCTCTTCACGCAGGGGCCTATAGCTTAGTTTGGTGGAGCTCCCGGCTCATAACCGGGCGGTCAGGGGTTCAAATCCCCTTAGGCCCACTTTTTAATAATTTAAAAAATGATATATAGTGATAAAAAAGAAAAAGATTGGGACACGATCACTCGAAAAAGTCGTCGTGGTCCTCTTCGATCTGCGCCCTCTCTTCTGCATAATCTAGCGCATCTTCGTATGCCGCATCGCGCTCTGTAGCGAACTCGTCAATGAGGGGTGCAAGTGCTTGCCCTGTTTCAGGGAATGCTGCAGGATGCGTGCTTTCAAGCGTGATAATGCTGTCTATGTTGCTTGTCAGCGTCGCATCATGGTTGTTTTGTTCAGTCAGGTAGTTGTTTGCAGCCTGCCAGTTGCCCTGCCCTGCCGCGTATGCAGCCTCTTTTAGGAAGCCGAGCGACTTGTTGGCATTGTCACACATCGATACGAGGTATGCCGTATACTGTTTGACATAGGCGACGTCGATCTTTTGTGAGAGCTCATGCATCGACTCGGCAGTCAGGAGCAGATCGTCCCACTTCTCCTGTGATAGGTTTGCCGTTGTCGTCGTTGCTTGGTAGTTGCTATTGTTAAAGTAGTAGACCGCATCGCTGTACTGTTGATACGCGGTGCTAAACGTGGTGAAGAAGCTGTCGTAGTGTTGGCTGAACTTGTGCGCATAGATCATCTTGTTGTTGTAACTGATCTGTTCGATGAACGCATCGATCTCATCTTCCCAGAGATCGACATAATCGGAAAGATAATCTTTGTCAAGGTCGCGTGCCACCGGTCCAAGCGCATTTACCTCTGTCTTTGCAGCTTGATAGTGATCGATGGCGGAATCGAATTGGGCGAGCGCGAGGTCGTACTGTTCTTGATTTGCAGCCGTGTTCCCTTCGTCTTTAGCGTCGTTTCCCTCGCTGATGTGGGCATTTGCCGCATCAACATGCTCGTTCCATGCATCTATGTTTTCATCACTGCCACCAATGCATCCTGATACCGCGATGAGCGGGATGAGAAGCAGTGCGATCAAGAGTATAGATCTTTTCATTGTGAGACACCTAAAAAATCTTTGTGTGCTTTCTATTTAAACGTTGCTTTGATTATGTTAGTTCTCGTGCTATTGAAAGAGTTATTTTTTCGTCGTTGATGCTTTAATCTCCATTTTTTATGGCTCAGAGCCAATATGATTTGCTGCATTGGCGTGGCATTTAACGAAGTGGAATAATACCTTCAAAGAATAAAAGGGCACCATTACCTATCGCGCATGGAGCTACGTTATCAAAGGACACGTATCAATGGTGGTATCTCGCTAAGCGAATGTACGATGAAGTCACACGGGGCATCATGTGGTTCACGGCGGTGCTTGTCCATGCATATCGTGTGCATCCCGCATTCGCGAGCCCCGCTTATGTATTCGACACGGTCATCGACGAAGACGGCGTCGCTCGCATCGCAGTGCGCAATGGACAGCGCCGTCTCAAACATCTTTCGGTCTGGCTTGCTGTACCCGACCGTCTCGGAGATGAGAACGTGGGTGAAAAATGATTCAAGTCCGAGGCGCAGGATCTTTTCCCACTGTTTGAGCGACCGGCCGTTCGAGATGATGTTTACCTCCATTCCCATCTTCTTGAGCTCTATTAGCGTAGACACTGTATCGCTGTACGGATGCATGTTGGCAAACTTGGTGTTGTGGTATCCTATGATGCCTGCGGCGATGAGCCGGTAGTTCTTCTCGCCGATGGTCTCCTCGACGAGGAGATCGAAGTGGCCCGGGTAGTTCGACCCCTTTCTCCTGACGATCTCGACAAGCTTCTTGCATCCCCCTTCGGGGGTGAGCGGCAAGCCCTGGTCGATCATCGCATGCACGGCGGCATTGCGAGCTAGACGCGCAAGGCGCGTCGTGTTGTGCAGCGTGTCGTCAAGGTCGAAGAACACGGTTGATATCATAATAAGAATAGAAGGGAAGGAACATTAAAGAGTTATCGTTCTTCCCGATGGGAGCGCGGCCTCTATACTGCCCGTATCGGTGACGGTGCCGAGCTTGAACGTGGGATAGTGCTTGTTGAGCAGCCTGTGCGCCGTCTCGGCGTCCTCCGGGCGAACGATCACAACGAAGCCGATACCCATGTTGAACGTCTTGTACATCTCCTCGTCCGAGACCTCCCCGAAGTGCTGTATCGCCTGGAAGATGGGCGATGCGTGCGGCATCTCGAGCGAGAAGCCAACACCCTTCTTGAGGCGAAGCAGGTTGAGGAGCCCAGAGCCAGTGATGTGCACAAGGCCCGTTGGACGGCACATCTCGAGCAGGTCAAGCACAGGCTTTACGTAGATGCGGGTCGGCTCGAGGAGCAGGTAGTAGCTCTCCTTCGGTATGACCTTGCGTGCGAGCGTGAGGCCGTTGGAGTGTATTCCCGAGCTCTCTATGCCAAGCACCACATCCCCCAGGGATATCTCGTCGCCGGAGATGATCTTGTCCTTGTCGACGATGCCAATGGCAGTGCCCATGAGGTCGATGCCGTCGCCATCTCCCGAGAGGAGCTCGGGCACGGTGGCCGTCTCGCCGCCAACGATCGCCACGTCAGCCTCTCGGGCGCCGCGAAGCAGTCCCTCACCAAGACGTTCCATGACGTAGCTGTCGGGGCGTTGCACCGATATGGCGTCAACGAACGTGATCGGTGTCGCACCGACACAGATGATGTCGTTTACGTTCATGGCCATGAGGTCAACTCCAAGCGTCTCGTAGCGCTGGAGCTCCCTGCCGACGAGGATCTTCGTTCCTACGCCGTCGGTGCTCACGGCAAGGGCACGGTCGCCCAGGTCGACAAGCCCGGAGAAATGGCCAAGCGAGCCGAGCGGCGCGCCGACCTTGCCCTGTCTGAGCGCATGCGTCTGAGCGACAAAGGCCGCAAGCGAGGAGACCGCCTCTTCCTCCTTTCGTATGTCCACGCCTGAGGATGCATAGTCCATCGTGGTCACTCCCTGATACCGAGCATGCGAAGCGCCAGGTGGGCGGCGTTGTCGCCGTTGTTGATACCCACGCACGCCACGGGTACGCCCTTTGGCATCTGCGCTATCGAGAGGAGGGCGTCAAGCCCTCCGAGCGCCGCGGCCACGGGCACGCCTATGACTGGTCGTTTCGTGTGCGAAGCGAGGACACCCGGGAGCGCGGCGGAGAGGCCCGCAATGGCGATAAAGACCTTTGCATCCTGGCCTGCGAGCTCCTGCACGCGCGCCGGGTCCCGGTGGGCCGAGGCGACCTCGACCCGGTATGTCACGTCGTGTGCCTTGAGTACCCGCTCTGCCTTCTCGACGATCGGCATGTCCGACGTGCTGCCCACAACGATGAGGATGTCTTCCATCTAGTGCACCAGATGCTGCTTCTTTTCATGCTGTGGGAGGAAGTCGGTGCCCGGAAGGCGTATCTCCACCGCATGGGCGATCTTTTCTGCCCTGATTTTTGCTTCCTCTGCAGTGTCGGCGAGCGCGAGCGCCACACCGAGCCTCCTGTCGAACTTTGCCTGCGTCTTGCCGAAGAATCGAATGGCGGACTGCGGGTACATGTTCATCGCATCGTAGAGGTTGCCGAACTCGGCGTCCCAGCCGTCGTGCGGGCTCTTGATGACGTGTGACGCACCCGCCTTGAGCGGCTCGATGATGTTGAATCCGTTCTGTTTGACCGATGGGATGGGAAGGCCCATTACGGCGCGCACGTGCAGTCCCTGCTCCGAGTAGCCTGGCGGATTGGTGATCATCGTGACCATGCCAGTGTCGTGCGGACGAGGGGATATCTCGTTTGCCCAGACCTCGTCTCCCTTGACGAACAGCTCGCAGCCGAAGAGGCCGAGGCCGCCGAGTGTGTTCGTGATCTTTTCCGTCGTCTTGTAGATGTTCTCCTCGGCCTTGTCGCTCACCTCTGCGGGCTGCCATGATGAGTGGTAGTCGCCCTCGATCTGGTAGTGTCCCACCGGTTTGGGGAACGTGGTGACGATCTTGCCGTTCTCGTCGAAGTGACGCACCGCAAGCTCGGTTACCTCGATGTCGAAGTCGATGTGCTCCTCGACGATGACCCAATCGCCCTGGCCGCGTGCATCCTCGTTGGCGCGCTTCCATGCCTGTTCGACGTCCTCAGGGCCCTTCACGAAGTGCGAACCGTGGCCGGACGACGACATGATGGCCTTCGACCAGCACGGATACCCGATCTGTTCACATGCGTCCCTGAGCTCGTCGAGCGAGTGTGCATAACGGTACTTCGATGCGCGCACTCCTGCCTCCTTGGATATGAGCTCGCGTGAGCGCTCCCTGTGCATTGTGACGTATGTGGCCCGTGCGTTGGGTATGACGTTCCATCCGTCGTCCTCGAGGGACTGGAGGACATCGAGGTTGATCGCCTCGATCTCGGGGATGATGGCGTCGGGCTGTTCGTATTCGATGAGCGAGCGCAACGCCCCTCCGTTTTTCATGTCGATGGTGTAGTCGCGATGAGCCACCTGCTGTGCAGGCGCGCGTGCATACCTGTCGACGGCAACGGTCTCGATCCCGAGCCGCTGAGCCTCGATGATGATCTCCTTTCCCAGCTCACCTGAACCAAGCAGCATCAGCTTGGCCTTCGTCTTAGTGAGCGGCGTACCCAAAATTTCCCTTTTCTTTCTTTCGTGTGCCATGCGTTTACAACTCCTACGTTTCTATCTTGCCTATGCCCGGAATCCAGTCGATCGTCTTTCCGATGAGTCCCCGGGCCTCCCTGTAGCGGAATATGTCCCGTGCAAGGTCTGCCTGGTCCTGGCGCTTTTGCATGAGTGCCTTGGTGCCTATGTCTTTCCTGTGGAACAGCTTCCAGTCCGATTTGATGTGGGATATCGCCTGCTCGACCTTCTGGCTTGCCTCCTCGACGGTGTCTGCCGAGGCATAGACCTCGAGAGCACGCGAACCTCCCGTGTAATAGGTTCCATTCTCTTCGTACATCGATCCGAAGTAGATGTGCGAGCCGCTTTGCGCCACCTTGTCGAAGTCGATGGCGACCTCGTGGCCCTTGCCCATACCTCGCTCGTTGGGATATCCCTTCGGTGCCACGACCTTGACGACATTGGCCTTCTCCTCAAACTTCGCATCGATGTTGGCGACGTTTCCGTTCATCATGCCGTTGACGATCTCGTCGAAGTTTTGCAGCTGCGGCATGACGTTTACCGTCTCGGGGTCGCCCAGGCGCGAGTAGAACTCGATGACGGTGGGTCCCCACTTCTCCGTCAGCATGAACTGCCCCGAAAGGACGCCAAAGTAAGGTTCGCCCGTCTCTTTCTTGATAGCCTGCACGACCTTCTTCACGATGTCAAACGATGTGTCGTAGTCGCGTTTGGTGAGGAAGGGAAGGACGTTTCCCGTGCCGGCAATCGAGCCCATGCCGCCTGTCTCGGGTCCGATGTCCTCAACGAAGGCGTGAGGGTGGTCCTGGACCATCTTGAGCGGCACGATGTGCGTGCCGTCGGTGAAGCACTGGAGCGTGTACTCGACCCCCTCTACCCGCTCTTCGATGAGGATGGGGTCCTCGAGGTCCTTTGAGAGCTTCTGCTCGACGATGTCAGAGACATGTCGCTTCTTGGCGTGGCTCTTTTCCTCCTTGAGGTAGGCCTGGATGTCGGCGATGACCTTGACGCCCTTTCCCCCCGCCTGGCGCGTAGGCTTGATCGCGACCGAGCCGGGATATTCGTCGATATAGCGTATCGCCTCGTTGATGTTCGAGAACGTCTTGAAGCGCAGCCTTCCGTGCATGCCGTACTTTTCCATGAGCTTTCGCATGAATCCCTTTGATTTCTCGATCTCGGCGGTCTTCTGCGATGCGCCGATGACATTGAATCCCTCTTTGCGAAGCGTGTCGGAGACCCCGGCAAATAGCGATTCCTCGCTGCCTATGAAGATCACGTCGGGCTGCACATTGTGCGCCACCTTGGCCACCGCCGCGCCGTCGAGAATGTCGACGACGTGGAGTTCCTTTGACATGGCCAGGAGGCCCGGATTCCTGGCATCGCTTGCCGTATAGACCTCATAACCGCTTCGTGTTGCTGTCTCGGCGATGGCGTGTTCCCTGCCACCGCTTCCAACGATCATAAACTTCATATTCACACCTCCGGGTAGGTCCCTGTCATGCACCCGCTGCAGTAGCACTCGCCTCCCAGCGCCTTCTTGAGGTCTTCAAGGTGAAGGTAGCCGAACGAGTCGGCGTCGATGATGCGTGCGATCTCATCCTCCGTGTTCTCCACCGCGATGAGCTCGTCGGTGGCGGGCACTTCGGTCCCGAATGGGCATGGCGAGACAAGCTGCGGGCTCCCGATGCGCACATGCACTTCCTTGGCGCCGCGCTTGCGCAGCAGATTGACGATGTTTCGCATGGTGGTACCGCGCACGACCGAGTCGTCGATGAGGACCACTCGCTTGCCTCGTACTGCCGTCTTCACGGGATTGAGCTTGAGCTGGACGCCGATCATGCGCTCCATCTGTGTGGGGCGTATCGCCGTCCTGAGGTGGCGCCCCGTCCTCATGAATCCGATATCGATGGGAATCCCCGTTTTATTGGAATACGACATGGCAAACGGTATCGCCGTCTCGGGAACACCAATGACAACGTCCGCTTCAACGGGCTTTTCCTTGGCCAGTAGCACGCCGATCTTCTTTCGTATCTCGTGCACGTCGATCTCGTTGATCTTCGAGTCGATGCGCGCTAGATAGACGTATTCGAAGATGCAGTGTGCGGGGTCTTTTCTTTGTTCCGACTTGATCTCGTCGATGTAGTGCTTGTCGATGACCACGATCTCGCCCGGTTCGATGTCGCGTGAGAACTCTGCGCCGATGACGTCGAGCGCGGACGTCTCCGATGCTACGACGGCAAGGTCAAATCCCACACCGCCGATGACAAACGGCTTGATCCCGAGCGCGTCGCGCGTTGCTATCATCTTGTCCTTGGTCAGTATGATCATGGAGTAGGCGCCAGAGAGCTTCGAGGTGAATCGCCTGACCGCGTCCTCCTCTTTCATCGTCTCGAGGTCGTTTCGCAGCGCGTCGACCGCGTCTGCGGTGAGCTCGACGCTCCCGTCGTAGTAGATGGCTACATCTTCGGTGACGTACCCATTGATCCCCCGCGTCGAGACTCCGCCGACACCTGCCGGTCCTGTGAGCTCGTTGATCTTCTCTGAGAGGAGTGATTCCTGCACAGTGCCTGATGCCGTGAGGGTTCGGACCTTTTCATAATCTGTCACCGACAAACCCACACCCTCCTGGCCCCGTGACTGGATGGCCATGAGCTGGTAGTAGACAAATCGGGATACATTCCATATTTCGTCAAACGCGTAAATTCCACATATTCCTGCCACCGGATTACCTCCTCGGTTCTTTCCAGTTGTTTCGTTCGTTTTCGCGTGCTTGGCCTAGTTCCTTGACGCGTTCGCATGTCATGCATGTTGGGTAGTCGCCTGTGAGGCAGGCGAGGCACAGGTGCGACCGCGGGAGTCCTATGGCCTTTACCAGTCCGTCGATGGACTGGTAGGTAACTGAATCAGCATTGATCTTCTTCTCGATCCCATCTGTTCCCTTGGATGCGATGAGTTCGTTTTTTATCGTCATGTCTATTCCGTAAAAACACGGATTCGTGATGGGCGGGCAGCTCGATACGAAGTGGACCTCCTTGGCGCCGTAACGCTTGAGCAAGTTGACGAGCCGTCGCGATGTGGTGCCGCGCACGATGCTGTCATCGACGAGCGCTATGCGCTTGCCACTCACCTCCTTTCGTATCACGTTGAGCTTCTCGATGACAGCGCTTTCGCGATAGCGCTGTGTCGGCATGATGAACGTGCGACCGATGTAACGATTCTTGATGAGGCCCTCTCTGTATGGGATGTCGTACTTGAGCGAGAATCCGAGGGCCGCTGTTCGCGCCGTGTCTGGCACTGGTATCACCGCATCGACGTCCTTGTCGAAGTCGATGTTTTCTCCAAGCTTGAATCGTACCTCATAGACGCTTTGTCCCTCGATGACCGAGTCGGGCCGAGAGAAGTAGACGTACTCGAAGATGCAGTGGGCGGGCTTGGGCGGGTGCAGTTGCTTTGAGCGCATCGAGCCGTTCGAGAAGTAGACCGCCTCGCCTGGCTTGACGTCGCGCACGAGCTCGTATCCCGTCACGTCAAGACCCACACTCTCGCTGCAGACCATGTAGTTGGTGCCGCATTCCGTTTCCTTTTTCCCAATCACGAGCGGCCGTATGCCGTGTCGATCCCGAAAGCCTATCACGCTCCCCTCGTCCTTTCCAAGGAGCATCACCGACGAATACGACCCATCAACGAGGTCGAGAGTCTGACCGAGTGCCTCGTCAAGTCCGTGCTTTGATATCTTGTCCGCAAGGACGTTGAGCAGTATCTCGGAGTCCGAGTCAGTCTGGAGCGAGCGGCGCTTCTCGCGCAAGAAGCCCTTTAGCTCCTCACAGTTGGTAATATTGCCGTTGTGGGCGAGGGCGAGCCCGTAGGGGTAGTTGATGAAGAGGGGCTGCACCTCGCTTGCAGGGTCCGTTCCAGCCGTGGGATAGCGCACGTGTGCGATACCCTTTTTTCCCTTGAGCTCATCAAGGGGGTAGTTTTGAAACACCTCCGAGACGAGGCCGTCGCCCTGCTTGCGGTAGAACTTGTCATTCATGGTGAGGATGCCAGCCGAGTTTTGCCCCCTGTGCTGGATCGCGAGAAGGGCGCGGTAGGCCTCCCATGCGACACCATCGCTGCATATCCCTATCACTCCGCACATCAGAACGTCTCTCCTATGTATCGTATCAGTGATTCGAACAGCGTCCTGCCCGCATATCCGTTCTCATTCTCGATGTCAAACGCCCGTTCGGGGTGAGGCATCATGCCAAAGACGTTGCCCTTCTCATTGCAGATGCCCGCAATGTTGTGGGGCGACCCATTGGGATTCCACGGATAGGGCGCTTCCGTTTCGTTGGCGTAGTTAACATACTTGAAAAGCACTTGTCCCCGCTCCTCGATGCGTTTGTATGCCCGTATCCCTCCGGCGAGCAGGAGCTTTCCCTCCGCATGGGCTGATGGCACCATGAGGCGCTCCCCTTCTGGCAAACGTGATGTGAATGCGCATGGGTTCGACGGTGTGCGCAAAAGCAGTGAGTGTCTGCATTCGAATCGCGCGGAATCGTTTTCCGCAAGGCAGGCAGTAACCTCTCCGGGCTCGCCGTCACCAGGCAGGAGACCGAGCTCCACCAGCACCTGGAATCCGTTGCAGATGCCGCCGACCGGATAACCGTGGTCGACGAAGTCGAGCAGCTCGTCAAAGAGCCTGCTCCTGATGCGCGATGCGAAGATCGCCCCGGCGCGCACGTAGTCGCCGGCCGAGAAGCCGCCCGGTATCATTATGCACTGGTATGGGTCAAGAGTTTTGAGCTCGTTGAGGTGGACGAGATGGGGCGTTGCGCCAACGTTTTTGAACGCCCGATACATCTCATCCTCGTTGTTCGTTCCCTCGATGCGAACGATGCAGGCATGTATGTCTTGTGGTCTCATCTCGATCACCCCATCGTCTCCCAGAGCGGACGCTGCCACGCGTCCATGAGCTTCGAGGTCGACAGTGACACGAGCTGTCGCCCCTTGTGTGATATCGTAAGTCTGTCCCATCCCGTGGAGCCGATCTTGGTGAAGGGAACGTTGCTTTCGGCAAGCGCCTTTTCGAAGGCGTCCTCGTTTGCCGGCTCCACCTCGCATATCCAGCGCGTGTTCGACTCGGAGAAAAGCGATGTGTCGGGCCCGAGCTCGTCGTGGAGCTCGATTGATGCGCCCATGGTGCTTCCCAGGCACATCTCACTGAGCGCGATGGCGATGCCGCCCTCCGAGACATCATGGCATGCAACGACAGTCCTATCCTCGATGAGGCTGACGAGCGCCTCGCTTGCACGGGCTAGCAAATCGGGGTCGACCCTTGGGACAGTGCCCCCATCGGCACCCATAATCCTATAATAGGCGCTGGCGCCAAGCTCGTCCTTCGTCTCACCGATGAGATAGAGCGTATCGCCGGCAGATTTGAAAAGTGGCGTTGCAGTCAGCGCGGCATCCTCGATGATGCCGATGCCCATGATCGTCGGCGTAGGCGGGCATGCGCCCGCAGGCGCCTCGTTGTAGAGCGAGACGTTGCCCGAGACGAACGTTGCTCCGACCTTCTCGGCCACGAACGCAAGCCCCTGCACGGCCATGGAGAACTCCCACATCTTTTCCGGTTTCTCCGGATTGCCGAAGTTGAGGCAGTCTGCGAACGAGTGCACTCGAGCACCCACGGCGGCAAGGTTGCGCACCGTCTCGTCGACGGCGCTGGCCGCACCCCAGTAGGGATCACGCGCCACGAGGTGGGGGTTGACATCGGAGGTGATGGCAAGCCCCCTGGATGAGCCTTCCACAGGGCGCACAACCGCCGCGTCGGCATGCGTCTCGCTGTTGGCGGTGCCCACAAGCGATGGCGACGTGGTGTTTGCGCGCACCTCGAAGTCGTACTGGCGTATGACCCAATCCTTTGATGCGATGTTGCATGATGAAAGGATATCAATGAGCACCTCTTCCAGGTTTGCTGGCGTCTCGAATCGGGCCTCCCCATCCTGATCGCGAACGGGGGGCTCGGTGGGCCGTTGGTACATGGGCCCTGTGGTGACAAACGATATCTCCATGTCGTATATCTCCTCGCCCTTCCAGAAGACGTGCACGCGCTCCTCGGGCGTCACCTCACCGATGACGACGGCGGGCACGTCCCACTTGTCGAATATGGCAAGCACATCATCGAGATTGTCCTTGGTGACAGACATCATCATGCGTTCTTGTGATTCGCTTACCCATATCTCCCATGGCAGCATGCCGCCCTCCTTGAGGTGGACCTTCTCGAGGTCGATGTGCGCACCGAATCCTGCGGCCTCGGCCATCTCGCCAACGACACACGAGAGTCCGCCGCCCCCGAGGTCCTTGAGCCCAGTGAGCAGTTTCTTGGCATTTGCCTCGAGGCATGCGTGGATGAGCGGCTCCTTCATGATGGGGTCGCCGACCTGCACGGCCGAGCGCGAAGACGTCTCCGAGTCGTCGGCAAGCTCTTTTGAAGCGAAGGTCACCCCGTGGATGCCGTCGCGTCCTGTCCCTCCCCCAGCGAGGACGAACAGGTCGCCGACGCCGCCGACGCGCGAGTAGATGATGTCATCCTTTTTCACGATGCCGATGCAGCCGACGTTGACGAGGCAGTTGCCAAGGTACCCCGGATGGAACGTGGTCATGCCAGCGACGGTGGGGATGCCCACCCTGTTGCCGTAATCGCGTATCCCGGAAACGACGCCAGAGAAGATGAACTTTGGATGTTTGACACCGCGCGGCAGCTCATCGTAGTCTGTCGTGAGCGGGGCGAAGAAGATGGGGTCGACGAGGGCCACGGGCTGTGCACCCATGCAGACAACATCGCGGAGGATGCCCCCTATGCCGGTGGCTGCGCCGCCGTATGGCTCGATGGCTGAAGGATGGTTGTGGCTCTCAAGCGCCACCGCGTACGCATGGTCGTCGTCGAACTCGACGAGACCCGCGTCCTCCTTGATGACGCGGATGTTTTGTGGCGCGTCGAGATGAAAAAGATATTTCTTAAGATAATACTTTGATGATTTGTAACAGCAATGCTCGGACCATGCCTGGCCAAGGGCCTGCAGCTCGATGTCAGTGGGATCGCGTCCCTCCTTTTCGAAGTAGTCCCGTATCTCCTTGAGCTCGTTCACCGAAAGTCCTGTGCCGGTCTCCTCGCTAATGCGCGCAAGCTCATCGTCCGATACGTTAAGCGATAGTCTCGTGACGTCTCCCATGTTGTTCACCATGCAATGTCATAGTGATGTATGACGGGGTTTGCAAGCAGTTTTTCTGTCATCTCGCGAACGCTTTGTTCGATCTGCTCTTCGCTCTCGACATCGAGCGTGATGACATAGCGCTTGTTGACGGTGACGTCCTTGACCGATGAAAAACCTAGCAGTGAGAGCGCCTTGGTGACGTTCTTTCCCTCAGGGTCTGATATGCCCTTCTTGAGACCTATGGTGACCGTGACTTCCTTTTCCATTATCTCATCCCCGTGATGCGATACTGCATCTCCTTATATATCTTTGATGCCTTTGCCCGCATCTCATCGGGAAGCGGAGGCATCTCCGGTTCAGGTTCTCCGCGAGCGCGCGCCGCGTAGAGGCGCTCCTTATATCCTATCGACTCATAATATTTGCGCACGAACTCCTTGGAGAGCTCGACGCACGTCCCATCCTTCCATGCGGGAAGGTCCCAGAATCGGTCCTCGTCGGCCGTTCCGAAGACGTCGATGACCATTGGGCGGCGTTTCTCGTCGAAGGCGAACTCCTTCTTGCCGTCGACATGGATGAGGTCTCGTGACTCGACCTGGCGTGCGATCTCGAGGTCGATCTTGATGATCGTCTCACAGATGTCCTCATACTCCTCCAGCGTGAGGCCGGAGATGGCAAGCGCCTCTTTTTCGTCAAGCAGCCTGTCGACTGGCTCGAGCTTGGTGGAGGTCTCGATGTATGGAAACGGCAGCTTCTCACCGTATGTGATCGTGTGGTCATCCTCGAATCCTACGTCGGCGGGGCTGAGTGCGCCACTTTGCAGCCGTGCGTGGAGCGAGCCGGCGACGTAATGCCTGCAGATGAACTCCAGCGGGATCAGGTAGTTGGTCGTCGTCTCGTCGATGGCATCATAGTCGCGTATCACGTCGACCTTACGCACGTGCATCGTGTTGGGAGATGGCCGCTTCTTGAAATGCGTCCGTATCCCGATGCTCTCGATACGTTCGAACCAAAACGCGCCCTCGGTGCACAGGGTCTCCCCCTTCCCTTCGATTGTGGAGGGAATAACCTTATCAAACACCGAGATCCTATCGGTGAACAAAAACTCGAGCGTATCGTCGTTTATGATGGAAATTTCCTTGACAGAACCGGAATGTTGCGAACCCATGATCACATCCCCTTATACTCATTTATTTGAGTAAAAAACAGTATATTTAAATCTTTGTTTACAATAAAATGTTTAATTTAGGCAAAGGTTTATAAAAACTTCCACACACCCCTCACCAGAAGGTGGTAATATCACGACGATAACGACGCT
Source organism: archaeon (assembly GCA_004212155.1). Taxonomy (GTDB): domain Archaea; phylum Methanobacteriota_B; class Thermococci; order Methanofastidiosales; family NM3; genus NM3. The sequence continues at coordinate 15,265 of RXIG01000004.1, forward strand.
TGGGTCCCATTCGGCGCTCAACATCCTTCGCGGAGCGAAGGATGAGGGGTTTCCCACACACCTCGTCTGCCAGCGTCAGCGCACGTTCTACGAGCGCTTCGGCGTTGCCGATGCCATCGAGTACGTTGACGATCTCGCCAGCTACTTGCAAACGGCCCCCTCTACGCTGCCGGACGATGCGGTCATGGTGCCGCACGGAAGTTTCATATCATACCTTTCTCTGGACTTCATCGAACAGGACTTTAACGTCCCCCTTGTTGGCAACAAATACCTGTTCAAGTGGGAATCGGACCGAACGCTCGAACGCCGATGGCTCGAGGACGCGGGCATCCCATTTCCGCGGGTCTACGACACACCCGGGGAGATCGACGGCCCTGCGATCGTGAAGCTCTTCGGCGCCAAAGGCGGCCAGGGCTACTTCGTGGCCAACAGCTCCCGTGACTTCCACGAGCGCGCAGGCAATCTGGAGGGGGGGTACCAGATCCAGGAGTATATCATCGGTGTGCCACTTTACTTCCATTTCTTCTATTCCCCGCTTAGCGATGAGCTCGAACTGCTCTCCATCGACAAGCGCTACGAGTCAAACATCGACGGAATCGGCCGCATCCCGGCCGCCGATCAGCCCGCGCTTGGCATCAGGCCATCATATACCGTCGTTGGCAACTTTCCCGTCGTGGTGCGCGAGTCGCTGCTCGAGCAGGTATTTGACATCGGAGAGCGCGTGGTGGCAGCATCGCGCACGATCTCGCCCAAGGGCCTCATAGGGCCGTTTTGCCTCGAGACGATCTGCACATCGGACATGGAGATCGTCACGTTCGAGATATCGGCGCGCATCGTCGCTGGAACGAATCCGTTCGTCCCCTCTTCACCCTACACCTACTTCAAGTATGGGAAAGATATAAGTTGCGGCAGGAGAATAGCGATGGAGATCCGTGATGCGCTCGCTACCGAGAGCATGGAGGAGGTTACCACATGATCGACAGACAGAGCATTCAGGATATAGCACGAGGCTATGATACTTCTAATGTCAAGATAGGCTCACTCGCCTCGCACTCGGCACTCGACCTGGCCGATGGCGCCGTCGAGGAAGGATTCCGCACCATCTTGTATTGCAAGAAGGGGCGCCACGAGACGTATGCGAAATACTTTCGAGCAAAACGTGTCGACGGCATGGTCGTGCGCGGTGTCGCCGACGAGTGCCGCATCTACGATTCGTTCACCGACATGGTGACACCTGGCGAGCAGCAGCTCATGCGCGACGACAACGTTATCTTCATTCCCAACAGGTCGTTTACCTCATATGTCCCCATGAACGTCGTTGAGGATGACTTCAAGGTGCCGATGGTCGGCTCGCGCAACATGCTCCGCATGGAGGAGCGTTCGGAGCAGCAGTCGTATTACTGGTTGCTCGAGAAGGGTGGCCTGCCATTTCCCGAGAAGGTCAATGATCCTGCCGATATAGATTCGCTCGTGGTCGTCAAGCTCCATCATGCACAAAAGAAGCTCGAGCGCGGCTTTTTCACCGCCGCCTCCTATGAGGAGTACCTCTCAAAGTCCCAGTCGCTTATCGATCAGGGCGTCATCACGCGCGAGGCCCTTGATAATGCCCGCATCGAGCGCTACATCATCGGTCCCGTCTTCAACTTCGATTTCTTCTACTCGCCCCTCGAGGAGGAATTCGAGAAGGTCGAGCTCCTCGGCGTCGACTGGCGCTTCGAGACATCACTTGATGGGCATGTGCGCCTCCCCGCCGATCAACAGCTCAACCTCAACAAGGCGCAGTTCATGCCCGAGTACACGGTCTGCGGCCACAACTCTGCCACCGTGCGCGAGTCGCTGCTCGAGAAGGTCTTTGACATGGCTGAGAAGTTCGTGAAGGTCGCTGAAAAGCATTATGACCCCGGAATCATCGGCCCGTTCTGCCTGCAGACGTGCATCGACAAGGACCTCAACTATTACATCTATGATGTCGCACCGCGCGTTGGCGGAGGCACGAACGTGCACCTTGCAGCCGGGCATCCGTACGGCAATTCGTTGTATCGTACCAACATGTCCACCGGGCGCCGCATCGCGCTCGAGGTGCGCAGGGCCATCGAAGAGGAGCGACTCGATGAGATACTAACGTAGCGCGCCTCGTTCGCGCGCGTCGTGTATCAACTGTTCGAGCACGTCGTATGCTTTAAGTGCGTCGACCTTTTTGAACAGGAATACGAACTCGGTATAGGTGGAGAAGATATCGATGATGTTTAGCTTCTCCATCGTTATCGCCCGTAACAGCGAATAGAGGTAACCTGGGATATTGAGGATCTGCGCAGGATACTTGCAGTTGATGATCGTCACGTCCTCGATCACAGAGAGCGGTTCGAACGCCGACGTATACGAGAGGAAGTCGTCGATGCGGTCGCGCTCCATCACGACGGAGAGTTCTTGGGACGACTGTACGGTAAAGAACGTTTCGCCATACTCCCATCGTATCCGTTCGGAGAAGGTGTCGATCTTCTTTATGAGATCGTAGTTTTTCAGGAACGCCACTGTCGTGATGTCGTTTTTGAGCATGAGCTTGGTCTGCGAGAGCGCCTTTTCCAACCGTGCGCTCTCCTCGGGCGCGTGCCTGAAGTGGTAGCGCTGTATCGCGACGGATATCGATTCTATCGAGACCTCCTTGTTCGCCCTCCGCTCGACGAGCGGGCGGATATACCGTGCCAGTCCCTTGTAGTTGACGATGTTGTTCAGGAGGTAGTCCCCCATGAGCGGCATGCGGTCGATGATCTCGGTCACGATCTGTGAAACGCTCTTTTCCTGCTCCATTGACATCTCCCACATCGTATATGCCTCCATCCTTTAAAACCTTGCCTTTAAAAGTAAAATGGGCAAATTTTATATATGATGAGCAATAACGCATAGATGTCCAACTAATGGATATTAGCTGTTTTGTATGTATGATGACTTAGCTGGACACTACAAGGGAGATGATGGTCATCCCGCCACATCCTTCTTTTCCAAACGGGTCGTGGCCAGAAAGCCCATCTCCAACCAATGGTGGAGATCTCATTAATGGATCAAGGAACAAGACCGCCAGACAGGAAGAACTATTAGGTCAAGTCAACAGACAGCTTGATGAGGAGAACATCAAGTTCATTCGCCTGCAGTTCGTTGACATCAACGGTGCAGTGAAAAGCCTTGCAATATCGCCACAGAATCTCGAGGACGTCGTCGCCAACGGCATCATGTTCGATGGGTCGTCTGTAGAGGGATATGCCCGCGTGCAGGAGTCTGACATGATGCTTAGGCCAGACCTTTCCACGTTTAGCATCATTCCCTGGGCCAGCAACTCCCACAAGACCGCACGCATCATCTGCGACGTATACAACTTCGACGGAAAGGAACCGTTCGAGGGCGATCCGAGACAGGTGCTCAAGCGAGCGATCACCAACATGCAGTCAGAACTTGGCTCCGATGTGATCTTCAATGCCGGACCAGAGGTGGAGTTCTATCTTCTTAGGAAGACTGAGCGGGGGTATGTGCCCCATGACGACGGGTCGTACTTCGACTACTCGCCCCTCGACCTCGCCGAGGACATTCGCAAGGACAGTGCGCTTGCCATGATCGACATGGGTATAAACTTCGAGGTCGAGCACCACGAGGTCGGTAAGGGCCAGCATGAGATCGACTTCCATTTCGACGATGCGCTCACCGTTGCCGATCACGTCATCACGTGCAAGTTCATCGTGAAGATCATCGCGCGCATGTACAATACGATCGCCACGTTCATGCCCAAACCGTTCACCAAGATGTCGGGAAACGCCATGCACGTGAATCAGTCACTCTATGATACGGAGAAGGGGCAGAATCTGTTCTCCAAGGACGATACGCTCTCGGAGCTAGCGCATTTCTACATCGGTGGGCTACTCGAACATGCCAAGGCGCTGACCGCCGTTACCAATCCGACGATCAACTCCTACAAACGTCTGGTGCCAGGATACGAGGCGCCCGTCTACCTGACATGGGGCAAGCGCGACAGGACATCGCTTGTGCGCATCCCTGCGGGTAACGACGTCTCCCGACGAACGGAGCTGCGAACGCCCGATTCGTCGTGCAATCCGTATCTTGCCATGGCGGTCATGCTCTCAGCGGGCATGGACGGCATCAAGCATCGTATCGACCCTGGAGAGCCCGTTGAGGCACGAAGCCTGTACGACAACGAACAGCGTCGAAGGGAAGAGGGCGTCGATATGCTGCCACGTACCCTTGGCGATGCGCTCGACGAGCTTATCAAGGATGACGTCATACGCGATGCGCTCGGACCGATAGCCTACAACGAGTTCATGGCATCGGCCATGCTCGACTGGAACGACCACTGCTCCCAAGTCATGGACTGGGAGCTTGAGCGCTATATCAACATATAATCGCCCTTTGCGATACCTTAACGGGATGTGTTACTTGGCACATCTCCCTATCTTTATTTTCATACCTTGTGGCGTGAGGATCTCCTTGCATACCATAAGATTTATAAATGAAAATCACTATTTTTAACTGAACATAAAGTTAACTTATACCCTGGTACTATGAATGATCGCTACGGTGATACGATGGTCGATGAAGACAAGCTATTCAATCTGCTCGGCAACGAGACGCGACGGATGATCCTTCGCATGCTCTCATCAGGCCCCTGCTATACGACGGAGATAGCCGAGAAGCTCAACGTGGGGCAAAAAGCGATTAACGAGCACATGCGCCTTCTCCAGGAGGCGGGTCTTGTCGACCTTTACGTGCAAAAGCAGAGCCGTGGCAGTCCGCGCAAGTACTTCAAGATCAACAAGAGCGTACGTCTCGAATTTTTCATTGGTCCGTACCGATTCGACACAAGCCTCGCCAAGCTCTTCGATGGCGATTTCAAAAAACTTTTCCTTGAGTTCCCTCAGCTCAAGGAGTTCGAGGAGAAGGTCAAGAAGTCGCGCCACATCAGGGAGATCAGCAAGCTCTCGCTCGTCTTCGATTCGCTCAACGAGGAGCATGCAAAGATCACACAGGCAAAGGATTATATCGAGCACAAGATGGATCAGGTGCGACAACAGTGCATCTCCGTCTGCGACCAGCTAGGTCTTGATGACACCGAAAAGCGCATCGTCCTCGAGATCGTGAGCGCCGGAGGCGTCGTTTCGACAAAGCAGTTGGCCGAGCGTCTCAACATCGAGGAGGATCGCGCCATCTCGGTGCTCTCCGTACTCGAAGACAAGGGCATACTCCTAACGCAGTGATCCCTTACCATTGCGTTGCCGTTTTTGGCACATACGGCTTCTTTTTTGTCCCAGATGCGATATAAAAAGGTTTATTAATATTGCCTTTTATCTTGGCAGTAAATCACTCAAGGTGTCATGATGGATGCAAAGACATTGAAGGCCACGTTCAGGGAAAAGGCCTCAAAGGACTACAGGAAATACTTTGCGATCGACGTGCTCGAGGAGAAGGGATACCAGCGTTCACAGTGCAAAAAGTGCGGGAAGTACTTCTGGTCGGTCGGTGAGCGAGACGTCTGCGGCGACCCCGACTGCGAAGGGGGGTACTCGTTCATTGACGACTCTCCTGCCCGTCCGATGGACTACATCGAAACGTGGAAGGAGTTCTCCGGAGCGTTTGATGGCATGGGGTACACCACCATACCCCGATATCCTGTGGTGGCGCGCTGGCGCGACGACACCGAATTCGTACAGGCATCCATCTACGACTTCCAACCGCATGTGGTCTCGGGGGCCGTCTCGCCACCTGCAAATCCCCTCGTCGTTCCGCAGTTTTGCCTTCGATTCAACGACACGGACAACGTGGGCGTGTCTGGCCGATCGTTTACCGGCTTTGTCATGATAGGCCAGCATGCGTTCACGAAAAAGGATGCCTTCGATCAGGAGAAGTACTTTCGCGACATCTACCGGTGGTTGACCGAGGGGATGGGAATACCTCGCTCAGAACTTGTCTTCCACGAGGACGGCTGGGCGGGCGGCGGCAACTTCGGCCCGTGTATGGAGTTTTTCTCCCGCGGCGTCGAGCTGGGCAATCAGGTATACATACTCTATGAGCTCACCCCTTCGGGGTCTCGCGAACTCGATCTCAAGGTGCTTGACATGGGGGCGGGCCAGGAGCGATTCACGTGGTATTCACAGGGATCGCGCACGATCTATGATCCCGTCTTCCCCACCGTGCTTGACCATCTCTACGACCGATCTCCACATTCATACGACTTTGACCTGTTCACCACGTTCGCGCCGCACTCGGGCATGCTCAATGCCGACGAGAACGAGGACATGCAGCAGACATGGGCGGATGTCGCATCACGCGTGGGCACCGACGTGACCACGCTAAGGGAAGCCGTGATGCCCATTGCCGCCACCTACTCCATAGCAGACCATTCGCGTTCGCTCCTCTTTGCCCTGGCTGACGGTGCGCTTCCATCAAACGTCGGCGGGGGCTACAACCTCCGGGTGCTCTTCAGGCGTGCCCAGTACTTCATCGAGAAGTACGGCATCGACACGACGATGGGTGAGCTGTGCAGGCTTCATGCAGAGTACCTTGCCCCCGAGTTCCCTTTCAGCGAAGAGGCGCTCGATGACGTTGAACGCATCCTCAAGGTCGAGGAGGAAAAGTACGGCGTTGCGACAACCAAGGCGCGAAAGACCGTGCGTTCCCTGCTCGAGAAGAACAAGGTTACAAACGACAAGCTCATTGAACTCTATGATTCACAGGGCGTCACGCCCGAGATGGTCTGTGAGCAGGCAGAACAGCTCGGTGTATCGGTATCGATACCGCCGGACTTCTACAATAAGGTGACCGAGCGACAGCAGACCTCGCGAAAGGAACCGAAAGAGAAGCGCGAGTTCAAGGCGTCGCTTCCCGGCACACGCATGCTCTACTACGAATGCGAGGAGGACAACTCGTTTGATGCCACCGTCCTTTGGACCGAGGGCAACGACGTCGTCCTCGACAAGACGCTCTTTTACCCCGAGGGCGGTGGGCAGGCACATGACCTGGGCAGGATCAGCGGGATAGAGGTCGTTTCGGTCCAAAAGCATGGTGCCGTCATCGTCCATACGCTCGAACACGACCCGCACTTCTCGGAAGGCGACATGGTAAAGGGCCATATCTACTCCGAACGCCGCCAGGCGCTCACGCGCCACCATACCGCCACACACATCATCAATGCGGCGGCTCGCTCCGTGCTTGGCAATCATGTTTGGCAGGCAGGCGCCGAGAAGACGCCGTCCAAGGCACGTCTTGACATTACGCATTATGCAGGGCTTACCGACGAGGAGTTCGAGCGCATCGAGCTCCTTGCCAACTCGTACGTCCTAAAGGACATTCCGGTGACCAAGACATTCATGGACCGAGACGAGGCGGAGAAACGCTACGGTTTTCGCATCTACCAGGGCGGCGCCGTCCCGGGAAACGTGTTGCGCATCGTTGCCATCGACGACCTTGACGTCGAGGCGTGCGGTGGCACGCACTGTTCATCGACGGGCGAGATAGGTCCTATCAAGCTCATACGCTCCGAGAAGATACAAGACGGCATCGTTCGCCTCGAATACGCCGCGGGCCTCCAGGCGATACGCGTCATACAGGAACAGTCAAGGCTCGTACGCGATGCTGCGCACGTGTTCAGGGTAGAGCCTTCCCAGCTTGTTGGTGCAAGCGAACGGTTCTTCACCGAATGGAAGGAGCAGCGCAAGGAGATCGAGCGCCTCAAGGAAGAAGTGGCAAATATGAAGCGTTCGACACTTTCTTCCGCATTTGTTGAAAAGGACGGATTGAGGCATTTAGTGGCCACCCTAGAGGGCGATCAGAACGTCTTGCGCAACACAGCGTTTTCCCTGTCAGGCGAGGACACCGTCGTCGTGCTCTCAAACGGAAAGCTCCTCATGGTCGTCTGCGGCGCAAGGGCGCAGGAAAAGGGTTACAACGCCAACGAGGTCATCCGTTCTTACGGCAAGGGCGGAGGCAATGCGGAGTTCGCCCAAGGTGTGCTCACCGGGAAACTTCCAGAGAACGGGGCATGACACGCTTGTGGGCCGTATTGGTCATCCGTTTGTAAAGGGAACGGGCCAGCGGCTCGTTGCCCACCGTTTTTCCTGCCTGCGTGGGGCTCATGCGTTCGTCCACGATGAGCGAGAGTATTTTGTCGATCGCATCATAGCTCGCTCCGAGTTCGGCCTCGTCCGTCTGACCTGGATAGAGTCCGGCGCTTGGCGGTTTTTCCATGATGGCATCGGGAATGCCAAGGGCTGAACCGAGCCAGTATACTTCTGACTTCCACAACGCCCCTATAGGGTAGAGGTCTGCTGCGCTGTCCCCCCATTTTGTGGAGTATCCTATCAGCCATTCGGACCTGTTCGAGGTGCCGACCACAAGGCGTTTTTCCATGTTGGCGCACAGGTAAAGATAGGTCATGCGCACGCGTGCCTTCACGTTGCCCAGGGCCATTTGCGAGATCGTCTCCTGGCGCGTGTAGTTGTCCTCCACTGCCTTCACGACACCGCCGATATCGATGACGGCATGTTGTATGCCAAGCTCCGTACAGAGGTCGACGGCATCCTGCGTGTCCTGTGGGGACGATTGGTCTCCCGCAGGCATGATGAGCGCGAGGGTGTCGACGCAGGGGGCGCACAGCGTTGCGACGACTGCGGAATCGATGCCTCCTGACACACCGATGACAACGCCTGCGGCGTCTGCACTGGCAACGAAACCTTTGATCCTCTCTCGAAGCGACGCGATGGTGCCTTTGAGCTCACGTTCGCCCATCATAGGCATCAAATCACCTCAAAAAAGCTCCGAAAGATCGTTTCGATGTTGTTCTCAAACGATGGGCCGTGCCCGGGGCATATATGCTCGGCTTCGATGCCACGAAGCTTTTTGAAACTCATCTCCATGCTCTTAAAGCTCCCTGATGGAAGGTCGGTCCTTCCTATGCCGTTCATGAACCAGGTGTCGCCGCTAAAGAGGGTGCGCGTGGCCGTATCGAGCAGGCAAATGCTCCCAGACGTGTGGCCTGGTGTGTGCACAACCGTGAGCTCATGGTCACCAATGTCGACGACGTCGCCTTCCTTGAGCCTTCTGGCCACGGGAAATCCTTCAAATGATGATGTGAAATGGGAATACGCAGTCTTCATATCGCCCGTTTCGACAGCGTCTGCGTCGTCCTCGTGGACGTAGATCTCCGTGTTCCAGTTCCCCCCGATATGGTCGTAATGGCAATGGGTGTTTATGATTACGTCGATCTCCCTCTCGGATCGTGCAATATACGTTGCGAGCGTGGGGTCGCCGGGAAGGCCCGGGTCGATGAGGATCGTACGGTCGCCTGTTATTACATACGAGTTCGAACTATACGATTGCGATATGATTTCATATATCATGGGCGGCACTACCATCTCAATCTATAAAGATTTTATGACGTCCCATCCAAGGGCCGTGTGAGAAAAATAGGTAGTCCAAGCGCACTTACCCGAGGTCTTCCTCAAGGAACGTGCGTACCTTGGATACGAGCTCGTCCTTGTGCTCGCCAGTAAATGCATAGTCGAACACCTCGGCGATGGTCCTGACGGTGCGTATCGTGGCCTTTTCCTTGTGGCGCGCATCGAGCAGCACGTCATCCTTATTCGAACGGGGTACTATGATCTCCTTCATGCCCGCATCGATGGCGGCCTCGATCTTTGCATTGACGCCGCCAATGGGCAGCACCTCGCCCCTAACGGAGAGAGAACCGGTCATCGCAACGTCCTGGCGGATCGGTATCTGTGTGAGTGCCGATATGACTGCGGTGGCGATCGATATCGATGCCGAATCGCCCTCGACGCCCTCATAGGCCTGGAGGAACTGTACGTGGATGTCGAAGTTTGATATGTCCTTGCCAATATACTTCTTTGCCAAGGCCGACACGTTTTGCACCGATTCCTTTGCGATATCGCCAAGCTTGCCAGCGGCAATGATCTTGCCTTCTTCCTTGCTTGCGGAAGGGGCGGCCTCCGCCTCGATCGTGGAGATGATGCCGCTGTCGCCCATCACCGCAAGGCCGTTGATGCGGCCAATGGCTTGTCCGGTATTACGTATGATCTGGTACTGGCGCTTCTTCTCTATGTACTTGTCCGCTATCTGGTGCTCGAGCGTGCGCGCCTTGTGCTTTCCTTCGAGCACGTCCTCTACATCGACGATGTCCTTGTCCTTGCGATTGGCGATGTCGCCGGCAGTGCGTATGAGACCTCCAAGCTCCCTGATGCGCATGGTGATATACCCCTTCCGCCCCGCGCGGCGCCGGGCCTCGTTGACGATCTCCTGGACAGCGTCGTAGGTGAAGTGGGGTATCTTGCCGTCCTTGTTGACCTCCTGTGCTACGACCTGCACAATCCGTCTTCTGTTCTCAAGTGTGTCTTTCATCGCATCGTTCATGTAGAGCTCATAACCGTATCCACGGATACGTGACCTGAGCGCTGGATGCATGTCGCGAACGGTCTCGATGTTTCCCGCCGCAATAAGCACAAAGTCGCATGGCGCCGATTCGGTGCGCACCATGGCGCCCGATGACATCTCGCTTTGTCCTGTGATGGAGTATTTGTTATCCTGAAGTGCTGTGAGTATCGCCTGCTGCATCTTGACCTGGAACGTTGATATCTCGTCAATGAAGAGTACGCCTTTATGTGCCCTATGTATCATACCTGCCTCCACACGTTCATGTGGTGGTGTCCCAAGGCCGCCCGACTGGAACGGGTCATGTCGCACGTCGCCCAGGAGTGCGCCTGCATGTGCGCCGGTCCCGTCGACGTATGGTGAAGTCGTCTTTTCAGAATTATCGACTAGTAACTTTGGAACGAGCGCCCCTCCCTTCGAGCGGGTCATGTTCTGCATGAGAAAGATGAGCAGCACTATAATGAGTATGCCTGTGAGGAGCTGGCCCGTGGTGAACGCAAGAAAGAGCACGATGGCTATAACGAAGAAGAGCACAATATATTTGGTGTTCTCCTGCTGATTGGCACGTTGCTTGTGGTGATTGACGATCGCCTTACCCTGACCTGCACGCACCGACCTGATTTTTGGGGTGTTGGGGTCTTCCTCGTTCGGGTAGCATATGATATCCTCGAGCTCCTTGCGTGGAAGGAGCTCGGCCATGGCCTGGCCCAGCATGGATTTGCCTGTGCCCGGATCACCGATGAGCAGCACGTTGCGGCGCTGCTTCGCAGCTATGCGGATCGTCTCGACGGCCTCATCCTGCCCTATGACCTGGTCAATGAGCATCTTGGGTATCTCAATTTCCTTGGTCGTCTCGAACGTGAATCCGATATCGTTCTCTTCGGGCATGGGGGGCTCTTTCTCGTCAGTCATGGGAATCTTGTTTAGACTACATATGGTTAATTTATAAACGTATCGTCTTTTCAGCCCATGGCCATAAGGGGTACTCTTGCCCTATAATATCCATTTTTACATAACGAATTGGCAATACAAAAACCACATTCTATGCCCGCATCATGGGCGTGGCCCTGATAAAAAAGTGCCACGATGTCTGTGTCACACATCGTTTGTTGACGGTCTCGAAGCACAATGCCGCGTTACAGCCGTCATGTCAACATGCTGTTTTGTCGCGGGTTGTCCGTTCAGCACCAGAGGATAGAAATGTTGGTGCCTACCGTGCCTTCAATTGTTAGAATTGTTGGAGAACTTTTCGTTGTAGAACTGGCGCAGCAATGCATCGTACTGATCATCGGGGATCTTGCGACGGAAGTATGATTCCATCTCCATCAGGATCCTGTCCTTGCTCTTGTAGCGCTTGATGAGCTCCCTCTGTATAGGATTTCGTTCCTTGAGGCGAGAGAGGAAGGAGAACTGTCCCTTAATGGAGCTCCAGAACGTCCACATGAAGATGAGCGTCACCACCAAGAGCGCACCGATGATCTCAGCGTAATGAAGCATGGTCCATCGCGAGACCTCAGACTCCACGCTTCCATCATAGACCTTCTCGAATATCGAGTTCACTTCAGCATCCGTTTTTCCCTGGACGTGCTGTATGTAGCGTGCTGAGCTCCATGTCGAGCTCTGGGACGTTCGCGTGCCATGGTAGATGTCTGCAAGCGTTTCGATCGATGTCTGCTCGTAGAGGCGTTCATAGATCAGAAATGATTCTCTAAAATAGTAGGAGACCCTTTCAGGCTCGTCAGCGGCGTTGTCGGGCAGTTCATACCCATCAAGTGCGATCGTATCATCGAGTGCCGTATCACCGGTGAGGTATTCCCTGTACGCCGAGGCCTCGCTGTCGCGTCCTGCCTGCTCGAGTGCCCAGTAGGCGTTAAATGAGGATGTCCCCCAGTATACCCATTCAGGTAGATCAGAGTTGCCCCGGTATATCCACATCTTTGAAAGGCCCCACACGGTCGAATCGATGGGATAGTCCACTGCGACCGTAAGCTCATCAGATGACCTTCCGAGGGAGAAGGGGTAGTTGTTTTCCTCTGCCATGTCCGATATCCTAATCGTAATGGTGTCGTGTGGCGGGTCGTCGTCATAGGCCGCCCCGATGAAAGGCATGGTTTCTTCTACGAGCGTCATGGTCCTTTCAGCCCATTCCTTGTTGTCATCGCTGTAGAAGATGCGTACGCTTACATCGTCGCTTTGTATCTCAAGCGTCTTCTCGATGAACGGTTCGGAATCCTCGCTGAAAAAGTATGCCATAACAGCAGAAATGGCCATATAAATGATAAGAAAAAGAAGAATTCGCTTTCCTAAACTTCTCGCCATTATGTATCTTGATGATGCATGCATTTATAAAATGTTTGCATGCGTTACGGCCATGGGCCCTCTCGTGGCGGTAAGGTGAGATTCAACGCCACGGGGTAAACGTTTAATATATCTTTTAATATATTCAAGCATCATACGTTCTTCCAGGTAAAATTAGATAAAGAACAATACTAGGGGTTCACATCATGAAGCTATTTGGTACCTCAGGCATACGCGGCTTCTACGGGACCGAGGTGAATGAGGACCTTGCACTCAACGTTGGCAAGGCGATGGGCACACTCCTTGATGGCCCCGTAACGGTGGGGATGGACAGCAGATCCTCTGGAGAGGGCCTCAGGCACGCGCTCATCGCGGGTATCATATCACAGGGTAACGACGTCTATGACGTTGGTCTTGCACCAACCCCGACGGTAGGCATCGCGCTTCAATCGTTCGGGTGCTGCGCAGGCGCCGTGATCACGGCCTCGCACAATCCGCCCGAGTATAATGGCATCAAAGTATGGGACCAAAAAGGGGTGGCATACCATTCCCTTGAGGCCGAGATCGAACGCGTCATCGACGAATCGTCGTATGGTCCATCGTCGTGGGATGGCCAGGGTAGAATACTCCTCGAGAGCGCTTCTGAGATCCACATGTCGCGCATCGAAGAGACCATATCGCTTGAACATGAATTTCGTGTCGCACTCGATTGTGGCTGCGGAGCCGGCAGCGTCGTCTCACCTTACCTGCTTGAGAGGATGGGCATGAACGTCGTGTCGCTTAACTGCCAGCCTTCGGGACGGTTTCCTCGTGGGCTGGAACCGAGCTGCGAGAACCTGTCCGCACTCTCCCATGCTGTTCGCTCCTACGATTGCGATATAGGTATCGCCCACGATGGTGATGCTGACCGCATCGGTGCTGTGGATGAAAATGGTGAATTCATCGACTACGATGTGCTCCTTGCCCTCATGGCACGCTATGAATGCGAGCAGTCCTCATCCACGAATCCCGTCATCGTCTCGACGGTCGACAGTTCCCTTTCACTTGATATGTATCTTTCTGACTGCAATGCGTCGGTCTACCGTACGAAGGTGGGCGATGTAGCCCTTGCCCAGGATATCGTCAAGCGCGATGCGGTGTTTGGCGGCGAGCCAAGCGGCACCTGGATATTCCCCTCCCAGTGGCTAACGCCTGACGGCATTCTGGCGGCCGTTAAGCTTCTTTCTATGAAGGATGACGGATACATGCTCGCAGATGAGCGAGAAAATGTGCCCTCCTTTTCCACGCTGAGAAAGAAAATCCCCCTCGCACGTATCGATAGGGATCGTTTCAGGTCGCTTTTACTCGAGGAACTCTCAACCGAGGAGTACGAGTCTCTCCTGACCATCGATGGCATACGCGTCGAGTACGAGGATGCATGGGCCCTTTACCGTTTCTCAGGCACCGAACCGCTATTTCGGGTCACTGTCGAAGCCAGATCAGCCGATGAAGCACGCAAGCTGATGGAACGAGCTACCAACCATGTGGAGGGAGTATTACGAAAGCTGTGATCTTGCTAGCAGGTCGAGGCGAGCGGTTGCAACCGTTAACGAACACCCGCCCAAAGGGGCTCTTGCCCGTGGGCAACACCCCGCTTATCGACCACATCATCGAGGCCGTCTCGCCGTATGTCGATGAGTATGTGTTTGTCGTACACCATCTTGAGGATATGATACGCCAGCACATGCAGGCACGACACCCTGCGCTCTCTATAACGTATCGCCGCCAGAAGGAGATGAACGGTACTGGTGATGCGCTTAAAAGTGCCGGTCACATCGACGAACCGTTCATATGCATCAACGGTGACATCTTCATAGAACGCGACTGTATCGATGCCCTGCTATCGGCCCATGCGGATTCTAACCTGTCTGTGGTGACCGTCAAAGAGATGGAAAATGATGGTAGTTTCGGCAGCGTCATCGTTGAAGGCGGTACATTCAAGGGTATACGTGAAAAGGAACAGTCCCCCTCAGCGCTTGTAAACATCGGTGTCTACCTCTTTACGCCCGAGATATTCGATGCCCTGTCACGCATTTCCCCATCGCCCCGTGGCGAATATGAGCTCACGGACGCGATATCGCTTATCGGGGAACGGGTAGCGGTGTCGCGCTATGGCGGCTACTGGAACGATATTGGGTACCCATGGTCGCTCCTTGATGCAAACGAGCATGTCGTCTCAAAACAGGAACGCGCCATCACGGGCACAATCGAGAACGGCGCAACATGCATCGGCGACGTCGTCGTTGGAGAGGGTTCAGTCGTACGCAGCGGCGCATATATCATCGGCCCCGTACGCATCGGTGACCACTGCGACATAGGCCCAAACTGTTATGTCCGCCCCTTTACCACGATAGGCGACCACTGCCACGTCGGTAATGCGTCAGAGGTAAAAAACTCAGTGCTCTTTTCCCATACGAACGTGGCGCACCTCTCATATGTCGGGGACTCGATCATCGGCACCTCCTGCAATCTGGGCGCGGGGACGCTGGTGGCAAATCTGCGCCACAGGAAGGATGCAATAAAGATGGAGATAAAGGGAAAGCTCGTCTCGTCAGGAAGGCGCAAGCTTGGCGTTGTCATGGGCGATGAGACAAAGACGGGCATCAACGTCTCGATCTACGAGGGCAGAAAGATAGGTGACCACTGTGGCATTGGCCCCGGAGTGATCGTTGAGAAAAATGTAGATCCTTATACGTTTGTCATCACGAAGCAGGAAACGGTCACATTTCGGAGAGAATGAGCGTCGAGTTCACATCGGCGTAGACGTCGATCTCCTTTCCCTCGATGTCATGCGTCTTGAACGGGTCGGCATCCATGAGTATGCGCTCGCCTATGGCTTCGATGAACAGTCTGTTGACCTTTCCGAAGTATTGCGCATACTTGACCGTTCCTTGGATATGATTGGAATCGCTTGACTCCTCTTTTAGCTCCAAGTTCTCGGGGCGTATGGCTGCATAGGCCGTCTGTCCCACGGAAAACGAGCTTTTCTTTCCCTCTTCGGCGACGCCAACGAACGTGTGTCCTGACTCCGTCTCGAGTTCGATGTAGTCGTCGATGCTCCGGATCGTACCCTTGATGATGTTGCATTCTCCGATGAAGTCTGCGACGAACAGATTGTTCGGTACTGAGTAGATCTCGACGGGAGTGCCCACCTGCTGCACGATGCCCTTGTCTATGACGCTGAGCCTGTCGGAGATGGCAAGCGCCTCCTCCTGGTCATGGGTCACATAGATCGTCGTTATGCCAAGCCGTTTCTGGATGCGTGAGATCTCGTTACGCATCTCGATACGCAGCTTCGCATCGAGGTTGGAGAGCGGCTCGTCAAGCAACAGTACCTTCGGTTCGATAACAAGCGCGCGTGCAAGTGCGACGCGTTGTTGTTGTCCTCCAGAGAGTTGGTAAGGATACCGCTCCTCCATGCCCTTCAGGCGCACAAGCTCAAGGATCTCATAGACCTTCTCGTCGATGTCCTTTTTAGCCATCTTGCGTATCTTGAGCCCGTATGAGATGTTGTCAAAGACAGACATATGAGGCCATAACGCATAGTTTTGGAATACCATGCCCGTTTCCCTGAGATTGGGGGGGATATGGGTCACTTCGAGATCATCGAAGAAGATCTTGCCATTTTCCGGAACATAGAATCCTGCAACGCATCGGAGCAGTGTCGTCTTGCCACACCCACTTGGACCCAGAAGCGTGAAGAGTTCCCCGTCCTCTATTTCAATGGAAACGTCATTGACGGCAACTACTTCGGTAAATTTTTTCGTGACATGCTCAAAACGTACTGTAACCATCTCACTACCCCTGCTGCTCGGCTGTATCTTCTTTCTGATTTCTGTTTAAAACTTTTTGGTATATTTTTTGTCGCATTCCTTTGTTGGACAAAAGCATATGGCATTGCCACCATCTTCATCGTCGGTGTCAATCGGAGGCCCGTTTTCTCCTATATGCCACCATGCAACAGACGCAGATTGCCGCACCCAGGAGTATCAAGGGCATGGTGCTGGTATCGTTACATCCCTCGACCACCATGACCTGTTTACCTATGATCGTTTGTTTGTCAAGAGCCAATAGGACGTGCCACTCGCCTACGTCGTCAAACTCGATGCTGGTCTCAAGCGGCCGCTCGTACGTATCGCCTTTAGGCGTATGTATGATGAAGTGAAGTGCGTGCGGCGTTTTCCCATGGAGACACCCCCCCTCTATGGGCACTGTTGTTCCGCATCGTACTTCCCTTGGTATGTTGATGTAGAGTGGGGCATCGAAGGTGTATGCCTCTATATTATTGGTAATCTCGTTCGTGTCCGCATTTCCAGCGTTCTCATCATCGACCAGTGTTGGTTTCGGATGGTCTGGTCCCTTTGACATTGCGCCCGCAGACTCGCTGACATTGATTGTCAGCTTGATCGTACCACTTGTCTGGAGATATGATACGGGTGTTGAAGGCGTTTGGTCCATTTCACCGTCCCCATAACACGTAGCTACGAGATAGAGTTCATACGCACCCCCATACCCTTCATCAGCTTCTATGGCATATGATATGTCCGAATACCCGCCAGCTTTCACGGAAACGATGGCTGGCTCTATCGATACCCATGATGTCACATCCTTATACGGGCCAGTCGCCCGGATAGAAAAAAGTGCATCTTCGTTACCGGGATTGTGTATGCTAAACGAGCTAGAGTACGTGAACGGAAATGCATCTATGTCTATCTCGTGGTTGTTGCCAGAAATGCCGATGCCCATGTCGCAAAGGACAAGGGGCGCGCTCGTGAGAAGAAGCATGACTGCCAGAAGGGGCGCTACCTTATTTGCCATAGGATCACCAAAAATAAAGAAAGGGTAGATCAGGCAGTCGAGCCAGATCCCCTCTCAAACGTGAACGTGCAAGCGCCGGCATATGTTCCGGCAGGCAAGCACGGTACCGTTGAACCCTGCAGTATGTCAATTGAAAATGAGACCATCGTATCATCGTTGTCCGTGTATCCCGACACCGAAGGGTCGAGCGTACACGCTGTCGCATATACGTCCTCAAAGAAAGGTGTCGTGGATTCCGGCACCGGTTGAGGGGTATCATACCCTGCCGCAACGGTACCGCCCGCAGGCGCGGTCGCTGCCTGTGCGGAGATGTATGATGACGCATCGATCGACGCATCGCCGTTGACGAGGTCCGTTGCCTCAAACGATACGGTGATGTGCGTATTCGCGGTGATCGTGGGAGTGACGACGATTGGTGTATCAAGCGTCCACACATCTTCCGGCACCAACTCAGACGAACCGAGCGCTACGCTCGCTGGAAGTCCGCTCCATTCGATATAATCGTTGACGTCAAAGGTCGTTGTCAGGTCGGCGTTTAAGAGCCCGTAGGAGTCACACACCGTCACTCCTGCCGTCCATGCATTTTGCATCCCGGAGGGCATGGCCACCTTGTCAAGCGAGAACGCAAACGTTGCCTCGATGACGCTTGGAGCAGTGGCAGCGATGGATGAGTTCGATGGATTTACGTATCCCGCCGGTTGGCTGGTCCAGTCGCCTGTAGCCTTTGACCATGTAAGCGTGTAGTTGCAGCGCTTGTCGTGTGTACCGGGTTCTATCGTCCCGTTCCCAGAAAAATAGAGGTCGACGCTCACATATTCTAAGTCCTGCAACCCATTCTTTTCGATAAATGACGCTACGACATAATATTCCCTGTTCACATCGAGGCTTGACTGGGGCGTGCCCGAGTCGTCCTCGATCACTACCGTTTCGATGGATGGTTCAAAGGCCCCCACCTGCACGGAAGTGGTGACATCGTTCGAATCAGCCATCATCGACGGCATTATCATTGCCATCAAGACACATACCATGAGCCCTGTAGCAGCGTATGTCTTTTGATTCATAATTATTCCTCCAATGGTGCATGGATTGTAATAACTTATTTTATAATAGAATATGATAATATTTTTCTATAACAATGCAAAAATAAAAAAATATCATGTACAAAGTGTGGTCATGAAAAAAGGAGTTCTTCTCTACGGATTTGGCAAACATGACGCCGAAGACCTTAAAACACAGATCGAACACGTTATTGCATCACCGGTGACGGCATGGGGCGCCCCACCTGACGACGAGACCGTGTTTCCCATACTCGAAGAGACCGTCGAGGGCCAGTTTGAAGACGCGCCTGATAGGTGTGTGATGTTTGTGGGATTCGAGGGGAGCGAGATACAGAAAGTGCTGCGCGCCGTCAAGTTTCCCCCGCCAGCGAGACCGCTCTTTTGCTGCCCTACTGAAACGAACGTCACATGGCCATTCTGGGAGCTGATAGAACATCTCAAGGAAGAACGAGAGGAGATAGAAAACAGTCGGGGCCACAGTTGTTAGAGGAGGTATATTTGATACTGCTTGTGTGTGGCACATGGGCTGGCGGGCACCTCGTCGTATAGTTCCTTTTCGTCTGCCTTGAGCACAAGATACACATGAAGCGTATCGGCGGGTATTCCGTTGCATATGCCCGGCACGCCGCGGGCCCTCGTTTCGACCATGAACGTCCGGGGATCATCGGTCTCAAGAATGGAATCCGTGGGGTCGAGGTCCAGTGCCTCCCGAAGTGCTTCCTTGCGATTCATCGGTTCACTCCGGGTATTTCTTGTCATACGTTTGCGCAAGATCTAGAATGCAGTTGATATGAAGATGCAGGTGTGATACCAGCTCATTGGCTTTATTTTTGTATGGAGATTCGTTATCTTCATATAGTGCACGCAGGTGCAGATCGAGCATCTCTGCTATTCTCTCAAATTCTCGCGTGAGTGAAACGTAGGAATGATGAAGCGTCTTGTCAGTATGTTTCTGCCTGTATTCGCGCTTGAAAAGATTATAAAACGTCTTAATCTTCTCCATCGAAGCTATCCCTGTTTGTGGGGATTTCTTCTTGTTGACAACTTCGTAGAGCGTTTCAACATCATCCTTTTCAATATTTTCCAAGATCACAGAAAGTTGCATTGTCACACCTTGTGAAGCAATAAAAAAAGAAAAAAGAAAAAACGGATTATTTCTTCATCATCGCGTAGGCAGCACCTACGATTATTATGATGACGACAACGCCAATACCGAGATAGAGCATCGTGTTCGAACTTTCTTCCTCGGATTCCTGCCCCATCCATGCAAGCGTGTTCTCTAGAAGCGTTCCTCCATCGATGGTGAAGTTCTCCTTTTCAGAAGGTCCGTCCATGTTCATGTTCTTGTATGAAGAGAAGATTGCCTCGGCACTCACGACGATCTTTGAAGATTCGTCTGCACCTGCCCTCTCCTCTACAGCCATAAGCACGAAAGGTCCGTTTGATCCTGCCTCGACACCGGGCGTCTTGAATCCTGTCAGTTGTGCGTCAACTGCGACTGAAGAGTCGCTAGAGGCCGCTATCCAATCAACGTTGTCAATGCTTTCAGTGTATAGGTTTACCGGATTGCCGTCCTTGACACCATAGAGGAACGTGGGGCCGTGGAACGTTTCATACGCCACTCCCTCCGTAATGGGGTGTGCGCTGTTCCAGTTCGAAGCGACAACTCGATAGGCCGCACCATCGTTGTATGCCTCGTCTGGTTCCTCGACACTGTTGTTTTCAAGCATGATATGGGATCCCAGCTTTTGCAAGATGGTGTTCGTTGCAGGGATGTAGTCAGCGCCATCAAAATCGCTATCGCCGGCTATCCATACAGCCTTGTTACCGCTGTCAAACCATGTTTCTAGGGCATTGAGCTCCGCTTCGGAGTATGATACGCCCATCGGTACCGGTATAAGTATCATATCAGCGTCTGACAGTACATCTGCCGTAATCTCATCAGTGACCACTTCGACGGTATATCCCATCGCTTCCAGTTTCTCTGGCACATTCTCGAAGTCTCCCGCATGACGTGTTTCATGCGCAAGGTCCAACACGACCTTGTGGGCCTCTGTGCCGTCCTGTGCACTGGCCGAAGCCACCATTGAGAAAAGCAGGGCAAATAATACGAACAAGGATGCCAATCTTTTCAAGTTCAACTGCTTTCACCTCGTTGAGACATTATTAAAAAATATCCCATGTTACTCTTGATTGAAAGTTATATAAATTTTTCTTCATATCAACGCCATGGCATATATTCCCATTCGTGATATATGGTTAGAATTTGTTATTTTTGCTTAAAATATTGTTTATTTTATATACTATCATCCTAGTTCTGAAATACCGATCAAATGATCATGAAGACCTCTATACACCAATGATCAACTGAGCCCCCACTATTTAAAGCTTGAACTTTCTTTTCATATTTTGGACTTACTATGGAAAGCGTTCTCGTGAAAGCTCTACTCCAAAAATTATAAATACTTTACATAAGATGAGAATGTGGTGTTTGCTCATGAGTAACCAACCAAAAAGATTGGGCAATTATAAACAATTATTCTCGCTTTTTTTGTGCTTCCTGCTCGTGTCCGTTGCATTGGCATCTTCAGGCTGCATTGGGGGCGATGGAGACGGGGAGGAAGGACTGACCCTAACTGTAATAACACGTCATGATACTTCCATACAAGAAGCATTTGAAGGTCCGTTCCTTAATTCTACGTATGCCGAAGCGGCCAATGTCACAAAGGTGCGTTTCATGCAGCCAGTGCCCGGACTCTGGCCGCGCGCCATCGATCAGGGGGGCATTGACGTTGCATGGGGTGGAGGGCCCACACTATTTGATCAGTTGTCTGACCTCGACTATCTTAAACCACTCACAAGCGATACGATGCAGTCCACACTTGCAGAAATTCAGGACAGCATCGGCGGCGCGCCGATGAAGCGTTACAATGATTCCCAAGAGCCTGTATGGGTGGCAGCCGCCATATCGTCGTTTGGGTTCACGGTCAATCATAATGTGCTTGATGCATATGGTGTCGATACACCGCGAACATGGGATGACCTGGCCAATCCCGAATACTACAAGGACCCACCGATAATCGGCATTGGCAATGCGCCCGACACAACGTCCAATACACGCATATACGAGATCATTCTTCAAAATTACGGGTGGGAAGAAGGATGGATCAAGCTCACGGAGATCGCTGCCAACTCTGCAATCTATTACGGCTCCGTTGATGTGCTCAATGCAGTCGAGACAGGTAACGTTGCCATAGCGACAACCATTGACTTTTATGGCTATTCCTCCATGCAGGACTACCCAGAAACTGAATATATCATTCCCGAGGGGCAATCACTGCTCAACGGCGATCCAATAGCAATAGTGAGCAACACCGAACAACTCGATGCAGCAGAGGCATTTGTGGAGTTCGTACTCTCTCCAGAGGGCCAATCGGTCTGGCTTGATGAGAATATCAATAGGATGCCCGTTAGGGAGGATGCATTTGAAACGGAGTACGGAAAAACACGTACACAACTGCACGAACTGTTCATCGAGACGATAAACAATCAGGGTATCGAGTTCTCAGATGCGCTAGCCAACTCGTATGAAGGTACCGTGGTGCCATACTGGGAAGCTGTGCTTGACAAGCCCCATCAGGACTTACGGAACGCTTGGAACGCGCTTATAACCGCGCGGGATGCGGGAAAGATCACCGAACAGGAATGGAACCAGTATATTGCGGAGCTGGGTCAACCGCTCATCACCCTCGAAGACGCCCAATCGCTCAATGACCAGATGCTTACCGATTCCGCGTTTGCAAACGAAAAATCGGTAGAGTGGGCGGAGGCAAAGCGACAACTGTATTCACAGATCGAAGAAGAGATAGAAAACCTTTAAAGCCGATTGCTCTACCTGTTCAGGTAGAGCTCATATCTTTTGATGGCGGGATCAGATGCGAGGGCGTGACGGGGTACTGAGATTCATATCCAACTTGAGACAAGAACTGGATAAGCTCACTACCTTTCAGCTCACTCTCATCATCGTCGTTTTCCTCGTCTTCATGATCTGGCCACTGCTTTCGATAATCGGTGGCGCGTTCATTGATGATGGCTCTTTTACCACTCGTCATATGTCCGCGGTCTTTGATGACCCGGAGTTATGGAGGATGCCCAACGAATGGGAGCTTACGCTCTTTCGTAGTACAGAACGGGTCCTCATCATAGGACTTGTCGACTGCGGCGCCATATTTAACTCCCTTTTCATTGCCTTATTCACCACTATCTTTTCCACCGTCATCGGCGTGATGCTTGCATACATCATGTACAAATATGAGTTCCGTGGAAAAGGCATACTGAAAGGTCTTATCCTCATCCCGCTCATCGCGCCACCGTTTGTTGGCGCCCTGGGCGTACGTGAGTTCATATCTCAAAACGGCATCATCAATCAAGTGCTGTTCGAACAGCTCCACATACTACCACAGGCCATATGGATTACCGGCCTGCCAGCGATCATCCTTGTCGAAACACTACACTTCTATACGCTCGTCTATCTGAATGCGTATTCTTCGTTTGTCAATATTGATCCCTCCCTTGAGGAACAGGCAGAAAACATGGGTGCACGTGGGTTTTTCAAGTTCCGCTCCGTAACGTTGCCACTTGCAATGCCCGGCATTGAGGCTGGTGCCATTTTGACATTCATCCTCTCTCTCGAGGACCTTGGCACGCCCATCATCTTCTCCCAGGGGGCCTACAGCTATCCGGCCCGCCACACGATCACGTTGTATATCCTGAACAACTGGGCGCCTCAGTATATAGGTCAATACAACTTCAAGGTCATGGCGCTATGCGTGTTGTTGCTCGTCATGGCTCTGACGTGTTTCGTTATCATACGCAAGTACATCAGCTTGAAGCAATATGCGATGATGTCCAAGGGCGGAACATGGCAGCCAGTTACCATCAAACCAAGCAGGAAGCAGCTCGTACTCTTTGGTATATTCATCGCCGGACTGTTGTCGTTTGCCCTGATGCCACATATCGGTATCCTCAAGCTATCGCTTACACAAGGAGGCATTGGAGGGTTAACCCTCGCCAATTATAAATATATGTTCTCAAATGTGCATATGTATACACCTATTAAAAATAGTCTTATTTATGCGTTTTCAGCCGTCTTCATCATCATCATTCTTGGCACAATGGCAGCATACATAATTGCTCGAAAGAAGTTGCCGGGCATCCTGGCTCTTGACATGCTTGTGACAATGCCACTTGCCATACCTGGCATCGTGCTGGGCATCGGAATGTTCGTGGTGTTTTACGGCACAGGCATATTCAGACCAGAGAACCCGGCATTCGTGATCGTTGCCGCATATGTGGTGAGGAAAATCCCATTTGCTGTGCGGGCCGCGTATGCGGGCCTGCAACAAACACACGAGGCTCTCGAAGAGGCATCGTTGAATGTGGGTGCTTCGAAGATCAAGACGTTGATTAAGATAACGTTGCCGCTCATATCCATGAGCATCGTAGCAGGCGCCATGCTGTCGTTTGTCTATGTGATATCAGAGGTATCGACAAGCATACTGCTTGGTGCGACAAATCCCGAACTCGCACCCATCACGTGGAAGATCAAGGAGCTGTTCTTCCATGCCGACTTCAACGAGGCTGCAGCACTTGGTGTGTTGTTGATGGTCATCCAGACCGTGTCAATCGTCACAACTAACTATCTGCTCAAGAACCGTGCAGCGGTAATGACAGGATTATGAGGTATTTCAATGCATTCATTTTCTAGAATAGCCGGTATTGCAGTGATACTGCTTCTGCTATGCGCAGGAATGGTTTCTGCACCGCCAGTAAAGGAATTAGACCTTCCAGATGCCGACATCGTCGTGGAAGGCGCCATCATAACTGATGTTGATGAGACCAACATAACGATACGTGCATATTCAAACGTTATTGAGATCGATGCCAGCGTCACAGATAGGGAATACACCTTCATGGTACGTAATGTGCGGGTTGATGACCTGGATGTCGAGGGGGTGCCGGATTATGTACCTGTGTCTTCGACGTCGATATCGTTCGTGGTGGCTCCCGCTACTACCACATCAATCACGATCTCGAACACCGCGTCCGATACCGGTTCTTTCAAATTCGTCGTCGTTGGCGACAATCGAGACGGCCCTGAGACGTTCACCACGATTCTCGAGGAGATAAACGCAGATTCCTATGCATTCTGCATCAATACTGGTGACATCATATCATCTGGCAGACGAGATCAGTTCCAAGAATTCATGGACATGGTAGATGATCTTGCCATACCGCTGTATGTTTCCATAGGCAATCATGAGCTCTACAACAACTCCCCCGAACATGCCATGGAGTTCCTTGGTGAGGTGAATTATTCGTTTGAATACGGTAACACGCTCTTTGTCATACTGGATGACTCGAATTACACCATATCCGACGGGCAATATGAATGGATGGACGGCGTGATGGCATCAACGACGAAGGAAAACATCATCGTCTCTGCGCACATACCACCGTACGATCCGCGTGAAGGTGAAGACCATTGCCTCAACGAGGCGGATGCGCTACGATTTGAAACCTTCATGGCAGATCACGATGTCGACCTCGTACTTGCAGGACATATCCACATGTACGATCATACAGTCATCAAAGGCGTTGACTATATCGTCACGGCTGGCGCCGGAGCACCCCTTTATGCCGACGAGGAAGAAGGGGGATTTTTCCATTATACCGTGGTTTCAGTCGAGGGGCAAGAAATAACGCATGAAGTGGTGAAGGTCACATCTCCCCTCTACACGATGGAGCGTGCACACGACCGGCTCACAGAAGCAGAAGAGATGTATAACACGACATATGAGGACCTCCAGAAAACAAGGCAGCTTTGCGAAACGCTTGAAGAAAAGGGGCGTGACATGAATGCATACTTCTCTATGCTCGAGAATGCAGAGGAGACCCTTGGCGACGCACATGAGAACCTCGAATTAGCGCAGATCAAGTATGCTAACGAGTATTACCGTGAAACGTATGCTACGGCGAACGCTGCGCATTCCTATGCGCTCCAAGCGAACGTGACGATAGACTCAGTCTATGAAGAGGCAGTCGAATTGTCCATGGAAGAGGATTCATCCCCTATGGTGTATGTCGTTTTGTTAGTTGTCTTCATAGTGGCTGGTGCGATAGCTGTGGCAATGATGCGAAGAAGAGGTTAGAGATCCACGAGCGCCATCCTTTCGTAGACGGCGCGCTGAAGATCTTCATGAGGGCTTATGTCATAGGCCCTCATTACCTTTTGCTTGTTTGCCATGAATGATATTTCCTGTATATTATCTCGTAAGGTGCCATCTAACACTATGATGCCTACGACGTCCTCGATACTCTTTGGGCCGAACTCAAGCGCCTTTGCTATTTGTTTTTTTCCTGATAACCGAACAAGGAACTCGATTGGCAGTTTGTTCGCGATATTTTGATTTTTTTCCATGGCCAATATTGCCATTTTAGCAGCGAAGAGCGCTTGTTGTTTGGATAGAATGTAATTAGGATTAAATATAAGTATATTTTCTTCATTTTTTTCAATTATATCTACTAAATCTTGTTCTTTAACAATATACGCTTCCATGATTCAAGATACTCTGGATGATATATTAATGTTTCTGAGTTTGTATTTGAAGTATAAGCATTATTAGATACTTTTAGTCACTATTATAATTTAACATACGTTTAAAACCGAAACGTTTATAAATGATATTATCCTCATATTATGTAGACAATATCCTCATAGCATAGGGGCACGACTAAAATGCAACTTTTGTCTATTCAGTTACCGGAGGCATATATCGCGGGTATAGACATGCTCGTGCTGTCAGGCTACTTTCCAAATCGTAGTGAAGCTATACGCAGCGCTGTTCGTGACCTAATTAGAAGCGAGCTCGGCGGCTTCCAGAATATCCGTGATTCATACATGATGATGCAAGCCCAAAAATCAAGCAATGGCGTCAATGAGGATATAGATGAGTTGTGATCAACTTTCAATAGGGGTAGGAGGAATAAATGGATGAAAAGCATAATCGCGAACGCAAATCGTTACACTGATGGCACCAATGTAATGAGCGACGAAACCTTTGGCAAAGCCCGCATCGTTGTTGTAGGGTGTGGTGGCGCCGGAAACAACACCATTACACGACTGCATATGCTTGGCGGCATAACGGGCGCTCAGACACTGGCCATCAATACTGACAAACAGCATCTAGCCATAACTGAGGCTGATGCAAAGATACTAATCGGCAAGGACCTTACCGAGGGTCTTGGGGCCGGAGGGGATCCAGAACGCGGCTACAAGGCCGCTGAGGAGAGCCGCCAGGAACTCAAGCAATGCCTTGATGGTGCTCACCTTGTGTTCATCACCGCAGGCATGGGTGGTGGCACAGGTACTGGATCTGCTTCGGTCGTAGCCGAGATAGCAAAGTCATGTGGCGCACTCGTTATAGGTGTTGTCACGTTACCTTTCAAGATGGAAGGGGGACCTCGCCAGAAGAAGGCGGAGCTGGGGCTCAATATGCTTAATTCTATTGCTGATACAGTCATTACACTCGATAATAATAAATTGCTCCAACTTGTGCCAAACCAGCCCGTGAACTATGCATTCTCTGTGGCTGATGAAGTCCTAGCAGAGATGGTAAAGGGACTGTCTGAAACGATCACGACACCCAGTCTTGTCAATCTCGACTTTGCAGATATCCGCGCCGTAATGCACAGCGGTGGATATGCCATGATCGGTGTCGGCGAGTCAAATACGAAAAATAGGGCCGAGGAGGCTGTTGTTGAGGCACTCAAGAACAAGCTACTTGAGGTGGACTACAGCAACGCACGCGGCGCACTCGTTCACGTATCGGGCGGTGCCGACATGAGCCTATCTGAGGCCAACATGGTCGGCGAGCTCATCTGCAAGCAAATAGGCAAAGAGGCCAACGTCACATGGGGTGCCCGCATCGATGAGAATCTCAAGGATTCCATGCGCGTCATGCTCATACTGACGGGAGTTACCTCTCCCTGGATCTCCGGTAGGGAGGCCGACGGTGGAAAGGTGAGCTTCAAAGACTTTAGCTCCTTAGAGCAAAAGCGCAAAGGCGGGATCAATTGGGCCGACTTCGGTATCCATAGGATTCGTTAGTCATTTGATTCCTCCCCCCTTTTCTTTTTTGTCTTGAGGGCTTGAGGTGCATACCTTAGTTAACACCATTAGTGCATACTAATGGTGCCTCTGGGCACAGAGTGAAAATTTCATCATACTGCTTTCAATACATATGTAGGAAGATTCGTTTCGTATCATGCTATGTACCAGCACATGTGGTATCATGGCGGTTGTGATGATAAGCTCATTTATATTCTGTTAAAAACTCAAACCAATGTGTTTAACTCCATCGTAGTTTGCATTATCTCATGTTTTTGAGCAGTTCTTTAAAAATAATGAAAAGGAAAGTATTTTATAACTGCTTAGGTTAGTAGTATAGTATGGATTCTGGCCCCATACGGTCGCCTGTAGGAACTTTTTCTATCCGCCGTTTAGGCAGGTGGAGCGGATGAGAAACACGGTTACTGTCTTCACACTGTTCATCATTGTGGGAAGTCTGCTTGCTATCGGATTTGAAAGTGGCTTTGTCTCCTCTCAGATTTCGGGAGAAGGATACTACTCGTCTGGTGTAAATCATTTTCAATCTTTGTTTAGCAATGTATTGTTCCTTTTCATCTTCGGTGGGCTTACTGTCTTTTTGGTTCTAATGCGAAAAAAGGAATCGCTCATCGGCAAGGTCTTTGGGAAGATACCGCGAGGGCAGGAGCTCGCTGATACGGAAACCGCTCTTTACATTCCACTTGCAGTATTTGCTGTCTTGACGATCCTTTCTGCCTGGAATCTTTGGGGAACACTCAACTGGTCATGGGACCTTCCGAGTAAGTATTTTGGCACGTTTTACTGGACAGGCATCTCCCTTGCCATCGTTGGCGGATTGATACGCAGCGCCATCGTGTTCATTCCACTTACGTCGCGGCGTAGCATCCTGTATACCTTGCTAAAAGGAGGAATAGGACAGCGTGAACAACCGGTGCCGTTTGAGGCACCATGGAAGTTCTTCATACCCTGGACGATTTTGAAGTTTGCGCTAGGCATATGGCTTTTTTCGGACATGATGCTTGGTCTTTGGTTTGTGGGAGGCAACGGAATCACGCTCTTTACTCATGATACTCATGCGATTTACTCTGAACTGCTCATCATCGGCCCATCCTTGGCGGGTGCTATCACCTATCGGTTGTTCATTTACGTGCTCCACAACCTGATGAGCCTTGGACAGTCGTTCAACACGTTGTTCACCTATGGTACCACTGATGAATCAGGGTACGGACCGATAGTCGGGCGCTTCATGCGTGTTCTAAGCGTGGCCCTTCTCTTCTGGGCCATCAACTCCTTGTTTGGCATCACGGGGCAATTCGAGTCGCTCGTGGGTCCCTATCGTCACGATCTGTTTGCCTACATGGTCGAGGTGGGAGCAGGTATCACATTGTTTACATTGGGGGGTTTATTCCTTTCTAGCGATCGAAAGAGAATGCTTATTCGGACTATATCATCCGGAGCCCTGGCAGTGTTCCTCCTGGCCTTCGTATTCTATTATAGTCCCGATACGCGTGTTACGTCCGGATTTTTCGTTGGTATCATAGTGCCCGCTGTGATTTTTGCATTGTGGTACCTCTTTTTGCAAGAACGCGTGCAAGAGCGTCTCACAAGCTCATTCAGTGCATCGGATGAGGACACCAACCGACTGCGTGTTTACAGCACGGTCATGATAGTGGTCGTGATCATGTTCGTCTCACTCGTTGCCGGATCCGTGGGGAGCAATCTGTGGCTTAGGCCGCAACACCGGCAGGACCCCCTTAACATCAATGCGGATATCATCGAAAAAGAGCTTGCATTGAATGCTTTTAGCTCGGGTCTTGATTTCGAAGAGATCTTTTGGGACTTTGCTCAGGAAGATACTGTGGCTTCAGTTGGTGACATCGACTCCCTCATATCCCAGAATCAGGACACGTTCGATATCGTCCGGTTGTGGGACAGGGAACGTATCGTCACGCGGGTACGCCCCACTGTTGGGGTAAAATATCTTGAGATGGGTGACACCGACGTCATACGCCTGACGGAGGATGGACCTCTCCGGCAGTACTGGTTCACTCCGAAAAACCTCAATCTCGAGGAGATCCTTGCGGGGTCTGAGAATGCATGGTACAACGAGCACAAGGTTTACACGCACAGCATAGGCTATATCGGTATCGAAGCACTTTCAGGGTCGTTTGTCAACTGGCCGTGGCTCAACAATAACATATACTTTGGTGAGGGGGAGTATAGGGGATTCATCTACGACTACGAGGACAATGAGATCGAGGGCAATTATACTGGTTCTACCGTTCGTCCCTCACTTCCCATACGAGATGTGTTTGTTCAGGAATTTCCCCGTCTCTTCAGGGGTGAGACGGTCGCATACATGAACATCTTCAAAATGGCGGGAGAGCTGTTTCCTTATCTCAAGATCGACTCCGATCCGTACATAGTCATCGATGATACCGACACCGTATGGTATTCAATGGATGCTGGCGTCAACATCGCAACTTCCAAGATACCACTCGTAAAGGCACCCTACGTGCGCCCCATTCTAAAGATTCTGATCAACACTGAAACGGGCGAATACGACATATATTATGTGGAGAATAGCAACGATGAAATAGTCCTGCCGCTCATCCGTTCGGTATATGGTGATGAGATAAAGCCGTTGGAGGAATCACCCGCATGGTACAAGCGACAGCTTAGGTACCCTGAGATATTCATGACCTCTCAGGTAGAGATCATGAATACGTATCATGTCAACTCTTCGAGCTACCTTCCCGATGTCGAGGAAATAACCACCCTGGCCCGTCTCCAGACTTACGTGAACGAGAAGGACTTCTTCGAGATCCCTAAGGGGGAGGATTTACGTCATGTGCTGCAAACGTTCTTTGGCAAGAAGGAGTTCGTCTCGATGATAGCCGTCGAGTTCAGTGGCCGGCAGATCCTCAACATACCGGGGCTATGGGTCATGAAGAACAGCTACGATGAGTATGGTACCATGACGCTTATCCGTGTTCCCTCCAGTGCGCAAGAAGAGTTGCGCGTCATAGGGACAAGCGTGGTGCCCGATGCGTTAAACGCTGACGAGGAGATCAGCTTCTGGAAGCGCACCCAAGAGGACCGAGACCAAGGAAATATGATCATTTACCGTATCGGTGAGCGCCTCTATTACTTTGTTCCATTCTATACGGGTATGAACAAGACGGTGACGCTCCAGAAGGTGGCATGTGTCAGGGCCCATACTGGTAGTCAGCAGGAATCCATCAATGTCGGATTCGCTGATAGTCCTGAAGCAGCTTTCAGGAATCTACAACTTGAACTTCTTGCCTCACGTATCTCGGGCCGTAACATCGGCACGTACCAAGAGGCGATAAAGGTCATCTCAGGGGAGACAGACGACGGGGGCGAGACCATTACACAGATCATATCGGAGATGAACTTCCTGCTCGAACGCCGCGCTGAACTCCTTGCACAGGGGGATGAAGTACAGGCGGCCCAGCTGCTCGAGGACTTCTTTGACCTCTACAATCAGCTCGAGCAGTTGATCGGGGAGTTGGAGCCAACCGATCAATAACTGCAGCTGCCCGGGCGCTTCCTGAGATAATGCTGATGATAGTCCTCTGCAGGATAGAACGGGCCAGCGGCAACGATCTCAGTAACGACTCGTTTCGAGTAGCGCCCTGTCTTTTCAAGCGCGTGCTTGGAATCAAGGGCCTTTTTTCTTTGCGTATCGTTATGGTAAAAGATCGCTGAACGATACTGCGACCCAACGTCCGGGCCTTGACGATTTAATGTCGTGGGGTCATGAATGCGCCAGAATATATCTAATAATTCATCATAGCTCACGATAGAAGGGTCGTAAGTGGCCTCAACAGCCTCTGCATGGCCCGTTCTTCCGCTACAAACATCCTTGTATGTCGGATCGGTGGTCATACCGCCCGTATAGCCTGCAAGCGTTCGGACAACGCCAGATATCTCGTCAAACGCCGCCTGGACGCCCCAAAAGCATCCGGCGGCAAACGTAGCCTTCTCCATGGTGCTTATATGGGCAGCATATTAATAATGGTGTGGTCTAGCGGACCTTGGCACCGGGTTCAATGTCAGATTCGACGGTAAGGAGACTTACCGAATCACCTTTCTCCGCCGCAAGCAGCATCCCCTGGCTTTCTATACCAAAGAGCTTGGCCGGTTCGAGATTTGCAATCATGACTATCTTCTTTCCCTGTATGCTCTCAGGTGCATAGAACTCAGCAAGGCCTGCCACGAGCTGGCGTTTCTCATCGCCTATGTCAACGATGAGCTTGAGGAGCTTTTTTGACCCCTCAACGCGCTCGGCAGACTCCACGTATCCTACCCTGAAATCACATTTCGCAAAATCATCATATTGTATCATTGAAGATTCCTCCTTCTTTTGCGCCTGCTTCTTACCACTATACCTCGTCTTCAAGGAACTGATGGTCTTGTCCTCAAGCTTCTTGAACAGCATCACAGGTGATGCTATGCGCTCACCGCCAGAAAACATGGGTCGTCGCGCCTGGTCCCATGGCGACGTGTGTACATCGCCTTGCGCCTTGAGCATGTTCCAGACCTTCTCGGCCGTTTCTGGGAGGTATGGTTCCATGGCTATGGCCATCGTTGCGCACAGGTTGAGCGCGGTCTTGATCGTATGCGGCCGTCGAGATTCGTTCTTCCATGGTTCGTCTTCCTGGAAGAACTGATTGCCCATCCTGGCAAGTTTCATCAACAACTTCAGGCCGGACTTCAGGCGGGCCGAGCCGATGTCAGACGCCATCTGGTCAATGGTTGCACCCACCTCCTGGTAGAACGCTGTGTCACGCTCCTCATCGTCAACGTCCGGAACGACGCCACCGTAGTATTTGTTGACAAAGGTCAAAGCGCGGTAGATGAAGTTGCCCAGATTGCCGACGAGTTCCTCGTTGTTGCGTTTCTGGAAGTCCTCCCAGGTAAAGTCGACATCTGACTTTTCGGGGCGATTTATGTAGATGTAGTATCTCCATACGTCCACTGGTATTGACGTATCTATGACGTCGTTTCCGAAGATGCCCCTGCCGCGGGATTTGGAGAACGCACCGCCTTCGTAGTTGAGGTATTCTGTGCTTGACAGCTGATGGACAAGTATGTAGCCATCATCGGCTGCCATGAGCGTTGCAGGAAACATGATGGTATGGAACGGTACGTTGTCTTTTCCCATGAACTGGTAGAGGTCAACGTCTGGGTCTTTCCACCATCGTTTCCAGTCGTCATTGGTGCGGGCCGCATAATCCGCAGTGATGGAGATATAACCGATACATGCATCAAACCATACATAAAAAACCTTGTTGTCCCATCCTTCGAGCGGAACCTTCACCCCCCATTGGAGGTCTCTGGTGATGCATCGCGGCTCAAGCCCTTCATGGATCCAACCTAGTGAGAAGTTGCGCGCATTTGCAGACCAGTTCCTCTTGCCCGTAATCCATGGCTCGAGCTTGTCTGAGAGCTTGGGAAGGTCGAGGAAAAGGTGCCGAGAGGTACGGATCGTTGCCGCAGACCCGCATATCGTACAGCACGGATCTATGAGCTCCTTTGCATCAAGAACCTTGCTGCAGTCCTCGCACTGGTCGCCTCGTGCGTTGTTGGATCCACAGTGTGGACACGTTCCCTCGACGAAGCGATCGGCTAGGAACTTCTCACATTTTGGACAGTATGTCTGTTCAAGGTCCTTTTCAAAGATGTATCCGTTGTTATATGCCTTGAGGAACAGGTCTTGCGTTATTTCATGGTGGTAGTGTGTCGACGTCCGTCCAAAGTAGTCAAACGAGATATTGAACCATTCATATATCTCCTTGTGCTTCTTGTAGTACTTGTCGCATATCTCTTGCGGGCTGAGCCCTTCCTTGAGGGCTATGGACTCCGTTGTCGTCCCATGCTCGTCTGTTCCACAGACATAGAGCACCTCGTTTTGAGTGTGTCGCTGATAGCGAGCGAAGACATCGGCCGAGAGCACTTGTATGATGTTACCCAAATGGGGTATGTTGTTAACGTACGGCAATGCACACGTGATTAGGATCTTTTTCTTGGTCATTGTCACACCTCTACCACGTAGAAACGATATCACCCACATGCGAAGTTATATTTAAATAGTTTCGGTTTTAGTAGGGGGTTAGTGATGGCATGCTGATACAAGGAGGACTCGTCTATACAAACGGTGCGTTTGTCAAACGCGACATAGAGATCGAAGGGGGCGTTATACGTTCATTGGGCACAGGCCTTGAGGGTAATGACGTCTTTGACGCCCGAGGCTTTGTGATCGTGCCTGGATTCGTCAATGCCCATACACACCTTTCAATGTCGCTTCTTCGGGGAGCAGGCGACGACATGCCACTGCATTCATGGCTCAATGACCGCATCTGGCCCCTTGAGGCATCGCTTTCCTACGATGACTGTTACTGGGGGTCGCTTTTCGGTATAGTGGAGATGCTCAAGACGGGCACGACGTGCTTCAACGACATGTACTTCCACATGGATGCCACAACCCGTGCGGTGAGGGAAACGGGGATACGTGCCGCGATCACGCATGCGGTGATAGACCTCGGTGACGAGAAGAAGGCGCAAACCGAGCTTCAGGAGTCGTCCAGGATACACCGCATGTGTAGGGACGAAAAACGTATCTCATACATGATGGGCCCTCATGCGCCGTACACATGTTCTGAGGCGTTCCTTTTACAGATCAAGGAATATGCGCGCGCCCATGGCATCAAGACCCATATACACCTCTCCGAGACAAGAAAAGAGGTCGAGGACATGGAACAGGAGCGCAGTGTGACACCGGTAGGGTATCTCGATTCCCTTTCGTTCCTCGATGAGGATACTATCTGTGCTCATGGCGTCCATTTAACGCCCGAAGACATCAAGCTCATCTCTTCTCGCGGATGCAGCATCGTGCATTGCCCCCAGTCGAATCTCAAGCTCTCTTCCGGCATCGCGCCGCTGCCACAGCTGCTTGACGCCCCGATCGACATTGCACTCGGCACCGATGGTGCCGCTTCGAACAATAGCCTCAACATGATCCAGGAAACAAAGTGCATGGCGCTCATACACAAGTTGCAGGGCGCAACAGAGGTGCCCGCATCGACAGCATTTTCCATTGCGACACGGGGCGGTGGCAAGGCGCTCGGACTGCCAGTGGGCGAGCTCACACCCGGTTATAATGCTGATATGGTGTTCATTGATGCATCGCATTTTTCCATGCGACCATCCCATTCCTTGATTTCCAATCTTGTCTACTCCCTGCAGGAAGAGGCCATCCGTCATGTCATGGTGGATGGAACGTTCGTGCTCAGGGATCGGGAACTTACCATGGTCGACGAGACGTCGATAATCGAGAAGGCATGCGAACATGCCAATGCCCTCGTGGAGCTGATAGAATGAAGATCCTCGTGACAAACGACGACGGGGTCCATAGCCCCGCTCTTGTCTATCTTCGTGACGAACTTGAACAGTTCGGCGACGTCACCATCGTCGCCCCGGAACGCGAGGCATCGGCCTCGTCACATGCAATCACCGTGCACCACCCATTGCGCCTCTACGAGTGTACGCTCTTTGATGGGTCGCGCGGATGGGCCGTATCAGGGACACCCGCCGACAGCGTCGTGCTTGGCATCTTGAAGTTTGGAACGCCCGATCTCATCATATCAGGCATCAATCCCGGCGCAAACCTCGGCGACGACGTAACATACTCTGGGACGGTGGGTGCCGCATTCGAGGCAGCTCTCTATGATATCAACGCCATTGCAGTCTCGGTCATCGATGTCGAGGAACCGGACTACGCAGAGGCCGCACGTCAGACCGCCGATGTCGTACGCATGAGCGAACAGCTTCCTAACCCATTCCTTCTCAACGTGAACATACCGCCACATCACAACGGCAAGCGCCGTATCACCACGCTTGGACGGCGGCTATGGTCAAACAATGTCCAAGAGCGCATCGACCCGCGCAACAAACCGTATTATTGGATATCGGGCGAGCCAAAGGAGACCTATGATGAGGGCACCGACATCCACGCCACCAATCACGGCTTCATATCGGTGACGCCCCTGAAGCTCGACCTTACGGACTCGTCGATGATCGAACGTCTCAGGGCATTGCTCGAATGAATGCACCATTCATCCTACCGGGCCGGCAAAACCAAAAAGCTTATAATCTATGAATAGATGCACAAGATAGGTGTTTTCATGCTTGATATCCGCCTTTTTAGAGAATCACCTGAAGTTGTCATACAAAATCTTACGAAGCGCGGCATGGACACGTCAAAGGTCCAGGAGATAATCGACCTCGACAAGCTGCGCCGCGAGAAGATCACTTCCGTGAACACGCTCAAAAAGGAGCGTAACGACGTTGCAATACGCATCAGGGATCTCAAATCCGAAGGCAAGGAGATACAGGACGAGATCGACAGGATGCGTACGATAAACGACGATATCGACCGCCTCGACCAGGAGATACAACATGTCGAGTCCTCTCTTGACACGTTGCTGATGCGCATGCCAAACATTCTTCACGAATCGGTGCCCGTGGGTGAGGAGAACGTGACGATGCGCGAATGGGGCAAGCGCGATCATCTGGGATTCCCTGCCAAGGGACATACCGAGGTGCTCCAGGCACTGGGGAAGGTCGACATCGAACGTGCAGCGAAGATCGCTGGATCGCGATTTTACTTTCTAAAAGACGAACTCGTCATGCTCGACTACGCGCTGATGCGGTTCTCTCTCGACTACATGGCTGAGCATGGCTATACGCTGATCGAGCCCCCGTATATGATGAAGCGCCTCCCTTACGAGGGCGTGACGGACCTTGGTGACTTTGGCGATGTCATGTACAAGGTGGAGGATGAGGACCTCTATCTCATTGCAACTTCCGAACATCCAATGGCCGCAATGTACATGGACGAGATATTCGAAAGTGACGACTTGCCGCTCAAGATGGCTGGCATAAGCCCATGTTTCAGGAAGGAGGCCGGCAGCCATGGAAAGGACACAAAGGGCATCTTTCGCGTTCATCAGTTCAACAAGGTCGAACAGTTCATCTTCTGCCGGCCCGATGAATCGTGGAACTACCTCGAAGAGCTTATCGGCAACGCGGAGGATCTCTACCGGCGCCTGGAGATACCTTATCGTATCGTGAACATATGCACGGGCGACATTGGCACGGTGGCAGCGAAGAAGTACGACCTCGAGGCATGGATGCCGGCCCAATGCACATACCGCGAGCTCGTTTCATGCTCCAACTGCACAGACTACCAGGCGCGAAGGCTCAATGTACGCTATCGCACAAAGGACGGGAACGTGATGTGCCATACGCTCAACTCCACTGCGATTGCCACGACGCGTACCCTCGTTGCACTCGTTGAGAACTACCAGAACGAGGATGGTTCAATCACCATACCGCAGGTATTGCGCCCATATGTGGGCAACAGGAAAGAGATCTGCGTGGGCGAGTCGTAAATGTATGGTGGCCACATCACCGACAATCATATGCACATCGACCCGCTCCACGGAATTGGCATCGATGCAGTGAGACAGTTCGTGCGCGCAGGCGGCACCCACCTCATACTCGTCGGTAAGACCGCATGGGACTGGGATATTGATGCCACCACTGTCGATGACTTCAGAAATGCGTATCTTCGTACCATCGAGCTCGCCGGACGAATCAACGAATCGACCGAGGCGACGGCATATCCCGTAGTGGGCTACCATCCTTCCGAGTTCGTACGGTTGGCTGACGCTCACGGGATAGCGTATGCATACGAGGTGGGCATCGAACTCATCGATATCTGGGAATCGCTCTATGAAGATGACCTCATCGTTGGCATCGGCGAAGTTGGCCGCCCTCACTTCGATGTGCCATGCGATGTGCTCGACGCTGCCAACGATTTGTTATTTGAATACTTGAAGACAGCCTTACGCATGGATTGTCCCCTACAGCTGCATACCGAGCACTTCACGGCAGCGTCGTTCGAGAAGCTAGGAGAGCTAGTGAAAAAAGCAGGTTCTCCACGCAAGGTGATCAAACATTTCAGTCCCCCCCTGCCCGATATTGCACTGGACAATGGTGTGACTGCATCGATCGTTGCTTCAAGGGATGCCATCAGGGATGCGCTTGCTCGCTCGAAGACATTTTTCATGGAGACGGACTACATCGATGATGCGTCGCGCCCCGGTGCGGTGCTTGGCCCCAAGACGGTGCCGCGAAGAACCCTCCATCTTCTTGAGCAACAGGCGATGTCAGAAGAGGACGCGCACCATATACACGAGGATCTCGTCTCAAAAACATATGGTGTCGATATGGACACCAAACCTGTCTACGAAAATGTTAAGTAATCAACGATGAGATTATGGGTGTGATAGTGTGGCAGCGCGAAAATTGAGGGTAAAGGACGTGGTGTATGGTTCCATTCTCCCCCGGGAGCGTGGCACGCCCAGGATTCGCACCAATTTTGGTGAACACGAGGAAGTGCGTCTATGCGGCACCGTGCTCAATACGTTCATCAATGACGAAGGCACATATGGGAATCTCGTGATCGACGATGGATCCGCTAGCATCGTAGCGAAGTTCTGGCGCGGCGATGTTAATCGTGT
Source organism: archaeon (assembly GCA_004212155.1). Taxonomy (GTDB): domain Archaea; phylum Methanobacteriota_B; class Thermococci; order Methanofastidiosales; family NM3; genus NM3. The sequence continues at coordinate 53,703 of RXIG01000004.1, forward strand.
TAAGGAAACCGCTCTCGGGGACATCCTCGATGTCGTCGCCACCGTCGGCGAGTACAACAACGAGATCTACGTACAACCATCCTCGATTTTCACTACAGACCTTCATGCATGGATCTATTTTCAGCTCAGCGTCGCATCCGAGATACGACGTCTCGACGAGCAAGGGAATTGGAAACGCGTCGAGGAGCGTTCATCGGATGAGGGCCCATCATCGTTTGACCAGTATCAGGACACACAAGACCAGCGGCAGTGGTCAAACGAGACATCCAGTGCATCGTCGACAGGCGAGGAGGTTGACTCGTTTGAGGAGGATACCATTATCTTTGACGACGACGAGATCACGCGCACTGTCCTTGAATCCCTTGGCGAGGAGGGTAGCACCAAGGACGAGATCGTCGAGAAGACCGATTTGGATGACATCGACGTCATGCTCGCGCTACGGGAACTGATGGAGTCCGGCGATATCTTCGAGGTCGACGGCACCTACAAGAAGCTTTGACCATTGACATCCCTGTCTATGCGATTGAGCAAGAGCACGATGCAGTGTGAAGCATGGAGTACTCGTGGAGAGACGGAGACGCGTAGCGGTGCATCATGTAGCAACTTCTCTTCTTCCGGTTCGAATCCTATATGGTCGCCGAGCACGAAGCAGGGGTCTGATGGAAGCGTGCAGCTGGGCATATCATCTCCATTTTCGTCAAGGACAACAAGCCGTTCCATGTTCTCCCCCACGATGTCCTTGAACGACGCATCGGAGACATAGATGCCAGGCGTTGATTCGACCTCCCTCCCAGGTTCGTATGCACGTAATGCCTTTTGTAGTAATATGGCGGTGCTTCGCTCGTCTGGCGAGAGGTACCGTACCTTATCGCCTTTAACGCGGATGGTGCGGGGCGGCGTAGGGGGGCCTTCGAGGCACAAAATGACTTCTACATCAGTACGTATGTCATGAGAGAGCAAGAGTGAGGAGGTAAGGCATCGGCACATCACATCCATCCTTCCACCAGAGCCCGGCAGGTCTTTGAGTAGGAAGTCGGGGCTCGAGTGCGCTTTGTTCCCCTTGATGACGATCGTTATCATGGTATGATTTTTTCCCCGATGTTATTATTTTTTTGCATTGCGATACAGTCTCGAGGCTTTGCACATAACGCCGTATCTTTTCATGTGCATTCGTACGCAGCGCCAAGCGGCATGCGCACCTGATGCTTGCTGGCATCCTCCATCCCCCTTCAAGCGCATGGGGGAATGCTTTTTTTCTGTATGTTGTATGTTACGTTCACGTTAGCGTTGTCAACACTGCCGTCCCCGGCGACAAACAGTCCCCTGCGGACGCACATCCCGCAACGCCACCCGCAGGTGCGATACGCGTACACGACAGTTACTGGGATAAGAACACATATAGTGGATATGCAAGGAATAGTCTATAACAATTGGGGAAAAGGGCCATAGCTTCATGTTTGGCCTGTTGGGCCTTAATGTTCAAGTTATCTTTATGTGCAAAGCCCAGTCTCGAACAACGTTTATAAAAGAAACCAGAATTAAATATGTACATGCGTGGACTCTATATCGGAAGATTCCAGCCATTTCATCTGGGACACCTTGAAGTGGTCAGAACGATCATGGAAAAGGTCGATGAGCTCATCATCGTCATTGGCAGTGCACAATACTCGCATACTCACCGCAATCCGTTCACTGCAGGGGAACGATACGAGATGATACGCTCCGCACTCATCGAAGAGGGCATATCCTGCTCCCGATTCATGATCGTGACAGTGGAGGACATCAATAAACACCCCCTGTGGGTGGCGCATGTCAGAAGCATGGTGCCGACGTTTGATGTCGTCTTCACCAACGAGCCCCTCAACGCGCGCCTCTTCGAAGAGGCCGGCTGCAAGGTGGAGGGAGTGCCCCTATTCTCACGGGCAATGTATTCATCAACGCGCGTTCGAGAGGAGTGCATCACGTCACATGAGTGGTCTTCGCTTGTTCCAAGTGCTGTGTCAGAGGTCATAAAACGCATCGATGGCGTGACCCGCCTCTGTCAGATACATAGTAGTGATTCGTAAAATCTGTGCTAAGCGAAACCTTTTTATTATTATAATAATAGTATATATCAAGTGGAGTGATATTGATGAACAACATTATCAAGAAAGGCTTAGACCGTGCCGATACAACGTATGAGGTCTCAGTGGTCATCGACAATGCAGAAAAGGACGTACTCGATGTGTTCTCGCCTGCAAACGTGTCGCTGAAGACCACCCATACGCCGCATGGCATCTATGTCCACATCAGTGGCGATGCGATAGAGGTCATGGAAGCAGAAGTCGGCCTCTACGAGCTTTTAGTGTCTACCTACGACCTTGACACGGATTGCGGCCTGGCACATTCGAAGGCTTAATCCTTTTTCTTTCCTTACCCTATTACTTTTATAGGATGCCGACTGCATACGTTCATGGAACAGCGAAGAAAGGGGCTAGTGCTCGTTACTTTGTTCTCTCTTGCATGGTCGCTCCAGATTACGATGTCAAAGGTCGTGCTCAACGCGGGCATGTCTGCCTTTTCGCTTCTCTTTCAGGTGATGGTGGTATCATCGTTATGTGTCTTGGGTTACATTCTTCTGTTCAAACCCCGCGCGCTCAATGGCATCGAACACAACGACCTCATCCGTCTTTTGCTCGTCGCTGGTGTTGGGACCGCATTGGCAAACAGCTTTGGATATTACGGCCTTGAGAACTCTGCCTCGATCAATTTTGGGTTCTTGGTGAAGACCGCGGTCGTCTTCACGCTCGTGTTTGCGCATTTCATGCTTGACGAGCCGATACACATTAGGAAGCTCATGCTCATGTCCAGCCTGCTCTTTGGCGTCTATCTCGTCACGACCAATGGCAGGACGCTCGTGCCAACACCATACGATGCGTTCATCATACTGAGCGCTTCACTCTATGCACTTGCCAATGTGATAGCAAAGCCTGTGCTCAGGAAGGTGGACTCAGAGGTCGTGGCATTGTTCCGGCTTGGCATGGGCTCGGTCTTCCTGGCAGCCATATTCCCTTTCCTCGAGCCGTCCTTTTACATTCCCGCGCACGTACCTCTCGTTATCATCACGGGATTGTTGTTGGCACTGATGCAACTCTTGCTCTACAAGACGCTCCAGAACACGTCGGCTTGCTATCTCAGCATGATGTCGATGCTCACGCCACTTCTCGTGATGGCCCTTGGCCTCATCGTCCTTGGCGAGCAACTGCACACGGTGCAGGCCATTGGAGGCCTGATTGTCGTCTGTTCAGGCATATTCATCCACAGGATCGAGATATGAGGTGCCCCCTTTTGGTGCTGCGACTACCTTTTCGAATCCATATACCGCTCGACCTTTGAGAGTGCCTTATCGATGATCTCGACTGGCGGGAGGAAAACGCCCCTGAAGTGCATCCTGCCCTGCGTGGGCGAGAATCCCGAACCATGGACAAAGAGCACATGACAGTCGTGGAGCACGTCAAGCACGAACTGTTTGTCATCGTTCCATGCGGGATGCGTGATCTTGGGAAAGATGTAAAACGCTCCCGATGGCCTCTGACATTCGATGCCCTCGATCTCGTTTAATCGCTTGTGCATGAAGTCCCGTCGCTTTCGAAGCGTTGCTATCATACCACTAACATGGTCTTGGGGGCCTCGCAACGCTGCGATGCATGCTTGTTGGCAGGGCGCGTTGGGACACAATCTCAACCGGGCATATTTCTTTACAGCTTCCTCGATCTCAGGCATCGCCTCTTCTGGATCGTGGAAGGCCATGTAGCCTACCCTCCATCCGGGAACAAGATAGACCTTGGAGAATCCGTTGAGGAGTACGACGGGGACATCACTGCTGTAGCGCATTGGTGAGACGTGTTCACCCTCGTAGATGATCCTGTCATATATCTCATCCGATATGAGGAAGAGGTCATGCTCGCCGCAAAGGTCGACGACCTCCTTGACCCGTTTCTTGGGCAGCAAGGCACCGGTGGGGTTGTTGGGATTGATGATGGTGATCGCCTTCGTACGTTCGGTGATCTTTGAGCGCATGTCATCGATGTCAAATGCCCATTCCTCGTCTTCGACCGTATCGTATGTAATGGGCGTGGCGTCAAAATAGCGTGTAAGCGCCGTGTAGGGCGGATAGGCCGGACCTGGCACGAGAAGGTCGTCACCGGGATCGAGCGACGCGCCGACGAGCATGTGAATGGCTTCTGAGACCCCGTTTGTAACGAGTATGTCATCGACGGTGGCCTCAAGTCCCTTGGTCGACTCATACGACAGTATCTCCTTTCGAAGCTCAATGTTCCCTTCCGAGGGTGTGTAGCCCATGTCGGTGACCTCGTTTGCCCTGCACAGTGCATCGAGCATGTGTTGCGGGGTGGAAAAATCGTATTTGTTGGGGTCGCCGATGTTGAAGTTGGTGATGTCTGCGCCCGATGCAACTAGTTTCGCTGCCGGCACGACGACATCGCGTATGGCATATTCTACCGTGTCTGAACGTTTCGAGGGATGCATCATCCTTCCTCCTCTATCCTGTGCAGACGCTGCAGCACGTCCTTTGTCCATGATGATGCATAGTTGAGTCGTCTTTCGAGCCGTTTGATGGCAATATCCATTCCCGAGGTGGCTATACGTTCTCTTAGCCATGCATCGTCCTGGTCTGGCCCAAGGAATATGATGTCGGGCTTGATCTCCTCTACCGATTTGAACATGTCTCCGGTATCGCCCAACACTGCCTTCTCGACCATCCGCAGACTGCCTACGATGAGCTTTCGCTCCTCTTCGTCGAACACGGTCCTTTTTCCCTTGATCCTGTGGACCGTTGTGTCCCTGGCAATCACGACGTAGACGTCGCCATATCCCCGCGCCTCGTTGAGAAGATAGATATGGCCGGGATGGATGATGTCGAAGGTCCCTGCAACCAACACTCTCATTTTGTTCACCGTTGTATACCGGAGTGGAAATGATTTTATAAATTTGTTTGCTAATACTCACATATGGACCCCACTTCCGCCACAAGGCCCACCATTGACGGCAAGGAGTACCACATCGACCTTGCTCGCGGCGATATGCCACCAATGGTGCTCATTCCTGGTGACCCCGACCGGGTGGAGCTCATGGCATCGCTTCTTGACGACCATGAGACAATGGCATCGCATCGCGAGTACCGTTCCGCAAGGGGAACGTTTTCCGGCACCCCTGTTGGCATTTGTTCGACAGGCATCGGCGGCCCTTCCGCTGCCATAGCAGTAGAGGAACTAGCAAACATTGGTGTCCATACGTTTATCAGGGTAGGCAGCACGGGTGTACTCGCAGACGACGTTGCGTGCGGTGACGTGGTCATATCCACCGCAGCCGTACGCCTCGAGGGCACCTCGAAGCAGTACGTCATGCGCGATTATCCGGCTTGTCCCCACTATGAGGTGACCCTTTCCCTCATCGAGGCATGCGAGCGACTGGACATACCATACCACCTGGGCATCACCGCATCAACCGATTCGTTCTACGTCGGACAGGGCCGGCCGGGACATGACGGTTACATGCCCTTGCGGGGCAGGAACCTCCTCGAGGAGCTGGAGTCCGCAAACGTGCTCAATCTCGAGATGGAGGCTGCGACGGTCTTTACGCTCGGTTCGCTCTATGGCCTGCGCACTGGCTGCGTGTGTACCGTCTTTGCAAACAGGAAGACAAACGAGTTTCTCAAGACCGGAGAGGACAATGCGGCGCTCGTTGCATGCACGGCCCTCTCCGTGCTGTCCGAGTGGGACGAGCTGAAAAAGACGCATGAAAAGCGCTACTTCTCTCCCGGGCTCTTGAGGGGGTGAGTCTTTGGAACAAAGGCTCTTTGGCACCGCAGGCATACGTGGCGACGTCATGACGAAGGTGACACCATCGTTTTGCTTGGAGTTTGGAAAGGTGCTTGCACGTCATTTCGGTTCCAAGGGATACGCTCGTATCGTCATCGGCACGGATGCGCGAAGGTCGGGTCCCGCACTGTCGCATGCGCTCATGACCGGGGTGCTTTCCTGCGGGATGGATGTCGTCCGAATAGGACAGGTCCCCACGCCAGCGCTCGCATATGCGACGCATTCGTTTGGACTCCCCGGCGTCATGGTCACCGCATCGCACAATCCTCCTACAGACAATGGATTGAAGTGCTTCGAGTGCGGGTATGAGATCGGTCGCGAGGATGAGATCCGGCTCGAAGAGCTCTTTTTCTGTAATGCGCATTCCTCCAGTTTCGCCCCTCATGGGGCAGTGATACAAAGGGACGTAATGCCCGCATACGCCCATGCGCTGCGCACGTACGTCTGTGGTCTCTTTCCCGATATCAGCCTTCACGGCATGACCGTCCTTCTCGATGGGGGAAACGGGGTGGGCGTACGGGTGCTTCAAAACGTCCTCTTCGAATGCGGTGCCACCGTGATTTCATGCAACTCGCATACGAGCGGTGACTTTCCGGGGCGCGCCTCTGAGCCCAGCCCAGACAATCTCTCGGAGCTGTTGCATTTCGCACGCCATATCGGTCCGGACCTTATCATAGCGCAGGACGGTGATGCAGACAGGATAGCGGCATATGCCCATAACGGCACACCATTTCCGGAGGATTCGATCATCGCACTATTTGCCGACTTCTACTCGTCGCCTGGCGATACGGTCGTGCTATCGATAGACACGTCGCTTCGCACCGACATCGTGGTGCGCCGCAAGGATGTGAGCGTTTTCCGTGTTCCCCTTGGATACCTGCATGACGGCATGAAAATGCATAACCCCGCATTTGCCGCAGAACCTTGGAAGCATATCCATGTTCCCTTCGGCCCATGGATAGACGGCATCGTATCGGCGCTCCTTCTTTCGTTTCTCCTCGCGACGGACCCGTATGAATCATTATTTTCATCGATTCCCTCATATTCTTTTGAGAAACGAAATGTTAATATGACATCCCCGGGACAGGTAAATGAACTCATCGAACGCCTGCGAAGAGAGCTTGGCACCCGTGACGACGTCAAGACCATCGATGAGACGTCGGGCATACGTGTCAACTTCCTCGATGATTCCTGGATCCTCGTACGACCCTCGGGCACCGAGCCAAAGGTGCGCTGCATCGTGGAAGGCACAACGGATGCCCGGTTCAACGAGTTGAGCGAGATCATTGCACGGTTGGTGGATTGATGTATGCGATCATAGGCGGCTCGGGCGTATACGACCCCGATATGCTTTCACAACAGGAAGAACGTATAGTAGAGACCCCTTTTGGTGCTGTCGAGGTCACTGTCGGTACTTTTAAGGGCGCCGAGGTGGCATTTCTCCCCCGTCATGGGGGAGGGCATTCGCAGCCGCCCCACCTTATCAACTACCGTGCAAACATGTGGGCGTTGCACGAACTCGGTGTCGAACGCATCGTATCGACCTCGGCCGTCGGTTCACTCAACGAGGACGTGGCACCTGGCAGCTATGTCGTCCTGTCCGACTTTATCGACTTCACGAAGCGAAGGCCAACGACGTTCTACGAAGGACCGTCGTCGCTCGTGCCGGAAAAGGATGTCGTCCACATCGATGTCACTCGCCCCTACTGTCCTCAGCTACGAAGCATTGCATACGACTCCGGGATCAAATGTGGGATGCAGATGATCGATGGCGGCACATATGTATGTACCGAGGGGCCACGATTCGAGACGGCCGCGGAGATACGGATGTATTCCATGCTTGGCGGAGACGTCATCGGCATGACGAACGTCCCCGAGGTCGTGCTGGCCCGAGAGCTTGAAATATGCTATGCATCGATTGCCATGGTGACCAACTTTGCAGCAGGCATATCTGGCGAGAAGCTCACGCATGCTGAGGTCTTGGACATCATGGGAAAAAACAAGAAAAATATTCAACGTCTTTTTAAGGTAATAATACCTTCTATACCTAAATCACGCGATTGCGAATGTGCGTCACTTCTCGAAGGGGCAAAGGGATAACGTTTATAATTATTCTCTTTGATAATTATTATTTCTTCTCGGTAATATTTTTATAATCTTATACGTATATAAGGATATGTATTCTTCTAAGAACCACCCAAAAACCCATTCTTTCGACCTTGTCGGAGAATACAAAAACACCATAAAGACCATAGAAGAATTGGAACAATTCATCCCCCTTACTGCCGAGGAAAGGGAGACGTTGCAGAAAGTGGTGGATATCCATCCGATGGCCATCACCCCCTATTATTTATCCCTTATCGACCCCGAGGATCCCGAGGACCCCATACGAAAGCTTGTCGTGCCCTCTGCAGATGAGCTGTCAAATCTTGGTTCATACGACCCGAGCGGGGAGAGCGAGAACACGAAGCAAAGTGGCCTGCAGCACAAATATGAACAGACCGCGCTCATCCTGACGACGAAACAGTGCATGGCATATTGCCGATTTTGCTTCAGGAAACGCTTCGTGGGCGTTGCAGACAACGAGATCCTACGCGACATAAAGGCTGCCCGCAACTATGTGCAAAAACACACAGAGATCACGAACGTACTGCTATCGGGGGGAGACCCCCTCTCAATGGGCAACGAATGGGTCGAGCGATACCTCGAAGCGTTCATGTCGATAGACCATGTGGATTACGTACGCATCGGCACGCGGGTGCCCGTGGTGCTTCCACAACGCATTAGCGAAGATGGTGAGCTTCAGGAGCTATTCTCGCGATACTCAACGCCGGACAAACGCCTTCACATCGTGACCCACTTCAACCATCCTAAAGAGATAACACCCGAATCCATCCGGGCCATCGACACGCTCTATGCATGCGGCGTTCCCGTTCACAATCAGACCGTTCTTTTGAAGGGCATAAATGACAATCCCGACGTGCTTGCCGATCTCTTCAACTCACTCGTTAGCATCGGTGTCAATCCGTACTACCTGTTCCAGTGCCGACCAGTCCGTCGCGTGCTGCACTTCCAGCTTACATTGGAAGAAGGACTTACCATACTCGAGGAGGCGCACAAGAAGATGAGTGGTCTTGCAAAGCGCTTCAAGTACGCGATGTCACACCGGTCGGGCAAGGTGGAGATCCTCGGATCCGACGATGATCACATCTATTTCAAATATCACCAGGCTAAAAACCCCGCACACAGCGGCAAGTTCTTCAAGGTGGACCGCATGCCCGAGGCGTGCTGGCTCGATGATTTCCCCGGGTGGAAACATGGCAACATTGGATGAGGAAATCAGGGAGCTGCTTCCCCAAAGGCCGCTAACCTTTTACAAGGACCTCAAGCAGTATGAGCCCTATCTGTCAAGCGGCAACAGGATGATCATGAACAGGATGGGCTACAATGACCATGGCATCACGCACGCAAAGATCGTGACGCGCAACGCCCTGCGCATCTTTGAGATACTCAAACACGCAGTGCCGCTCTCAGTGGTAAAGGATCTTGACTTGGGCGAAGAAGACAGCATGATCGTCATCATCGCATCTTCGTTCCTGCACGACATCGGCAACATGGTCCACAGGGACTATCATAACGTGCACAGTGTTTCGCTTGCCATCCCCCTACTCCATGAACTCCTGCCCAAGTACTATGAAAATCACGTACCTATCATGTCCGAGGTCCTCCATGCGATATTCGCCCATGACGAGACCGCGCGGTGCCTCACCACCGAGGCGGGCATCGTGTCGCTGGCCGACGGCACGGACATGGAGGAAGGGCGTGGACGCATTCCTTATGAACGCGGGCGCATCGACATCCATTCCGCATCGGCGATGGCGATCAATAATGTTCATATATGCAAGGGAGAAAAACCGTTACGCATCGAGGTGACGCTGACCGACAATGCAGGTATATTCCAGGTACAGGAAATCCTGGGAAAAAAGTTGCTCACAACGGGATTGCGAGATTTCGTAGAGATCTATTTGAAAAAAGATGGAAAAAATAAAAAGATGGATGTGTGATCAGAGACGCTTGATAGCCAATTCTATATCTTCTGATTTGACCGTCTTCCTGCCGGCATGTTCTGCAAGCCTCATGGCCTCCTGGGCGATCTCAACCCCCCAATCCTCCAAGAACTCAGAGAGCTCCTTTGCGGCCCCCTTGCTAACGCGGTATGCTCCGGCTTTTCTGATTATCTTCTCGATTGTGGCTATAGGTAGTGCCATAATATCCCTCCTTTTCTCATAATCAATGATATGAGCTAATAGCTTTTAAATTTAATTATAATTAAAAATATATGTTATATAAAGCTTTCGGTAAATATTATTTATCATTTCAAAGAAAGAAACTATTAATTTAAAATTATTGTTCAAATATCATTCAACTGCATCATTCAAGGGTACTTGGGGCTAGGTAATCATTCAATTGATTGATATCACCGCTAATCCTCAGCGTAATTGGGCCGAGGGGGCTTTCCTCCGAAAAGTTGACGCGTCCGGCCGTTGCGACCTGCTTGTTCAAGTGGAGCGTGACGGCCTGCCCACGCCTGCATCGCCTCACCACCGTACGGGCGGTGTCGCGTATCTCTTGGCGGTCGATCTTATCGCGCAGTGTTGACAGGTCGGTGATCTCCGTGCTTTTTCCACGTATCAGTGGGCCCTCGCGTTCGAACTCTATGTCTGGGAAAAGCGAACTCAATGCATCCACTATCTTCCCCTCGTCCTCAGTGGGATAAATGCGCGTCATTACCTCAATGTTCATTGCACCACCTCGAATGCTTCCATAGTGCGCCAAGTGCCCAAGCGGCACGTTCGGGGGTGGGGTAGCTGGGAATGCCATGTGCATCCACCAGTCTCATCGATGTTTCGGCGACCTCGCCCGACATGAAACATGTGACAAGCGGCGTAGACGCGTCCCACCCTTCGATGAGCGCCCTGGCATGGATGTTCATGCCTATGTTGGTGAATGTGGGAACGACGATGATGGCAAGTATGGCGTCGATGCTCTTGTCACACTGCAATGCCTTGATAGATTCGAAGTACTCGCGGTGCCCCGCCTGTGCGATGGTGTCGATGGGATTTTTTACAGATGCGTAGGAAGGAAGAAGTGCACGAAGCTTTTCTTGCAACGCGTTGGGAAGTTCACTGACAGCAAGGCCCACACGCTCGCATTCGTCTGCCGCCAGGATGCCAGGGCCTCCCGCATTTGTGATGATGGCGACGTTGTTGCCATCCATGCGTGGCTGGGAGAACACCTTGGCGGCATCAAGGAGCCTGTCGATGTTGGGCGCCCGTATGACGCCGGCCTGAGCAAACGCAGCATCATAGATCCGATCGTTGCCAGCAAGGGAGCCTGTGTGAGACGCTGTGGCGCGCGCACCTGCGCCAGAGATGCCAGACTTGAGGGCAATGACTGGTTTTTTCAGGGAACATCGTCTCGCACTCTCGATAAACGATTTTCCGTCCTTGACACCCTCCATGTAGAGCGCGACGCTCTTGGTGGCGTTGTCATGCTCGAGATAGTTGAGCATATCGCAGAAATCGATATCTGCCATGTTGCCGAGAGAGACGAACTTGGAGAATCCAAGATGTTCGTATACCGTTTTGTATATGATGGCGGCACCCAGTGCGCCGCTTTGCGAAAGAAAGGCGATATGTCCCTGTTTCGAGTCCATCAGGAACGTTGCGTTGAGCGCGTTGTCGTTGTTGGCAATGCCTACCGTGTTTGGCCCGATGAGGCGTATGCCATATGATCTTGCCACTTTGACGATGTCCTGTTCAGGCCCCTTATTTCCGATCTCCGAGTATCCGGCGGTGATCACGACCGCGCTCCTGACCCCCTTCTCACCACAGTGCTCCAGAACATCGCGCACACCAGCGGACGGGATGGCGATGAGTGCCAGGTCGACGGGACCTTCGATGTCCCTGACCGTAGGGTATGATCTCACCCCCCCTACCTTCTTTTCACGAGGATTGACAGGATAGACCGTTCCCTTGAACCTGCGAAGGTTCTTCACTATCTCATGGCCGATCTTCTTTGGGTTGTTCGATGCCCCCACAACAGCGATCGACCGGGGATAAAACATGGTCTCAAGGGAATCCTTTCGTTGATTCATCGACGTTCACACCTTCTCCGATATATTCATCCTGGTCGATGCCACATAAAATCATTGCGGTACGCATCGTATCGGCGCGTGCACTGATGTCGATTCATCCATGTAAAGAATGGTTATACTTCATAGGTGTTATTGTCATAAAATACATGATAGTAGTGATGAGCGTTATTCTATACAAAGATATTTAAAGTTGTGAAGCAGAAGGTGATAAAACGATAACTTTGGTGGTACCATGGCATTGTTTGGAAAAGAACACAACGATGAAGTTGACCAGAATGAGGTCCAGACGGTCCCCTCGTATATAGGGGCCATCAAGCTAGGAACAGCGAATTCAACGATCACTGCCGGAGACAAGCTTATCGGGACGCGATCGCTTGTCAGAAAGATAGCCAAATCTTCAGCATACGAACGCTCTACAAAGGTGCCCGACATCATCGTCGGGTCGACGGCGCTAGAATATGAAGGCCTTGGCGAGCTTGTGTATATCGTTAACAAGGGCGTAGTAAAGACAAAGGATGCCTACTACCTCGTCGAGTACCTCTTCAATCATTCGGAGAAACACAACCGCACCGACACCAAGAACCTCAAGATATTTGCTGCCGCGCCCTCCATAGCGGCCGAGAACCAAAAGGAGGAACTCGAAGAGCTCCTCTCCGAGTTCGTGTCAGATGTGAAGGTCATCAGCGAACCGCTGGGATCACTCATCTTCCATAACTGGGTCTCAGGCGTCTGTGCCGATATCGGCCACGGAACGAGCGACTTTACGCTCATACACCAGAAGCTGGCCGTCAAGGACGACATGGGTGAGGTCGTTGCCGACACCATCCCCGTGGGCGGACGCGACATCGATTTTGCCATACAGCAAAACATCAAACGCAAGCATGGGGTCGAGGTGCCAATCGAGGAATGCATGCGAATCAAGGAAAACTACTGCGGACCGTATTATGAGAACGTCGTGCTTGGAAAGGAGCTTCCAGAACTGCAGGAAGATGTGATAACAGAGGAGGGTGTCGCCGAACGCATCGTCATCGATGCCGACATCATCGCGTCTGTCAATGTGATAGTCGATCACGTTTCCCGCAAGATCGTCGAGCTCGTGGGTAAGTCGCCGTTCACGATACGCAAGAATCTCTATGGGGCAATCCTGCTCAATGGGGGCATCTCCTCGATCCGAGGGCTTGACATCACGGTGAGGCGACGCGTGGCAGAGATGGCAAATCTCGATATGGAGGCAGTCAACGTCGTCCTCTCGCAGGATCCACTCCATGCATCCATACTGGGCGCAAAGAAGGCAGCCGAGATCGTCTTCAGATAAAACCAGCATCATTGCACATGGCGGCTAGCTGCGCTATGTGCAATGCTCTTTTTTTCACAAAATCTTTTTAACGTTCTTACCTTTAACTTCTACAAGGTGAATTCATATCATGGATGATACTTCATTGTCAGGCCAGCTTCATGGAAAATATGCGGTCGATATCGATGGAACGATCCGTGGATACGTTGAGGACGTCGATGTCGAGATCAAAAATGGTGAGATCTACTTCCATCTTGAGATGTACAAGCATTCGCGAGTGCACAACGTGGGATTTATCGAGCGAAACAGGTACGGCCCCAAGCTCAAGCTTACGCTCACGCCAAAGGACATCGTTGCCGTTGGAAAGGATTGTATCATCATAGGATTCGGTCGCATCCCCGACCTCAAGGACATCGAGCGTTTCAAGCTCGTAATGGCAGAAAACGATGGTCTCAAGAAACGCACCAAGGAGTGCCAGGAAGAACTCGACGCAGCGATGAACAAGCTTGAGCAAAAGGAGGAGAAACTTCTTGAACTCCAGGACAAGCTCCGTGCCCTCAAACGAAAGGAAGAGGAGTTTGACCTCGTCAAGGACGAGCTGGCACGGCAGAAGGGCGAGTTGCAGGCGGCACGTGAATATATCAAGGTCATGGAAAAGATCGACCAGAAGGTGTCCCAGCTCATCTCATCCATTGAAGGTCAGGAAGAATGAAAGAGAAGACGTTTTCGTTCCACAATGAAGAGGTCCACTATGCCAAAAAAGACTGGCAACGGCTTGAGAACCTGCGCTCAGAAGCGATTCCCGTCCTGGAGACCATCGGCATGTATGACCCCGTGGTCTATGGCAGCGTCGCACGTGGCGATGTGCACAGTGGGAGTGACATCGACATCTTCATCCCATCCATGGTCTCATCGTTTGTCTTCGAGGTAGCGCTTGAAAGGTACGGCATCATGGAGAAGGCGATCGCCATGGCAACGCCCTGGCATCTTATCAAGGCGCATATCGTGCTGTCAAACTCGATAAGGATCACGTTCCCGCTCGTCGACTTCAAGGGATTCGAACGCGAGTTCTACTTTTTTGGGGGTGCAGTTCGCCTCGACCAGCTCAGGGATGGCGAGCGGGTCCCCGGCGTTGACAAACGGCTCATGCTGATAGAGCCGACGCCCTTTGGTCACATAGGGTCTGAGATCACCGGCAGGGAAGCAGAGGTGGCAAAGATCGTCGGTGTGCCGCTTGATCTCGTGCGCGAGCGAGAGAAGGTGTTGTCAAAGCGCGACAAGGTCGGTCGCACCGGCATATATCTCCATAAACACCTTGCGCCTGATGAGAACATCGAGCTTGAGCTCAAACGACTTGCCGACACCGACTCCTACATTCGCAGACGCTATTACGCTACATAATGTTTTTATCCTGCCCACGCAGAGTAATCGTGGTGTCTAGATGCCCAACTCCCGCTCCGACAGGGACCTCTCCCACATGCTCGAACGATTGGATTTTGACGACCCGTTTCATGTCGTGCATCCCTCGCATCGGCGTGCATGCACTGGCCTGGGACGTCCGCTCACCGAATTCGAGACGAGACGTCGAGTCGAGTCGCTTCTTTCAAGGAATCGTCGAATATGCTCGTTCAAGGGGGGCGGCGTCTATGACCATTATGTTCCTGCCCACGTCGCCGAGATCGCTGGGCGAAACGAGTTCTACACCTCCTACACCCCGTATCAACCAGAGGTCTCCCAAGGGCTTCTCCAGACACTCTTCGAGTACCAGAGCATGATGGCCGAGATCGTTGGCATGCCCGTTGTGAACGCCTCGATGTATGACTGGTCCACCGCCTTAGGCGAGTCGGCGCTGATGTGCAATCGCGTCACAGGTCGCACGGACATGCTTGTGCCAGCATCGTTATCCCCTCAGAGGCGCGAAGTGCTTTCCACATACGCATCGAGTGCACGTATCAACGTTCGCTACGTGCCTGTTGACGATGCTACAGGACAGATAAGGGCCGAGTCGGTAGCTGAGCTCATATCCGACGATACGGCTGGCGTTTATCTTGAGAACCCGAATTATTATGGCATCTTCGAGGGGGAAGCACCCGATATCGTGGAGCTTGCGCACAAGCACGGGGCACGTGCCGTCGTGGGAGTGGATCCCCTTGCGTGCGGCGTCATCAAACCCCCTGGCGCATATGGTGCCGATATCGTGGTCGGCGAGGCGGCGCATCTGGGCAATCCTGTTAACTTCGGAGGTCCGCTTCTTGGCGTATTTGCCGTAAAGGATGATCGCGCGCTGCTACGCACCACACCAGGGCGGCTTATTGGCCTTACCGAGGACGCCGATGGCGTGCCTGGATACGTCATGACGCTCCAGACGCGCGAACAGCACATCCGCAGGCAACGGGCGACCTCGAACATATGCACTAACGAGGCGCTTTGCGCCGTCGCGTGTGCCGCTTACCTGGCATCGTTGGGCAAGCGCGGCTTCGTTGAGCTTGCACGTGTGCTCATGGCCAATGCCGCGTATGCGGCAACGGCCATCGATGCTGTTGACGGATTCGATGCACCGGTCCATGACGGCATCCATTTCAGGGAGTTTGTCGTGCGTTCCCGGATACCGTGGAACGAGGTGGAATCATGCCTCAATGAGAATGGTATCACAGGGGGCATCCCCGTTGATGATGACCGCTCGCTCTTCTGCATCACTGACAAGCATACCAGAGATGACATAGACAGGCTTTGTTCCGTCCTGGGGGGGATTTGATGTTCCATCAGGCGCGCCATGATGAAAGGACAGTGTTCGAGCTTTCAAGCCCCGGACGGAGGGGGCTGAAGGTGCCTGCCGCGTGGGGGAAATGCCCTGATGTGCCTGAGAATCTTCGCCGTGACGACCCTCCTGAGCTTCCCGAGATGTCGGTGCGCGAGGTGGTGCGCCACTACGTGGTGCTCTCCCAGATGAACTATGGCGTCGACTCGGGCATCTATCCTCTCGGTTCATGCACCATGAAGTTCAATCCCAAGCTCGGCGAGGCGATGGCGGCATCAGACCACGTCATGTCACACCACCCTCATGAGGCGCCCACGTTCGTCCAGGGCAATCTTGCGATCATGCATGAGCTAGCAGCAATGTTGGCGTGTATATCCGGCACAGACGTTGTCACCCTTCAGCCTGCCGCGGGCGCACATGCGGAGTTCCTTGGCGCCAAGATCATCGATGCATTCCACCGTGGCAATGGCGATGAGCGCGATGAGATGCTCGTGCCCGATACGGCCCACGGCACGAACCCCGCCAGCTCGGCTATGGCAGGCTTCAAGGTCGTAGAGATCCCCTCAGGCCCAGACGGTCAGGTCGATATTGATGCGCTCAGGGCAGCAGTGGGTTCCCGTACGGCGGGGCTCATGCTCACGAACCCCAATACGCTTGGCATCTACGAGGAACGTATCGGTGCGATCGCGGGCATCGTACACGATGCGGGTGGGCTGCTCTACTACGATGGAGCGAATCTCAATGCGCTCATAGGCCAGGCGACTCCGGGTGACATGGGATTTGACATCGTTCACTTCAATCTTCACAAGACGTTTTCCACACCCCATGGCGGAGGCGGGCCTGGCGCAGGGGCTATAGGGGTCAAATCGTTTCTCAAAGAGTACCTTCCCGCCCCCCTTGTTGTACAAAGCGGGGATGAATATGCACTATCCTACGATATCCCAAAAAGTGTGGGAAGAGTGCGCCAGCACCATGGCAACTTTGCCGTGATGGTGCGCGCCTATGCCTACCTCCTCTCCCTCGGTTCAGAGATCGGCGACGTGTCGTACCGCGCCGTGGTCAACTCCAACTACCTCATGACGCTGCTCAAGGATGAGTTCGAGGTGCCGTTCATAACCAAGACGCCGCATCGCATGCACGAGTTTGTCGTATCGTGTGAGAAGATACGTGGCGACACAGGGGTCACAGCCCTAGACATCGCCCGGCGATTGCTCGATTACGGTGTACATGCCCCTACGGTCTATTTCCCCCAGGTTGTGAAGGAGGCGCTCATGATCGAACCAACGGAGACCGAGGAGCCGGAGATGCTCGAGGCGTTCGCAGACATCCTCATCAGGGTAAAGCAGGAGTGCTACGACGACCCCGACATGGTCAAGGGCGCACCCTACAACACGGCACGCCGTAAGCTCGACCTCTACAAGGCGACGAAGACGCCGGTGATCAGCTGGATGATGCGGGAACGCTAACGCCTTAGGTTGTGTTCCCTGCACGCACGCACGAATCCAACGAACGGGGGCGAGGGCATCTCGACGCGTGACTTGAACTCAGGGTGGAACTGCGTTGCCATGAAAAAAGGATGTGATGGTATCTCGAGGATCTCCATGCGCCCGTCAGGGGACATGCCCGAAAAGATGGCTCCGCACGATTCTAACCGTTCTATGAACTCATGATTGACCTCGAGCCTATGGCGGTGGCGTTCCTCGATGTCCTCGGCCCCATAGAGCTCGAACGCTTTTGTCCCCTTCTTCAGGTGGACCGGCGATGCCCCAAGGCGCATGGTCGCACCCATCTTCTCAAGATGCAGCTGCGATTCAAGGAAGCATATCACCTCGGTCCCCCTCTTCTCGAACTCAGTGGACACGGCATCGTCGATGCCGCATGCCCTGGAGAACTCGATGACGGCCAGCTGGAATCCGTAGCAGAGTCCCAGATATGGCACGCCGTGCTCCCTGGCATAACGGATGGCCATGATCTTTCCCTCGGCGCCGCGCGGGCCGAAGCCGCCCGGTACGAGGATGCCGTCATATGGCGTGAGGTCAGACCTTGAGAATGTCTCTGCCCCAAGCCAGTGTATCCGTACCTCGGTGTTGGTCCAGTAGCCCGCATGCTTGAGCGCCTCGACCACCGAGACGTACGAATCATGGAGTTTTGTATACTTTCCGACCAGAGCGATGTCGACAGTGCTCGTGGCAGGATTACAGATCGTCTTTTTCCATGATCCAAGGTCGGGGACGCTGTCGAGCCCGAATCTCGTTGCGATGTGTTGCCCCACGTTTTGCTTGTTGAGGTGCAGAGGAAGGGAATAGATGTCGTCGACATCCCTGTTCTCGATGACCGCATCCTCCTTGACGTTGCAAAACAGGGCAAGCTTTGTCCTGACCTCCGGCTGGAGTTGGGTGGTGGTGCGGCATACGAGCATGTCTGGCTTGATCCCTGCGGCCATGAGCTCCCGCACCGAGTGCTGTGCCGGCTTGGTCTTTTGCTCTCCGACGACGGAGAGCTGCAACACCGGGACGACGTGGACGAACATGACGTCCTCCTCGTTGGCAAGCTGTCTTGCTGCCTCGAGAAATGGCATGCTCTCGATGTCGCCCACCGTTCCGCCGACTTCTATAATGACAAAGTCCTGTCCTCCCGTGGAAGTGCGAATCATCTCCTTGATCTCGTTGGTGACGTGTGGGATGATCTGGACCGTCTTACCGAGGTAGTCGCCCCGACGTTCCTTATTGATCACCGACTCGTAGACCTTGCCCGTTGTGATGTTGTGCGATCGCGATAGCGATACGCTGAGAAAACGTTCGTAATTGCCCAGATCGAGGTCGACCTCCCCCCCGTCGTCGAGCACGAAGACCTCGCCATGCTCGATGGGGCTCATCGTACCAGCGTCAATGTTGACATAGGGGTCGATCTTGACAGGATTGACAGAATAGCCCATCGACTGAAGGATCTTGGCGATGGAAGCGGTGGTGAGGCCCTTTCCGAGGCCTGACAACACACCACCTGTCACTATTATATAGCGCATGACACACTATATAATAGGTACTTTTTAAAAATTGCTAAACAAAAAAATGTATAAAGAGGAATTATTCTTCCTCTTCTTCTCCCTCTTCCCCTTCTTCCTCGTCGTCTTCCGGAAGCTGCTTGATGAATGACTCGACCTCCTCGGGCGTCAGCCTGTTGAACTGGCCCCCTTCGGTAGTGATGACGACAACCTCGATGTTTGAGCTCGTCATCTCCGAGTCCATCGACTTTCGAAGCACGTTGAGTGAAAGAAGTATGGTCTCTTCCATCGACTTTGTAGGCTCATACTCCCTCTCGAAGAGGTCCATGGCCTGCGGCTTGCCTGAGCCGATGGCAGTTGCCTTCCATTCGAGGAATGCTCCTGATGGTTCGGTGACAAAGATCTGTGCGCCTTCCGAGTCCACGCCGGCTACGATGAGTGAGACACCAAACGGTCTGAGGCCACCATACTGGGTGTGCATCTGCTTGAGGTCGCCTATGCTCTTTGTCAGCGCCATGACCGATATCTCTTCATCATAGGTCAGCTTGTGGACCTGTGCTTGCACCCTGGCCCTGTCGACGAGGACGCGGGCATCGGCAATGATGCCGGATGACGCGGTGGCCATATGGTCGTCGATCTGGAAGATCTTCTCGAACGACTCCGACTCGACAAGGTTTGATGGAAGGCTCTTGTCAACCGCGAGGACGATACCGTCCTTGCACTTGACACCCAGCGCTGTCGATCCCTTCTTTACGGCCTCTGCTGCATAGCTCACCTGGTAGAGGCTACCATCCGGTGAGAAGACGGTGATTGCGTGGTCGTATCCGCCGCCACGTGGTCCAAATACCATTTACGCTCCCCCCTTGATCGATGCGATGACCGCATCCACTTCCTCATCAGAGTAGTCCTCATAGCCATCCTTCGTGATGACGCTCAGCGAGATACCGTCCCCGGTCGTCATGTTGCGAGATATGGCGGCCTGAAGGCTGCGCGTGGCCAGCTGCACTGCGTCGTCTTTTGACATGTCCTCTTTGTACCTGTCATCAAGCACCCCATATGCGGCCTCCATGCCAGCACCGGTTGCGACCATCTTGTCCTCGGATACGCCACCGATAGGGTCGATAGAGTAGACGTGTCCTTCCTTGTCGACGCCTGCGAGGACGAGCCATGCCATTATCGGGTAATATCGCTGTCCCTGGAGCACGGCCGAAGTGAGCTTTGCAAGTGCACCGGGGCTCATTTTCTTACTGTTCTTTATCTCATACAGCTTGGCCTCGGCGCGAAGCAATCCGACAAGGGATTGAATGTCTCCAACACTCCCTGCAGTGGTTACGCCTATGAAGTCGGTAATTTTCAACACTTTCTTCGCATTCTTATGAGCGATCATATATCCGAGTGAAACACGTTTGTCTGCGGCCAGCACTACGCCGTCCTTGAAGACCAACGCTACTGTCGTCGTACCTTTCTTGTTTTCCATGTTCGTTCCTCCAAATAAAAAAAGAAAAGAGAGTTATTAAATGTTTGTACCTGGGTATGTGGCGTCTTCAAATCGATTGATTCGGGACTTACATGCCCATGCCGGGCATACCGCCGCCACCCATGTCTGGCATACCGCCGCCACCCATCGCAGCACCCTTTCCGAGGTCTGATGCTGCAATGACATCATCGATCCTGAGGATCATGATGGCTGCTTCGGATGCCGACTTGACTGCCTGCTCCTTGATCCTGAGCGGTTCGAGAATACCCTCTTCGAACATATCGACGGGTTTTCCCTCGAACACGTCGAGACCGATGTTGGTACCATCCGACTCATGTCTGGATCGGAGATTCACAAGCAGGTCTATTGGATCAAGTCCTGCGTTCTCGGCAAGTGTACGCGGTATGATCTCGAGCGAGTCGGCAAACGCCTTGATGGCAAGCTGCTCCCTTCCGGAGTAGCGGTCTGCGACCTCGCCAAGACGCCGGGCAATCTCCATATCGATGGCACCGCCGCCTGCGACGACCGTTCCGTCTTCGATGACCGACGCGACCACGCCGATGGCGTCGTCAAGCGCACGCTCGACACTATCGATGAAGTGCTCGGTACCGCCGCGGAGCAGGAGGCTTACCGACTTCGGGTCCTCACAGTCCTCGACGAAGATCATCTCGTCGCCGGCAATCCTTCGTTCCTCGACAATTCCTGCCTTACCGAGGTCGGATTCGCTGAGATCCTCGATCTTCGTAGCGACACGTGCGTTGGTCGCTCGTGCAAGTGCCTTCATGTCTGACTTCTTGACGCGGCGCACCGCGAGGATGCCCTCCTTTGCGAGGTAGTGCTGCGCAAGGTCGTCGATGCCCTTCTGGCAGAACACGACGTTCGCACCGACCGATTTGATCTTCTCGACCATCCTCTGGAGCATGGTCTCTTCCTGTTCGATGAACTTCTGCAACATGTCGGGGTCAGAGATGCGGATCTCAGCATCGGTCTCGGTCTCCTTGACCTCCATGGCCGTGGCGACGAGGGCGATACGTGCGTCCTTTACCCTTTCTGGCATGCCGGAGTGCACACGTTCCTTGTCAACGATAATGCCGTTGATGAGTGTCGAGTCTTCGACGCTTCCGCCGATCTTCTTCTCGATCTTGATGTTGTCGAGATCGACTTCCCAGTTGCCGTTCACTTTCTCGACAACCTGCTTGACGGCCGCGACGGCGAGCTTGCCGAGCGTGTCTTGCGCCTTCTCGGCGCCCTTGCCCGTCATGGCGGTGTTTGCGACCTTGGTGAGCATCTGCTCATCGTCCAAGTCGATATTGGTCGCGATATTTTCCATAATGTTTTGTGCCTCTTCGGCCGCAATCTTGTAACCTGAAGCAATGACTGTGGAGTGAACGTTTTGTTCAAGCAGTTCCTCTGCCTTCTTGAGCAGCTCGCCAGCTATGACCACTGCGGTCGTCGTACCATCGCCGACCTCGTCATCCTGGGTCTTGGCCACTTCAACGATCATCTTCGCCGCTGGGTGGGCGATATCCATTTCTTTAAGAATAGTTGCACCATCATTCGTTATAACAACGTCGCCCATGGAATCCACGAGCATCTTGTCCATTCCGCGTGGACCAAGTGTTGTCTTGATGGTTTCGGCCACGATTCGACCCGCAAGGATGTTCATCCTCTGCGCGTCTCTTCCCATAAACCGCTGTCCACCTTCTTCGGTGACATTCATTGGTTGTTTCATTTGACTCATTTGACCTTCACCTTGACTTCCTTGGTTCATATTGTATCGTCCTCCTTTCGGAGTACACTAAAAGACGGATTACTATTGATATAAAAAGATTTTGGTTTTACAAAGAAGTAAACATACTGAAAGTTAATCTAACTTTTCTTTACGTTCCTTCACGTATTCGAGAATGGTGTCGTAATCCGAGATATTGTTCATCTCAGTGCGCAGCACGATGGGAACGCCCTTGATGATCCTCTGTGTCGTCTTTGCATCGAGTATGAAGAATGCATCCTTGTTAAGCAGTTCCGATATCTCGCGCACGACCATGATACGCTTTTTCACGCTGCGAAGGTCCATGTCGCTTATGCCCGTTAGCATGAAGAACGTGTCCTCGTTTTCATCCTCCTTGACGACGGCGTCAAAAGGGGTGCGGTCCATGGGATGGGCCTCGACACCGATTGTTTCAAAGAGTGCGTAGACATCACGCTCAAACGATGTCTTTGGGCGACGATCCACCGGTTCCTTGAATATCTCCAGGCGCTTCTGGAGGTCGCACGGTTTAATGAGTGGCATGTCGACGAGGTCCTCTATCTTGATGGCCGTGTTGAGCTCTATGCCGCGCTCCGAGTGTTCGTAGTCATAGAGTGTGCTGCGCGATATGCCGATCTCCTTTGCGAAGTCGGAGAGGGAAAATCCCATCTGCTCGCGGATACGCTTGAGAAGCTCGCCTTCGATACGCACGTAGAGTCCGCCCCTGTCTGCATAGACGAGGGGAGGCACGTCCTCGACGACTGTCTGCTCAAGCGTCTCTATCGACACGACCGGTATGTCATCCCTGCTGTGCACGACACCGACATGGAGCATCTCGTGCTTGGTGCGCATGCTCACGATGATGGGGTGAGCCTTGAAATAGTAGCAGAGTTGCTTGAGCGCATCGATATATTCGTGCGAGAGCGAGTCGACATTGGGTATGGTCTTCACTAGGAACGTGCACATCTTGCCTCTTGCTATGATGTCATAGCATGAACGCAAAGAGCACACGGACGTCTCGAATCCTGCCTTCCTGAAGACCTTTTCAGTGGCAGAGATAAGCGTTTCCCTCTCGCCCTCCATGCGTAATTATAAATAACGACCGCATTAAAAACGTTTCCATGCACGTGGGAATCGACGATACCGACTCTCGGACCGGGATGTGCACCACCTATCTGTGCAAACTCATCATTGATGCCCTGGCAACGAGGGGCACGGTCAGGGGGCTCCCCCGGCTGATTCGCCTCAATCCGAACATCCCATACAAGACGAGGGGTAACGGCGCGCTGTCGTTTTCGTTTGAAGGGCCCAGGGACGCCGCCATTTCCATCATCTCTTCGTTCCTTGATGCATATTACGAGCATGATGAGAACACCAATCCTGGCGTCGTTGTGGTAAGCGATGAGAACGTATCCGATCTTGGCGGCCACTATCTTCGTGCGCTTCACAACGTCGTCACGATCGAAGAGGCCAATGAGGTGGCAGACTCGGTCGATGCTTATGTGATGACGCGGGGCAATGGACGGGGCCTGATAGGCGCGCTAGCCGCCGTGGGCGCAAGCGTGCCGTCACCGACCTACGAGCTCATCGCCTACCGCCGCCCTTCAGCCATGGGTTCACAACGCTATGTGGACGCCGAGAGCGTTAGGGACGTCGAGATGCGCTATAGCCCCACGATCTTTGACTCATACGATTGGAAGAACAAGTATGTGGCGATCGCGCCCAACTCGCCGTGTCCCGTGCTCTATGGCATTCGCGGCACCGACCCACACGTCCTATACGAGGCAGCACGCGCAATACGGAGCGAACCAGTCGAGAAGCTTCAGCTCTTCCTTACCAATCAGGCGACTGATGCGCACATCGTCGACAAGCGCATTTGCGAAGCCGGGCCTTACGAATCGGTGCATGTCCCATGTGCCGTGAGCGAGCGCCCCCACTTCGAGCACAAAGGGCACCTGTTTTTCAAGGTCGAGGATGGCTCGGGGTCGCTCATATGTGCCGCATACGAGCCAACCAAGGAGTTTAGGAACGTGATGGCACGGCTCGTACCCGGTGACCGCATCGAGGTGTGGGGCGGCGTTAAGGACACGGACTACGGCCGCACCATCAACCTTGAGAAGGTGCGCGTCGTGGAACTTGCCAATATAGTTAAAAACGAGGTGCCGGCGTGCTGTGGGACGAGGATGCGGTCAGTGGGTGCAAACAAGGGATATCGCTGCAAGAAGTGCGGCCGCCGCATCACCCACGAGGATGTCTCGACACGGTCCATACCACGAGATATCGATACAGGGTATTACGAGGTGCCCGTCATAGCGCGACGCCACCTCGCACGCCCGCTCGTACTCGGGATCACCTTGTGAGCATTCACGAGCATTTATAAAGATACCAGACAATCGTTGGCCATGGAATCGAAGGTCTATGTGTCACAGTTACGGGAGGGCATGGCCATCGACTCGTACTTCGTGGTCGCCGAAAAAGAGCTTCTCGACTTCAAGACCAAACCAGGCCGCTATCTGCAGGTCAAGTTCAAGGATCGGACCGGCGACATATGGGGCAAGTGCTGGGACGAGGCTGTCGAGACGGCGGAGCTTTTCGAGGTGGGCGATGTCGTGCGTGTTCGGGGCGACATCTCATCCTACAGCGGGCGACTCCAGCTCCTCTTCACGCGAAAGGGCGTCTCACGTGAGGAATCTTACGATATCAAGCATTTCATTGAGAGCACGCCTGCAGATGTCGATGCGCTCTATGCACAGCTTCATACCATCTGCTCGTCGTTTTCGAATGAACACCTCCGAGCGCTCTTGCTCTCATACTTTGACGACCCTGCATTCCAGGAGGCGTTCAAACAGGCCCCTGGGGCCAAGTCGCACCACCATAACTACTTGGGCGGATTGATCGAACACACACATTCCGTGACGTTCATTTGCAGGACGATGGCAAAGCTCTATCCCTCACTTGACAAGGAACTCCTCCTTGCCGGCGCACTGCTCCATGATGTGGGCAAGCTGAAAAGCTATGATGTTGGCGTCCTCATCGACATCACGCCGGAAGGCGGCCTTTTCGACCACGTCGTGCTTAGCTACGAATGGATCAATGCATCCATTGATGCGATTGACGGGTTCCCACGCGAGCTCTCGCGGCGTCTCCTTCACATCATCCTCTCGCATCACGGCCATCGAGAGTGGGGTTCACCTGTTGAACCGATGATCCCCGAAGCGTCAGTGCTGGCTCATGCAGACCTGCTCGATTCGCAGACCAGCGAGTTCCTCAAGGTCATGAAAGAGCTTTCGCAGGACACGTTCACCGCCTGGAGCGGCTATTCGCGCAGATTGGGCAAGTACATATATCTGGGTGAGGGAGAGTGAACTTCGACTTCAAGCTCGTCGTTGCCGTGCGCCGAGACCTTAAGCTTTCAAAGGGCAAGATGGCTGCACAGGTCGCACATGCTGCAGTGATGTGTGCTACGAAGTCACGCTCGAGTCATCCCGAATGGTATCGCAGGTGGATAGGCGAGGGCCAAAAGAAGGTCGTCGTCTACGTGGATACCACAGAGGATCTGCTGGCCACCTACAATGCAGCCCTCTCCGCTAAGCTTCCCGCTACCCTCGTACGCGATGCAGGGCATACCGAGATACCGGCAGGAACGCTCACCGTGGCAGGCATAGGTCCTGGCCCCGAAGAAAAGGTCGATGAGATCACTGGGCATTTGAAGCTTGTATGACGGGGGCACGGACCCCAATCCCCCTTGCAAGGGCTAGAATTCAGGATTTGGTCCGCTTTTTTCTTTTAGCATAGCAATCTTTTTAAATTTGCCAATCTTCTTCTTTCATAATGAGAGCTATAATGGGTCCATCTTCTGATATATTGGAAAAGTTGGCAAAAGATTTGGAAATACCGTATGTACCTCTTGAAATGCGCATGTTCCCTGATGGAGAGGTATGTCCCCGGATCACGAACGTAGAGGATTACGACCGGGTCTACCTGTTCAATCGTGCCGATTACAGAACGTTTGACCCAAATAGGTATCTCATCGAGTTCTACCTCATGGCAAAGACGCTTGAGGATATGGACATAAAACGTATCGAGATCATCATGCCCTACTTGCCGTATGGTCGTCAGGACAAAGTGTTTCGCCTCGGTGAACCATTCTCATTACAATACATCTTGGAGTTCTTTGCACAAAGTGGTGTTTCCAGGATGTATACGCTTATGGCACACATCACGCGCCTATCGGAGATAATGGACATTACCAAGGGTATGCGTGTTATCAATATCAGCGTCGTCGATGCGATCGTCTCCTACGTCCGCAGGCTCAATCTCGATAACCCTTACGTCATCGGCCCTGATACGGAAAGCGAGAAGTGGGCAGACGCCCTCTCTCACAAGCTCGATGCCGAGTACACGGTCCTCGACAAGACGCGCGACATCAACACCGGCGAGGTGAGGACGAAGGGCCCACTGCCAAACCTCACTGGCAGGCAAGTGGTCATCATCGATGATATCGTCTCCACGGGCAAGACTATCGAGAACGCCGTGAAACTTATCCGGGAGAAGCGTCCCGACTCCATTCACGTCGTTGTCGTTCATGGCATCTTCTCGGGAAATGCGATAGACAGGCTCTCCAAGTACGATATCAACATTGCGACATCAAACACCATATATAATCCGTTCTCGACCATCTGTGTCGAGGACCTCATCACGAGAGCGATCAAGAAGTGGTAGCATGGACACGACAGAAAAGATTGCGATGGTAAAGCGACCCCCTACGGAAGAAGTGCTTACTACGGCAGACCTCAAGACCTTCTTTGACGAGGGCAGGCACATACGCCACTACATTGGATTCGAGATCTCGGGCCTCATCCATTTAGGGACGGGGCTTATGACGGGTGCAAAGATCGCCGACTTCCAGAAGGCGGGCATCGATTGCAGCGTATTCTTGGCAGATTGGCATGCATGGATCAACAACAAGTTCGGAGGAGATATGGAGACCATACAGCGGGTCGCCGTCGGCTATTTCAAGGAGGGGCTTGCCGTGTCGATCGCCGCCATGGGCGGAGACCCCGATAAGGTGCGATTCGTGATGGGCTCCGAGCTCTACCGTGATAGCGAGAGCTACTGGACAAACGTCATCAACATCTCGAAGAATCTTACCCTCGCTCGCGTTCGAAAGTCGATCACCATCATGGGCAGACAGCAGGCGGAGGACGTCAACTTCGCCCAGCTCATCTATCCCCCTATGCAGGTGGCAGACATATTCGAACAAGACCTCTCGCTCGTGCATTCGGGCATGGACCAGCGCAAGGCGCATGTCATCGCCCGCGAGGTAGCCCCAAAGCTGGGGAGGGAGAAACCCGTAGCGGTGCACCATCGCCTTCTCCTCGGCCTCAATCAACCACCCATATGGCCTGTCGAGAAGGAAAAGCTTCGCGAGCTTTGGTCGCAGATGAAGATGAGCAAATCGATACCAAAGTCTGCGGTCTTCATCCATGATTCTCCCGAGGAGATACACGACAAGCTCAAGCAGGCGTTTTGCCCTGCTCAGAACACGGACTTCAATCCCGTGCTTGACTGGGCAAAGACGATCCTTTTCAGGGACGGCGAGTCCGAGTTCGTCGTACACCGCCCGAAGAAGTTTGGTGGCGATATCACATTCTACGATTACGATTCACTCGAGACAGCGTTTGCAGAGGGGGACCTCCACCCACTCGACCTCAAGACCGCCGTTGCCGAGCGTCTCGTCGACCTTCTAGCGCCCGCCCGCGACCACTTCTCGAAACCGAAGTACGCCAAGATGCTTGAAGAACTCAAGGTAATAAAGGTCACGAGGTGATGCAATGGGCCACGGCGACGACATGGTTATATGGCTTGCTAACATCGATGCAGCGCGTTCGCGTTCCGAGGGTCGCAAACTTGCCAAGGGTGTCTCCCTCAAAGGGCCCCAGCTCAAGGAGCTCTCGAAGGCGGCCCACAACATCGGTCTGCAGTCACAGCGGGAGTCTGAGAAAAAATATCCCAAGGATCGGGCAAACACCGACGCTCCACTCGACGGCCGCATAACCGTCACAAAGAAGTACTCGAAGTCGAAGACGCTTAAGTTGCTGGCTGACGAGGTCAGGCGCCTTCGTAAAGAGAAGAGTGATCAGTGAATCCTTTCTTTTTCGCAATATACCATACTATCTTGTAGATGGCGGCTACAAATATCACACTGATTATCGCATCGATGAGGTAATGGTCGCCCGTATAGACGATGACGACTGTCATGATGATGGTATTAGCAACATAGAGTGTCGCCGTCTTCCTCCATCGCTCTATGATCGATATCAGCGCCCCTAACGACGATATGAATATGTGTCCCGACGGTATTGCAGAATAGTGGGCCGTTATTGTTTTTTCCGACCAGGCAAAGTACTCTATGCGGATGGGGACTACCTCAAGCTCCTCCACGCGTATGGGTGGTGCCACCGGGTATGTCACGTATATGATGCTGTCGATGATGAAGATGAAGATGCCTATTGACATGTAGACCCATGGGGGCCGATTCTTTGAGAAGAAGAACAGCGGCCCCAAAAGGGCGGTTATCACGAGGTGTGGGATGACGTAGTAATACGCGGCGAACCGTGCAATTGGCCCCTCTGTTCCAAGAAGGTCTTGCAGCACTATCGTGAACGTGGCAGGAAACGTGTGTGGATTCATCGTTTCCTCGAGTGGTAGGAATCTCAGACCCTCATATATTATGGGTACGAACACGGCTATTGCAAGGAAAACGATGTTTAGCTTGTTTGAGGTAAATCGTTTAAACTGCCGCTTCACTATTTCCTTTGCGTGCGTGTTCATGGTGGTAGATACATTATGATTTCACTTATTTAAAAGTATATTATATGTTTTCGTATGGGATATTTTTTTATTCTTGCCGCCGTTGTCTATGTATGGACCTGCATGGGCCCGGCATCTGTACGTGGTATGCGATTCCGCTGTTTGGCATCTTTGTTGCCTTCTCACTTATTGTCCATTGTGGTGTTGAGGGTATCGAGACAGTTGATGGCGCGTGGCGCGATGTCATGGCATCCATCGCCTCAGCCCCTCTTACCGATGTCATGAACCTCATATCGCTCATCGGGTCGACCGCCTTCGTATATAGTGTTTCGTTGATCCTCTTCGTACACATGTGGAAGTCCCGTATGAAGGAATCTATCGTGTCGTTCTTTTCCATGTTAGTCACTGCAAGCCTTGCCGTCAATGCCATGAAGTATGCGTTCAGGATTCCTCGCCCTCCAGACGGTCTGTTGCATGTGAGCGGGTATTCATATCCCAGTGGGCACGTCGTCCTAACGACAGTGTTTTATTTTGGACTTGCCTACGCCCTCTACAAGTGGGGCCGTATTTCGAAGGTCACGTCCTTCCTTTTTGCCACCTTCGTGTCGCTTGCAATGGGTCTCTCCCGGACGTATCTGTCGGTCCATTACCTCTCCGATGTCATAGGGGGATATCTCCTCGCACTTGGCGTCGTTGCAGTGTTTTTCTCATGGCTATCGCGCTCGTTCTCGCGGCGCGATACGCCTAACACCAGATAATCGCAGTGTCATTCATCCACCCTTAATTCGTTTTGCTCCCCAACTTGTCTTATTTTTCTTCTTTGGGATGCTGCATTGTCTTATGTGCCGCCCTTCCACGGTCATAAACTGTGTGCTCGTGACGCATATGCACGTTATTGTGTCCCCTCTCGCCGTTACCGAAACCTTTTTATACCCAACTAGTTACCTCAATAGTGCACGAAATGTGCGAGTGTGCAATAATTTTACACACTGGCGCACCTATGTGTTATAGGTGCCGACCCCGGCA